>JBGOWI010000001.1:0-113043 GCA_041478555.1 Phycisphaerae bacterium
GTTGCGGTGTTTGCATCATAGGAGATGAGTTTATTCGGGTCGGCGGTTATTGTGCCGTGAATGCCCGGATAGTTGGCATCCTGGAGTATTGTTACAGTTATATCGTACTGTGGAGTAGCAAAGCGGACAAAGTATGTATCGTTGGAATCAACGGTAAATGTTATGGATTCTGTATTTGAAATCATAGTGTCCGTTTTGTCGTACCAGCCGCGTATGTAGTAGTTGGCATTGGGCACAGCTGTTAGGTTTGGAGTCGTACCTGCATAAAATCTGAACTTATATGTTGCGGTGTTTGCATCATAGGAGATGAGTTTATTCGGGTCGGCGGTTATTGTGCCGTGAATGCCCGGATAGTTGGCATCCTGGAGTATTGTTACAGTTATATCGTACTGTGGAGTAGCAAAGCGATAGTGATAACCTAAATCAACTATGTTAGCGTCGAATACCCCATCGGTTCTCGTGGTGTAGGTGTTAAGGCCGAGACTTTCTGCGGTGCCCAAACCTTTATCGAAGCACGGACTGTTATAATCCTGACCTGCCTCGACAAGGCTTAAATAGTAGCCAAGTATGAAGTTCGGGTCTGAATTAATATTGTGGCTGTTTGCATCGTCCCAGTTGAGTATGCAGCCGTGCTCAGTATCGACAAATACGCCTGCTGCTCCATCTTCTACGTCGCTGTAGGAGACGGTTACCTCGGCCCTTAGTTTATTTGCAGCATCAAAGCTGCTTCCTATCGAGATTTCCGGGCCGTATTCTGCGTTGTTATTCCAGATTATACCGTTAACAACCTTTGTATCAGCTTCGTAAGCGCAGCTTAGACCGCCGCCATAGCCCGATGCAAAGCCGTCGCCTGTTACGGCATTATTTGCTATAGTGCAGTTTGAAAGAGTAAGCTGTGAATCCCAGTTAGCCGATATTCCGCCGCCGTCTCTGCCGGCGGAGTTGTGTGTGATAAGACAGTTGTGCATATTCGGTTCAAGCTCGCCTGAGAAGTAAGCTCCGCCGCCGCTTGTGGAAGCCTCGTTATTACTGATTTCGCAGTCATAGAATTTTGCATCGCTTGAGGCGCAGTAAATTGCGCCGCCCTCGCCTGCCGGGTTGATTGCCTCATTGCCGCTAAAGTCGCATTCAAAGATAATGGAATTGCTGTCGGTCAGCAGCATGGCGCCTCCAAGCATGGAAATGTTGTCTTCGAAGGTGCAGCTGCTTATATGGGCGATTGAGTCTTCCCAGTATATGCCGCCGCCGGCGCATGCACGGTTGTTTATGAATATACAGTTCTTCAGAACTGGTATTGTTGCTGTTCCTTCGGCACAGATTCCGCCGCCGTAACCGATGACCGGGTCGTTCAGGACATAGTCGTCGGTGTAGTTGGCATCGTTGGGGCCTACCTGGTTGCGAGTATCGGCTTCGTTGTCGATGAATGTGCAATCTATGAAATTCGCATCACTTCCGGCGGCCATATACACGGCGCCGCCGAAGGTATCAATTGCGTAGTGAACATTTGGATATCCGCCTATAAGTGCAGTGCCGCTTATACCACAGACACCGCCGTAAGCCCGGTTGCCCTGGAAGAGGCAATTCTCGAACTGCGACTTGCTGCCGCTCATGCAATAGATAGCGCCGCCGTAACCGCTGTAATACCAGTATTCTTCATATGGGCCGAAGTCCCAGTTATGCCACATATTATCATTGGGGTCGCCCCAGTTTCCGCCGTGCCCCCATTCGCCGGCACCATCGCCACCGTTACTGCTCTGGACGTAGCAGTCTATGAATTGGCAATTTTTGAATACCGGATTACTTGTTGAATCGATACCTACGGCGCCGCCCCAGGCATAGCCCGCCCACCCGCCGTCGCCGTAATCGCCTTCACCGTTGCAGGCATTGCTGGCGAGGACCGAGCAGTTGACGAATCGACAGTTACGGATTATTGGTGAAGCATTGTATAGATTTATACCGCCGCCGGAGATACTGTAGCCGTTATACCCGTCGCCGGTTGGTCCGTGAGCCCAATCCTCACCACATTCGACATCGCCTGCGTAAAAGTGAGCATCCTGAATGGTTATACCGTCGAGAATCATAGTGCTGTCAACATTGAGGATATAAAAACCGTTACCCTGAAAAATGGTTTGTGCGACGACACACGGGTCGTCTGGATTTGTACCGGTAATCGTGATATTCTTTCCTTGAATATAGACCTTGCCGTAATCAAGGTTGGTCTCATTGCCATAATATACGCCTTTGGCAATGATGATTTTGTCTCCGCTCTTGGCATCATTAACGGCGTACTGCAGGGCGGTATATTCGCCGGGCACATAGAGATTTCTCGGCTGTTCGAATGATACAGTAACCGACCTGTTTCGAATCATAACAACGTAGTTAGTCGTATTGGTTGTGCTGTCGTCGTCTGTGCCGGTCCATCTGTTTACTCGCCAGCCCGGCTGGGGCAGAGCGGTAAGTTCGATAGTTGTGCCGGCGTAATACCGACCGCTGAGCGGCTCAATATTTCCGTGGCCGCCAATGACGGTCGTTGTAAGCTCGAATTGCCTCGGCCAGTTGGGCTCGATGTCGATATAGTGGAAGCCGATATCAAGCTGGCCCGCGTCTCCTGCGTCCACAGTGTTGCTGTCGGTTCTGGTTGTATAATCAGCCATATTGTCGTCAGCCAGAACATTGACATCCACGGCCGGTGCGCTGCCTTCATTTATAGCCGGACTTTGTTTGCCGTTGGGTGGTATCTGACTGAGATAGTATTTGCCGAGGTCTGATTCAATGAAGGTTGGTTCGCCTTCTTTGTTGGTAAGACTGGTTGCATTTTGAAATGCCGCAAAATTAACATCCGGATTGTTTACCTCTCGGCTGTTGTATGTAATGCCGGAATCGCGGTCGTAGAAATCACCATCAGCGTTATCGTAGAACAGACAGTATGAGATATTCGGGTCGCTGTCGGTGCTGCTTTCGTAGATAGCGATTCGTTTTGTCTGGTCGAAGATGCAGTCTTTTATAATCGGTGAGCTGTTATATGCGCAGAAGACCGCACCACCTGCGCCGCCTGGTTCGGTTCCGTTTTCGCTGAAGGTGCAGCTTGTTATTTGCGGCCAGGAGTTGAGCGAGATAAGCACCGCGCCGCCTCTTGCACCGGCGCTATTTTTGGCCAGCAGGCAGTTATGTATCCTGGAAGTTGCGGTATGAGGCCCCTTGAACATAATGCCGCCGCCGCTGAACAGCGATGTGTTGCTGATTATCTGGCAGTTGATGATTTCAAGCGGCAGATTTGATATGAAAGCTCCGCCGCCTTCAGCGTTTGCGCCGGTAGCTCTGTTATGCATAATAGTGCCGCCGTGAATTTTTGCGGTTGATTTTTCGCTGATAAGATACAAACCGCCTCCGGAAGCAGCGGTGTTTCTGTTAATATAGCAGTCGACGAAAGTGGCGTCGAAGTTTCTGGCGATAATCGCACCGCCCATGTTGCCTGCGATGTTGTCGGTAAAGGCACAGTTTGTAAAGTCGAGGTTGCAGATGTTTTGGTCGTTTTCGGTGCCTATTGTCAGAGCGCCGCCGTTGCCGTTTATATTAGTTGCGGTATTTCCGCCGAAGTAGCAGTCTGTTAAATTGACATCATTATTTGCACCGAACCAGATAGCGCCGCCGTTGCCCTGAGTTGTCCTGTTACCAGCTATGTTGGCTTTAAGAATTTTTATGCTGGTGCAGTTAGGTTCGCAGTAAATAGCGCCGCCGCCGGTATCGTATATGTCACTTGTGTCTGCCTCTGCGGTATTGCCAATGAAGTTACAGTCATTGATATCGACTTTCGCGCCTTTTTCGTAATAGATTACACCTGCGAAACCTGCGCCGATTAATGCTCCGTCGAAGCCGGGATACGCGTATGGCGGCTGGGTAGGAATCTGGCCTGCACCCTGCGAACCGCCTGCGCCGCCGAGTCCCTGCGAGGCGGTGTTTTCAAAGAGATTGCATCCGATTATCTTCGGATTAGCGCCTGTCGATGCGTAAATAGCACCGCCGTAACCGAGGCCTGAGCCGTTGCCGCCGTTACCGCCGTTTCCGCCAATCTTGGAGGTTGTTCCGGTGCCGCCGTTTCCGCCGTTTCCGCCGATGCCGCCTCGTGCGGCACAATTGCCGATTGTACAGTTGAGTATCATCGGGCTGCTGTTTTGGTCGCAGAAGATAGCGCCGCCGTAACCGCTGCCGAAGCCGCTGCCGCCGTTTCCGCCTCTGCCGCCGCGTGCGTTCGGGTCATCGGGCAGCAGGCTGAAGCCGTCCCGACCGTCACTGCCAATGCCGCCGGTAACTTCGCAATTGGAAAAGACGCAGTAGCGAATGGTCGGACTTGCATTTCTGCCGATAAAGACAGCCCCGCCGTAGCCATCACCGGTTGCATCAATGCCATTCCATATATCATTGGTGTCATATGGGTCTGGCTGTATGCCCTGGGCTATATCGCCTGCAGTTAGGCAATTAGTTATAGTAAGACCTTCGATAATGCTGTTTGAGTCTTCACCATTCTGGAAGATAAACGCTCGCCCCGCTTGGTTGCAGTCAATAACAGTTGTTGCTACGATGTTCGGGTCCTGCGGATTTTCGGAGCGTATTGTTATAGCCTTGCCTTTGAAGTCAAGACCGCATGGGTCGGTAATATGGTAAGGCTGACCGTTGGATTTTCTGTATATGTAGACTGTATCACCGTTCTCGGCAGCGTCAATCGCGTTCTGAATATTTGTATATTCGTCAGGCACGATTAAGTTCTTCGGTGCATAAAACTCAAATTTGACAGTGACGTGCTTGTCGCGATCCATAGTAAATGTGAAGTTCCGGTTGTGTGTTTCATAAACGACACCATCGATAATCCACATAACCACGCGGGAGTTGACATCCGGGATTGCATGCAGTTTTACCATGGTATTTTCATAGACTTGGTAGGTATTGCCCGGTGTCCATGGCGATTCAATTGTGCCCAGAGGCGGGCCGTTGACATCAATTCTTAGTTCATAATGCCTTACGCCGCCAGAGTAGTGGTAGCCGAGGTCAACGGTATTTACATCATTTACGCCGTCAGCCCTTGTTGTAAACGTATTCAGGCCGAGTGCTGCTGCCGTATTGCTGCCTATGTCAATGCAGGGACTGTTGAAGTCCTGCCCGGCAGATACGTGACTGAGATAATGTCCGAATACGAAATTCGGGTCGTCTTCAATATTATTGCTGTCCGGTGCCCATCCACTGCTTGGGTTCCAGTTGAGTGTGCAGCCGGGTTCGACATAAACGAGCGGCAGACCGGAGCCTATGTACGGCATTTCAGGCTGTCCACCTTCGACTCTGAATGAGAAACTTCCCTCCAGCCCGCTGTGATATTCTCTATAAATAAGGCCGTTGGGGTTGCTGTCGAGAAATGCGCCGTTGGTTCCGGAACCTTGAATTTCATAGAAAGAGCCTGCTCTGCCTGTGCCGTTGGAGTATCCTGCACGAGCCGAGTAGCCGCCGAAGCCGTTTCTGCCGCCGCTTGCATCGCCGGTTTCCCATTGAATCTTTTTGTAATTGAATTCCATATCGAAGTCGTATAAGGCTCTGTCGCTGCGGTCAATTATGATAAGCTGGAAGCTGTTCAGTTTGTCGGCATGATTGCCGAAATACCCTACGTCAATCCAGTTAACGCCAAAAGCCGGTCTTCCATTTACGGTTCCGCGACCGTATGTTACCAGATTGGAACCTGCCGCTCTGGTGTCCACATCAGCAAAGAAGGGGGCAATGATTGACGTTCCGATATTGGTTGTCAGGCCGAACGGTGTAAATGTCCACATCGGTGTATTGAAGGTTATGTTGCCGTTATTATTGACATAGCATTGTGAGCGAAATTGGCCAAAGAAGTTTATAGTAAATCCGAAGTCGACAAGGCCTGTTGACTCATCGTCGTTTCTGGCGAGAGTATAGGTGTCAAAGCCAGCTCTTATTGTCTCACCTGTAGTAATAGCATGACTAACTTCATTAGGATGGCCTATGTCGCTGTATGTAACATTCATTATTGAAGGTATAGGATTATTTGCATCGCCGCTGCCGAGAGCAATCTGTGAGGCATTTGTGCCGACATTACTCCAGATAATAGAGTCAATAATCTGTGTATCACTTCCATAGGAGCCGTAGATGCCGCCGCCTAAAGCTCTCTGATAACCGTTTCCGGTAGCAATGTTTTGAGTAATTGTGCAGTTTTTGATTTTCGTTGTTGCAAACCAGTTTGTTGATATGCCGCCGCCGTCTCGGCCGGATTTGTTGTTTGCGATAAGACAGTTCTTGATAAGCGGATAATTCGGGTCGGGCAGTTCGCCGCCGATGTATATACCGCCGCCGCTTGTTCTGGTCATATTATTCATTATCCGGCAGTTTGTGATTTTCTCAATGCCCGCAAAGGCGTATATTGCACCACCCTCTCCGATAAAGTCATCATTGTATACAGTAACCTCTGTATTGGGGTCATTGGGGTCTGTGTAGTAAGTGTCTATAATGAGTCTGTAAGCCAGGTTGGAGTTGATTTGACAGTTGGTGATAGTAACCTTTGGCGAAGCAAGAGCGAAGATACCGCCGCCGCGAAGAGCGGTGTTCTCAGTTAGATTGCAATCGGTAATCTCAATGACATTGGAGTCGGTTATATAAATTGCACCACCATCCTCGGTTGCGACGTTAGCCGTTATAGTTGTATTATGTATTCTGCCGTCGCAGGCCGCATCGAGGTAAATCGCGCCTGCGTAATCGGCTTGGTTGCCGCCGAAGTTGCAGTCGTTGACTTCCACAACGCAGTTTGTGCTGCACATAACAGCACCGGCAGAGTCGTTGGCAGTATTTCCAGCAAAATCGCAGCTGATAAGCGTTACATTGCAGTCAGCACCATAGAATATAGCACCTCCAGACACTAAAGCGTTGTTGCCGCTGAATGAGCAACCTGTAAACTCAGGCCGGCTTTCAGCATCGCAATAGACAGCGCCGCCGTTTACACCTGCGTCGCAGTCGGCAATCGAGCAGCCTTTGAATATCGGACTGCTGCTGGCGCTGATATAGATACCGCCGCCGTTCATCGTGGCGCTGCAGTTTGTTATATTGACATTCCTGAATTCAGGATTGCTGCCATCGCTGATATAAATCGCACCGCCGGAAGCGTTCAGGGCATTGCAATTGCTTATGTCGACATTGACGATAAGAGGCGAACTGTTTGTATTGATGGATATTGCACCGCCGGCATCGCCGCCGTTAATGATTGTAAAGCCGTCTATTACTGTGTTATTATCTTCGCCGCCGGCAAAGACCAGGCCGGAGTTGCCGCTGCAGTCGATAATGGTTCTGGCAACGACATTCGGGTCATCCGGGTTTACACCGTAGATTTTAATCTGTTTGCCCCCGATGTTGATGCCGCCGCTGTATGTTCCCGCTGCGACAGTCAGGGTATCGCCGTTTTCAGCCGTATTGATTGCATTTCTCAAGGCAGTGCCGCCGCCGGAGACGGGGATTGTTCGCTTCGGCTTGAAGCGGACAAAGTATGTAGCATTAGCATCGACAGTAAAGTTGAATATATTGCTGATTGAGATTCTCATGTCCTCTTCATCATACCAGCCCTTGACGTAATAGTTTGTATCAGGCACAGCTGTCAACGCCGGAATCATACCTGCATAGAATCTGTATTTATAGGTATTTGCATCGTTGGAAACGAGCTTATTCGGGTCGGCTGTTATATGTCCGTGGATACCCGGATAGTTTGCATCTGTGAGTATTTTTACGATTATGTCGTACTGCGGAACAGCAAAGCGATAGTGATAACCTAAATCGACTATATTACTGTCGAATATACCATCGAATATACCGTCGATTCTGGTTGTGTAGGTGTCAAGGCCGATCGCTGCTGCAGTAGCACTGCCCGCATCGATACAGTTGCTGTCGATATCCTGACCCGTGGCGATATGGCTTAAATAATAACCGAACACGAAGTTCGGGTCTTCGGATATATTATTGTTGTCATCGATAACCCATGTATCGTTTGCATCCTGCTTAAGGCCGATTATTGTACAGCCTGTTTCAACATAAATCGGTACCGAACCTGTCAGCAGGGCAATCGCAGCACCCAGATTTACTCTCGGTTTTGTAATTGCAACTTTTGTATCTGTTACAGGGTCGCCCGTAATCTTCAGGACACCTCTTACCTGAGCGGGTGTCAGATATATGCCTCTTATTTGTTCAACCGCGTTTTGCAGAGCTGCCACGACCCCTGCTGCGTAAGGACAGGCTGCGCTTGTCCCGTTAAAGTATGGGAAGTAATCGCCGGTGCTGTATCCTGCGGTGCCGACAATATCTGTGGTATATGCATTTTCAGAAGGCGCCAGGATATCAAGTATGTCGGCAGTATTTGAATAACAGGTTACCTGGTCGGGTTGTGTTGGAACACCGCAGGCTTGAGAAACAAAAGCAGCATCATAGACAGCGCCTACACTGATTACGTTTGACATAGCCGCTGGCCAGCTTATACCCTCGCCTGCGAAGCCGTCATTACCGGATGCAGCAAGAATTGTTATGCCTGCATCAACAGCGGTTTGTGCCGCCGTCGTATGGGCCGGTGAATATGCGTCTGCTACTGCCGAGTCGTTTATTGGGCCGCCCCCGCCCCAGCTATTGCTTATCGCCTTGATAGGATTAGCCGGATTATCATTTCTGTGCGTTATGCACCAGTCCCATGCTGCAAGGGTGTCGTCACTATATAAATAGCCTGCATTGTCGGGACTTGCTTTAAGAGCATATATTTTTGCATTATAGGCGACACCACCGATATAGTCTCCAACGGTCCCGAGCGAGCCTGCTGTAATACCTGCACAGCAGGTACCATGAGCTACACCCACAGGCATTGGGTCGGCATCATTATTGCCTGTATCATAACCGCCTATGACTTTACTGTTCGGGAAACCTCCGCCGCCAAGTCTTGGGTGAGTATAGTCAACACCTGTATCAACGATTGCAACGGATACGCCTGAGCCGTTGAAGACACCTCTTGTATCATAGGCATTCATTAGCGGGATACCCTGAGCGGTCATAAGATAAACAGTTCTTACCGGCTCGATATGCGCAACAAGCGAATTAGACAGAAGTTTGTCCAGGCCGGCCTGTGTAATCCTGCCGCTGAAGGCCGCAACGTTTACAAGTTTATGTCTGAGCGTGAATTCGCCGGCGCTGAGCGTTGAGAGCGCCTGATTCTGTCGCGTTGCGATTTCGGTTTGTAGTGCGTCTACCGAGGCAGGTGAAGACCAGTTGGTAATTGCCCGCATCTGGGTCGGTTCAGCAAGGCTGACGATGACTTTGGCGCTGCCGGTAGAGTTGATTTCGTTATGGATTGTTTGTTCATCGATCAGAACGGTAGTTGTGCCTGAGCCCGCACCTGATTCAAATTCAAGCGAGTTGAAATCCACTCCGATTCGCAGGTCGATATCACTGTAAGTTACGTTTAGAATAGATGGCAGTGGATTATTTGCATCGCCGCTTCCGACAGCAATCTGTGAGCCGTCGATGCCGCTGTTTGCCCAGAAAATTGTATCTTTTACGAGCGTATCGCTTGCATAAGAGCTGTATAGACCGCCACCGTGTCCATTTGCATTGGTTGCATAGTTTTCTGTAATGGTGCAGTTTTGTATTTTTGTTGTAGCGAACCAGTTGGTTGAAATACCGCCGCCGTCACGGCTTGATTTATTGTTTGTGATAAGGCAATTTTTGATAAGCGGATAATCCGGGTCTGCCTGGCTGCCGCCGATGTAGATACCGCCGCCGGAACCACTGCAGAGATTCCCGATAATCTGACAATTCTCGATATCAGCCTGAGTTGCAAAGCTGTAAATACCGCCGCCGGAGCCGTACACAGATGCTTCTCCCATGGCATTATTGGGGTCATTCATATCGCCGGCGGGATACCATTCGGCGCTGTTTTGATTGATATTGCAGTTGCTTATCTGTGCTTTGCTGTATATTGTGAATACGCCGCCGCCGACGTATGAAAGGTTATTTAGGACATCGCTGTTGTCTATCAGAAGGTCCTGCACATTTATTCCGTACAAGCCGCCGCCGACAGTGGACCGGTTGTCAGAAATATTGCAGTCGGTGAGTTCTGAATGTGTGCCGCCGGCTATTACAAATCCTCCGCCGTAGCCGACGTAATAATTGCCATGCGAAGTCGTTTCGTTATTCTGTATATTGCAGCTTCCAAATCTGGTGTAGGAATTTTCAGCACAGAATATACCAGCGCCATAGCTTGGAATATTGAAGTTCCTGTGCGGAAACTGCATGACCTCGTAATAGCTTAAGCCGCCGAGTCCGCTGATGCTGCCTTCCGTTGTGTTGGTTACGATTGTGCAGTTGACAAACGCAGCATAACATCCCTGGTCGAGGTACACGCCGCCGCCGTAAGCACTGTAGTTGGTTGGCGAATCCCGCAGTGGGTCTTCTTCGCAAAGGCCGCCGTAACCGCCCGCACCTGCTGCAAACCCGGAGTCGCCGCCGTTGCCGCCATGTCCGCCGGTGGCCTGACAGTTTCTGACAATGCAGTTTTTAAAAGTCGGATTTGAGCCGGCCAGACAGGCTATTCCTGCGCCGAAGGCCCTGCCGGCAAGGCCGCCTCGCCCGCCTGGGCCGCCTATTGTGTCTGGTGGGTTCCCGCCCAAACCATCTCCGGCATCACCACCGTCGCCGCCGATGGCAGTGCAGTTTTCTATGGTGCAGTTCTTGATAACAGGGCTGCCGCTGACTACAAGTATGCCTAAGCCTCCGACACCGCCGCCGTCACCGCCGTCACCGCCTTGGGAGGGGTTCGTCGGCGGTGTTCCGCCGTTTGCGCCGTTACCGCCATCTCCGCCCCTGCCATAGCAGTCACGTATAATGCAATTCAAAATTTTGTGATTACCGGCCACAACTAATGACTCACCATAAACCCAGCCGCCGTCTCCGCCGCTTTCGCCGGGGTCGTCGGCGTCCAGGCCGGGTATGACACTTGCCTGCATATTAGCTATAGTCAATCCGCTCAGGACACAACTGCCTGAACCTGCTCCTACAAGGTAGATGCCCCCGCTCGTCTCTCCGGTACCGTCGATTATGGTTTGTGCCACAGTGGCCGGGTCATCCGGGTTGGTTCCGGTTATTGTTATGTTTTTACCGACCACCTCAAAGCCTGTCCCGATATAGTTGCCGCTGTGTATCATTACTGTGTCGCCGTCTTGGGCGATGTCTATTGCTTCCTGGATTCCGATATACGGATAACTGCCGGGCACATGAATTATGCGTCCCGGCTGTTGCGTGGCAGCAGAGCGATAGTGATATCCTAAATCAACTGTATTGCTGTCGAATACACCGTCGGTTCTGGTTGTATAGGTATTAAGGCCGAGTGCTGCTGCTGTGGTGCTGCCTGCATCGATGCAATTGCTGTCGGTGTCCTGACCTGTGGCGATATGGCTTAAATAATAGCCGGAAACAAAGAGCGGGTCTTCGGCAAGATTATGGCTGCCTGATGAAACGACCCACTTATCATTTGCATCCTGCTCAAGGCCGATTATTGTGCAGCCGGTTTCGGGGTAAATCGGTACCGTGCCTGTCAGCAGGTCAATATCACTGTATGTGATAGTAAGTTCTGCCGGCATATTGGTAAACGGTCCGCCGTTGGTCAAAGCAATCTGCGAACCATAGATGCCGCCGTTTGCCCAGAGGATAGAATCCTTCACAATTGCCTCTGCTGCGTATGAGGCAAACAGGCCGCCGCCGTTGCTGTTTACGTCAGTTACAGTATTTTCTGTTATTGTGCAGTTTTGAATTTTCGGTTGTGCAAAGTATATAGCAGCGATACCGCCGCCCTCTTCTGCTGCCGTGTTATTGGCAACAAGACAGTTTTTTATCAGAGGTCTTGGTATAAACGGCGTATCGCCGTCAAAGCAGATACCGCCGCCTGTAAGCCTTGCGTAATTGCCGGTTATGAGAGTATCGTTGATATCCATCAGTGTATTCAGTGCATATATACCGCCGCCTGTTCCAAACAAGGCGTAACCAATATCCTGATAATAGCCTGTCTGTGAACCGGCAGAATTTCCTTTAATTATTGATTTGCTTATTGTCCCCACGCTATCCAGAGCCAGAATACCGCCGCCGGCCAGGGAGGTATTATTTTTTATGTTGCAGTTTCTGATATGCATTTCCTCCTGGAGGCCGATGCTGTATATGCCGCCCCCCAGGGGCGCTGAATTCAGTATGAAGTTGCAGTCGTTAATGTCGGCAGAATGTGTGTACCACAGGCAAAGTCCGCCGCCGCTGCCGGTGTATTCGCCGGCATAATATGTTATGTTGGGTTCGTTGAGACCCTGGTTGTATATAGTCCTGTTGTCCTCGAAATGACAGCCATTGAAGGTGGCAGACGAATTTGTTGAGCAGAACGCGCCTGCGCCGAGGCCCGCCAGGCGGTAGTTTTTGCGCGGCTCCCGCTGCACATTTGCTCCATACAGGTGACTCATGCCGCCGAGACCGCTTATACTGCCGTAAATACTGTTTCCTGTAAAACTGCAGTTCGTAAACCTTGCTGCAGATGAGCTGCCGCAAGATACCGCCCCACCCTTTGTAGTGTATGTTCTTATATCACCCTGGCCTGCACATGGGTCTGTGGTAAGTCCGCCATAACCACCGAGGGTATCGTTATAGTCAGATAACCCGCCGTTTCCGCCGTTTCCGCCTTTGCCGCTGTAGCCGATACAGTTTTCAACGATGCAGTTGACAAGAACCGGAGATGCACCACCAGCACAATATATTCCTACACCTTCTACACTTCCCGGCAGACCGCCATTTCCACCATTATTAGGGATTACGCCAAGAGGTATGGGGTTGGAGCCGTTTCCGCCGCCGCCTGCTGTAGCGGTACAATTTCTGACGGTTACATTAGTAAGTTTTGGACTTCCTGCCGCTATGTGAATACCTGTGCCTAAGACCGAGCCGCCCCGTCCACCACTGCCGTTTGTGCCGGGTGGATAATAAGGGGCACAGGGGTCTGGGTTAAAGAAACCAACGTTGCCGTCGCCGGCATCACCGCCAATGGCGGTGCAGTTTTCAATTAATACATTTATGATATTAGGGTCGCCGTATGATACATAGATGCCTGCGCCGCCAGCACTTCCGCTGTCGCCGCCGTTACCGCTGTTCTGGTTTTGTCCTCTATTTGGGTCGCCGCCTCCATAACCGTCGAGTGCTCGCTCAACCTCAACGGAACAATCTCTAATGATGCAATTCTTGATATTACTGTTACCGTAAATTATGATAGCACCCATGTAATTGCTACTGGTTGGCGGAGGGGTCTGTCCCGGCTGTGGACTCACCCAGACGCAGGTAGGAGAATAGGTATGTGAATTTATTATAGTAACGCCGTTAAGAATGCTTCCGCCGTACAGGTCAAAGCCGGTGCTACGGATAGGCGTACAGCCGTAGTAGCGGTTCTGGCCGCTGCAATCGATTATTACATTTTCAGGATGCTCCGGGTCGCCCACGATTGTAATGATTTTATTTATGGTGAAACCAGTCCCGGTATAAGTGCCGGGATGTATTTGGATTGTATCGCCGTTCTGTGCCTGATTTATTGCATTCTGAATACCGTTGACGTCGCCGAAGACATGTATTACTCTGTTGAAGTCAAGTTCAAATGTCACGGTGACGGTTTTGTTGGCGTTCATCGTAACTGTGTTCGTGTTTACATTCCAAGCAGGCGTAGTGTTTGTGCCTGCCCAGCTTTTTACTCGATAACCTTCGGCTGGGTGTGCTGTCAGGGTTACTACAGTATTCGCATCATACCAGCCGCCATTAGGCTCGACCGAACCTAAATTGGGGTCGTTGATGTTGACGGTTAGCTGATATTGTGGTATGGCTTCGAACTCGACTGTAACGGTCTTATCGGAGTTCATAGTCACTGTGCGGGTATTTCCATCCCCCGCAGGCACATTTCCTCCCCATGTTTTTATGAGGTAGCCGGAATCAGGCGTTGCTCTGAGCTGGACAATCGTTCCTCCCGGATAATAAGTGCGTCTGTTGGGGTCGATTGCACCGTGGCCTCCGATAACGCTGGGAGTGAGCAGATGTGTTATCGGATTGGTTTTAAATTCCACAGCTACAGTAGTATTTGTCAGAAGTGTTACGGTATAAGTGGTATTTGGGTCATTGCTTTCGGTGTAAGTGCTGGCGTTGTCGATATCAAAGGTGTCCGTATCGCCTTTGAGCCAGCGTTTTATTACATAGCCCGGATTAGGATAGGCGTTTATATCAACCACACTGTGCTTGACAAAAGGCTGTGCATTATAAAGGTCGATTGTGCCGTTGCCGTCGATAACGAAAGTTGTAAGTTCGCAAATAATTATTGAGCTGAACTTGACGGTCACGGTATGGTTGGCATCCATAGTAACAATTCTTGTCGTGTTGGCATCGTTGACATCATTGGAATCGATGCGCCATTTTTCAACGCGGCAGTTCAGGTCGGGGTTTGCATCTATGGACACTTCTGCGAACTGCTTGTAGAGATGGCCGGTTGGCCAATTCGGGTCTATTGTGCCGTAGTTTCCGTTTGGGTCAACGCCGGTAATAAGCACGTAGTTCACGTCAATTCCACTGTCGGGATAATGGAAGCCCATATCGACGGTATTTGAATCGGGCACGTTGTCGGTTCTGGTAGTGAATGGATGGCCTGTGCCAAAAACGGCGTCGGCAGTATCTCCACCGGCATTAACGCAATTGCTATCGGCCAGTTGTCCTGCTGCTGTCTGACTTAAATAATAATTGCCGTAAGAAGGATAAGAGCCTTTTCTGAACATCGGGTTGCTGCTTATATTGCCTGTTTCTGCATCACCGTCCTGAATACATGAAAAGTTGACGTCTGTTGCGCCGTAGATGTCGTCGCCGTTATTCCAGAGGATACTGCCTCGTATTGTTGAGATGCTTACATCTGTGGCGTGAACGCCGCCGAGGTTTGCATCGCCTCTGTTATCGATGATTGTGCAGTTTGTGATTGCAGGCAAAGACCCATCAAAGCAGTCTATAGCGCCGGAGCCGCCAGACGTGTTATTGAGGATAAGACAGTTGTATATTATAGGCGATGATTCACTGCTGCACTCGATAGCGCTGCCGTCATAGTCGCTGGTGTTGCTGGTTATAATACAGTTTATGATGACAGGTGAAGCATAAAAGCAGTCTATTGCGCCGCCATAAGCTGCAGCATTGTTTATTATGATGCAGTTGTCGATTGTTGGCGAAGAATCTATTTCGCATTCAATAGCGCCGCCGTAGTATGCATCGCCGTTTTTGATTGTGAAGCCCTGCACGACGGAGGCTGGTGTTTCGTCGTTGTGGAAGTAGAATGCCCTCCCGAGTCCGTTACAGTCGATAATGCAGGTTGCAGGATTGACGCTTGCGCTTCGGACGGTAATATCTATCCCGTTGAAGTCGAGGTCGCGATTGCCAATACCGCTATAAGTGCCGTTGGCAACGACGACTTCATCTCCTGGATTCGCAGCATTGATTGCCGCCTGGATTGTAGGATACCATGAGGGAGGCGTAGGAGGGTTCGATACATATAGAGTGTCTGCTGTCGTAATGGCGCTTAAAAGGAATGTTAAGATTAAACAAAAGGTAAGTTTCTTATTCATAAATTTGCTCCATCCTGACAAATTTACATAACCTTTGAATTTTTTTGAGCCGGTCATTTTGAAATCCTGTCAAAATTTATACTTTATGCGCATTAGATTATGATTCAGGCTGAGTCGTTTTAGGTCTGTCCGTAACCTTGCGTCAAATTCTGTGGTCCCAAACGCCGGTATGAATTTGCCGGCAGGGGCGACAGAGCGTCCTTCCTCCTTGAACCCCAAATGGCCAATAAATTCTATCAGACCTTTAATCATATTGCAAGACAAAACCGTTATTACTGCTTTTTCAACAAGCCTTTTTAGTAAAGGAACTTCCGTTATTTATTGACAGTTGTTTAACTTATCTGTAATTTTAGCTTGCACTTTTACAGTTTCGCAGGGTATATCGGCCTGATTTTATTGCGATATAACTTGTTCGTTTTAATGGGCTTAATGGAGCAGCTATGATTAAGATTAACGATAACTACTTAAAGTTACAGTCCGGCTATCTTTTTCCTGAAATTTCTCGCAGAGTTAAGGCATTTTCGGCCAGGAAACCAGATGCGAGAATAATTAAACTGGGAATTGGCGATGTTACAGAGCCGTTACCTGCTGCAATTATTGAGGCGATGCACCGTGCCGTAGAGCAGATGGGCAGGCCGGATGGATTTAAGGGTTACGGTCCTGAGCAGGGCTATGATTTTCTGATTGAGGCGATAATAGCCAATGATTACAAAAGTCGCGGCGTAAGTCTCGAAAATACAGAGGTTTTTGTCAGTGATGGCTCGAAATGTGATACCGGCAATTTCCAGGAAGTCTTCGGCATCGATAATGTCGTAGCGGTAGCCGACCCTGTGTATCCTGTTTATGTCGATACCAATGTAATGGCCGGCAGAGCCGGCAAGGCTGACAGTCAGGGACGGTTTAAGGGTATTATTTATATGCCGTGCACGCCCGATAATAATTTTGTTCCCCAACTTCCGAAGGAAAAAGTTGACCTGATATATCTTTGCTATCCTAATAATCCCACCGGTGCGGTCGCGACAAAACAGCAGCTTAAAAAATGGGTCGATTTCGCAAAAGAAAATAAGGCAATAATTTTGTTTGATGCCGCTTATGAGGCCTTTATTTCCGATAATATTATCCCTCACTCAATTTATGAGATTGAAGGTGCCAGACAGGTCGCCGTTGAATTTCGCAGTTTCAGCAAAACGGCTGGTTTTACCGGACTAAGATGCGCATTTACAGTTGTGCCAAAGGAGCTGAAAGCCTGGACTTCTGATGGGAAAGCGGTTGAGGTAAACCCGATATGGCACAGACGGCACTGCACGAAATTCAACGGTGCTAGTTACATCTCGCAGGTTGCGGCGGCAGCAGTTTATACCGAGCAGGGCAAAAAACAGGTTCGCAAAATCATTGAGCTTTACATGTCCAATGCTGCGCTTATCAGAAAGACGCTCGAGAAACTCGGCTACGAAGTTTACGGCGGCGTAAATGCTCCTTATATATGGCTCAAAACGCCGAACAAAATGAGTTCATGGGAGTTTTTTGATTATCTGCTCGAAAGGGCAAATGTTGTCGGCACGCCCGGCAGCGGTTTTGGCGCAGCGGGCGAAGGGTTTTTCAGATTGAGCGCATTCGCCAATCCTGCAAACGTCGCTGAAGCGATGGAACGCTTCAAAAAACTGTAGGAAAAACAGATGCCTGATGAGGTTGTGGCATATATAGCTCTTGGCGGCAATCTCGGCCGGAGAGAAAAGAATATCAAAAAAGCTGTTGAGAAACTCACCGCCGCCAAAACTATAAAACTCTCCCGCTCAAGCAGCATAATGGAAAGCAGGCCTCTTGCTGAAAGAAAGCAGCCGAATTACCTTAACTGTATCGCTGAAATTAAGACAAATTTAACTGCTGATGAACTTTTAAAAGTTTTAAAGCGGATAGAAATCTCTCTCGGCAGAACAGAGTCAGAGGAAAAATGGTCAAGCAGGACGATTGACCTCGATATACTTCTGTTCGGCGATGAAGTTATTCGGACAAGCGAACTTGTTATACCGCACAGACAGATGCACTTGAGGTCTTTTGTGCTCAAAGGCCTTTGCGAGCTTGACCCGCAACTTGTGCATCCTGTTCTTGAGGAAAGTGTATCTGTTCTTTGCAGCAGGCTTGGCGGAAAAGATTTTTATTTTGATGTTAACAGGCCGCAGCTTGTTTCGATTGCCGGCGTAATCGGCGCAGGCAAAACCACGCTTGCCAAAGGCTTAAGTGATATACTCGGCTTTAAGCTGATAAAGGAGGCTTATGAAGCCAATCCTTTTCTAAAGCGCGTTTACGCAGGAGAAAGGGGAGTTGCACTTGACAGTCAGTTGTATTTTTTGCTGAGCCGGTGCGAGCAGTTAAAAGCGAACGGTTTGGCGCCGAATCAGGCTGCTGTAAGCGATTATATAATGGATAAGGAAATGATTTATGCCCGCATCTGGCTCGATGAGGTTCAGCTTGAAATGTATAAAAAAATCAATGCCGTGATGTCTAAAACGGTTGCCGAGCCGGCATTGGCTTTATATCTTAAGCTGTCTGCTGCAAATTGTCTTGAGCGTATAAAGAGACGCAATCGCCCCTTTGAGCAAAAGATTGATTTGCAGTTTCTTGAAAAACTTCACATCGGATATGAGGAACTTTTTGCAGAATTTAATCGTTGCCCTGTTGTAATGATTGATGCCGGCTCGTTCGATTTTCGACAATCACAGCAGGTTGAACAGTTCGGCAGAAAAATTAATTATTATATTGGCCGGGATTAAGAGAAATGGAAGTTATTAACACAATAGAGAAGGTAAGAGTGATTATTGCAGGGGCCAAATCGGCAGGTAAATCGGTCGGTTTTGTGCCGACGATGGGTGCTTTGCATGAAGGCCATTTTTCGCTTATAAGGGCCGCCAGACAGCAGTGCGGTTTTGTCGTTGTAAGCATTTTTGTAAATCCGACGCAATTCGGCCCGGGCGAGGATATCGACAAATACCCTCGGCCTTTTGATGCAGACATCAAAGCCTGTAGGGATTTGGGTGTCGATGTTGTTTTTGCTCCGTCAGTTGAGCAGATGTATCCGCAAAAGAATCTTACGTGGGTGAATGTCGAGAAGCTCAGCGAACCTTTATGCGGCAAAAGTCGGCCCGGCCATTTCAGAGGCGTTGCTGCGGTCTGTGCAAAACTTTTCAATATCGTTCAGCCGGATATCGCCTTTTTCGGCCAAAAGGATGCCCAGCAGGCGATTATTGTGCAGCGAATGGTTGCTGATTTGAATATGCCGCTCAAAATCGTTGTTTGTCCGACGATTCGCGAAATCGACGGCCTTGCGATAAGCAGCAGAAACAGGTATCTGACCCCTAAGGGGAGAAAAGATGCGGTCCTGTTGTATGCCGCCCTGCAGAAAGCGGAAGTTTTTATTGCAGCAGGCCAGCGTAAAAGCAGCGAGTTAATCAGCGAGATGGAAAAAATTCTCAAAATCAGCAGGCAGATAAAAATCGAATATATAAGTATTGTCGATGCCCGTACTCTCAACGAGCTTGACGAGGTGAAGGATAAAGTTTTGATTGCTCTTGCCGTCAAAATAGGTCAGGCTCGGCTTATTGATAATATTGTTGTTGATGTTAAGTAGTCCTTGCAATAGGAAAATTGCCGGTTTAGAATATAATGAGTCTGTGTTTTTTATTCTTCAGGTGAAGTTATGCTGATTAAGGTCTTGAAGAGCAAGATTCATCGGGCAATAGTAACAGACGCAATTATAGATTATCCCGGCAGCATAGGCATAGATTCGGCACTGATGGAAGCTGCCGGCATAGTGCCTTATGAGATTGTGCTCGTTGCCGATATAACCAACGGCGAGCGTCTTGAGACGTATGTTGTGCCTGAGCCGGCCGGTTCCGGCAGGGTAACCATCCTCGGCGCCGCTGCAAAGCTTATGAAAAAGCAGGATTTGGTAATTGTAATGGGTTTTGCATATCTTCAGCCTGCCGAGGCAAGATTTTTGAGGCCTAAGGTCGTCGTGGTCAACGAGAAGAACGGCATTAAAGAGACACTCTGATATTAATAATTTCGAAGCACGAAATTCGAAATCCGAAACAATATCGAATTACCAAGATTCAAATGTTCAAAACGTTTTGAGTATTTTAAAATTAGTATTTTGAATTTGTTTCGAAATTCGATATTCGAATTTAGAATTTTATTTTGAGGTTTTATGCATCCCGAACTTTTCAGGATTCCCTTTACCGCTCTTACGGTCAAAAGTTACGGCGTGATGATGGTCTGCGGTTTCATCGCAGCTATATATATTATCCGCAGGCTTTCGAGAGGTATGGGTGAAAATGCAGAGCATGTAACGACCGCAGCGTTGTATTCGCTTATTGCCGGCGTTGCAGGCGCAAGACTGTTTTACGTCATTCATTACTGGCAGCAATTTCGAGGTCAGGGTATAGTTGAGATGCTCGCAGTCTGGAAGGGTGGGCTGGAGCTTCTCGGCGGCGTCCTGCTTGCAATTTTGATTATAGTTGTTTACCTCCTGGCAAAGAAGCTGCCTGTAAGGCGGTATCTTGATATACTCGCGGTGGGTTTGATGCTCGCTCTTGTTTTCGGCAGGCTTGGCTGTTTTCTTAACGGCTGCTGTTTCGGCAAACCGACGAATTTTTTTATTTCGGTTTGTTTCCCTTACAACTCGCTGCCGTATCAAAGTCAGGTTCGGCCTGATTTGGCAAGGGGGCGACAGAAACCTTATTTTGATTTGCCTGCCGATTTTTTTGATTATGACAAGGAAGCCAACGCTTTTTATTTAAAACCGCTTGATAAATTATCGTCGCAGCAAAGGTTTGAGGTAACAGAGGGCCCATATCGTTGTCTGCCGGTTTGGCCGACACAATTTTTCGAATCGGCATCTGCGCTTGTTGCCTGTATCTTGCTTTATCTTCATCGCAAAAAAGGAATACAGTTGCAGAAGAGGGGAGACAAGGTTCCGGTGTTTTTCTGTTCCGGCGTTACATTTGCCTTGATGTTTATTATTTACGGCTCGATGCGTTTCTTTCTTGAATTTTTGCGTGACGATAATCCCATTCAGGCCGATGGCCTTACCGTTTCTCAGAATTTAAGTATCATACTTGTTGCGGTAAGTTTTGGTCTTATCTGGCTTTTTACCAAAATGAAGCCGGATAAATTCGTTGTCGGAAATTAACCACGAATTAACATGAATTGACACTGATTTTTTACTTATTACGTTTAACTCTTTTCCTTTTTACTTTTTCCCTTTTCACCGGTATAATTTCCCCAATCTCTTGAGGAGTAACAACTTTGGGGTAACAACAGACAGATGTGCTTGAAGCCGATGCGGTTAAATTTTAATTTTCTTTTAGAAAAATCCGGAGGGAGCAATGGGAAACAAAAATATTTTTCTTCTATCTGCCATATTGGCAATCTTGTCGCTTTGTGTAGCAACACCATATAAATTCAATTTTGAGCTTCCTGTTTTCGAGAAAATCACCCTTTCCGGCTTGCCTTCTTATCAGGTCGTTCGAGTTATTGCCGGCGATACAATTGTTATTGATATGAACAATCAGGATATAAAAGTCAGGCTGATAGGCGTAAAACCGGCTGAAAAATATAGTGTGGAAATGGCCGCATTTACCAAAAATCTTTTAAGAGGAGAAAATGTCTATATTGTCGATGACCCCGACCAGAATGAGCCGGATAAATACGGTTATATCCTGAAGTATATATATCGTGCCCCGGATGGTTTATTCGTAAATGCAGAAATTATCCGGCAAGGTTACGGCCGGTCAGATACTACAGTCCCTTTTAGATATATGGCAGAATTTGAGCAGCTTGAAAAATTTGCTAAGGAGCGAAGCAAAGGCCTTTGGGATATTAGCCAGTCAAAAAGTGTTTCGCAACCTCTATCAGCTGCACCGACAGTATCATCGAAGACCTCGACACAGGGAGAGGATATAATTGTGTACGTAACAAAAACAGGCAAAAAATATCATCTTGGTGGCTGCAGTTATCTAAGCAAAAGTTCTACGCCTATAAAGCTTAGCGATGCGAAAGCTCGTGGCTATAGTCCTTGTGGCAAATGCAACCCGCCATGAAACGGCGGTTTTTGTTTACCCCGTGGGATATAGTTTCTATTATCCCGCTGGGGTTTAGCCGTCGTCGGCTCGGTGACGCTTCCCCCCTTATTTCCTCCTACCTTCTACATTCTACATTCTATATTCTATGTTTTTTTTACCATCCCCTATCCCTTAAACCCTATTCCCTATTATTTTCGCAATTGCTTTGCAAAGTGAATCTATTTGTTCTTTTGTATGGTCGCACTGGACTGAAATTCTTAGTCTTGCTGAGCCGGCAGGCACAGTCGGCGGGCGAATCGCAACAACCAAAAATCCCCTTTCAAAAAGCTGTTTTGAAATTTCAAGCGTTCTTTTATTATCGCCAATGATTACAGGGATTATATGGCTGCTGCTTGTGCCTGTATTAAGGCCGAGTTTTTTGAGTTTCTCTCTTAAATAGTCTGCATTTTCTTTTAATTTTTTCCTTTTACCTTTTGCGTTTTTGATTATTTCAATCGCACAGAGAGCAGCAGCAGAATTTGCAGGCAAAGGCGCGGTTGTATAAATAAACGGCCTTGCCTTATTTATAAGGTAATCTATTACACATTTATCGCCGACAACAAAGCCGCCGCAGCAGCCTGCGGATTTACTTAATGTTGCTATGACAATATCAATCTCATTTAGCAGGCCAAGCTCTTCGGCAAGGCCTGCACCGGTTTCGCCCATACAGCCGAAGGCATGAGCTTCATCAACAATCAAAAAAGCATTATATTGTTTTTTCAGCTCGATTAGTTTTTCAAGTTCTGCAAAATCCCCATCCATTGAAAATACAGTTTCGGTAACAATAAACTTGCGATTGTATTTGTCGGAAGCGAGAAATTTTTCGATTCTGTCGAACCCGCCTAAAGGCGAGGTCTCGCCAAAGGCGGACTGCGTCCTGCCCGTTGCGACGCGGTCGCACCGCGGCGAATGATAGGTCCTGAAATCCGCTTCTGAGCCTTTTGCAGCGTCGATTATTGAGGCATGGTCGAGTTTGTCTAAAAGCAGAAGGTCGCCTTTTTGCGGTATGGTCTGCAGAACGGCAAGGTTTGTCATATACCCTGAAGGGAAAATAAGGGCAGCTTGTTTATTGAACATTTTGGCAATGGCAATTTCGAGTTCTATATGCGGTTTTATTGTGCCGCTGATAAGTCTTGAGGCGGCTGAGCCAAGGCCGTACTTTTCCATTGCATTTTTTGCGGCGGTGATGATTTGGGGATTGTTAGCCAGATTGAGGTAGTTATTGCTGCAAAACAGCACTTTTTCGGCATTTCCAATACGAATCACAGGCCCTGCAGCAGAGTCTATACATAACAGTTCTCGCAGCAGGTCATCCTGCTGGAGTTGGCTGAGCTGCTCTTTTAGAAAGTCAAATTTGCTCATTTCAAGTTTTCTTTTTGAACAAAACGATTTTTTTCCGATAATATAAGAGAAGAAGCGATAAGACAATAATTTTTGGATAATGTATGGGTATTTATGACAGGGATTATTACCGGCCTGACTATGAGGAGCAGACCGACCGACCGCAGTTGCAGTTCAGATTGCCGCAGTTGACGCCTGTGGTTAAGAGGCTTTTGGTGCTGAATGTCGGGATATTTCTGCTGTGTGTTATCGTAAGGCCTTTGGGTGATTTTATTTACAAATGGTTCAGCGTGGATTCGACTTCGGCCTGGCGATACCTTCAATTTTGGCGGCTGATAGGTTATCAGTTTCTGCACGACCCGTCAAACCCGTGGCATCTGGTTCTGAATATGATTGGCCTGTTTTTTCTCGGGCCGACTCTTGAGCGGTTCTGGCATAGTAAAAAGTTTCTCGTTTTTTATCTTGTCTGCGGCACGGTCGGCGGAGTTTTTTATCTGCTGCTTACCGCACTCGGCGTAACTGCACCGGGAGTTCTTGTTGGTGCGTCGGGAGCGATACTTGGAATGCTTGCCGCCTGTGCGATATTATTTCCGCAGTTTGTAGTGTTTTTCTTTTTCTTTCCTGTGCCGATACGCATTGCTGCCGTAATTCTGACGTTTATTTATGTTGTCAGTATATTTACAGGTGCCGCCAATGCCGGCGGCGATGCGGCTCATCTTGCCGGTATGGCTGTCGGAGCGGGATACGTATATCTTTGGCCGAGATGGAAAAACAGATACAAAGTTGTTTCGCATACCGACGACTGGGGAAAGAGATTCAAGGCATATAGCGAATTGCAGAAGGAAGTTGACAGAATTTTGGAGAAGGTCAACAGGCACGGCGTTTCAAGCCTTACAAGGAAGGAAAAAAAGATACTGGCTGAAGCGACGAAGCTGGAGCAGGCCAAAAGCAAGTTGTAAATGCTTTATCCGGTAGAATTCGGAATACAAATTCTAATTTTGCCGAATCACTCGTTTTTTTCAATAAATTTTCCAAAAAATCAAATTGGCACTCCAACGGCCATTTGCGCAAGTGCAATATCAGTATTAGCGTGAATATGCACAGAATAGTAAAATCAGAGAAACTTTTTAGCTGAATTTCAGGGTTAAAGACTACTGCCAGTGACAATTTGAATTTTTATGGAATGAAAATTTTGAAAAATCTTTCTTGACGCTGGGGGGAGTAGTTAGATTACATGCGAGGTATGAGGTTACCGGATGGGATATGTGCCCTCTGGCCATCCTTCATCCTGCGGACTTCGGAGGACAGGCAGGCTCAGGACAGATAGGGCCCATCAGGGCAACGCATCGCAAAGGGCGTTGAATAACTGAAAAAAGTTATAAGTCAGGAGAATTTAACAATGGGAAAAAACTCTTTCAATATTTTTAGTTTTATTGGAGTTTTTATTGTCGCAGGAGTAATATTCACTCTAAATTTAAGAAAAGGGGATTTGTTATGTGGCGGGAGAAAATAGTTTTGTTTGCGTTTGTTGTTATAGGAGTGTTACCTTTGTCATTATCTGGCTCTGCTGATTTCGATAATAATTTCATTGTGGATTGGAAAGACCTTGCAATGTTTGTTGACTACTGGCTTTACGATTATAATGATAACGAGAGGTGCTGGTCGTGGGATTTGGCTGAAAACGGCGTAATAGACTTTAACGACCTTGCGGTGATTGCAGGTCAGTGGCTGGCTGATTACGATTTTGGAGATTTTGCGGATTTTGCAGCATACTGGCGAAGGAAAGTGGATTACAGGTTTCTGGACAGACGTTTCGACCTTTATGGCGGCGGTCTTCTTGCTAGTTCCGGAGACGGCTTTGTCAATTTCAGCGATTTTTCAGTGTTCGCCAGCGAATGGATGACAACGACAAATCCTTGCGACGATACAACTGTTTTAGGGCCTTGGAGTTATGTAAATTTTACTGGTATCGGTCCTTGTGGAGCTTACGACTGCTGGTTTGAGGAAAATGAAAGCGATTATGTCTATGATGATTGCGGCAACTATCTATACGTGGCGTGCAAGGAAACGCCGGAGTTCGGTTCTTACTGCGCTTATAACTATTATTTTAACTGGAATCGCGTTGGTTTGTGTATCTATACCTGTGGGAGAAATGCTTTTCGGATTAGAAAAAATGCCAGCGGCACTCGTATCTTACAAACTAGACATTTAACTCGAGACATACCACCACAGGACCCAGAATGTAGCTCACCTAACCCGCCTTGCCCAGGATGTGATGAAGGAACCACTGGTAAGTACGACTGGCAGATTACTCATTACAATGATGTTAACGGAGTCAGAACCGTTTATTGCCGGCAATCGTATTTAGAGCCGGTAACCAATGATCTATGGGAACCATACCAGGGAGAGCCAAGTGCCTGTGAACTTTCCTGGTAAGGACAAAATTGGAAAAGAAAGTGAGGATTATATTATGTGCACAGAAAATAAGAAAAGAGCAATCCTTATAGTTATTGTCGGTATTATTTTAGTGGCGACAACAGAATTATCGGCACGGATTTGCCCGTCTCCTCCAGAACCGGTGGTGCAAGTAACGTGTTGTACCACCTTTACGGGCGAGGCATCGGGAGGGACGCTGATAATGTGGGACAACCTCGGCCGTAATGGCAGATATGTTGCCGTTGAAACGATAGCAGGTGAATCAGCAGAAAAGGCAATAGAACGTTTAGCCAAAAAAATTGATGAGACAAACCCCTTTGATTGGTTTGGATTTCCCCTTGGAAAACAACTTGTCACTTCATCCGGGGGTGAATTGAAGGGTATATTGGGTGGATGCGGGGATTATATGACTGCTGGGACGGAAACAGGGTTGGGTATTCCGCAGCCGCCGCATTCCTTAACTGCTAATTATGACCCAAATCTTAAAAAGATAGCGTTAAAATGGATTAATCCGTCGCCGGATGTTTACGATTCAATAAGAGTCAGATTTCATTGGAGCAATTATGACCATTCAGGAGGAGACGGACTTGTAGGAAACTCCGAAAGCTATGTAATCGATTTGGACAAACTCCCAGTGAATACAAGCGACCTCGATATTCTGGTAATCGGGGTTCGCAATGATATTCCCTCGAATGCCGCGGCAATTCATATCAACAATAACATTCAAGAAGAACTGTACGGCATTCCCTTCACCGCAGGAATAGCCCCGAATTGGCAGTCATGGTCTCTGGATAAGGAAAATGCGATAGAACCGCAGATGGGCATAAAAAGCCAACTCGCAAGGATTAAAGGTCAGCCGTACAATCCAATTAAAAAACCGCAGGATAAGCCGTTTTATCAAATCATCAATACCGGCGATAAAGGCGGCACAGGAGGCGTTTTTAGAAAGTTCATTGGGTTAACACCCGGGAATACCTACAGACTTTCAGCAAGATTAAGCATACTTGAGGCCGACCCTAATGATAAAGACTGGTCTTATTCGCTGCACGCAATAGCCGACAGGCTTGGCATCAAAAAATTGACCGAAGACCAGATGGCCGGCTTTGCTCCTCTGCCGAATGGTGGAAGTGGTCCGCAGGCAGGCAGATTAAAGGTGCTGGATTCCACAACCCGAAAATATGAAGAATGCTTATCAGACATTACATTGCCGGAGGATTCAAATTCGATTACAGTCTGGTTGCGACTTACAGGCAAAAGCGCAATCGCTGTCGGCTTTGACTGGATAAGGCTTGAAGACCTCGGCCGTAAGGCATCCCTCAGCGGAGGCGTAAAATAAAAAAGAAATTTTATGACTTTCAGATACTGGCCGAAGCGACAAAACTGGAGCAGGCCAAAAGCAGGATGTAAAAAAAGCCCCTTCGAATGAAGGGGCTTTCACCATAAGGGGAAGTTTTGAAGCAGTTTTTAATCCCAGTCAAACTGTCCGGCCTGATTGATAAGGCTTTCCAGGTATTTCTTGATTTGCTCGTCCTTTTTGGTTTTGAAGTTTTCAAGTTCTGCCTGGCTTCTGTTTACGCGCTGCTGAAGTTCTTCGAGTTTCTTTTTGAGGTCTTCATACTTGAATTGTTTTTTCTGTACAATCAGGTCGAACCTTTCGCTGACTACCTGTTTTAATTGTTTGGTGAGCTGTTGTTTCTCTTTTTCGTCGGTAGTGCCCCTGATTTTTTCGAGAATCTGGTCCCGCTGCTGCTTCAGCGCAAGGTCTTTTTTCAGAACTTCTGCCAGAGCGGGGTTGGTTTTTTCGGTTTCAATTATTTCCCGGTATTTTTTCATCTCGATGGCTATCCTTTTCCTGTAGGCCGGCGGGTCTTTTTCCTTCAGTTCGGCAAGTTCCTTTGCCTTATCCGGTTCATTTTTTTCAAGCCAGCTTATCAGCTCTTGTTCCATTTCGCCGACCTGTTCTCTTCCTCTGTCTCTTGCCTTGAAGGCTCTGCGGTTTCGCATAGCATCTCTGCCTTCGGGTCCTTCGGGCAGCATGGGTCGCTCAAAGCCTGGCTCACGCTCGGACTTCATCTGTTCCGATGCTATCCTGCGGATTTCGACTCTGAACTGGTGGGGGTCTTCTTGTCGAAGTTTTTCGAGTCTTGCAGCCTCATTCGGGTCGTCCTGCCTGATTTTTTCAAGAAGGTCTGTGATATAATTATCCTTGAGCATAAATCTTGGCTCATCCGGCGGTTCCGGAGGCGGTGTTACCTGCGGTTCCGGAGGCGGTATTGGCGGCGGCTCGGCCTGGTTGGCTTCCTGAGCATAAACAAAAACCGCTGTCAGAAAGAGGATAAGTATCGGCAATAATGCCATCTTTTGTGTCGCTTTCATTTTTTCATCCTTTCCAAAATGTATTTTCAGTTTCAATTATTTCGAGTTCAAGCTGTTCAATCTGGTTGACAAGAGTTCCATTTGTGCCGTTTTCTTCGCCGAGATTTATGGCCAGCAGTTCACTTTTCAGTTGTTCTATTTCAGCTTCGAAGGTTGATATGTCGGAGTCTGTTTCTTCGCGTTGCCATAGAGATGCCTGTTGCTTGTCTTTGGCGTATTGAGTCAAATCCTTTCCGGTGTAATTCACCAGCAGGACAGCAGAAATGATAACAATAACTGCCGCGACGGAGGCTGTTTTTACGAGGACGCCTGTCCAGCTTATATGTTTTCGGCTTTCAAGCCGTTGGGCTATTCTTTGTTTTATATCCGTAAGTGTCTGCTGTGAAGGGTTTGGCGCAGGAAATTTTTCAAAGAGTGCATCGGCAGATGCAAAATCAGTTTTTATCTGCTGGGCCTGGTCGGGCGGAAAGAATTTTGACAGGAGCCTGTCAATATTTTCGTTGGTTCGATTTTGCTCACCATTCATTTTGTTTTTAAATTCAGTCATCACAATTTTCCATTAACTGTCGCAGTTTTTTTAGTCCGCGGTGCACCTTTGAAAGACATGTTCCGAGCGGTTCTTTTCGGATTTTTGCCAATTCTTCAAAGCTCAAGCCTGAATAGTATCGCATAACAATAATTTCGGCAGTTTCGCCGTCAAGCCTTTGCAGTTGTCTGGTCAATTTATCGGTCATATAGTCGTCAATTTCCGGGGGTTGTGTTTCGGTCTGAGTCTCTTTTGCCATCTGGCCAAGCATTTTTTGGCGGCGTTTTTTTGCCCTGGTGTAATCTGCAAAGAGATTCGAAGCCATTTTAAAGAGCCAGGCGTCAAAGGTCTCTGGCCGACAGGTGCCGATTTTCTCAACAACTTTTAAAAAGAGCTCGCCGAGCAGTTCGTTCGAGTCGTCCCTGTTGCCTGTTAATCTGTAAAAGTAGCCAAATAAACGACTTGAGTAGCTGTCAACCAGTTGCGAAAAACCTTGGGGCTCACCTTTTCGACAGCGTTCTACTATTTGGGCAACATCATTTGAACTGCTCATTTTTTGTTTTTTCACAGGTAAAGACGCCCGGTAAGCGGGTTTTATTGCATAATATTGTCAAAAGTTTCAAAAGCTATAAAATTATTGTTCCCGACCTTTTTAGTATAGATAAATTTGAGATTTTGCAGCTCTGAAATTAGATAACAATTTTCTTTACATATATCGGCTGAATTTCTATAATACCTCGCTTTCTGTGAAGGTTTGGTATTTTTGGACTTTTTTTCAGGAGTTTTAGAGCAGATGTATGCCGTTATAGAGCAAGGCGGTAAGCAATACAAGGTTGCAGAAGGCAGTCGTGTTCGAATTGAGCTGGCTGATGTAGCTGGCGATGCCCGGACAATAGAGATGGATAAGGTGCTGTTTGTAGCTGACGGCAAGAAATTTAAGGTAGGTGCGCCTTATATTGAAGGCGCAAAGGTAACAGGCAGATTTTCCGCCACTGCGGCCGAATCGATAGTAAAGGGGGAGAAATTATATCCGACCTATTTCAGACGGCGTAAAGCCAGCAAAAAGCGAATCGGCCACCGTCAGAAGTATATGGAGGTAACAATAGACAAGATTAAAGCTTAATTTTTTGTTTCAGCGATAATTTTTTCGGCCCAGATGCATAGGGCATCCGAGCCTTTTTTTTTGAATATTTCGAAAGCCTCATCACCCGCAAGGACACCGAGGATAGTTTTTCTTTTATTTGTATCTGTGATTTGAGCAAAGACTTTTTCTCTTAGTTTTTCGAGTTCTGTTACGAATCTGCCATGTTCGGATGTGATAATTTCCTCGAGCTTTTGTCTCAAATGTCCTGCATAAGCGGGGAAATTGCCGTCGGTTGATATTGCAATCTGAAGGTCGTCTCTTTTTACTACAGCCGGTGTGAAAAAATCGCAAAGTGTCGGATTATCGACTACATTGCAGAGCACCTCAAGCTGCTGACAGTCTTTGTAAATCTGCGCATTTGTTTTGGCGTCGTTTGTTGCGGCAAAGGCGAGTGTTGCGCCGACGAGATAGTCCTTTGCGTATTTGGCCTCGATGATTTCTGCGTTTGTCTGGTTGCACCTTGCCTTAAGAGCGTCATCTATATGTTCAGCCACGACGGTTACTCTGGCGCCGGCCTCGAGCAGTGAAACGACCTTTCTTGCGGCGACGGCGCCTGCGCCGATTACGACCGCACGTTTTCCGGCCATGTTCAGAAATATGGGGAATTTTGTCATAATCTGCACAATATCATTTTTTTTATCCTTTGGCAACAGATTATTTGACGTGCAAAGGGGGGGTTTTTTATGTAAAATGCGTCTATTGGGCCAGTTTTCTCGGCAGGATTTTATGAATAAAATAATAACGCCTTTGACAGATGAGGTTGTGCGGTCGCTGAGAAGCGGCGATGAAGTTGTTATCAGCGGTATTGTTTATGCTGCGCGTGATGCAGCACACAAAAGACTTTGTGGACTTATTGAGAAGGGAGAGCAGCTGCCGATACCGATAAAGGGTGAGGTTTTTTATTTTGTTGGTCCCACGCCTGGCCGGCCGGGCAGAGTGATAGGTTCGGCAGGACCGACGACATCAGCAAGGATGGACAGGTTCTCCCCCGTACTTTTGGCGGCGGGTCTTAAGGGGATGATTGGCAAAGGCTGTCGTGACAGTGCTGTCAGAGATGCGTTGAAGAAATATTGTGCGGTTCATTTTTCTGCGCTCGGCGGAGCCGGAGCTCTTCTGAGTCGGTATATAGTTTCTGCCGAAGTTGTTGCGTATGAGAATTTGGGCGCCGAGGCAATAAGGAAGCTTGAGTTTAAGGATTTTCCGGCAATTGTGGCGTATGATTCTTACGGCAATAGTGTTTTCAGAGAGGTAGGCGGATGAAGGCCGCATTTCTCGGTGAAATCGGTTCGGGCAAAAGCACATTGCTCGCGGCAATCAGCGGCAGGCGTATCGGCCATGCAGGTTCCGTACAGATTGAAGAAGTGATTGCAGCAGTGCCTGATGAAAGGCTTGACTGGCTTTTTGGCCGCTACAAGCCGAAAAAGAAAGCCAATGCAACAGTAGATTGCCTTGATTTGCCCGGTATGTCTTTTGCCGATGACCACTCCAGAGCCGCTGCTAAAAGATTGCTGGAGCAGATACGAACAAGCGAACTGCTTGTGCTGGTGATAAGGGCATTTGACCGCTCAGGCATCAAGGCAGAGCCTTTAAAGGAACTTTCAGAGCTTATAACCGAATTGCTTCTTGCAGACCTTGGGCTTGTTGAAACAAGGATTGAAAAACTTCAAAAACAGCTTCATAAGCCTACACAGAACCATGCAAAACAGAAAGTGGAACTCGCGATTTATCTGAAACTGCGTCAGACCATCGAATCTGAAAAACCGATAAAAACGGCAGTTAAAACCCCGGAAGAAACTGAGCTTGTAAAATCGCTTGGTTTTCTAACGTTAAAACCGATGGTTGTTGTTTTCAACACCGCAGAAAATAATCCTGCACAGACTTTTGACACATCGGTCGTTTTGGATTCGACCGTTCCGGCAATCAGCGTTTGCGGCGAGCTTGAATATGAGATAAGTCAGCTCGATGAAAAAAGTCGGGTTGAATTTATGAAGGATTTGGGTATAGCTGAGCCTGTGGCAAATAAATTTGCAAAAAGCTGCTGTTCTGCGCTTGGTCTTATTACATTTTTTACGGTGGCTCATGATGAAACAAGGGCCTGGCCGATAAATGCCGGCACGACGGCGCTCGACGCAGCGGGCAAGATTCATAGCGATATGAAACGCGGGTTTATCAGAGCAGAAACGATGAGCTTTGAGGACTTAAGAAAGCTCGGCGATGAAAAGGCTGTAAAGGCTGCCGGCAAAATGCGTCTTGAAGGCAAAAATTATGTCGTTCGGGACGGCGATGTTATATTGTTCAGATTCAATGTATGAAATTAGTGGAGATTTAACTTGAAAGCACTGGCATTGACGGGATTGAAGCGTTTGGAGCTTGTTGATGTTCCGGAGCCTAAGATAACAAAGGATACGGATGTGCTGCTGAAGCTTGCGGCGGTGGGGATATGCGGCAGCGATGTCCATTATTACGAGACCGGCAGGGTAGGTGCACAGGTTGTAAAATATCCGTATAGAATCGGTCATGAGTGCTCTGCAACGGCGGCCCAAATCGGCAAGGCTGTAAAAGGTATAAAGGTCGGCGACGAGATTGTCGTTGAGCCGACGGTTGTTTGTCACAAATGCGACCAGTGCAGGATGGGCAGGGAAAATACCTGCAGGAATATAAAGTTTCTTGGAACACCCGGCCAGGGCGAGGGTTGTTTGTGTGAATATATGGTTATGTCGGCAGAAAATTGTTTTGTGATAACTGACAGGCTCACGCTTATTCAGGCGGCGCTATGCGAGCCTTTTTCGATAGGCGTATATTCGGTAAAACAGGGTCAGGGAGCGTACAGCGATAAAATAGCGATACTCGGCTCAGGACCGATAGGTTTAAGCTGTATGGAGGCAGCCAGAGTGCAGGGCGCTGCGAAAATTTATATGACGGATAAAATTCCCGAAAGACTTGCTGCTGCAAAAAAGCACGGCGCAGACTGGGTCGGCAATCCGGATAAAAGCGACGTTGTCAAACAGATAAGCAAACTTGAACTTGGCGGTGTTGATGTTGTTTATGAATGTGCCGGCCAATTGAGCACGCTCGATGAAGGTGTTGAAATTCTGCGTCCCGGCGGCAGACTTGTCATTGTAGGTATCCCGCGTGAAGATAAAGTTTCCTTCAGTATTGACAAAATCCGCAGAAAGGAAATTACAATCGTGAATATCCGCAGGCAGAATCGCTGTATCGAAGATGCGATTGAGCTTCTTGCAACAGGCAAAGCGAATCTTGACTATATGGTTACGCACAAATTTGCTTTTAAGGACTCACAAAAAGCCTTCGAACTTGCGGCCGGCTACAAGGACGGCGTAATCAAGGCGATGATTGAGTTCTAAGATATGAATAATGCGGCGATAATATGCATCGGCAATGAACTTTTGAACGGCCAGACTGTAGATACAAACAGCAATTGGCTTGCAGGCCGGCTGCTTTCGGTGTCGGTGCCTGTGGTGTACAGTTGTGCTGTGCCGGATGACGTTGGGGATATTAAAAATGCTGTTGAATGCGCCATACAAAAAGCGGATATCATTTTAATTACCGGCGGGCTTGGTCCGACGGACGACGACCTGACGAGGCAGGGGATTGCGGAATTTTTAGCTGTTGAACTTGAGTATCATTGCGAAATTGAGCATAAGATGAGGTGTTATTTTGCCTCCAGAGGTTATGTAATGCCTGAAAAGAACAAGATTCAGGCTTATCTTCCTGCCGGCACAAGCGCGATTGAGAATGACCTTGGCACTGCGCCGGGAATATTTTACGAAAATGATAAAAAAATAATCGCAAGCCTGCCCGGCGTGCCTTCTGAGATGAAACAGATGTTCGACAAGTCAATTCTGCCGAGGATAAAAAAATCTGCCTGCGGTGATTTTATTGTCGTAAAAAAAGTCAGATGCATTGGTGCAGGCGAATCAGCTATCGCCGAGATGCTCGGCGATTTGATGGCGCGCGGTCGAAATCCGCAGATAAACTGCACCGTAGATTGCGGAATTATCACGCTGCATATTATTGCCCGGGCAGAGGACAAAAGCAGAGCCGAGACCATGGCGGCAGAGGACATTCAAAGACTTCGCGGTATTCTTGGCAAACTTGTTTATGGATTAGATGAGCAAAGCCTGCCTGGAGTCGTGGGTCAAAATCTTCTGGCGAGAAAAAAGACTTTGGCGGTAGCTGAATCCTGTACCGGCGGTCTTGTAGCCGAAATGATTACCGATGTGCCGGGTTCGAGCAGGTATTTTCTCAGCGGCTGGGTAACGTATAGCAACGAGTCGAAAATATTGGAACTCGGAGTAAAAAAGGAGTTGATTGAACAGGCAGGGGCGGTCAGCAGCGAGGTTGCAGCAGCTATGGCTGCCGGGGCTAAACAAAAGAGCGGCGCAGATTTCGCCATAGCCGTTACGGGAATAGCCGGCCCACAGGGCGGCAGCGAACAAAAACCTGTCGGACTGGTATATATTTCCATAGCACTGCCGACAGGTATTGACCCCGCCGATTCGCCGAATAGCGGGGTTGACCCCGTAGCACCGTGCGGCGGGGTTGACACGGAAAAATTTTTATTCGGACCCAGAGACAGAGACTTTATTCGTCAAAGAGCTGCCCAAACTGCCCTGAATCTGCTCAGGTTGAAGTTGGGTATTTGACCAATTCGACCGATATTGGTATAGTGGTTATGAAGGCATTATTAGCCCCCTCAGCTTCTTCCTAAGCAAGAGAGGGGGTAAGCAGGGTTTATGGCGAAAAACCGGAGAAAATTAGGCGAAATACTCTATGAAAGCGGATTAGTCGGCAAGGAAGTGCTTGTTCAGGCACTAAAGACTTCGCGGGAGAAAAACAAGCGGATTGGCGAAACGCTGGTGGAGCTTGGTCTGGTTTCTGAGGATGACGTCAGCAAGGCAATCGCTCATCAGTTTGGTCTTGACTATGTGGACCTTGACAAGCAGTCGATTCCGCAGAGCATATTAAATCTCATACCCGAAGAGGTTATTCAGAAGTACGGCGTCCTGCCGCTGAGCAAAGAGAACGGCAGATTAAAACTCATTATCAGCGACCCGCTGGATTTGGATACGCTGGATACACTGCGTTTCAGGCTCAACAGCGAAATTGACTGCTGCATTGCAAGTCCGACGAAGATTCGGGCCTTTATCGACCGCAGTATTGACGACGTGAGAAGCAGTATTGATGCGACGGCTGCAGAGCTTAGCGAAGATGGTCTATCGGTTGAAGCCGAGATTCGACAGGCACAGGAGGCAGATGAAGATGATGAAGGGCCGATTATTCGGCTGGTCAATCTGATTATTGACGAGGCGGTTCATTTGAAGGCAAGCGATATTCATATTGAGCCGATGACCGACCGCGTAAGAGTTCGCTATCGTGTTGACGGTGTCTGCAGCGAGCGGGACAATATCCCCAAGAACATGCAGGCCTCTGTGACAACTCGTCTCAAGATTCTTTCGGGTATGGACATAGCGGAGCGACGTCTTCCTCAGGACGGCAGAATCCAGCGGGATATAGACGGCAGGAAGATAGATTTTCGTGTTTCAGCCCTTCCCGGTTATCACGGCGAAAGTATGGTTCTTCGTATCCTTGAGCCGGAGTCGATAAATATAGGTATTCAAGCCTTAGGCTTAGGTGAGGAGGATTATGCTCAATTCATGAAGATAATCAAAAGGCCGAACGGCATATTCCTTGTAACGGGTCCTACGGGAAGCGGCAAGAGTACGACACTTTATTCAGCGGTTAAGGAGCTCAATCGTCCGGACAAAAAGATTCTTACAGCCGAAGACCCCGTCGAATATAATGTTGCAGGGATAAATCAATGTCAGGTCAAGGAGGAGATAGGTCTGACATTTGCAAGGCTCCTTCGGTCAATGCTTCGTCAGGCTCCGAATGTGATTCTTATAGGCGAAATTCGTGATGCTGAGGTTGCAGATATAGCGGTACAGGCCGCACTGACGGGACATCTGGTTTTCAGCACTCTGCACACAAATGACGCCCCCAGCGCGATTACGCGTCTGATTGATATGGGCGTAAAACCTTTCCTTGTCGCCAGTTCAATTCAGGCTATAATGGCCCAGCGGCTTGTAAGGAAGATTTGCGTCAACTGCAAAGTCGTTGATGAGCATCCAGACCCGCATTATCTTCGGCTTCTTAATATCGGGCCTGATGATATAAAAAAATATCCGGTGTATAAGGGTGCCGGCTGCAGCAAATGCAATAACACAGGCTATAAAGGCAGAATAGGTATCTTTGAGATACTTGAAATGAGCAATGAATTAAGAGAGCTCGCATTTGCAAGGTCTTCGGCCTCGGTGCTTCGCAACGCTGCCAAGGCCGCCGGAATGAAGTCTCTCCTTGTGGACGGCAAAAACAAAATATTCAAGGGCATAACCACGCCTGCAGAAGTGGCCCTACACTCTCAGGCAGAAGGTCTTATGCTCGAATAACATAATTTTAACGGGATTTGAATATGGCAACGGTACATATAGACAGGCTTCTTGAGGCATGTATAAAAATGGGCGCTTCTGATTTGCATCTTACGGTCGGCAGGCCGCCGGTATTGAGGATTCATGGCAGATTAAGGCCGCTTGAGACCAAGGTGCTCGAGCCCGAAGATACGGCCGAACTTATGAAAAGTGTCACGCCGGACAAAAAACAACAGGAACTGCAGGAAAAAGGCGGCACAGATTTTGGATTTGCCTTCGGCGACCAGGCCAGGTTCAGAACAGCTGTCTTCAAACAGAAAGGCAATATTACAATTGTTTTAAGGCTCATACCGTCCAGGCTGATGAGCTTTGAGGAGATTGGACTGCCGAAGATTTGTTCGGCCCTTTGTCGCAGACCGAGGGGGCTTTTCCTTGTAACCGGCCCGACCGGCTGCGGCAAAACAACAACGCTTGCAAGTATGATTAACTATATAAATGAAACCCTCGACCGGCACATAGTTACAGTTGAGGAACCGATTGAGTATTATCATCAGCATAAAAAATCAATTGTAACTCAGCGTGAAGTCGGGGTAGATACGCCGACTTTTGCCGAGGCCCTGAAAAGAGTTCTACGACAGGACCCGGACGTAATTCTTGTTGGCGAGCTTCGTGACCTTGAGACAATGGAAAATGCCATCCGTGCTGCGGAGACAGGGCACCTTGTGTTCAGCACGGTTCACACCACCGGCTGTCAGGGTACGATTAACCGAATAATCGATGCCTTCCCTGTTGCCCAGCAGGAGCAGATACGGGTTCAGATGAGCACCAATCTTCTTGCAGTTCTGAGTCAGGCACTGTGTCCATTAAAAGACGGCAAAGGCAGGGTGGCGGCTTATGAATTTATGGTTGTAACGCCTGCGATTTCCAACCTTATCCGCGAGAACAAGACCTACAGGATTGAATCGAGTATCCAGACAGGCAAAAAACTCGGGATGCAGCTGCTGGATGACCATCTGTGGGAGCTTTACGACAAGGATAAAATAAGTCTCGAGGAGATGCTCGACAAGGCCAGACAGCCAAGCGCTATGCTCGAAAAGGCGGAAAAGAAGCATGGTTCCCGAACCGAAGAAATCAGAAAAGAGCTTGACAGTTTAGGGCCGATTCTCGGGGCTTCCGAATGATTTTTTTCAAAAAGTCAAGCTTGTTTACGACAACCAGATAAGATAATGCCGAATTTTTTTGGCCTATTTTCTGTCTGTCTGAACCTTCTGAAATTGTGGGGTTTATGTTACAAAGAAGTATACCTGCCAGGTTATTTTGCCGATTTTAAACATAAGACAGACTTCATAATACTATACTTGTAGAGTACTGTATTTTGCAAAAACCATGTGTCATATATATAATTTTCTTGCCATTATGGTTTTATGAACGTATATTTAGTAGCAGAAGATGAAAATAAAAATTTTTGGTTTATTTTTGATTTCGGAGGTCTGTTATGGCTAAAGACATTCCGATAGAACAGTTACGAGGCCGAACATTGGGTCGAATCCTTGTCAAGATGGGGATTTTAACAAGGGAGAAAGTTCATGAGTGCCTTGCTGTTCAGAAGAAAAAAGGAGGAGGCATCCTGCTTGGTCAGGTGATGCTTGAGCTTGGCCTGATAGACGAAAAGCAGCTTCGCAGGGCGTTGGCAGCTCAGCGTGGGATGGAATATGTGGACCTTGCGGGTGTAGAACTAAGGCAAGAGGTTATCTCGCAGATTCCCGCCCAGATGGCCAATGCCTACCGTGTTGTGCCTCTGCAGTATGACAAATCTCAAAACAGCATGGTGGTGGCAATTGACAGTCCTGATAATTTCAAGGCGACCGATGATTTAAGTACGCTGATGGGTTTTAAGGTCAATGCAAAGGTTGCTTCCCCAGTCGACCTTGATGAGGTTCTCAAGAAATACTATTCAAAGGAAGAGGAGAGCATCAATGACCTTATAGGCGAGTTGGAACATGATGATTTTCTGGCGGAGTTTCAGGGCAGAGACCAGAGTATAGACCTCGATGAGCTCAAGGAGCTGGCCGAGTCCAACCCTGTAAAGAAGCTTCTTAACCTTGTTCTGCTTCAGGCCATCAAGGACAAGGCCTCGGATATTCACTTTGAGCCTTTCGAGACGGAGTTCAAGATGCGGTATCGTATTGACGGTGTGCTTTATGAGATGGTTCCGCCCCCCAAGCATATTGCCGTGGCTTTAAGTTCACGAATAAAGGTTATGGCAAATCTCGATATAGCGGAAAGACGACTGCCGCAGGACGGCAGAATTCCGCTGACGGTTCAGGGCAATCCTGTTGACCTTCGTGTGAGTGTTCTGCCGACGATGTTCGGCGAAAGCGTGGTGCTTCGTGTTCTTGACAGGTCGCAGCTCGATTTGAAGCTCGATAATCTTGGACTGGATTCAAATGATTTAATGATAACCCGCCAACTGATACAGAAACCCAATGGAATTATTATTGTAACAGGCCCGACCGGCAGCGGCAAGACGACGACGCTTTATTCGGCGCTTAAGGAGCTCAATACAATCGACAGCAAGCTGATTACCACCGAAGACCCTGTCGAATACGACATTGACGGCATTATTCAGGTGCAGATGAAGCCGGATATAGGTCTGACGTTTGCAAGGTGTCTGAGGCATATTTTGCGTCAGGACCCGGATGTTATTCTTGTCGGCGAAATTCGTGACCTTGAAACAGCTGAGATTGCGGCGCAGGCATCACTTACAGGCCACATTGTCTTTACGACCCTTCACACCAATGACGCTCCCAGTGCGATAGCAAGACTTCTGGACCTTGGTCTGGAGCCGTTTTTGATTACGGCGACTCTCGAAGGTCTTATTGCTCAGAGGCTTGTTCGCAAGATTTGCAGGAACTGCAAAGAGCCTTATGAGCCGACAGAAGAGCAGCTTTTGGAACTTGGCCTGACGCCCGAAGTTGTGCGGGTCAAGATATTTTATTACGGCCGCGGCTGCGACCGGTGCAACAATACCGGCTACAGGGGCAGAATGGGAATATTTGAGATAATGACCTTTAACGATGAGATGCGGGAGCTGGTGATGAATCATGCCTCCACAAACGTTTTGCGTAACGCTGCCAGAAAGGGCGGGATGAGGATGCTTCGTGAGAAAGGTCTCAACGCCATATATAACGGCCTGACGACCATTGAAGAGGTTGTCAAGGAAACGGTCATGGAAGAGGTATAAGTAATTCAAAATTGAAAATTAAAAATTAGAAAAGGTGAAACATGCCGGTTTTTCAATATGAAGCGTTGGATTCGAAGGGCCAGGAGGTGAATGGCCAGATAGAAGCTCTTAGTAGTGAAGAGGCGCTGAGCAAAATACGAAACATGGGTTATTTCCCCACCAAGCCTCCCAAACCGAAGGGCGGGGCTCGTGAAAAAAAGGCTGCAGCAGCCAAACCTAAAACGCGCCGCGGTGCGGGCGGCAGAGTAGGAGTAAAGCAGCTTACGCAGTTTGCACGGCAGCTTTCGACGCTTCAGGATGCCGGTCTGCCGATTCTTCGTTCGCTGCGCATTCTCGAAGAGCAGCAGAAGCCCGGCACGTTTAAACGTGTCATTGGTTATGTGGCGGATGATATAGAAGGCGGAGCAACTTTGTCGGAGGCGCTCGGCAGATTTCCACACGCCTTTAACAAACTGTTTGTCAACATGGTCGCGGCAGGCGAGGTCGGCGGCGTGCTTGATGTCATTCTGGCAAGACTTGCGGACTTTATGGAAAAGGCTCAGCGGCTCAAGGCCAAGGTTAAGGGTGCTATGGTCTACCCAGTCGTGGTTATGACCGCTGCTTTTGGTATAGTTATGGGATTGATGATTGGGGTTATTCCAAAGTTCAGCGAGGTTCTCAAGGAGATGGCCGGTGGTGACCTGCCCGCCCTTACTCGCGGCCTTATGGCTGTCAGCAACTGGATCGCATTTCGATATGGCTGGGCGGTGATGGTTGCGATACCGATAACAATTGTTTTTCTGCTGCGGCTTGTAAGACAGTTTCCGCTCGGCAGGATGATACTTGACACCATTTATATCAAGGTGCCGGTTGTCGGCAAGATTGTTTACAAGACTTCTGTCGGCCGCTGGACCAGAACGCTCGGCACGCTTATCGGTGCAGGTGTGCCGATACTCGAAGCCATAAACATCACTGCTGAAACCGCCGGCAATGAGGTTTATTCGGCCGCGCTTCGCAAGGTGCACAACGCAATCCGTCAGGGCGATACGTTCGCAAATCCGCTCAAACAGTCGAAGACAACCGACAGCCTGGTGGTGAATATGATTGATGTCGGTGAGGAAACCGGCGATATGGACAAGATGCTTATAAAGGTTGCGAACAATTTTGATGAAGATGTGGATGTGCTGGTCGGTTCTTTAATGTCGCTGCTCGAGCCGGTGATGATTCTCGTGCTCGGCAGCGTCGTAGGCACGATAGTGCTGTCAATCTTTTTGCCGATGATAAGGATTATTACGACTCTGATGTAAAAAAAAGAAGCAAGGAAGCAGGGAAGTAAGGAAATAAGGGAAAATTAAAATAATCGGTGAAATCGCGAAATAAGCGGTTAATAGGATTTTATTGGTTAGTTTGAGTATAAAAAAAATAGATATAAATAATGAAAAGGACTTAATTGTGTTTAGTCTATATCGAAAAGTGTTGGTAGTAGTTGGTCTTATTTTCTGTTTGTTTTCACCTGTTTATGCCTACTCCGGCGGCTCTGGTACAGAGGCCGACCCATGTCAGATTGGCACTGTTTCCGACTGGAATGACCTGATGAATACTACTGCCGACTGGAATAAACATTTTATTCTGATAGCTGATATAAACTTACAGGGGGTTGTATTAACGCCTGTCGGCAACTCTACCACCAATTTTACCGGCGTCTTTGACGGTAATAGCCATATCATTCGCAACGCGCAGATAAATATGCCCGGCAGCAATCATATCGGCCTTTTTGGCCGTGTCGGCGCCGGCGGCCAGATTCGCAACTTAGGCGTCGAAGACATCAATATGTTTGGAAGCAGTTATGTCGGCGGTCTGGTGGGACGCAATTATGGAATTATTACCGAATGCTATGTTACCGGAAGCGTTGCCGGAAGTGGAAGCAGCAATTTTGTCGGCGGTATTGTGGGAGGTAATTACGGAAGCATTATTGATTGTTTTTCTACAGGCGCTGTCAGCGGAAGCAATTATACTGGCGGCCTTATAGGAAGTAATTCTACTTCTGACAGCGATGTTAACACCTGCTATTCTACAGGCGTGGTAACTGGAGGCGGCAGTTATGTCAGGGGTCTGGTGGGATATAATTATGGCGATGTTATTACTTCTTTCTGGGACGTTAATACATCCGGCCAGATAAGCAGTGCCGGTGGAGAGGGAAAGACTACGACCGAGATGAAAACTCTTTCCACCTTTACATCTGAACACTGGGATTTTTTCGGCGAACTGGAAAATGGATATTTAGATACCTGGCGGATGTGTGTCGATGGTTTGTACTATCCAAAACTTTCTTGGCAATTTCCGTTGGGCGATTTTGTCTGTCCTGACGGGGTTGATTTTTATGATTTTGCTGTTCTGGCAAAGCAGTGGACGCTTGAAAAGTTATCTGAAGATATTGCCCCGGGCACAGGTGACGGCATTATTAACTTCATAGATTGGGCGGTCATTGCGAACAGTTGGCAGGGCGATATGAATGAGCTTGCAGATTTTACCTCTCAATGGCTAAGATTAAGTGCTTATTGTGCTGATATTGCCCCTGCCGGCGGCGACGGCGTAGTCGATACATTGGACTTTGTTGCGTTTGCTGAAAACTGGCTTGAGGGCACTTAAGTTGATAGTTGATAGTCGTTAGTTAAATGAAGTAATGGCAATTATATGAAAGGTTATAAAATGGAAACGGAAAGGAAAAAGAAAGGTTTTACAATCGTTGAGCTTCTGACGGTAATGAGCATTATAGCGCTTCTGTTAGGTATTCTTGCACCTGCTCTCCGTATGGTGCGCAGGATTGCCAAGGATATAGGACAAAGAGCGCAGTTTCACAGTATTGATGTTGGGCTGGAAACCTACTCCGGCGAAACGGAGCAGTATCCCGATTCCACTATTCGGCCCTCTACAGATGGCGAACCGGATAACGCTCCTTTTACTGTAGGCGCTCATCATCTGGCCGAAGCCCTTGTCGGCAGGGATATGCTCGGTTTTGACCCGTGGACTACCTGGGACTCGGAAAAAGATGACACAATCGGCGAATATAAAAATATCTATGCCAGCAAAGATCCCCCGAAGTCTTCCACTGATGACCAGATTACCAAAAGCCTTGACCGCAGGAAGGGCCCCTATTTAAGTTCTGACAGTGTCGAAGCTTATCAGATTGCTCAATTATATACCGACACCACCATTAAAACTGGCGATGTCTACCCCGGCAATCTTGACAAAACCGCTGTCCCAAGCACGACTTACTCTCCTGCCCCTGTGCTTACCGATTCCTATCGTGTAAAGACAATATCCCTGCCGAACGGCAAACAGGCAAAAGCCGGCTCGCCGATTCTTTATTACAGGGCAAACATTACGTCAAGGGAGTTTCGCAATTCTACGTTGCCGGTACCAGGAACCATTTCGGATCCTTGTGCTGCGGCGAGTATCTTCAATAGTTTTGATAATGAGAAATTGCTCGCGCTGGGCACCATAATGGACCAGAACAAAAAGCATCATTTTGATAAGAATTACACTTCCGGATCAATTACAGGACGTGAGCTTTTTTATGATGCGATTACAAATCCCACGATTACAACTCAGGTAAGACCCTACAACCAGACAAGCTACATACTTGTTTCAGCCGGTTTCGACGGCATATTCGGAACGCCGGACGATATTTACAATTTTAGTCAGTAAACGTAGCCACCCCCTCCGCTTCTTGTGAAGCAAGAAAGGGGGTGTCCTGGTGGCTAAAAATTGAAAAGGGTGGAAAAATGAAGACCGACAGGTACAAAGCGTTTACCCCGTTAGAGAAAACCACCAATTCTAATCTGCGCTCATTACTGCCAAAAGAAGAAAGTGGTTTAAGGCTGCCGCTATCACTCCGAGGTTCTCTAACGGGGTTTACATTGCCGGAGCTTTTGACGGTGATTGCGATAATCGTAATTCTTATAGGGATTCTTATGCCGGCCTTGGCTCAGGTAAAAAAGCTGGCAAAGGAAACCAAGCAGAAGGCACAACTCGGCAGTATCGACGTTGGCGTAACCCTCTACAAAAACGATTTCGGCGAATACCCGCCGTCGCACGGCTCAAATGCCCCGGCTGACAGTGATTGTTTTCCCTACTGTGGCGCCCAGACGCTTGCAGAGGCTATGTTCGGCCAGGACCTGCTTGGTTATAGTACGGATTCAAATTACACGAATGAAGGTATAAACAACACCATCCCCCAAACACCCATAGACAGACATTATGTCTATCCCGGGATGACTGATGTACAGAGGGATGCGAGTCTGCATAGACGTAAAGACCCTTATCTTGACAGGACAAATATCGGTGTTTTTGACCCTTGCCAGATATTTAATCGAAACACTTATCCTTACCATTTGGTATCGGACAGATATGTAATTTGTGATGTCTTTACCGCTGTAAACAGAGAAATCAATGGAAAAACATATAAAATCGGCACACCTGTCCTGTATTTCAGGGCAAACCCTTCTCCGGTAAATCCGGAGCTTATCCCATACCTTCCTACCGATTTCTCGGCTAACCATGAAATGAACATCTATAACTACAGGGATAATTATTTTCTTATTATGCTCAAAAGCATAGCCGACGGAAAAGACCATCCGCTTAATGGCACGTTTTACGGTTTTATCGGAGACCCGATGATTCTGAGAATAGACGCGGCAACTTGCGGAAGGCCTGTTCGGCCGGACTCGTTTCTTTTGATTTCCGCAGGCAATGACGGTTTATACGGCACAAAAGACGATATTTGTAATTTTAACCCTAATCTCCCGTGATGCGATTTGTTATTTTTGACAATGAAAAGAAAACAAAACAAGAACGGCCTGACGCTCGTGGAGATTCTGGTCGCTGTCCTGATAATAGCGATTCTGGCGGCAGGGCTGTATTCTGTCAGCAATTATCTTGAAACACAATCCAAAATAAAACTTACCAAATCGACAATCGAAATTCTCTGCACCGCACTTGAGCAGTATCGCGATTTCTACGGCAAATTCCCTTTCGAGGCTGGTATAGATTATGGCCGAAACCAACTTCAGTCAAATGAGGCTAATGGTCTTAATGGTAATGTTTCAGATAACAAATGTGCCGATTTTATTGCCCCGGACTATAACGACATATATTCCTCAAGTGAGGCGTTGTATTATTTTTTGAATCAGTTCCCGGCCGGCAAAAAGATTGTCGATTCCATAAATCGTTCGCTGCTTACCAATAAGGGCGAGAAGGGCAAAGAATATTTTATCAGGCTTAATGTTGATATGAAGTGTTATCCGCTGATACATATTATTGACCCGTGGAAATATCCGTTAAGGTATACATACGAGCAAGGCGATAATTTTCCGCTTGTTATATCTGCCGGGCCGGACAAGGATTTTAATGAACCCACTGATAATATCAGCAGCCGTTAGCCACAAAGGCACTCCGTTAGGAGTCCCAAGGACGAAGGCACAAATAAAAAGGAAGTAGGGAAATAAGGAAGAAATTAAAATAATCGGTGTAATCCGTCCGCCGAAGGCGAGACCTCGCCAAATGGCGGGTGAAATCTGTGGTTAAAAAAAATGAGGTCTGCGGTTAAAAAAAAACGAAGACAAAAACGCAAGAGCGCATTTTCCCTTATCGAAGTGCTTGTTGTGATTGTGATAATCGCAATGCTTGTCGCTCTTGCGATACCCGGCATAAACGCAATGCAGAAGTCTTTTAACTCTACCGGCGCAGAAGGGATGATTAGCGCAGCCCTTGCAACCGCAAGAACACTTGCGATGAGCCATCAGCAATACGCCGGCGTTAGATTCCAAAAGATTTATGATAAAAAAGGTCCCCTTGAAGCCAATCAGTATATGGTTTTTATTATCTATGATGAGGATAAGTCAGGTCTTACCTGCGGCTTTATTGCTGTAGAAGGTTATAAACCCGTAAAACTGCCGGAAAATGTCGGCGTATTCGATTTGAAGGTAAGAAGATATACTGTTAGCTCAAATCCAAGAGATTGCGGTTCCTCAATAAATGAAGGAGATTTACTTGTAGGTGATCTCGATGACTCTGTTGCTGCGAATCTTGACCCCGATAATAACAATAGGAACATTACCGATATTTCCACTTTTTCAATTGTTTTTTCTCCTTCAGGCAAACTCGTGTCTCACGAAATAAGATGCAGAAATAAAAACGCCGCAAGCCGTAGTAATGACAGCAGCAACGATGATATTTTTAATACGAAAAATAATGTTGAGAAAAAGCCGCCTGTAGGAATGTTCATACAGGATGATTTTGATGATTACGGAATAGGCGTTGAGACGAGTCGAACGAAGTTTGTCATATATGACCGAGCCAAGTTCGAAAAAATGGCGGCAACAGGCAATCAGAGATGGAATTATCTGAGTGAGCTTAAGTCCATATATGTAAATCCCTACACCGGCGAGATTATTAAGTGAAAAGTTAAAAGTGAAAAATAAAAAGAAATTATCTCTGTGTTCTCGGTGAGCTCTGTGGCTAAATAAAAAATTATGAACTCTGTGGCTAAAAATAGCGGTTTCTCTTTAACTGAAGTCTTAATGGCTGTGGGCATACTGTCTATTGGGATGATGCTTATAGCGACGATGTTTCCTGTCGGCATTTATCTAACGAGTGTTGCGTAAGAAAGGACAATGGCTGCGATTGTCGCCGATGAGGCCTTTGCAAAGATTCAGCTTTACGGCTTTGAAAATCCTTCCGATTCATCGTTTTATCAGTGGACTTTCGATTATGAACAGGCCCATAATGACCCGTGTCTCGGCAGCAATCCACGTTTGCCCGGCAGCTACGATTTATTTCCTGATATTAACGAAATCGACCACAGCGAATTTTCATATCCTTCTGTTGACCCTGCGATGGGCAATCGCCAGTATTACTGGTCGGCCCTGTGTAAAAAACTGAATTCCGACCCGTGCGACACGCAGTATCAGGTAACTGTTTTTGTGGCGAGAAAGACATCGCCGAATCTTACATACTACTGGCATGACCCATACTGCTGCTATGACCCCAATTCATCCAGCAGGCCCAGAGTTATTGATGTGAATGTGGAGGGCTCGCCGAGCGGACTGGACAAGCTGAAAATTTCGGAACCAAACAAGGCAAAATATGTCAATCCATCGACAACGATATTCGATACCGGGACAGGCCAGCTGTACCGTGTTGCGGATAAGATTGGGATTGGTAATGTTGACGCGAATATTGTTACGCTTGATAGAAACTGGGACGCGACTCCGCTGCAGCGTCCTGTCTGGCTTATTCCGCCGCCTGAAACCGGCGGGAAAAATGCCGATATTGAGGTCTTTCAAAGAATAATAAGATTTTAAGGAGCCACGAAGACACCAAGACACTAAGTTTTTTTAATTACATCTTTTCTTTGTGCCTTGGTGGCTAAAAAAAAATGAGAAAAGGATTTACAATATCGGAGCTTTTGGTTGCGATTGGCCTGCTTGCGGCTGTGCTTGCGGCGTCAACGATGATTTTTCATTATTCGATAGATGCTCAAAGAACCGCCGGGGCAACTGCCGAAATTATGCGAAAGCTTCGGACAATTACCGACCAGCTTAACGCCGACTTTGCAGGTCTGCGAAAAGATGGAGAGATTTTCGTTGTCTGGACAGCTGAACCTGACTCGTATGAGAGATTTGACAGGATAATGTTTTTTGCCAATGGCGACTTTCAATCCTATGGGACCCCTGTGATTCGCGGCAACCTTGCGAGGATTAGTTATATGCTGGCAAAAAGAGATAATGTGAGGGCCCCCTCGCAAGCCCCACAGAAGCGAATACTTGCGAGGACTCAACATATTATTACATCTGCTACATCTGCACTTCCTGACCATGGCCTTTTAAACATTGGTTCACTTACTCCGGCTAACCTTAACACATGGCACAACATTTATGAGTACGACACGATATCTTTGGAAGGGTGGAAGAATATTCCGTGGTGGCCGGACAAAGCGGAAATACTCGCAGCTATTACCGATGTAAGAACCGACAGTCTCGTTGGGGACGACTACCTAATTGGGGCAACGGTTAATCACGCAGACCCGAATTCGGTTCACATGCTTTTATGTGAGGGTGTGGGAGAGTTCAAGGTTCAGGGCTGGTATGCTGCTAAGAAACGATGGGTGCCGGAAGTTGACCCTGACGGGGACGGGGATTTAACGGATTCGGATTTCTTTATAATACCTGGTGATGGGATTGACCCTGTTCAAGCCCCCGGAGTATTGTATCCTTATCCACCTGAATACGGGATGGTAAGTCTTGGGGATGGATGGAAGGTATCCGAGAATAACTATTTTCGAGAACTGTTGAATGAAGCGAATTTTGATTCTATTCCTGGGCTTGGACGGGCGCTGAAGTTCACCTTTACATTATATGACTCCAAAGGCATCATTAAAGGCGGCAGAAGGTTTGAGCATATTGTTTATATTGGAAATTAATAAGGAAATCCGAAGCACGAAATCCTAAATACGAAACAAATACAAAATTCTAATTTTCAAATGTTCAAAACGACAAACGTATAAGTTTCAGTCATTGGGATTTCGGTAATTCGAATTTGTTTCGGATTTCGATATTAGGATTTCGGATTTTGCGATAGCAGGCTCCTCTTAAAGGACGGTGAGGATATGAAAGAAAAAAGAAAGATGCAAATTGAGCAAGGTAAGGCTGGCTCGGCTCTTATAATGACGGTGGTTCTGACTGTGCTGCTTTCGATAATTGCCGTGATGTTTGTGGCTGTCGCCCGGATGGATATGGCTTCTACGAGCAATATCGCAGACAACAAAATGCTCGATTCAGCGGTTAAATCTATTGTCGAGATTATCAATAGACAGCTTGTTCTCGACACGCCTGGCGTAGCAGTACCGACGCAGGAATACTATGATTATCCCGATTCTTTAAACGGCTGGCTCGCAAATCTTGAACCGTACCTTTATGATGATAAGGGAACACCTGATACAAATGATGATATTTATTATTGGCGGCAAATCAGCGATGTAACAGGATATCTGTCGGGAAGGAAATTTGCTATAAGAGATGTTAGTGTGGACCCGCCGGGCAATGCAAAGGTTGTGAAAGAATATCCTGAAATCATATTGGATGCAAATGGCGAGCCGAATGCTGGTAAACTGGATGATGGCAGGCTTAACAATGAGTATAGAGGGCAGGTAGCCGATGCTGATGGAGACGGTATCCTTGATTCAAAGTGGTTTGAACTGAAAAATATGCGTACGTCCAAGGGCAAACCGATTTATGCTGCCGTCAGAGTCATAGACAACGGCGGGATGGTTAATATTAATACCGCTTACTCATTCGACGCCGATGATGCAAACGCAAATGAAATTGACGGCTCAAGTCAGATGCAGGTAAATCTTAGAGGACTTTTGAAAGGAAGCGACACAATCAGCAAACTACACGAGGCCCGCCGCGGCAGCGGAGACCCGAACTGGGATAGTTTCAGTCGTAAGGTTATCTGGAATTATGGCGTCCCGGACGGCAATTATCTTCCCTTTGATATATCTGATGAACTTGAACTAAGGTACAGGTATTGTATAGATGGCAAAATTATTTCACGATTCGAAGTAAATGACCCGTGTACTGTTAAAGGTGCCGGCACAGCAAATTTTGGCAACTTGTATGATGGTAGTACGACAGATGGCGATAACCCTTGGGCTTCCAATTGGCGTCTGAGTGACTGGCAGCACAGGATTACGGACCCCTGTTATCCCCATGCCGACCGCAGGCATTTGCTGACGGCTTTGAATCTCGACAGGATTATCGACCCCGATGGTGGTAAGATGACTAATATAAATGACGCTGATGTTAATAATTTATACAGTAGTATTCGCAGAGGTCTTTTTGATGCTAATCCTGCTTATCCAGATGTCAATGGAGTAGCTGCTCAAATCGCAGTCAATATAATTGATTATCGGGACAATGATTCAAATGTTACTGCCATTGATGTGAATGGTGTTACTTATTACGGTTTTGAGCGGCCCTGCATTTATATATCAGAACTGGCATGTGATATTAACGTAGATGGGCCTCACAGGTCTTACGCAGTTGAGCTTTATAAGCCTTATCCTGAAGATGGTGACCCTAATGGATGGAAGCTTTTTATTGATAGTGACCAATATGATGTTAACTGGTCGGGGACAAAGCAATTCTGTATTATGGCGTGGCAGGATTTGAGTTGTCCAAATTGTCCATTGACAATTATTGATTATAATAATGCTTCAGTCCAGGTATTTGATAATTCTGTTGCTCAGAAGGTGGTATTTAACACGGTAAGTGGGTCCGCCGATAGTATCGTTTCATTGGTGCGTGATGTTTGTGGTGTTAATGTTGTAGTAGATTCTCATATTATTCCCAAAGACCAGTTTCCGGAAGATAGTAGTGAACACAGTATCCAAAGAGATATTGCGAAACATAAATGCATACGGCGTCGTTTGTGGGCAAGTGCTGCCGAGGCGAATACTCCGACGCTTGGGAGTGTGAATAACTACATCAGCCCAGACGCGAATTTAATTCAGGCACATCCGGCAAACAGCGATTTTAATAATATCGGCCAGATAGGAATGGTTTTCCGCAAAGCGGCTTATTATAAATATGGAGACTTGCCGACCGATGTAATCGGCTATGGCGTTAATAAAACAGAACCTGACGTTCGTCTGAATCTGGCTGACCCAGATTTTCAGCAAGTTTTCAAATACCTGACCGTTATCGACCCGTACAATTTTCATCCGACGGACCCCAATTATGCCGACGAGAGGAGGATTAAAGGCAGAATAAATATCAATACAGCGCCTGCGTATGTGCTGGCACAATTGCCGTGGGTTTCGCAGAGGAAAAATAACTACAATGATGCCAATCTCGCCAAAGCGATAATTGCTTATAGGGATAGAACCGCGGTGCCGAGCGGCGACCCTAATTACAGTAATCGGCCGGGCGCTGCCGGTTTTGGAAGCATTGGCGAACTGTGCGATGTGTGTGATGTTAATATTAGCACTCTGAATTTCGGAATTGATTATTACAGTCGTGATGGTATAGACCAGACAGGATTTCCTGACCTGACCGGCAGTGATGGTGCGATAGATGATTTTGAGGAGCGCGATTTGATTTTCGCCCGAATCAGCGACCTTGTAACGGTTCGCAGCGATGTATTTACCGCTTATATACTGGTGCGAATCGGCACAGATGGTCCGCAGAAAAGGGTTATAACGATTCTCGACCGCAGCGGCGTAACGGCTGCCAATAACAGGGTTGCCATAAGAGCCTTCCAGCTTACGCCGGAAGCGAGGTAAGAAGAAATTAAAAATTGTAGCCACAAAGGCACAAAGGCACTAAGAATATAGGAGTCAGAAGAGAAAACTCGAAGCACGAAATCCGAAATACAAATGTTCAAAACAGTTTGTTTCGGTCATTTTGGAGTTTTGGTAATTCGGATTTGTTTCGGATTTCGATATTCGGATTTCGGATTTAGTTTAATTTCGCCCTTAGGGTCTCTGCGCGAAGAATATCTCTCTGTTCGGCATCGAGATTTTGGCCTTTGTTTATCTGAAGATGGGCCGGCTGGGTAAGTAAAAACAATTCATTTATTGTGTCAATGGAGATTTCCTTGACTCTGCCCATATTGATTCCCATTCTGAGATTGCTCAAAAGGAACATCGCCTCGTGCGAGCTGATGAGCCTTGCACTTTTCAGTACGGCCAGTGCACGGGAAATTCTATCGTCGAGAATATTGGAATCTTTTACCAGTAATCTGTCGCGGGCAAGCCTTTCATATTCGACAATCTTTGGGATTATCACAGCCATGAACTCCTCGACAGTTTTTTCCTCGCTGATGCCGAGTGTAACCTGATTTGATACCTGAAAGAAGTCGCCGACCGCCTCGGTGCCTTCGCCGAACAAGCCGCGAACCGCAAGGTTCATATCCTTTGCAGCCTCGAACAGCTTCTTGAGCTGGTCGGTCATCTTGAGACCGGGCAGATGAAGCATCACAGAAACCCTGATGCCGGTGCCGAGATTGGTAGGGCAGGCGGTTAAAAAGCCCAGCTTCGGACTAAAGGCATACTCGATTTTTCTGCCGATGGCATCGTCAATATCGTTAATCCGCTGCCAGCATTTGTCCAGATTAAGGCCGGCAGCCAAAACGCCAAGCCTTAAATGGTCCTCTTCGTTTATCTGAGCGGCAAAAAGTTCGTTTTTCGCGATTACAACACCTCGCGGCCCCTTTCCTGCTGCCAGATTGCGGCTGATAAGCTGTCTTTCAACGAGCAAATCTCGTTCAAGGCTGCTGCCGTGCGCTATATCGATAAAAAAGATATCGCCAAGCTCGCTGAGAGAAAGAATAGTCTCCTTGAGAATTTGCAGTATCTGCTGCTTTTGCTCATCATTACAGCGGGAAATGAACTTATGTCCCGACAGATTGCGCGCAAGCCTTATGCGCGACGATATCACAATATCGGATAAAGGAGCCTGGGGGCTGAACCACTGTGAAAGTTTCGAGCTTAATTCATTAAGTCTCATTGCAGCGCCTTCAACCTGTCTCTGAGTTTTGCAGCAAGTTCGTAATCCTCATCACGGACGGCTTTTTCAAGCTGCTTTTTGAGTGTTTCAATTTCATTTTCAGTTTTTATTTTTTCTTCCTCCTTCGCAGCATTGCTGCGGAGGACAGGCTCCTCCTTCGCGGCATCGCTGCACAGAACAGGCGGTGTTGCACCCACAGGAATTTTGCCTTTATGTGTCAGATTACCGTCATGAGCCTTTTCTATAATCTGCTCCAGAGACTTTCCGAAAACTTCATAGTCATTCGGACAGCCGAGCAGGGCATTTTTGCGGAACATTTCCATCGTCATGCCGCAAACAGGGCAGCTCGTCCGGCCTTCATCTCCGAGCTGCTCATCTGTCTGCTGGTGTGCAGCAATCAGAGAACTTAAAAGCTCATTGAGCGAAAGCTGACTTTTTGTCGTTATGCCCTCTTTCTGGGCACAGCTCTGGCAAAGATGACTTTCAGTCCTCTGGCCGTCAACTATCTCGGTCAGATGAATTGTAGCCGTCCTGGTTTTGCATATCTCACACTGCATAAGTCTCTGCTTATAAATAAGTTATGTATAAGTCCTGCCCTGGCACCGTTACTAATATCGGCAATAAAACAAAAAGACTAAACAGGTAACCTTTCGCTGTATCTGGCCCGGCAGCCTGCTGTCTCTGTTACTTCTACGTATAAAAGGCTGATTCGTTCCGGCAGGCGGTTTTTTATACTGTCATAAATATATCGGGCAACATTTTCGGCTGAAGTATTCATATTTTCAAAGCATCGGCAGTCTTCAAGTTTTCGGCCGTCAAGCCAGCTGACTATACCGTCCAGAATCTTTTTTAGTTTATTAAAGTCAAAGAGCAGCTCATTTCCATCAAGATTTTCGCCGCCGACAGCAGCTTCCACTATCCACTCGTGGACGTGATACGGTTCTGTCGTGGAAGCGATTTTAAGCTGATGACCCGCACGAAAGTCTGTTGTTACCGATATCGTATACAATTTTTTTGGTCCTATCCAGCGCCTTTTTCGGCGAGTCTTTTCTGCAGTTTTTCATAGACGCTCTGTGGAATCAGGTTCGATACATTGCCGCCAAGCGCTGCAATCTCTCTGATAAGAGCCGAACTTGTAAAGCCGTATTGCTCGCCAGTCATAACGAAAACCGTCTCAATACCCGCTACCGCACGGTTTGTCATAGCAAGCTGAAATTCATACTGAACGTCAGTCAAATTCCGCAGACCCCGCAAAATTACCGTTGCGCCTACGCTTGCGGCATATTCGACAGTAAGACAATTATAGCTTTGAACGCTTACGGCTGGGATGTCTGCAACGAGCGGCTTTATCATTTCGACTCGCTCTTGCAAAGTAAAGAGCGGCTCTTTTACGGGGCTGTTGCCCACAGCGACAATCAGTTCGTCGAAAAGTTTTATGCTGCGCCTGATTACGTCCAAATGGCCATTGGTTATCGGGTCAAATGAACCCGGAAAAACCGCTCTGACAAATTTGTTTGCCATATCACGCCTTTCAATTCAGGATACATAGAGATTATAACCGAAATGAACCCTGCGTCAAATAGCGGAAAAGAAGAAAAAAACCCGTGAAGACCTTGAAATTGATATTATTTTCACAAAGGTTGGAAATAAAAACTAATCGGCCTGTTTACTCTTTGAATTTTTATCTTCAAGGGACTTAAGATAGTTTTGAAGCTGGGACACTGCTTCGTCCTGCTTATGGTTTTTCATCAGTTGGATATATTTTTTCAGCACCTCAATTGCTTCATCGTATCGTCCCTGTTCTTCCAATGCTCTTATGAGATTATTGTAATAAGCCGGCTCGTCAGGATTCAAGGTAAGCGCTTCCTTGAAGGCTTCGGTAGCCGCCTTGAAGTCTCCCATTTCGACAAGAGTATCACCGAGACGTCTCCAGCTTTCGTGGTGAGTAGGCCTTTCGGTTATTTCTCCTCGAAATCCCTCTGCAGCCTGGCGAAACTGCTCCATTGCCTGCTCTGATTTTTCTAGTCCTTCTAAAGCTATACCTAAACTGTAATAAATGCTCGCTACGCTGATTTTACGTTCGGCCTTGTCATTGTATTCGATAGCTTTATTGAAAGCCTCTGCTGCTTTCTCCAATTCACCCATTGTGCCATACATAATCCCAATTTCATTGTATGATTGTATGGAAGCCATAGGAAGAGCCTTTATGGCTGAGAGATAATTTTTGATGCTTTCTGCAAACTGTCCTTTTTCTTCAAGTTCCTCGGCCCGCTCAAAGTATTTTTCGGCTGAAATCTCCTTTGCACTATTGCGGACCACCGGGGCGAGCAGATTTTCTACAGGGCAGTAGTCGTCTGTTAAAACAAGATGTCGGGATTTCTGCCTGAGCTTGTCGATATCCGAATCGTCCAGATACCATAGTTTCAGCTCTCCCCCTTTGTATTGTGGAATGATATTTTTCAAATCCAGTTTGTGTTTGGCAGCGACAATCACAAAAGTGTTACGGGATGAGCGAGGTTCGTTGTCAGCTGCTACATAAACGTAAGGGAATGTTTTTTCAAGTGTATTTATGAACGAGCCAAGGAACAGGCCGGAATCAAAAATATCCAGCAGGTTTATCATATATACACCGTCATCGCTGAGAATTTCAGAAAGCTTTTCATCGAATTGTCGTGTTACAAGCTGAAACGGCACTGAATAATCATTAAAGGCGTCACCATAAATAAAATCGTATTGCGGTGTTTCTTTGCCACTGTGTTTTTGCTCGAGCAGTCTGTCAACGTAGTTGCGGGCATCCATATTGATGGTGTTTATCGTCGTATTCTTTTCCAGACCAAAAGCTATCATCGCTGCTTTGGTTACAGCAGGGTCGATTTCAGCGACATCTATCCTGCTGCCCGGCCAGACCTTTTCAATATATCTGGGGAAAACGTATCCGCCGCCGCCAATAGCCATCACACAGAGCTTTTCTTTATTTTTGGCCAGTCCCTCTGTTACCGCAGCATAAACTTTCGTATAAGAATATTGCAGGTTAAGTATGTCGTCCATCAGGATATCACTGTGCCTCAGTTTATCCTGCAAAAAGAGACGTCTGTTTGGATTATCGACTGCCTGTCTGACAGTGATATGGTAATATCTGCTTTCGTCTTCGTAGAGAATTTTTGGGTCTGGCTGTGCTCTAAGTGCGATGGATGCACCGGCTTTTTTGGCCCATTCAGCGGGTATCATTGCCATAGTCATCAGGGCAATGAAAACTACTGCCCATATGGATAAAGGCCAGAATCTAAACCAATATAGGATGCTAAGCAGCAGTAAAACGACTCCGATTACCCAGATAATAGTTATGGTTCCCATCGCGGCTATCAGCCAGTAACCGGCTGTGAATGTTCCTGCAATACTGCCGGCCGCTCCCCACGCATAGATGTCTCCTATGGTTCTGCCTGTTGATAGTCCCCGGTCGAGGGCCATCTTCGCAACCACTGGACTTATCGTTCCCAGCAGTGTGGATGGAAGCAGGAATACTATAGCGACATGTGTAAACACGTGCATAGGCCAGTTGAGGTGCCACAGCCATATCCACTTGCCTGCGAGGTTATTTAGGATTACTGTCACAATGCAGGTAGCCGAACAGACAGCGAAAAGCACAGCTATGGTCTTTCTTGGAGGAAATTTATCTGCGATTCGGCCGCCGAGATAATTACCTATTGTAATGCCGGCCAGAATTACGCCGATTACCGCTGTCCAGGTATACAGAGATGAGCCGAGGTAGCGGGCAATCAGTCTGCTGGCAACAAGCTCCAGCACCATAATGCAGAAGCTCGAAATAAATACAGTAGCGCTGGGAATGAAAATTGATATGAAACTTTTGGATTTGCTCATAGTTTATTTTCCTTACTTTATCGCGGGTAAGATATATCGAAGGGGAATATAGCAAATTTGCCTGTTTTCCACAAGAGGGTTTTCAGCAGGCAATTAGTCTGCCGAGAAGGGCCTTTTTAAGGGTTAAAAATCTTTTCGCAAACTTCAGGCGCCAAAGTTTTGGATGAAGGCCTGCTCGGATTTTGTCAAAGCAGCAATACCGCCAAGCCTCTGCGCATTATACCTGACAAATAACGAGCTGCAAACGACCTGCTCGACAATTGAAGCAGATTTAATACTGCCGATGACAAACAGGCCGAGATTTTTTACGAGAAATGCAACAGGAGGTTTCTGCCCCTTTGCAATTTGTTTTTTCAGACCGGCGGCAATCTTATCTTCTTGAAGTTTTTCCAGCCAAACAGCAGGGCCGTTACAGTAAATAATCTCGTTCGGATTCAAAGGGCCGGCCTTAAGCAGTCGGCCTGCGTCTCTCTTTTTTGCAAAAGCTGATATTACATTGTTATGAAAAAAATGTAGCGCCTGATTTTGGCCGGTTGCTTTGAAAAATGCATCTTTGATTACCAGTTTTGCATTTCTTATGGCTTTGACATCAGGTTTTTTAATCTTTTTGGCAGCAGGGCAGGTTAATTTCTTTCCGCAGCGGTTTATTACCTTCCAAACAAGCCGCAGGGCCTGCGCCGGTTTGGCAGCGGAAATAAAAAGACCGTGCTTTTCGAGAAATAATATTTGAGGCAGCTGGCCGTGCTTTTTCTGATATTTGCTGCTCAAGTCCGCAATTTTTTTCGCAAGAGCAAAGCCGGGATTGGCATAGGGAACCCATAATGGCGGAAACATTTCACAGGCAAATAATTTCTCAATTTTCACTTTGCCGTTTTTTGAATTTACAAAAACGCCGACAGTAGTCGGGTGAAGGTGAATAACGCACTTATCGAGAAAGGCGTGGAGATTAGCCTCGATGGAAGGGCGAAAATTTCCTTTTGTATTATCCTCGCAGGCGGCCAGCAGCCGTCCGGCAACCGCAGTTTCTCGTTTCCGCAAACCAAGTTTCGCAAGTTTTTTGTCTTTGATTATCCCTCGAACTTTTGCAAGGGTCATTCTTCGCCAGCCTTTATTTTTGCTCATATCCCCCATCGCTGTGCCGCTTGCCTTTACGAACATAAATCTTTCGTCGGATGTCTTTACGCTCGTATTTCCGCTGCCGCCCTGAACAAGCCAGGGGTCTTTGCCCACCCTGCGGCTAATCTCTATCAGTTCCGTAAGTCCCGCACCTTCTTTATGTTCTTTTAATCTGCGTTTCATATTATTGGCATTTCCAACCGGTTATTTATCCCGCCACCTTCTTTTTATTCTTTTCTAAATATTTTAGAAGGTGCGGGGTTCATTTTTGCCTGCTTTAAATAATGTAGGCTACATTTGACAGGTTTTTTTTGCAAGCAAAACCTGTCCTGAGTTTGACCTGTGGTGAGCGCAGTCGAACTGTCGAAGGATGGGGGACAAAAACCTCGCAAAAAGGCAACAGAGCAAATATAATTTAACAGCCGAAGAATATGTAATGTAGAGCATGGAATATAGAAGGGACTGATTATGAGAATATCAGTTGAGGAAGTTTTTGAAACGGTAAGAATGACTATCGAGCAGAGCTTCGATAGGAAGAATACCTGCACAAATCCAGGCGTTAAGGAATTAAAAAGTTAAAATTTTAATCTGCTGTGTTTCGTTTATCGGTACTTTTAGTTTATCGTTTACAGTTTGCTGTTCACTGTAAACTGTTCACTGTAAACTTTTCATTTACGAGTCGCGCAACCACAACCGTTTGACGATTTTATTTAATCGGTGTAATCCGCGTAATCCGTGGTTTGAAAGATGTGGAATATTTTTGAATATCCGTTTGTCGGCATTGGACTTGCAGTTGTTTCGATGATTGCCCTTTGGATTTTCGGGGCGTTTTGTCCTGCCAAGAAACGCCGGTGGCATTTTGCTGTGCCTTTCGTAATTGCAATTCTGGCGTTTGCAGTCGCATTTTTTGTTCAGACCGACAGAGAAAAAATCCTCAGCGCTGTAAGCAAAGGCATCAAGGCTTTCGAGCTGCAAAACATAGAGCCCGTTAGCCAAATAATTGCTGATGATTATTCCGATGCTGCACATAGTTTAAAAGAGCTGATACTTGCCTATTGTCAGGCTCTTTTTCAGACTGCAGCAGTGGAAAAAGTAACCACGTTCAGCAGAAATACTGAAATCAACGGCGTAAAGGCAGTTTTTACAACTGAAGCTCTTGTCAAATTTACAGAAAACAGCGAAATCGCACAGATGGGCAAGGCATTTCTGATTGTAAAGGCAAGATTCTATTTTAAAAAGACGCCGGCCAAAAAATGGCTTATAAACAGTTCTGAAATCCTCGAACTGGATAGAAATCCGGTCAGCTGGAACCAGCTCCGCAATTAGGTTATTTATTGATTCCTGTCCAACCAATGGTACTGCACAAGGGATTTATATTTAACCAATGTTATAAGTAATTACCCAAAAAAAAGTTATAAATTAAAGAAAATATTTTTATAAAATAGTTAAATATTTACTTTACTTTTAATAATATTATGGTATAATACACCAAAATAAATTTGGAAAACTGTGATGGCTGCTAAATGCAAAATCAATTACGTGATGTTGAAAGTAAAAGGTAATATAGTCAAACTTGACCCTGATGTTTATTACCGGATTGTGAACACAAATCCTGAATTTCGAAGAAAATTCCAAAGGCCGTTAAATCTCGACAAAGATGGTTACATCTCTGTTCGCATTGGCAGTCATCCCACAAAACGTCAGAGTCTTTCTCATTTTGTGATGGACGCCCGGCCTGGCCAGATTGTTGACCATATCAATGGAAACCCGTTCGATAATCGCAGGGTCAATCTTAGGCCGGTGGACTTTCGTCAAAATAAATTAAACTGCAAATGCACTAATGCTACCGGTTTTTACGGCGTTTTAATCAAAGCAGATAGAGGTTATAAATATTATTTCGCGCAGTTTTATACTAAGCAGGGCAAACGATTGACTTTCAATACGCCGTTTACGGATGAGGGTTTGCTCCTTGCCGCTTTGGCGCACGACAGGTTCGTTTTTCAAAATGAGGAAGAGAACTACGCACGGCTTAATTTTGAGAATTTTAAATTCAAAACGTTTAAATATTTATTGTTAAACGCCGATTTGGATGAAATAAAAAAACAAATCAAAAATTCGCCGGCTTTACCCGCCGTAATTTCCCCGCCTAAGGCGCACGACCGCGATATTTAGCCCCGCACCTTCAGTTGATTCAAATTCGAATATTCGAAGGTGCGGGGTTGACTTTGAAAAGAAAAAGAGATAGAATTTTGTGCGTCATGGATGAAGCAACAGAGGAAAATTAAAAATCAAAAAGCAAAAGTCTACCTAAACAGAGAGAATCGATTTTTTTATTAGTGACTAGCGAGAGTGACTTATGAGATGGATTAAAGATTTTTGTCTTGAGATATTGAAAAAGTTAAAAGAGAATATTGCTGCCGCAATATCATTATCTTTTCTTTTTGTCATATCTTATGTTTTTAAAAAATATTTAATGAAAGAGTATACTTTTACTCTACCTCTTTGGGTATGGATTGCTCTTTGCATTGTCATTTCCAGCACAACCGTAATCATATTAAAGATGATTGACTACCGACATAAACCAAAAGTCCTTATGGATAAAGATGATATATTCAATAAACTTCATTGGTGGTTAGGGCAACAAATATGTTTTGTAAAAGAACAAACAGATGACAATAGAGTAGTTACTTGGCATTTCAACTTAATCGATAAAAAACTAGGACTTAAATCTGGAAGTGCTAAAAAATTCTTACCAGCAATGTTTGACACCAAGCCTAAACCATTTCCTATTACTATGCTGAACAAAGGTGAAGAAACTATCGCAATCCGCTATGATTTATGACTTTGGCCATGGTTTCAATTTAGACTAATAAAATTATAAATGACAGAATAGGAGAAACAAAATGCCGCGATTTGAGGAATTGCGTCAGCCTTTGTCCGAGATTTTAACAGAGGATACTGGTTCATATTGGCTTGCCTATCAAATTTTGGAACGCTTGCGTATTCGTTTTCCTGAAATTCTCAGAGAACTGGAGGAACGATATGGTACAGGTTATGGAGTTGGTGGTGGACACCAATTCAGACCTGATAGCGCAATAGCATTATGTTTATTCGACTGGCCGGAATGTGTTGAGACAAGAATGTTAAGAGGTAACGGTTTACGAATCGGAGAAATCATAGCAACAGATGATAGGATGGGAATATATCGCTGGATAGGACCAGTTACATAAAAAAGGTTGATAAAAATTCGGTTGAGTTTGAAAAGAAAAAGAGATAGAATAAAACGTAGAACGGTTGAGGTTGCGAGGCTCGAAAAGAAAATAAAAAGTAAAAGGTAAAAAATAAAAACCACAGATTAAAAATTAAAAAATAGGTAAACGTCTCCTATTTATTCTGTTTATTATTCTAATCTGAGTTTTGCACATGAGAATCAGGATTTGGAAAAATTTGGCTAACATAAGATTTAAAGCGTTCTATACTAGCGAGTGTGCACACTTGAGTTATCATGCAGGTAATATAATCTCCTTTATTTTAGCTTTTGCATCTGCTTCAAGCGTTGCAGCTTGGGTGATGTGGGATAAATTTCCTTGGTTATGGGCTGGGATAGTTGCATTTTCACAGCTACTTCATGTTGCAAAACCCTATTTGCCATATGTAAAAAACGAAAGGGATTATATTGAAATGTCCTTTGAGTATGAATATTTGTATATGAAATATGAGAAACTCTGGCATGAATACGAAAAGAAATATCTGGATGACAGACAGACCGAAGAACAGTTTTATCAGCTCAGAAATAAAGAAATTGAGATTGAGAGTAATCATAAATTAGTATATTGCCCAGAGATTAAATGGATAATGAATAAGGCAGAAAATAAAACAATAACTGCATTAAAATTGAATTTTTGTTTATAAAGGATGAATTATGAATGAAAGCGAGCATCCCAAACAACCACCGCCACCACCTCCACCACCGACACATCCACAACCCTCTCCTATACCACCAGATCATCAGAGAGGGGTGCCAAATATGCCAAACATACCACCGCCACCACCTCGTCCACCACAAAACTAGAGATATATTGCGGGCTTGAGTATTATAAGCAAAAAAGGAGGAAAAGACGTATTTTGTTGAATCGGCAGAGATTTTGGAAGATATGAAAAATCTTAAAAACAAACGGTTTTTCCGGATTTCGCCCACATGGTTAATACTATAAACATTTTAGAGGAAAGTGAGTACCAAACATGGCTGCAGCGCATTTGTGTGTAGAGGAAGTCATCCAAGCATTGGTAGAATTGGGGGGAGAGGCCAAGTGGAGTGATATTCGAAAACTTGTTACAAAGAAACGTGGCAATTCCTATGCACCATACAAAGACTGGCTTAATTATCGCACTACTATGTTCCAACTCGTCCAGCAACATTGTGAAGGCTACGAGAAATTTATTGGCCCAATTCTTTTTCAAAAAGTCCACAAAGGACGATTCTTATTAGTCTCGACACAGCCTAAAGTATCGCTCACCACAGGCATAGATATAACTCATGATAACGACAAAGACTTCGTACGTATATTACCTATGAGCTTGACTCCGATCGCTGCGGATATTGCTGAACCACCGATGCGTATGTCGTCGGAGATATATCGTATTCTTCGAGACACTAAACTGGCCCGTGAGGTCAAGGTAAGCCATGGGTTTCAGTGTCAAGTTTGTCATAATCCTCCGTTGAAACTAAGTGACATTAAATTCTATGCAGAAGTTCATCATATCAAGCCACTCGGATCGCCGCACAATGGTCCCGATATCCAAGAGAATATCTTGTGCGTATGTCCCAATTGTCACGTTCTCCTTGATTATGGAGCTATCTTGCTCGATCTCGGCCAGTTAAGTACTTCTACAACCCATACTATAGGCCGCAAATATGTCGACTATCATAACCAACAAGTCTTCCGGAAGGTTAAAATTGAGGGTTAAGAAACCAATTCTAGTGAATTTGGTGCAGGCTAACTAAAGATAAACGTTAGCAACCATTTTGCGCGCATACGCAAAATGGTTAATTTCTAAACAAAACGGAGCCATTAGATTCAACAGACGCGGCCGCCAAGGTCGGAGAAGAAATACCTTAAGACGATTTTTAACTGCCACCAGTGCGCTGAAACACTCGATACTCGCCGAAAGGCGAAGTCTCGCCAAAGGCGGAAAAGCGATTTGAGTAATGACGGGGAAATTAACGTACTCTGCTGCCACAATACAAATAAGTGCGGGGTTGACCAATCGTGTTCGTTCTGTTATCGTGTCCAACAGTTAATATATTTGGAGTAAGTAAAGTGAGCGCATTGTCGAGAGTATTCAGATACATCAAGCCTCAATGGCCGAGGGTTATTCTTGTCGTCCTGCTGGCTATTCTGATTGGCGTATTGTTTTCAATCAGCTTTGCTACGATTCTGCCGCTGCTGAAGGTTATGATGGGCGAAGAGGGCCTCGGCGGCTGGGCCGACAGAAAGGTCTGTCAGTGGCGATACGGCGTTGAGTTTTACGTCCCTGAAACCGCAGATTTCACCGGTGCCGGCACCAAAGATATAGCATATTATCTTCTCGTTACAAATGTCAGGGAAAACAGTCTCGCTCTGAAAGCCGGCATAAGAAAACAAGACAGAATTACCAGTGCAGAGACACAATCGGTACAAAACGCGAACGAAAGAATTTTTGCCTCTAAAATACTTCAGAAACTTGCAGCGGCCGGCGGGGAGAGAAATCTGAAAATACAGTTAATGCGGATGGATTCGACGGGCGAACTTAAGCAGGTTGAACTCGAAATGGAGCCCGGCATCAAGCAGGCCTATGTAAATTACGTGCAGCGGCTGGCAAGTGTCATGCCGCGTGAGCAGAGCAAACAAGCCAAGCAGCAAACCGTTGTGACAATTATTCTGCTTATGGTTGTGGTTACGATAATGCGATGTTTTGCCGGTTTCTCTCAGGAATATCTTGCCAATAAGGTAGTCCAGACTGCCGTTACAAATCTGCGGACGGATGTGTTTTCGCATTCGATGGAGTTGCCGCTCGGTTTCTTTTCAAGCGAAGGCACAAGCGATACGACCAGCAGGCTGATTAACGATATCGGCGCAATAAGCAAAGGTGTTACTGTTCTGTTGGATAAAGCCCTGCGCGAACCGTTAAAAGCCATCGGAACTCTGGTCTTTGCATGGCTCATAAGCTGGCAGCTTACGCTGGTTTTTCTCGCCTGCGCACCTGCAACGGTAGCGCTCGGTGTTGTTCTGGGCAGAAAGATAAAAAAAGCCACCAGGAAGGCGCTTCTGAGCAGCGCCTTGATACTCGGCAAACTCGAAGAGGCAATGCGGGCAATAGCAGTTGTAAAGGTTTATAATCGTCAGGATTATGAACGCCAGGTATTCAGCGGTGTAAACGCGACATTTTTGCGCAGGGTGCTTCGAGGCGTAAAGATTGACGCGGCAACGGGGCCGATAATGGAAGTGCTCGGAATGTTTGCAGGCTCGGCGGCTCTTATAGTCGGAGTTTACTGGGTTACGAGCGCTAAGATGGACCCGAGCGCATTTTTTACTCTGCTTGTAATGCTCGGAGCCACGGCTGAATCAATGAGGAAAACCAGCGATGTCTGGAACAAGGTTCAGCAGGGAAATGCTGCTGCGGAAAGAATCTTTGCTGTTGTTGATATGCCTGTCGAGCCTGAGAAAGAAAATGCTGTATCAATCGGTGCGCTGAAAAAGCAAATTGAATTCAAGAACGTATCATTTTCATATCCCAAGAGCGACAGAAAGGTTTTGCGGGATTTAAACCTCACTATCGACGCGGGCCAAACCGTCGCTGTCGTTGGACCAAACGGTGCCGGTAAAACGACCCTGGTAAATCTTCTGCCGCGATTTTATGACCTACAGGCCGGACAGGTGCTTTTAGATGCGGTTGATATCAGGGATATAAGCCTGAAAAGTCTGAGAAGCCAGATAAGCATGGTCAGTCAGCAAGTTATTACATTTAATGATACCGTTGCTGCAAATATCGGCTACGGCAAGACAGATGCTACTATGGATGAAATTATAGCTGCTGCCAAGAGAGCTTATGTGCATGAATTTATCGAGCCGCTGCCGGATGGTTACAATACGGTTATCGGCGAGCACAGCACAGGTTTCAGCGGCGGGCAGCTGCAGAGAATCATAATCGCAAGGGCGATACTGAAAAACCCGTCCATTCTGATTTTTGACGAGGCAATGAGCCAGGTCGATGCAGACAGCGAAGCAAAAATACACAAGGCGCTCGCTGGAATTATGCGCAACAGGACCTGTTTTATAATAGCTCACAGATTCAGTACGGTTATGTCGGCAGACAGAATTGTTGTTATGAATAACGGCGGAATTGTTGCTCAGGGTGTTCACGAAGAACTTGTCAAGGACTGCACCTTATACAAGAGCCTGTATGAAACACAATTGATTGTAACTTGATTGCAACAACTACAGCGGACATCGGATATAAGGTAATTTGTTGTGCCTAATATCAGGTCAATAGCAGATATAAAGACGGCAATCGATTTTGAGTCGGTTCTTGTAAACAAGTTCTCAGGGTTTTATACGTTCGGGACAGGTCTGCTGGAAGGATTTGCAAGACTTAAAGAAAGACCGCAACTGATATTGTTTTGCTCATGCCATTTTGCAGAGGACGCAAAAAAAATAATTGAAGATAAATATCAGAGCATAACAGAACTTAAAGTTCTTAAGATAAAGATGGGATGGCTGGAGAATTTCTGGAATCATTTTAATTGCCCTAAACTGGAGCGTTGGACGGGTGATTTTGATATCTATCATTGTTTTCATCATTTGATGCCACCGACCAGGGGTAAACCTCGCCTGATGACAGTTCATGACCTGCGACGATATAAGCTGCCGCAATTGTACGTCAAATCAAAGCTCGGTCTTTTTGAGGCTGCTGTTAAAAAAGCAGACCATTTTCTGACTGTATCTCAGTCAACAAAAGAAGATTTGTGTTCGGTGTTCGGAATAGCCGAAGATAAAGTTGATGTCGTACCACTGGCATCAGGAATTGACCCTGTCTTTTACTCGGAATACGAAAAAAAAGGTATTAAGAACGAGCTGGAGAAAAAAATTGCGCAAAAGCTACAGGATTATATTGTTGTTATTTCATCACCGGACAGCCGTAAAAATATACCGCGAATAGTTGAAGCGTTCCAGGTTGCGCAGAAGTTTTTGCCCGAAGGGTTAAAACTTGTTGTGGTAGGACAGCTTGCCAAGAAGGAGCGTGAGTTTGTGCGAAAGTTGAGGGTCAATTATTATCCTAATGTTGTCTGGGCGGGAGTTGTTGATGACCTGCGGCCATGGCTCGGCTGTGCAAAGGCGTTAATTTTTGCCAGTCTTTATGAAGGTTTTGGAATCCCTATACTCGAAGCATTTGCCTGCGGCACAGCGGTAATTACCTCAAACTGTTCATCAATGCCGGAAGTCGCCGGTGATGCGGCCTTGTATGTTAACCCATTAAGTACAGAATCTATAGCTGACGCGATTGTAAAAATTTTAAATGATGAGCCACTGAGACAAAAACTCATCGCGGCGGGAAGAGAAAGAAACAAGCTCTTTACGTGGCAGAAAACCGCACAGAAAGTTATAAAGGTTTATGAAAAGTTGGCAGGAATTTAGCAGAAAAGGACTTTCGATGCGGTGATTATACGTTAATGCCGATTCGACTCTTTAACAGTTCGCTGAGCTTCTGCATAATAAGTTCGGGGGTTTATCTCGGTTTCATAGATTTTTCAAGTCTTTTTATAATTGCATTATGGCCCAATTTATGTATAATGTCGTCTTCAGGATTTGTAATTGCCGAGTAAGAATGAGCACAACTGGAACGAGTCAGCATAATACCGTTATCTGTCCGTGGGCTAAAACTGTAAAAGAAGCCGAAAAAAATATCCAAAACATTTTTTTTCGATATCACTGGGCAAATGAGCATTTCAATAGTTATGAGGGTAGTTTTTTAGTAATGAGCAAGACTGCCAATGCCACAAGTTAGCGTAATAATACCAACTTACAATAGAAGTGTCCTTGTAAAAGAGGCTGTCGAGAGCGTCCTGGCTCAGACGCTTGGCGATTTGGAGGTGCTGGTTGTTGACGACGGCTCAACCGATGGCACCAGAAAAACCATTGAGGCAATCGCAGATAAACGGGTGAGATATTTTTATAAGGAAAATGGCGGTGTCTCAAGCGCAAAAAACATTGGACTGAAAAAAGCAACGGGTGAGTATTTAGCATTTCTGGACTCTGATGATTTGTGGGAGCCTGATTATCTGAACACAATGATTTCGGCGATAGAAAAAGATGAAAAGTATGGCGCAGCTTACACAACTTTGGACCAATACTATACAGATGGAAGCATTACAAAAAGATACAGGGAAAAACATTGTGTTTCCGGCAAAATAACCTGTAATTTCTTTAATGTGAATTTTATATGGATACAGGCGCTGGTTGTCAGAAAAAAAGTTCTGGATGGTTGTTCTTTTGATGAAAAATTGTTAAGTTGCGGAGATATAGATTTTATATTAAGGCTCACGCTGAAAACCGAAATTCTGTATGTTGAAGGCAGTCTGGTAAAAAGAAGGGTGCAGCTAAACAGCATTTGCAGAGTGAACGATGGATGTCTTGTGAGCATCAACAAGGCATTTGTGCTGGAGCGCTTCTATAACGAAAATAAAGAAGTCTTCTCTGATAAATCAAACGCCTGTAAGAAAATTTCAGGGACATACAGGGAGATAGGGGAGAGATATTACAACAAAAAAGATTTTCAAAACGCTATTTGCTCAGCCAAAAAAGCAATCCACTACAACAAAGTAAATATTAAAAATTATATCCTGGCAGCTAAATCATTTTTGAGTTTAAAGTAAAGAAATTCTGTTTTCAATTTCTGTATCGTAAATTTTTTCCTCTCTTTTTATTGCCACGCTGTGGCGGAAGTTTTCACGAATCTGCTCTTTTGCGGCGGCAATCATTTTTATTTTCTCATCATCCGGCATATTCGCAGTCTTCAGCATCGCCAGGTAAAGAGCGTTGGAATCCCGCGGCTCAACAAGAAATCCATATTTGCCGTTATCGAGTATCTCCGGTATCCCGCCAGCGTTTGACGCGATGCACAAAATGCCTGCCGCCATTGCCTCCATAAGCCCTCGCGGCAAGCCCTCGGCAATCGACGACAAGACAAAAATATCTATCGCGGAATAAAACTCTGGCATATTATTGATTTTGCCAAGAAAATGAACCGAATCAGCCAGACCGGCTTCCGCGGCCTGTTTTTCAAGCTCATCTTTCAATTCGCCTGTACCAGCGAAAAGCAGCAGGGAATTTGGCATCTGTTTTTTCACCTGCGCAAAAGCATCAATTAAAAATTTTTGTCCTTTTGTCTCTGTCAATCTGCCGGCAGTTCCAAAAACCAAAGCATCTTTTTTTATGCCAAATTTTTCAGACCGTATAATATCGCTTTTTGTAACTTTAGAAAATTTATCATAATCTATGGAATTCCCCACAGAAATAACTTTTTCGGGGTCAACCGAAGGATTGTTTAAAATGATATCCTTTTTTACAGCTTCTCCGACAGTCAATATCCTGCTAACCCATCTGAAAATTACACTATTTATAAGCCGTCTGCCAGGATTTTTGGTTCGTCCTGTGCCGTGGACATGTGCAAGAATAATGGGAACGCCAGCAAGTTTTGCAGCGAAAACTCCATGGACAGTGGCTTTGTGTTGGTGGCAGTGAACAATGTCAACTTTCTCTGCCTTAAGTAATCGAGATAATTTCCAGATTATTATTGGGCTAAAAGATGGTGCGTATTTTTTTAATGAAACATAAAGGACTTTTTTTCCTTTTTGCTCAAATATATTCGGATTTTTAAGGTCTTTTGCGTTGTACACAAATATCATTTCATATTTTTCAGGGTTAATCCCTAAAAATACAGGCATTCTTGACGGAATATGGCCTTCATCTTTTGAAAAAAGTCTTGCTACAATAATTTTTCCATCACGCATATTTGTTTTCCTTAACGGCTCAGAGTATATTTGCCGGACGGGGCATTCTATATCCGCAGGCGAAAAACAGCAATCCATTTTCCCTTCAAATGCAACTCCTAACATAGGGGAAACAGGTACTTCGTACCCTGTTCCCCCTGAAATTTCTATAAATTTATTTTATTGCCTTTTTCTGATATTATGAGACAATAACAATTCGCTGAACTGTGCAAGCAGAGCATATATTACAAAGTCGGAGTACCGGGAGATTTCTGGTGTTTCGGGTTAATCGCAAGATAGTAGCGTGGGGGATAACTGTTATTTTATGTACCGTCTGTATTGCGGTAGTTTGCGGCGTGCGCGCTAAGAAATCGTGCTGCTCTGAACCGCCAAAAGTTTTTTCCGCTCCTGATGTTTGTAGCCCTGCTGAGACTACTGATAAACCGCTTCCAGAATATACCCAAATTGGCCTTCCACCACAACCCGTTAAAAACGTAAACTTAGAACCTACCCCCGTAGTAGAACCAAACTCGCCTGCTTTACCTGCAGAGCCAAACAAGGAACAGATAAAAAAAATGGTGATGGCTAAAATCGCGGCTGCAATCTCTGGTAGCAACAAGGGGGCAAAGGTACGCAGAGACAGGACGAAATTATTTGCGGTTTTGCACGATGAGACCAGTCCTCTGAAAAAACGCTGCAATGCTGCATTTATCCTTGCCAGAGAGGCCAATGATACAACGTTTTATCAGTTTCAGGATATGTTTTATGATGCACAAACCCCTTCGGAATTGAAAGCCGCCATATTGGCTGGAATAGGATATTCAGACGATCCTGCGAAAATTGAGCTGATTAGGGATGGTCTCAAGGATAGTAATGAGGATGTTGTGTGCGGTGCAATAAGAGGGTTGCAGGGATTTTCAGAAGATTATGCGGTTGATATGCTTTCTGATTTTGTCAATTCTGAGGATGCCGCAGAAAGAGTTAAAAATGAAGCTATTTCGAGCCTTGGAGGTATACAAAATCCAGCTTCTATAAAAGTCCTTACGGACGCATATTATGCGTTTTTAAAAGCCGGCAACAATAATTTCTCAACCGAAATCATCGCAGCGGCAGGACAAAAAGATTTCAGCCAGACACAGGCGTTTTTTACAGATGTACTTAAAAACAGCGGAACTGATGTTTCATCTCGTCTTGCGGTTGCTGAGGCTCTCGAAAATTCTGACGGTCAGGTAAGTTCTATATTAACATCTCTGCTCCACGACTCAGATGGCGAAGTTAGGGCCGCCGCCGCGTGGAGTTTGGCCACAGCTACGGAAACCGGAGATATCTCAGCGGAATTACTGGCTGTGGTCAAACAGGAAACTGATTCCGAAACCAAGAAAAGGCTGTACCAGGCCTTGGGCAACCAGGAAAATATCAATGCAGCCGAAGTCATTCCCTCTATCACTGCGGAAACAGATATTTCCACAAAAATAGCGGGGTATGATCTTGTTGCAACAGAACTCTATGAAAAAGACCCGCAAATTCAGGATTGGTTTGTAACTCAGGCTCTGCCGATACTTAAAGATACTGCCCTTAACGCTACAACTCTGAATACAAGATTAAGCGCTGTAATCGCGATAAAAAAAGCTGGGCTTGCACAAACTGAAGAGGTATTATCTGAAATTGCGGAAACCAGTAAAGATGAAAAAGTTATCCGGGCAACCGGATTAAAATAAAGGAACTTAAATTTATTAGGAGAAAGAATTATGAGAACAGATGGAGAATTATTCAAGCGTATAAGGTATATGCTGGTGGCTGTATTATTCATATCGGCTTGCAGTACATTTGCTGATACATACACATACGACTTATCGACCGACCTTAATGTATGGGACATAACTGGTACATACGATAATGACGCGATTGTTGTAGGCTGTGGAATCAGTTATACAATGACACAAGACAGTGCAGGGAAAATTACAGGTTATGGAGACGCCTCTTGCAGCGTTGATGGGTACGATCTCGATATGTCTTATACTCTCAAAGGCTCAGTAACTCAGAAAAATAATGTTGCCACCGTTAAATGTACTATAAAATTTTCCGGCTGGATATCCGATGGTGTTGATGATTATAAATTCAAAGCCAGCGAAATAGTTACCGCCATTATTAATGCCATATCAAATACTATTGAAGGTAGGGTTAAAGTATGTGTGTCCGGCGCAGGATGCGAAACAGCAGATTTTGACTTAACTCTCCCTGACGATATGGACGGTTCAGCGGGACTTTCGATGGATGTTAACTCAACTAACGCCAGAGGAACAAAGTTAGGCGGTACTGGCACTTTAACGCTCTCAAATGGCGATGTATATAATTACAACATCAAAGGCAGCTTCAACGCCAAAAAGGGACTGGATAAGCTTACCTTAACCGGTGTTGGCAAGCCGTCGCCAGGTAAATTTACCCTTGTCATTAACGACAGCAGCGATAACTTAAACTCGTTAAAAGGCAAGTCGCTGGGACAATCGCTCGCAGCGTCTAATATACCTGCCGAGTAAAACCGCCTTACAGATATCTTTAAATATTAAGCCTGACATTCGGAAATGACCGTATGTCAGGCTTTTTTATTATGGCTGTGTTGTACCAATTGGTATTGGATTGTCGCTGTTCTTGGTGTGATAAATACAAATCGTTTCGTATTTTTGCGGATTGATGCCGCAGATTACCGGCGTTCTCGATAGAACGTCCCCACCATATTTGGGACAAAGTCTTGCTGCGATGTATTTGCCGTTTTGCATAGTTTTAGCGGCCCGCATACATTTGCTGATAGTACTGCTGGTAACTGCCGCTGGTTACATCGCTGAGCCATTTCTTGTTTTTCAGATACCAGTCAATGGTCCTGCTTAAACCCTGTTCAAATGTTATCTGCGGTTGCCAGTTGAGTTGCGAAGTAATTTTTGAGGCATCCATTGCATAGCGCCTGTCGTGGCCGGGACGGTCTTTGACGTGGGTTATCAGCGATTCGGGTTTTTTAAGCAGTTTAAGAATTGTTTTTACAACCTCAATATTGGTTTTTTCGCAGCAGGAGCCTATGTTGTAGATTTCGCCGGGCTTTGCTTCTGTCAGGACCTTCCAAACGGCTCTGCAATGGTCTTCGACGTGTATCCAGTCGCGGATATGCAAGCCGTCGCCATAGACGGGCAATGGTTTATCATTCAAAGCATTGTTTATCATCAGCGGAATCATTTTCTCCGGGAACTGATAAGGGCCGTAATTATTTGAGCAGCGGGTTATATTGTAATTCAGTCCCCAGGTATGCCCGAAGGCTTTGACAAGAAAATCGGCGGCTGCCTTGCTTGCCGAGTATGGTGAATTGGGAGACAGAGGCGTTTCTTCGGTGAATTTGCCGGTCGGACCTAAAGAACCATATACCTCGTCAGTTGAAATCTGTAGAAATTTCTCATTTTTTTTATCGCAGGCGGCCTGCAGCAGAGTGAGCGTGCCGGTTACATTGGTTTCGATGAAGATTTTGGGACCTACAATTGAGCGGTCAACATGGCTTTCGGCGGCAAAGTTAATTATTGCCTGAATTTTGTATTTATCGATTATTTCCTCAACCGCTCGGCCGTCGCAAATATCAGCTTTGACAAAGACATGATTAGGGCGATTGAGAAAACCTTCAAGATTTTCAAGGTTGCCGGCGTAAGTGAGTTTGTCGAGATTGACAATGAAGCAATCGGGATGGTCGGTTAGAACCCATCTTACAAAATTACTGCCTATAAAGCCTGCTCCGCCTGTAACGAGAATGCTTTTCATCCCGCACCTTCTTTCTGCTTATTCTTTTTTAAAAAGTTGACGTATGCAATATTCAAGCCTTTATCCTTTCAAAGATATATAATACATTGAATATTTGGAAGGTGCGGGATTCATAGCGTTTTCAAAAACCTTTCAAGCGGTTTTTGCCAAACTTCTATTGGTTTGTCAAGCAAAGACTGTATTTTATCACAGCAGAATCTGCTGCTGGCAGGTCTTTGTGCCGCGGTCGGGAATTCATTCGATTTGCAGGGGATAACTTCTATGTTCATTTTAAGTTTTTCAAGGACAAATTTTGCTATGTCGTATCGGCTTGTAAAACCGGCTGCTGCATAGTGAAAAAGACCCTGCGGTTTTTTTGCAATAAGTTCACGAATGACCTTTGCCACCTCCTGAGTCGCGGTCGGTGAGCCGAACTGGTCGTCAATAACTTTAAGGCTGCTTTTCTGCCGGGAGAGAGAAATTAGCTTGGTTATGAAATTATTGCCGTCTCTGCCATAAGTCCACTGAGTGCGGATTATGACAAAGAAATTATGATTCTCTGATAAAAGCACCTCACCTTTGAGCTTGCTTTTGCCGTAGACGTTTATGGGGTTTGGCAAGTCGGTTTCGAAGTAAGGCGTCTCCTTTTTGCCGTCAAAAACAAAATCGGTACTTATATGAATAACGTAAATGTTTCTTTTGCGGGCTATTTGAGCAAGGTCGCCTACGGAATCAGCATTTATTTTAAAGGCCTGTTCTGACTGGCTTTCGGCCTTTTCAACATCGGTGAAGGCTGCGCAGTTGATAACGACATCCGCATCTTCAAGTGCTTTTTCAAGCCGGTTTTTATCGGCGATGTCAAAGTCAGGCAGGTCATAGGGTGTTATGTCCAGATTGTATTCGGCACATAGATGATAAACGTCAGAGCCAAGCATACCCTTTGCGCCGAGCAGGATGATTTTTTCAGCCATCTTTGCGCATCCAGTCGTATGGGATGTCGTTGTCGTGCGGATGAATTCGGAATTCATCAGGCTGACTGTAATTATAAACTTCGGTCGTTATGTTTATTATATATGCCTCTTCCTGACTTGTGCACATCCAGCCGTGACAGACGCCGGGCGGTATCTTCAAAACCGCAGGGCAATGCTCACCCAGATAAAGCTGATTGACGCAGCCTTTGGTTTTTGAGTCGCTTCGTCCGTCATAAAGGGCGACCTTTACCGTGCCTTTTGCGACATAAAAATGGTCGGTTTGTTTCTTGTGCCAGTGCCAGGCCTTTACCACGCCCGGATATGTTGTTGTGAAGTACACCTGACCGAATTTCTCGAAAAACTGGTCGTCGGCTCGTAAAATCTCGCCAAGCCTTCCTCGTTCATCAGGAAAGACTTTTGCAGGACATATCTTGACATCTTCAATCAGGCCGGCCGAGCCTGTAACTATAATTGAGCCATCCGAAAATACTTTTTTGAGTTCTGCGATTTTTTTTGTCATTGCGGCGGTTCCTTAATAACCAATTCATTTGCCCTGCCGAGCGATTCGAATATGCCGGCATCGGTCCACCAGCCGGCCAGAATATCATATTGAAGCTGATTACGGGCAATATATGTATTATTCACATCCGTGATTTCGAGCTCGCCGCGAGCAGAGGGTTTTAATGTTCTGATTATGTCAAAAACGGAATTGTCGTAAAAGTAGATTCCCGTAACAGCGTAGTTTGTTTTTGGTTTTCGGGGTTTTTCCATGATTCTGGTTACTCTGCCTCTGGAGATTTCAGCGACGCCAAAACGATTAGGATTGGGGACTTTTTTGAGCAGCACTCTTGCCCCCTTTTTATGAGAGGAGAATTTTTGAAGATATGGTTTTAACGAGGCTTTGAAGATGTTATCGCCGAGAATGGCGACAACACCGTTGTCGTTGGCGAAACCTTCCGCAAGAGAAAGGGCCTGGGCAATGCCACCGGCCTTGTCCTGAACTTTATAAGTAAAGCGACAACCAGAAGAGCTGCCCGAACCGAGAAGATTTACCACGTCGCCCATGTGGTCAACACCGGTTACAATAAGGATTTCCCTGATGCCCGCTGAAATGAGTTTTTCAACGGGGTAATAAATCATTGGTTTTCTTCCGACAGCCAACAGATGCTTGTTCGTAACCTTCGTAAGAGGCATCAGACGAGAGCCCGTTCCGCCGGCAAGAACGACACCTTTAATGTCCACAACCTTTCTCCTTTAAAGAATCGGATTTAACAGAATTTTATATCCATCGGACTGATAAGTCAATTAAAGATGTTTCTGCGGACGGCAGATTATTATTTGGACTAAACGACACAAAAATATGAGATATAACCGCTTGACCGGCTCCGGTTTGGCAGATATACTCAACGAAATTATAATTTGTCCGGCAGCGAAATTACTCCAATCAGATGCTATCGGAGAAACAGGAATAAATTAACTAAGATGATATTAGAAAGAATAAAAGCGTCAGCACAGATAGTACGTAAATTTTTGAAAAGCGACCTGTTCGCTTTTATTTTACGTTTTGCATTTGCGGCGATATTTGTATTCAGCTCCGTACTTTTCCTCGAGACCAGATTCTCGCGTGGACAAACGCGGTGGGATGCGGTGATAAGCGTAACAATGATAATGATGCTGTTCGCTCTGGTCGACTGGATTTCCAACAGAATTATCAAAGGTTTACTGGCGGCTTTTTTAGGCGCTTTTTTAATATTTTTCCATCTGGCTTACGGACTTTATTATAGATTCTTTTCCTGCCCGATGCCGTTCGATGTTTACCGCCATTTCGGAGATATTCCCGAAGTGGGTGGATACGGTATGGGGTTGCTGTCCTTGAAAGATACGATTATCGCAATCATACTGCCGCTGATATTGCTGACAGGGATTGTACTCCGACCGTTTAAAAACAAGGCTCGCCTGCCGCTTATCATCATTGTCCTGTTTGTAATAATCACCACAGGCTGGATATACAGAATCAATAGACCGTTGTTCAGATCCGTCAGAGATTTGGCGGTGCTGCCAGACTATATCCATCGCTTGGTATACTGGCACTGCACATTCGGCATCCAGCGGAACAAATATACAACCATAGTCAATAACATTAATGACTATATACCAAGACATCTGGCCGGATACAAAATCGTCAAAGGTAAAGGCATTATGCTTGAACCGGTCGACAGCATCCAAAAAGAAACACCCAAAAAATATAATATCATACTCATACTGATGGAGTCCGTGCGGGCTTATGAGTGTGGTTTCCTCGGTGCAAATCCTTCATATACGCCGGCACTCGATGAGCTGGCAAAAAACGCCAGAATATTTACCGACTTCTATGCCAACGGCTCACAAACCGTCCGCGCCGAAATCTCCTGCCTCTGCTCAGTCTATTGTAATCCGATAGGAACGCCAACCTATCTGGTCAACCCTACCGTAAAACTCATATCCCTGCCGCAAATTCTGATTGATAACGGCTATCAGACCCTGTGGTTCAGCGCATTTACCGCGAGCTTCCATAATAAAAGGACATTCTTAAGCAGACACGGCATACAAAAAATTTATGATAGAGACACTCTTCCGAAACCAAAACAGCCCGAAATCGCGTGGGGGATGAATGACTGCGAATTTTTCGATAATGTCTGGGATATTATAAAAGACGCAAATGAACCGTTTTTTGCACAACTAACAACCCTGAGCAATCATGTTGCAAATTCCATCTATCCGGTAATGCCAAAAACCAAACCGGAAAGTGGCACAAAAGAATACACCAGATACGTAAACGGCACTTACTACACAGATTTTGCTGTCGCAGGATTCGTTACAAAAGTTCTAAACTCAAAACTTGCCGCCAATACCGTCGTAATCATCACAGGCGACCACGGTCTTTGGATATTTCCTGAGGATATTGCCAAGGACCCGGTGCGAAAAGTCGAAACGTATTTCCGCGTACCTATGTGTATCTGGGGACCACCGGAAGTTATTCAACCGGGTTATGACCAGACACTCGGCTCTCACGTCGATATATCGCCGTCGCTGCTTGATATAATGAATATTAAAGCCGCAAATACTTTTCTGGGTCAATCCCTCTTCGATAGCGATGTCAAACCCGAAGACAGGTATGTTGCTATGTTCCTCGGGACCATTCCTATGCTCAGAAAAGGAAACGAATTTCTTATGCCTGAAATGGGTAAGAAAATTAAAAAAACCTACGTAAAAGCAGAAAGGATGAACGCGTACAGCAAAAAAGATCAAACTTATTTCTACTCCGTTGACGGAGATATACTTCGCGGAAATTATACGACAGCAGCCATCCCCGATGACGGTGAAAGACAACATTTGTCTAATCTGCTCAACGATATAGTATTTCTTACCGTTTATGGGATATATTTTGATGCATATATGGGAATCCGGTAGCGGTTTGGAAATATGCGGATTTATGGAATACAAGATGGGCATTTTCCTCGCTCCACAGTCAAACTGTTCCAAGTCTCTGTTGCAGCGCGGTATGTCGCATCCTACCTTGGCAAGTTCATTGGCCTATTGCAAGGCGGGCGGGAGAACAGCTGCCAGAACCGCTATAGCAGTAACAACAATAAGTTCTGCAAGAGTAAAGGTTTAAAATGGCAAAGGGATAACCTTATACAAAAAGACTTCTGAGTTTTTTAATTGCGATATTATTTTGTGTCGTATAATATACTCCAAAAAGTTTGCAAATTTACATTTTCGAGTAAAAGTGAAAGGAGAGAATAATGGAGTTTTTTTATTGCCGAATAATGACAGTCATGTTGATGGTACTAATCGTCTGTGTTTTTGCCGGGAAAGCTTATGCAGCACCGGGGGTTTTTGCCTACATTGATCCGGGTACTGGCAGTTTTATACTTCAACTTCTCATTGGGGCTGTCTGTGGCGGTCTATTTGCCGTCAAATTATTTTGGAACAAGATAAGCAGCTTTCTGAAAAGACTATTACCCTCAGGCCGGAAGAATGGAAACAGCGGAAAGTAGCCAGACTATCGCAGCCTCTTTTCGTGATCCGAGCGGTTTTCTGTTCCGGCGCGAAGGACACATCTATCGGCAGATAAACACCAGCTACAAAGAAAATTACGATCTCTTAATAAACTCCGGCTTGTACGACAACCTCGTAAATGCGCAACTTCTCATCCCGCACACCGAAGTTAACATCAACAGCCGATTATCAGATGAGGCCTACAAAATAATTGCTCCTGAAGTTGTGCCATTTATATCCTATCCGTATGAATGGTGCTTCAGCCAGCTGCAGGATGCCGCACTTATCACGCTGGAAATCCAGAAAAGGTCTCTTGAGTTTGGCATGTCGCTCAAAGACTGTAGCGCCTATAATGTGCAGTTCAGGAAAGGCAAACCTGTTTTTATCGACACACTCTCTTTTGAAAATTATCCCCAGAATCGCCCTTGGGTAGCTTACAGACAGTTCTGTCAGAATTTTCTCGCCCCTTTGGCGCTGATGAGCCTTACCGACATCAGGCTCAATCAGCTGATGAGAATCTATATAGACGGCATACCTCTTGACCTGGCAGGCGGACTTCTGCCGTGGAGCAGTTGGCTGAAGTTTTCATTGCTGTCGCACATTCATCTGCACGCCAAAAGTCAGGCGCACTTTGCAGACAAAACAGTGGATACGCACGGCTACGAATTGAGCCGTTTATCTCTGCTGGGGCTAATCGACAATCTGCACAGCGCTGTCAGAAAACTCAAATGGAAGGCCAAAGGCACCGAATGGTGCGATTACTACAATGATACTAATTACTCGGAGCACGGCCTTGAGCACAAAAAAAATATCGTCTCAGAAATGCTGAAAAAAGCTTCTCCAAAAATCGTCTGGGATCTCGGCGCAAATCTCGGCCTGTTCAGCCGTATTGCCTCCGACCGCGGAATCTTGACCATTTCATTCGATATTGACCCCGCTGCGGTCGAAAACAACTACCTTGAATCAGTCAGAAAAAAAGAAGAAAATATTCTTCCTCTGCTGCTGGACCTGACCAATCCGAGCTCTGGTATTGGTTGGGAAAACCAGGAAAGAATGTCTCTTATGAACAGAGGACCGGCTGACACGGTTCTCGCCCTGGCTTTGATTCACCATCTGGCAATTTCCAACAATGTCTCATTTGACAGGATCGCTCAGTTTTTCAGCAGAATTTGCAACTTCCTCATTATCGAGTTTGTACCTAAAACGGACTCACAGGTCCGCAGGCTTCTGATAACCAGAGAAGATATTTTCTCCGATTACAGCCAGCAGGCCTTTGAATGCCACTTTGGAAAATACTTCAGAACGCTTGACTGTGTGAGAGTTACTGATTCGGAAAGGTTTATTTATTTGATGCAAAAAGGATAACGCTGAATGTTCAAAAGATGGTTAATAATTCATCCTTTTCTGTTTGCCTTGTTTCCAGTCGTATTTTTATACTCTTATAATATAGATCAGGTGGCATTCTCTCAGATTCTTCTGCCCTCCGTCATTGTGCTGGCAGTAGCTCTGATTTTGTTTGCGCTGCTTGGATGGCTGCTTGGCGATACGCAAAGGGCGGCTTTAATTGTGTCTGTCCTTATGATTCTGTTTTTCTCCTACGGCCGTGTTACCGGCAAAGTCGGTCAGTCGCACATCAAATTCAGCGACAATAAGGTAATTATAGTATGGGCGGTCATCTTCGGCTGCAGTATATTCAAAATTATAAAGACACGTAAATCTCTGGCCCGTCTTACCAGCCTGGCCAACATCGCCGCTGCCGGAATGCTGGCGGCCTCCCTGATAAACATCGTATATCACAGGGCAACGGATGTGCGTCCTAACGCAGCTTATCAAAATCCCGTAAACTACAGCAACGTTAGCGACATTAATTCGTCAGACCCTAATTACAAACCGGATATTTATTACATCATACTGGACGCTTACGCCTCCGACCACATCCTCAAAAAAATCTATAAGTACAACAATCATGAATTCACAGATTATCTCGAAAAGAATGGCTTTTATATAGCGAATCACAGCCAAAGCAATTATGCGACAACTTTTATGTCGCTGGCCTCGTCTCTGAATATGGAATACGTCGATAATATAGTTGCTCAGATGAACTCCGAATCTAAGGACCGTTCAATATTTTACAATATGATTGAAAACAGCAGGGTAACGAACTTTCTGAAGTCCAAAGGCTATAAAATCGTCCACTTCGGCTCCGGCTGGGAAGGCACAAACTTCAACAGGTATGCGGATGTGCACTTCAACTGCGGTTGGATAGATGAGTTTATGATGGTGCTCATACGCACAACAGTAATGGACTATTTTCTGGGAAAACAACTAATTGAACATGACGCCAGATATCGAATTCTGCAGAACTTTAAAAAGCTGGCTAAAATAGCCGATGGTATTAAGGGACCTAAATTTGTCTTCATTCATTTTGTCTGCCCCCATCCTCCTTTCATCTTTGATGCCGACGGCTCAAAACTCCGCAAGACAGAACTCGAAATGGACGGAAGAACCTGGAACAATCATGAGTCGTACATCAGGCAGTTGCGCTTTGTAAACGGCAAGGTCGAAAAATTGATTGACCGGATACTGAGCAAATCAAAAACAGCTCCTGTCATCATCCTTCAGGCGGACCACGGCACAGCTTCGCTGGGCCGGCCTTCTCCGCCGCTGGAAATGACGGCTAAAGTCAAAGAGATACTCGAGGAAAGACTGCGGATTTTCAATGCCTACTACCTGCCCGGCGGAGAAAACCCTGCTTTGTACAGCGCAATTACGCCGGTGAATACTTTTAGAATCGTCTTTAATAAGTACTTTAATACAAATTATCCGCTACTCAAAGACCGATGTTACTATGGAGAATATAAGCATCCCTACATACTCACTGACGTAACTGACGTGGTAGCTTATGACGACACAAATTAAAATTAGTGTTCTGTAGAAAGGCTTTTTGACAAGGGGGAATGATAGTCAGATTGAATATCAGCGCCGGAAGGATCATTTCCTGATTCTTGCTCTGTTGCGTTTTGTCATGGATGGTGTAGCCAAGTTTCCGTTCAACATTGAAAAGACCATCTATGCCTGCCGCCTCTGGCTGTAAGTATAAGTATTAGAATTAAAGCTGGTTTTTCATTACTCTTCGATATGAAGTTTTCGGCAGATGTTTGGGTTTTCTACCAGCTATCCATGGCAGCAGAAACAGGAATCTGTTTTTAATATTCATAAGACACCAGAATTCAGAAGATTATATATTACAGCGGAGCTGATTTTGCAACCATTTTTTGTTCGGGACCGACATCCAAAGTTTTCTTGTTTAGCCTTTTTAGTTGGCTTATAATCCTATTTTGCCCCATCTGATATTCGAAAGAGTCTTTATGCTGCAGAAACAGACAGGTCTGTTACGAATAAGAATAATTTCGCTTATCCTGTTATTTGCTTTGTCTGTAGCGGGCTTTTGGATGTGGAGATGCTATCGAGGCTGGTCAGAAAGCTGGATAAGATTTTATATTTCAAGTATCGTGTATGTAATGGTGTTATCTGTCGGTCTGTTTGCCATCCTGCCGAGTAGAAAAAATGTCCTGCGAATACCTTTGATTGTTTTTGTTCTGACCTGCGGCCTTGAGTTTCTACAGCTTTACAAGCCGCCGATTTTACAATCCTTCAGGGCAACATTGATTGGAGCGGCTCTTATCGGGACGGATTTTGTATGGCTGCAGTTCCCATTTTATATAGTGGGAGCATTATGCTCGTATTTGCTGTTGGGGTTCCTTTTTTCAATTCAAAATCCTCATTATCAGCACTGATAATGGCGTTTTTCCTCGAGAAAATAATCTTGCTTTGCCGATAAAGCTTTAGTATAGTACCTCGCAAGCCCGTGTCAGAAGGGGTAGCAATAGGAATATGGGGCCGGCAGTATCACGGCATAGCTGGCTCAAGCCTCAGACAGGGCCCAACCGGTCCGAACCTGAACGGACACCGTGAAAGCAGAAAAATTGAAGATTTAAAATTTAAGATTTAACATTTGTGGATTCCTTCTGTCTTTTTTTGTTTTTACAATCCTTCAATTTTAAATCTTAAGTGTTCAATTTTAAATGACTTATACCCGGTGGTGTAATTGGTAACACAGGAGGTTTTGGTCCTCCCATTCCAGGTTCGAGTCCTGGCCGGGTAGGTAAAAAAATTAAAAATTGAGGGAATATGTCCGAAAAAGTTGCGATAATATTGGCGGCAGGCATAAGCAGCAGAATGAATACTAAACTGCCAAAGGTTCTCCACGAGGTCTGTGGCAGGCCGATGCTGGCCTATGTCCTTGATGCATGCAGAAGTGCAGGTATTGAAAAGGCTTATGTAATTGTCGGTTACGGTAAAGAACAGGTGATCGAGCAATTCAGCAATGATAAAAATATTATCTGGATAGAGCAGACTGAGCAGAAAGGTACCGGACATGCAGTTATGTGCTGCAGGGAGCATTTGGCTGACTTTGATGGCGATACACTTGTACTCTGCGGCGATGGGCCTTTAATCAGGGTTGAAACCCTCAAGACTCTTATGGAAAAACATCAGAGAGAAATGTCGGCAGCAACACTGGCGACCGCTATTCTCGATGACCCAACCGGTTACGGCAGAATTATCCGGGATAGTTATGGAAATATTCAGGGTATTATCGAGGACGACGACTGCAGCCCACAGCAAAAAACAATAAGAGAAGTTAATCCGAGCTACTACTGTTTCAAAAACAAAATACTCTTTGAGACCCTGGACAGAATAACGCCTGACAATGTGAAAAAGGAATATTATCTGACCGACGCACTCCATTTGATTATCAAGGCCGGACATAAGGTGGTGGCAGTTACCGCGGTGGCGACTGAAGATGCGATAGGAATTAACAGCCGTCAGCAGCTCAGCGAGGTGAGCAAAATTATGCAGCGCAGGATTCAGGACAGGTTCATGAAAACCGGCGTTACGATTGTTGACCCGCCGAATACCTGGATTGATGCACGTGCACAAATCGGGCAGGATACCATAATCGAACCGTTTACGTACATCCATGGAAAGGTCAAAATCGGACGAAACTGTCGCGTAGGACCATTTGCTTATTTGAGAGACGGCACTGTTCTCAAAGATGATGTGGTTCTGGGTGTCTTTACTGAAGTGAAAAATTCAACCCTTTCAGAAGGAGTAAGAGCCAGACATCACAGCTATATAGGCGACTCTCAGGTGGGTAAAAATGTAAACATCGGCGCCGGCGCAATAACAGCAAATTTTGACGGCGAGAAAGTCAATCCAACTCGAATCGGCGACGGCACCTTTATTGGACCAGGCTCGATTCTTGTTGCTCCGGTCGATATTCCGGCAGGCGCACATATAAAGCCTGGCTCGGTGAAACAATCGGAAAATATTGAAGGAAAGAAAAAATAAAGGGGCTGGAAATGCTTTTGAATGAAAACATTAAAATTTTCAGCGGCTCAAGTAATCCGCAGCTTACGGAAAAGATATGCAGGTATCTTGATGTGCCTGTCGGCGGAGCAAAAATTGAGCGTTTTCCGGACGGCGAAAAAATGATAAAATGCGAAGACGACGTGCGCGGAAAAGATTGTTTCATCGTCCAGTCCGGCTGTGAACCTGTTGACGCCAATCTTGTTGAGCTTCTGATTTTCCTTGATTGCCTCAAACGCGCAAGTGCAAGCAGAGTAACAGCGGTAATACCTTATTTCGGCTATGCAAGACAGGACAGAAAAGACGAAGGCAGAGTGCCCATAACCGCAAAATTAGTCGCAAATCTGATTACCACAGCCGGTGCCGACAGAGTCCTTGCCATGGACCTTCATGCGGCACAACTGCAGGGCTTCTTTGATATACCGGTTGACCATCTTTTTGCCGAGCCGGTGCTCAGCAAATATTTTCAGAATAAAAAAATTGAAAAACTGACGATTGTTTCGCCGGATATCGGAAATATGAAAAGGGCGGCAAGATATGTCGAACACCTCAACGGCGAACTGGCGATAATTCACAAAAGACGCGTAAACGGCAAAGAGGTTCAGTTCGGTGAAATTATCGGTACAGTCAAGGGAAGAAATGTTCTGATGTGCGATGATATGATTTCGACAGCCGCTACAATGTGCATCGCCGCAAAAATTGTCAAGGAACAGGGTGCGAATAAGGTTTTCATAGGCGCAACGCACGGCATATTTTCAGACAAGGCGGTTGAAAATATTGCTGACTCGCCGATTGATGAGGTGGTCGTAACCGACACCATTCCTTTGAGGGAAAATGTGAAAAAACTCAAAAATCTTAAGGTGCTGACGGTTTCGGAGATTCTTGGTGAGGCCATAAAGCGCATTCACAAAAACGAGTCAATAAGTGCTATGTTTTGTTAGTTGATTTTTTGTAAAGTAAAAGTTTAGGCTTTAGATGAGGTAAAATATGGTATCAAAAGAGCTGGTTCTCAAGGCCCAGATAAGAAAGGAGCTTGGTTCAAAGCATGCAGCAAAACTGCGATTGGCGGGCAGAATCCCTGCCATTATTTATGGACACGAACAAAAGCCCGAGGCTGTTATTCTCGATGCGCATGATTTTTCGGAAGGGCTTCATCACGGCCATAGACTTTTCGATGTTGAGTTCGACGGCAGGAAGGAAAAACTGCTGGTTAAGGATGTGCAATATGATTATCTCGGCAAAAAGATAATTCATGCAGATTTAATCAGAGTCGACCTCAGCGAGAGAGTCAAGGTGCAGGTGCCGCTTGTTTTCAAGGGCACTCCTGCAGGCGTGCATGAGGGAGGACTGCTGGAAGAACATCTTGACCGGGTAGAGATTGAATGTGCGGTTACCGATATACCGGAGTCGATTGACGTTTCGGTTAAAAGTCTCAAAGTCGGCGATTCGCTTCACGCCAGAGATATTCAACTGCCGGCAGAAGTTAAACTCCTGACCGACCCGGATACGCTCCTGATAGCCTGCCATCTGCCTGTGGTGGCTGCCGCTGAAGAAATAGCTGAAGCTGTCCAGGAGCCGATAGTTCCTGAGGTCATTACAGAACGAAAACCAAAAGAGGAGGAACAGACTGAAGAAGAAAAGTAAGTTTCTGCGGCCGGTATGCCGGAAAGTACTTGATGAACGAGATAAGATTAATAGCAGGTCTTGGCAATCCAGGCTTGGAATACCAGGGAACGCGCCATAATGTGGGATTTGAAGTTATCGACCTGCTGACGAAAAAGCTGAAGGTTGAGCTGAACAGAGAAAAGTTCGGAGCAGCTTTCGGACAGGTGGGATTTGAAGATAAAAAGTTAATATTGTTAAAGCCGGTTCTGTTTATGAATAACAGCGGCCAGGTTCTTGCAACCGCTGCGAATTTTTACAAACTAACAGCCGACGGGATACTGGTAGTAACGGATGACATGGCCCTTGAGCCGGGTATGATACGACTTAGAGCCGGCGGTTCTGCCGGCGGGCACAACGGACTTGCTGATATTATCGAAAAACTGGGCACAGACGAATTTGGCAGACTGCGGATAGGCATCGGCAGCAGAAACCAGACGGCAGGAAGGGATTATGTGCTTTCAAGGCCGGACGAGACTGAAAGAAAGCTGATAGATACGGCAGTTACTGAAGCGGCAGAAGCTGTTCTGGTCTGGGCCAGCGATGGTATTGAAACTGCGATGAATAGATTTAATCGCAGATTGACAATGGACGACAGCGGCCAGTTCGGTAAACAATAAAATTTGAATCAGAAAATATATTGCTGTGATAATGATTTTGTTAAGGAGATATTGATTTGGAAACCGTAACAAAAAGGTTGTATGAGGCGATGTTTCTTGTGGATTCCGCAGAAGCGGCGGCTGACTGGCAGGGTATAAATGAACACATAAGAAAGGTGTTCGAGCGTAACGATGCCAAAGTGGTCAATATTCACAAATGGGACGAGCGGCCGCTTGCCTATGAGATTATGGGCAGAAACAGAGGTACATATATTCTTGTTTACTTTAACAGCCCTTCAGACAGAATTGCTTCAATTGAAAGAGATTCACAGCTTTCAGAAAGAATTATGCGGGTGCTCATCCTTAGGGCAGACCATGTAACAAAGGAAGATATGGAAAAAGAAACTCCTGCCATGATGGTCGAAAGACAAGCTCGCAAGCCAGACGATTCCGAAGCGCCTTCTGTTGCTGATTACGAAGAAGCGATTGGCATCGAAGACGATTTTGAGCCGGAGCAGCAATCCGACGGGCAGACAAAATTAGATTAAAAGAATTTAGAGAGGGACAAATATGGCAAATTTCAATAAGGTTATTTTGATGGGAAACCTTACAAGAGACCCGCAACTGTCTTACACACCCAGCCAGACGGCTGTAGTGGATTTTGGCATTGCAACCAATCGTCGGTGGACTGCTCAGGATGGTCAGCAGCGTGAAGAGGTCTGCTTTGTGGACTGTAGGGCGTTCGGCAAACCGGCTGAAACGATAAATAAATACTGTAAAAAAGGAAAACCACTGATGCTTGAGGGCAGACTTACATTTGACAGTTGGACAGGAAAGGACGGTGCCAAACGCAGCAGACTGCGGGTTACAGTAGAGAATTTTCAGTTTCTGCCTGCCGGCGGCAGCGGCGGCGGCGGTGAGCAGAGCGGAATTGCCGGCGATGAATCTCAAGCACCTTCCGAGGATGGCGGCTCGGCAAATGAAGCTCAAAGCGGCAGCAAAGACGACATCCCGTTTTGAGTTAACCGGAAAAATACAAATAAAGATAAATTTAGGAGAAGCTTTCAGTGAGATATCAAGGTTTTAAAAAGAAGACAGACACAACCAAGAGAAGAAAACGTAGAGACAATGTCAGAGAGCAGAATCAATGCAGATTCTGTCGGTCGAAAGTAAAGTATGTTGATTACAAGGACCTTGAGGTGTTAAGCAAACTGCTTACTCACCGGGGCAAGATTTTCTCGCGTAAGCGCAGCGGCAACTGCGCAAGCTGTCAGCGAAAAGTCAAGCTGGCGATAAAACGGGCACGTTTCATAGGACTGCTGCCGTTTACAAGTTAATTGTTCGTTTGTGAAAAAATCGACTTAAACCCCGACAGATTGATTATTGGAGATATTTGCGTGAAGGTTTTACTGTGTGAAGATATTGAAAAACTCGGCTGGTATGGCGATGTAGTCGAAGTCAGCGAAGGTTACGCAAGAAATTATCTGCTGCCGAAAAGAATTGCGACGATTCCGACAGAGCAAAAAATAAAAGCCATGACCGAGGAAAAGGCCAAAAGAACTGAACAAAGAAAGTTTGACGACGAAGGGCTGCAAAAGGCTGCCGTAGCGGTCGATGGCGCAGAGGCCGTTATTGCAGCAAAGGTCAACGAGCAGGGACATCTGTTCGGCTCTGTTACAGAGAAGGAAATTGCCGAAAATCTCCGCCAGCAGGGTTACGAAATCGCCGACAAATTTGTGCAGCTCGATGAGCATATTAAGGAACTTGGCCAGCATACGGTTAACCTTAAATTCGCAGCGAATGTAACAGCTAAAGTAAAAGTTACGGTAGTGCCACAAGGACAGGGTGTAGAAACAGCTGATGGCTCAGGAAGTCAGACAAACGCGGAATAAGAAAGCTCAGACTGACGAGCAGATGGATTCTTCGACAAGCTCGAAGCTTATTGCCGGCAGAACTATGCCGGAATCGCTTGAGGCTGAGGCGGCGGTGCTCGGTTCGATGATGCTCGACCCGGAGTGTATTGGGCTTGTTGTTCAAAAGATAAAAACCGAAGTGTTTTATCGCCTTGAACATCAGATGATATTTGATGCGATTGTTGCCTTGTGGGAGAAAAAGGACAAAGATTTTGACTTAGTGCTGTTGCGGGACGAGCTAAAAAAACGCGGCCAGCTCGAAGAAGTCGGCGGGCCGGAATACCTTGAAAAAATTGCCTACGCTGTGCCGTCCAGTGCAAATGTCGAGCATTACCTTCAGATTGTAAAAGAAAAGCAGATGCTCAGAGAGCTTATCGCCGCTGCCGGCGAGGTTATGACTGATGCCTTTGAAACGGCCGGAGACGTCGGCGGCAAGCTCGACAGGGCTGAACAGAAAATATTCAACGTAACGCAGAAAAAAATTACCGGCACTGCAGTAGCAATCAAGGACCTGCTGATACAGGCGTTTGAAAGTATAGAAAAGCGCGAGGGACATCATGTTACGGGGCTTGCGACCGGTTTCCATAAGCTTGATGAGTTGACCTGCGGTCTGCAGAACGGCGAAATGATTATTATTGCCGGCAGACCGAGTATGGGCAAAACAAGTTTTGCTATGAATATTACCGAGTATATCGGGGCTGATAGTAATATACCTGTCGCAATATTCTCTCTTGAAATGAGCAGACAGCAGCTTGTTGAGCGCATGCTGTGCAGCAGAGCCGGGGTTGATTCTCAGCGCGTAAGAAAAGGTTTCTTGAGTGACGAGGAATATCGACAGCTTCATGAAGCTGCCGACAATATGATTAACAAGCCCATATATGTCGATGACACCCCCGGCATTACGCCGCTGGAGTTGCGAGGCAAGGCAAGAAGGCTCAGGGCGCAGCACGGCATAAGGTGTATTGTTGTTGATTATCTGCAGCTTATGAGTCTCGGGACAAGAGTGGAGTCCAGGCAGCAGGAAGTAAGCGAAATGAGCAGGTATCTGAAGGCCCTTGCCAGAGAGCTTGAGATACCGGTTGTGGTTTTAAGCCAGCTTAATCGGGCTCCTGAAGGAAGAGAGGACCATAGGCCGAGAATGAGTGATTTGCGCGAGAGCGGCAGTATTGAGCAGGATGCCGACGTCGTGATGCTGCTGCATCGTGAAGATTATTACCGACGGGACAGCGGCAAGGAAGGCGAAGAAGAAGAAGGTAATAAGGAAGAAAAGGATAATATCGCTGACGTAATAATAGCCAAACAGCGTAATGGCCCAACAGGGACAGAGCAACTGATATTTAACAGCCGGTTTACAAGGTTTTATGATATGTCGAGAACGCAGGAACCATCGCAGTTTGACCTCAAGTCCAAGATACAGGCGCCGTTCTGAAATGACCGGCCTTATTTGTTAAAAAACTTTGCAGGAAAGGGATTTTATGCGGATTTTCGACTCCTGTTTTAAGGACGCCAAACTGCTGCAGGTTTCATTTTTTCCGTTTGTGCTGCTTTTTGCTTTTTATTGTTCTGCGCAGACAAGCGATGTTAACGCGACAGATTACGAAAAAATGACGATAGGCAGCGTTGAGACGGCAGGTAATGTTTATATCAGCAGGGAAAAAATACTCTCAATGGCGAGAAGCAAGGCCGGCCAGTTATTCAGCGACTCACAGGCCAGCCAGGATGTCGGCAGAATCACTGCTATTAAAGGTGTCGAAGTTGCCTATTACAGTATTGAGCCGGCTGGCGAAAAAATAAAACTAATCTTTGTAGTGAAAGAAAAAAATGTTATTCGTATGATAACCTTCAGCAGAGATAAAAAATACGATGATAAAAAGCTGATTGAACAGCTGGGCTTTAACAGGGGCGATTATCTTGATAAATTTACTGCAAAAGCCGGTGCTGAAAAACTGACTGAATATTATTACAAAAGAGGGTACCCTTTTGTCAGGGTTGATTTTGATGATTCCGGCATTGAGCAGGGCCGGCTCCATTATATAATTGACTGCGGTCAGAGAACCAAAATCAAAAAGGTGAGGTTTGAGGGAAATGCCTCGATAAAAAACAAAGAGCTTAAAAATGTCATCAAAAGCAAACCGAAAAATCTCGGTATTTTCCAGAACTTCTTCAAGCAGGAAACTCTCGATGACGATTTGATTAAACTACAGAAAGCCTATGACAGAAGAGGTTATCTTGATACTAAAGTAACTGCTAAAACAAATTTTGGTAAAAATAATAAAAATGTCGAACTTGTTTACGCCATCGAGGAAGGCAAACAATATAACGTTGAAAAAATAGAACTTGTAGGAAATGAATTTTACAGTGATGCAAATCTGACCGGCACATTCAGGCTCAAAGAGGGCCGGTTTTACAGCGATGAAAAAGCGGAATACGACAGAGATGAAATACTCAAGGCCTACAGGGAAGCGGGCTTTATCAATGTTGAGGTCGAGTCGGTCAGACGTTTCACACCTGATAACAAGATAACAGCTCAGTTTGACATAAAAGAAGGCGAGCGCTTCCGCATAGGACAAGTCAATATTTCGGGCAATAAGGTGACACAGGACAAGGTTGTAAGACGTGTGCTGGATGAGAAGGAATTTAAGCCGGGCGAGTGGTATAATGCCCATATTGCACAGGGAAACGGCGAAGGCGAACTTGAGAAAGATATCAAAATGAATGTTTATACTGAAACTGCCACTATTACACCTGTAGGAGAAAAGCCCGGCCAGAAAGATGCTGAAGTCAGAATTACCGAGGGTAAGACCGGCTCAATACTGTTTGGCGCAGGTGTGAGCAGTACAGACGGCCTGATTGGGCAGGTGATATATGAACAAAGAAATTTTGATATTAAAAAATGGCCGAAAGACTGGCGAAAATTCTTTTCGGAAGATGCCTTTAAAGGCGCAGGCCAACGGTTAAGAATAGCACTTGAGCCCGGCACACAGGTGAGCAGATATTCTATAAGCTTTACTGAGCCTTATCTTAAGGACAAACCCATTGCTATGACTCTTGCAGGGTCAATCTGGGAGCGAGAAAGGGAAAGCTATGATGAACAAAGACAAAAAGGATACCTGGGCTTTACAAAAAGAATGAAAAATGGCCGGTATAGAATCTTGGCCTTTCGGCTCGAAAATGTAGCCGTAGAAAGCGTTGAAAGCGATGCCCCCAAAGAAGTAACCGATGTAAAGGGAGACAACTTTCTGGCCGGCATCAAACTTGGTTTCGGCAGAGATACGACAGACAACCGCTTTACTCCTACCAAAGGCAAAAACTACGAAGTAAGTTATGAGCAGGTGGCGGGTGACTATACGTTCGGTATTCTTGATGGGACATACCGATGGTACAAAACGCTGCATGAGGACCTTGCCAGACGAAAAACCGTGCTGGAGACGAAATTACATGCTGCGACTATCATAGGTGATGCACCGCTGTTTGAAAAATTTTATGCCGGCGGTATCGGAAGCGTAAGGGGCTTTGATTATCGTGGAATAAGCCCGCGTTCAGGTCCGGACAATGACCCGGTTGGAAGCGACTGGATTGCAACAGCCAGCGGAGAAATCTCAGTACCGTTGACAAGCGAGATGCTCTCTGCACTTTTCTTTGTTGATACCGGTATGATTGATACCGGCGGTATCAGAGCTTCCGCAGGTATAGGTATCCAGATTATGATACCTCAGTGGTTTGGACCGGTGCCTATGAGATTTGAGCTGGCGGCGCCGTTTCTCAAGAGCGGTGATGATGATACACAGGTTTTCAGCTTCTCTATCGGCGCACTGTTTTAGTTGAAGCGGTTGCGGTGTTTTTAGTTATGATTAAGAAAGGCAAATTATGAAAACAAAAGATATCGTTACGATAGTTTTCCTCGCAGGATTGAGTCTGGTTGTAATTGGCTTGGAATATTCTCTTGCTGCAAAAGAAAAAACGATAATGTCTCCAAAAATCGGCATTGTGAGCGTCAGGGAAGTTTTTGAAAATTGCCAGATGAAAGCTGAAGTCGAAAAATTGCTGGCTGCCGAGGGTGAAAAGAGATTTGCCGAACTGAAAAAACTTGATGAAAGCGTAGAAAGTGATAAATCGGCATTGAGCAAACGCAAAGAGAATAGCCAGGATTATATGGAACTGCTCCAGGCACTGATGATAAAACAGTCGCAGCTTGATGCACAAAAAGGGTTTTTTCAGCAGGAACTCGCTGTAAAAGAAATGCAGGGAAAGGAAAAAATCTATCGTAAAATTCTTGAAGTTATTGCATCTGTCGCACAGGAAAAGGGACTGGATATGATTTTCAACAGGGACGACAATTATCTTAATAGACCTGATTTGGGGCCGCCTGCACAAAGCCCCGCAGACCTTGTTCTGACAACGAAAACTCACAAACTGCTTTATTTTAACCCCAGCCTTGATATTACTGCTGATGTGCTTGGTGCCATGAGTAAAAGTAAGTAGCAATAAGCTTTTATCATAAAGAATGACTGAAAATATACAAAAAAAATACACTGTTGCTCAACTTGCCGAGATAGCAGAAGCCCGGCTTATCGGCAGCGGAAAGGCGGAAGTCTGTCGAGCGGCGCCATTTGAATCTGCGGGACCGGACTGCATTACCTTTGCCGCAGATGAGGAACTTCTGAAAAATATTTCCGGCTGCAAGGCCGCTGCAGTGATTGTAAGCAGAAAGATTGATTCAGCCGTACCGCTGCTTGTTGTCGATAATGTTGAGCGGGCCCTGATTAAGATACTCAGGGAATTTATGCCGCAGCTCGATAAACCACCGGCGGGTATTCACAAAAGCGCAGTTGTGGAAAAAGGCGCTTCCATCGATAAGACCGCTTAGATAGGTCCTCTTGTCTGTATAGAAAAAGCTGCAAAAATCGGCCCGGGGACCATTATTGGGGCAGGTTGCAAAATCGGTGAAAATTCAATAATCGGCTCGGACTGCCGGCTTGAGGACAATGTTGTGGTTTATCATAACTGCAGCATTGGAAATAACTGCATAATCGGAGCAAACTCCACAATCGGTGCAACAGGCTTCGGATATTATTTCATTGACGGTCAGCACCAGCAGATACCGCATACAGGCTCAGTTTTGATTGAAGATTGTGTCGAAATCGGGGCAAACACCTGCATCGACAGGGCAAAATTCGGGAACACCATAATCGGCGCAGGGACGAAAATAGATAATCTTGTTCAGATTGCTCATAATGTCGTAATCGGCAAATGTTGTCTGATTATCGCTCAGGCAGGCATCGCCGGCAGCAGCAAATTGGGCAACGGCGTTGTCCTTGCAGGACAGGTCGGCATAAAGGACCATATAACAATTGGTGATGGAGCTCAGATTGGCGCACAGGCAGGCGTGATAAATGATATCGGGCCGAGTAAACAGGTTGTCGGCTCGCCGGCTATAAACATCAAGGAATTTTTTAGACAGGTGCTCCTGAAACAGAAGCTGCCTGAAATGAATAAGCAGTTGAAACAGCTTATAAAGAGAGTCGAAGAACTTGAAGCCGCAAAGAACAATAGCTGAAGAAGCAAAACTTGCCGGAAGAGGCATGTTCAGCGGAGCACAAGCACAGGTAAAATTTGCCTCTGCTGATGTCGATACAGGTGTTGTTTTTGTCAGAACGGACCTTGATGAGCCTGTACGCATAGAGGCGAATGTCCGGAATATTGCCGAACGCAGCCGAAGAACCGCCGTAAAGAAAGGCCAGGTTTCTGTCGAGACAATTGAGCACTGCATGGCCGCCTTAAGTGCACTGGAGATTGACAATATCATTATCGAAATAGACACTCCTGAAATGCCGGGATTCGACGGCGGCAGCGGCGAATATTTCAAAACATTGAAAAATTGCGGCTTTGTCGAACAGCAAAAGCCAAAAAAAGAATTTGCCATCGCAGAAGCGGTCAGCCTCAGTGAGGCCGGAGCCTCAATTTATGCCCTGCCCAGTGATGGTGGTGCCCTTGAGATTACCTATGATATGGATTATACAAAACATACAGGGATTGGCAGACAGTTACTGACCTGTATGCTGACCGCCGAATATTTTGAAGCAAATCTTGCACCTGCACGAACGTTCTTGCTCGAGGCTGAAGCAAGACAGTTCCAGGCTCGCGGAATCGGTATGCATTTAAGTCCGCGTGATATCCTTGTTATCAATTCAGATGGGCCTATTAAGAACAGCTTCCGATTTGCTGATGAGTGTGTTAGACACAAGATTGTTGATTTAATTGGCGATATCGCCCTTATTGGCAGAAGAATAACCGGAAGAATTGTCGCCTACAAAAGCGGCCATAGCCTCAATCAACAACTTGCCAGAAGGGTGCTTGAGCAGGCCGAACAGTATGACAGAATCAGCAAAGCGGGAACCGATGCCCTGCTTGATATTCGCAGAATTCAGAAGATTCTGCCCCATCGTTACCCGTTTCTGCTGGTGGATAAGGTTATTGAGATTGACGGCGACAGATTTATCAAGGGCGTCAAAAACGTTACATTCAACGAAATGTTTTTTCAGGGGCATTTTCCGGGAACGCCTATAATGCCGGGAGTGCTTATCCTCGAGGCAATGGCTCAGGTCTCAGGTCTGCTTTTTGCCCAGCGGCTTGAGCTTACCGGAAAACTCGCCGTCCTGATGGGAATGGATAATGTAAGGCTGAGAAAAAGCGTCGTGCCGGGCGACCAGTTGATTCTTACCGCCCAAACTGTCAGAGCCCGCAGCAAAATCGCTGTATGTAAATGCCAGGCAATGGTGGCAGGAATAAAGGCGGCAGAGGCTGAAATAAAATTCATGCTCGTTGACGAAGAAGCTGTTTAGATAAGCGGTGAAATTTATTCGCAAAATTTCAGGAACAAAAATAATGAGTAAAATACATCCGACAGCGGTTGTCGATTCAAGTGCCCGGCTCGGCAGAGATGTTGTAATCGGACCAAACTGTTTTATAGATGAGGATGCGCAAATCGGCGACGGCTGTATTCTCGATGCCAATGTTGTAATCGGAAAAAATGTAAAGGCAGGTGAGAATAATATTTTTTATCCGGGCTGTTGTATAGGCAGAAATCCTCAGATGCTCGGAGCAAAACCCGATACTCGTTTCGGCTCGCTTGAAATCGGAAATGATAATCTCATCAGAGAATTTGTAACCATACATCCGAGCATATACCCCGATGGCACAACCAGAATAGGCGATAGCAATATGATTATGGTAAGCGTGCATATCGCGCATGACTGCACTATTGAGGATAAAACAGTTATCAGCAACAGCACACAGATAAGTGGGCACTGCAAAATTGAAACAGGCGTCTGGCTCAGCGGCACAGTGCTGATTCATCAGTTTGTAACTGTCGGCAGATGGAGCTATGCGGCGGGTTTTGCAGGGCTCAATCACGATGTGCCGCCTTTCGTCATTGTAAGCGGCCATTATCCGCCTGAGATCAGGGCCGTAAATATGAGGGGTTTGATGAGAGCCGGCCTGAATGAAGACCAGCAGCATGCCATTCTTGATGCCTTTAAGTTTCTATTCAGGAATAAATCTCCTCTCCTTCAAAGCGCAGAGGCTCTTGCTGCAAGAAACGGACTCGATGAGAATGTCAGGGCCATGGTTGATTCGATTATCAACAGCAGCAAGCACAGATTCGGAAGATATCTTGAAACCTTAAGGAGAGAAGAATAGACCAATGGCCTCACAAATAAAACAGCTCAGAACGGCTGTGGTGGGAGCCGGAAAAATGGGGCAGATTCACGCCAAAGTCCTCAGCAAACTGCCTCAAAGCAGACTTGTCGCAATAGTTGATATTCAGTCCGACAAGGCAAAGAAACTTGCAAAAGAATATAAATGCCTCGCCTTTACCGACAGCAGGGAACTTATAGGTAAAGTTGATGCCGTAACCATTGCTGCTCCCACGAAAAGCCATCTTCAGCTTGCCGAAATTTTTGTCGGCAGCAATATTCCTGTTCTTATTGAAAAACCGCTTGCTGCAAGTTCGGCCGAGGGAGAAAAAATTGTTGCGCTTGCCGGGCAGAATAATACGGTTGTTGCCGTAGGGCATTCGGAAAGATGCAACCCCGTTGTGCAGGCGATGAAAAGACTCAAAATCGAGCCTAAATTTATCGAGGCGGTAAGAATCAGCCCTTATCCGTTCCGCTCAACCGACATCGGCGTTGTTCTTGATGTGATGATTCATGATATTGATATAATACTCGCTCTTGCCCAAAGCAAAGTAAAAAAAGTTGATGCTGTCGGCGTAAACGTGGTCGGCGATTATGAGGATATCTGCAATGCAAGGATAACCTTTGAAAATGGCTGTATTGCGAATGTTACAGCATCGAGACTTGCCCTTAAGACAACAAGAAAGATTCGTGTTTTCAGCAGGCAGGCCTATCTGAGTCTTGATTTTCTTAAAAAAGAAGGTGTTGTAATCAAGACAGACCCCAATATTGATGTGGTCAAGTGGATAAGGCAAAAACAGGACGAGGGCAATTTTGACTTTGCCGGCATAAACTGGCCCGACTTGCTCCATATAGAACAGCTCGATATCGATGACAGGGAACCATTGCGGGTTGAGCAGGAGGCATTTTTAAATGCCGTTGCCGACAAAAATAATCGGCCTGAAGTAACTGCCGCCGAAGGTCTTGCCGCACTCCAGTGTGCGGAGGCAATCTTAAAATCCCTCAAAGAGCATAAATGGGACTGATTAAAACTCGGGGAAAATAATTTTGAATTTTTAATTCTTAATTTTGAATTGTAGAATCGCCTGCGGCGAAAATTTATTTTATATTTAGCCCCCGGTTTTACCGGGGGTTTTCTTTTTTCAGCCTTGTTACAATCTGATGGGCAAGTCGGCTCGGCTCAGGCAGGCGATACCTCCTGCAGCAATCAAGCACTATCCTTACTGCATCACAAAGTCTGCACTTATGGCCGACAGAAACGAAAACCGGCTTTACATCGTTGCGGGTTCTGACAACTGAGCCGATAGTTTCACCTTTGTCTGTTAATAGACTTGTTGAGCCTTTAGCCAATCCGGGCTGTTTAAAATCGCCAATGAGCCTGCTCTTGGCACAACCTATTGTTGGAATATCAAGAAAAAGCCCCAGATGTGAGGCAAGGCCTAATCTCCTGGGGTGAGCAATGCCCTGACCGTCAACTATTACACAATCCGGAATCGTCTTAAGTTTTTCGATAGCGGCAAGACAGGCAGGTGCTTCGCGGAATGATAAAAGACCGGGAATATAAGGGAAATTAACGGCTTGTACCGCATAAGCAGTTTCAATAATCTCAAAGGTTTTTGCAGAAAGAACTACTGCACACGCAATTATATTTTTTTTGTCGCCGCTGAACGCACAATCGATACCGGCTATCGTTTTAAGCTTTTTATTAAATCCCCCCAGCTGCACCTGCCGCGAAAGGCTTTTTTGCAGCAGAGCAGCCTTTTTTGCAGAAATATTCCAGTTATGTAAATGCTTTATTTTCATTCTGCTATGGAAAATACCATAAGAAAAACATTTTACTTCTTGAATGTTTCTGATACAATAGCCAAATCGGCTTATTGCGGTCTTTCAGCAGTCGGATGCCGCAGCAAGAAGAAGGAAAGGTAATGCAAAAATCGATTAAAATAACCGGTGCCTGTCAGCACAATCTCAAGAACATAAACGTTGAAATACCGCGCGACAAATTTGTCGTAATCACCGGTATCAGCGGCTCAGGAAAAAGCTCTCTCGCCTTTGACACAATATACGCAGAAGGGCAGAGAAAATATGTCGAGTCATTAAGCGCCTATGCCAGACAGTTTCTTGAGCAGATGCAAAAGCCTGATGTCGAGAACATCGAAGGCCTTCCTCCTACGATTGCAATTGAGCAGAGAAGTGCCGCCAGCAACCCTCGCTCAACCGTCGCAACAACAACCGAAATTTATGATTACTGCAGGGTGCTTTTTGCAAGGGCAGGCACGCCGCACTGCTGGATTTGCGGCAAGGAAATTTCAAGCCAGCACGCCTCGCAGATTGTTGATAGTGTAATGTCTTTGCCGCAGGATACGAAAATTCAGGTCTGTGCCCCTTTAATTCGCGGCCAAAAAGGGGAGCACAGGGAAATTTTTGCGAGAATTCAAACTCAGGGTTTTGTGCGGGTCCGTGTTGACGGTATTATTTATGATGTCAAAAATATACCAAAGCTGGACAAGAATAAAAAGCACGACATAGCTGCTGTTGTGGACAGACTTATTATAAAAGATACGGTCCGCATCAGGCTCGCTGATTCAATTGAAGTTGCTTTAAAGCTCGGCGAAGGCCTGGTTTCTGTGATGGTGCAGGAGCCGAGCGGGGACAAGAAAAACGGCGGCGGCGGCCGGTGGAAAGACCTTGTTTACAGTGAAAAATTCGCCTGTAATGAACATCCCCACGCCTCTCTGGAGGAGCTTTCACCCAGACTTTTCAGCTTTAACAGCCCTTATGGGGCCTGCGGCAGTTGTGATGGCCTGGGCACGATACTCGAATTTGATGAAGACCTTATTGTCCCTGACAAAAATCTGTCGCTCGAAAACGGCGCCGTCGATGCCTGGCGAAAAGGCGGCAAGAGAATGAATATCTTTTACAGCAGGTTGATTATGAAATTCTGCAGAGATTTCGGCATAAGCAAACAGGCGCCTTTTGCCAGAATACCTGCCGATATAAGAAAAATCCTGATGTGCGGAACAACCCAAGAAGATGAAAAAAAATTCAGCATCTATTTTGAGGGTGTAATTCCAAACCTTGATAAGAGATGGCAGAATACCTCCAGCGAATTTGTCAAGGCAAGATTGCACAGCTTTCTGTCTGAGCAGCCGTGCAGAACCTGCAATGGCGCAAGGCTTCGTAAAGAGGCAATTGCTGTTACCGTAGGCGGCAAAAGCATAAACGATGTGGCGCAAATGAGTGTCGAAGAGGCGCAGGAGTTTTTTGAAAACGTCAGGTTTGACGGCGAAAAGACCCTGATAGCAGTTCAACCCTTAAAGGAAATAAAAGCAAGATTGAAATTTCTTGTGGATGTGGGACTCGGTTATCTGACCCTTGACCGCAGAAGCGGAACATTAAGCGGAGGCGAAGCGCAGCGAATAAGACTGGCCACTCAGGTCGGAAGCGGCCTGGTCGGCTGCTGCTATGTCCTCGATGAGCCTACAATAGGTTTGCACAGGAGGGATAACGACAGACTCCTCGGCATATTAAGGCGATTAACGAATATTGGAAATACCGTTCTTGTCGTTGAGCATGACGAAGATGTCATTCGCAGCGCAGATTACATAATTGATATCGGCCCTGCGGCTGGAGAGCACGGCGGAGAGGTAGTTGCTCAGGGCAGTGTCGAAAATATATGCGCCTGTACGCGGTCTCTGACCGGAGATTATCTTTCAAGAAGAAAGCAGATTGAGCTGCCGATTAAAAGACGCAGAGTTAGATTGTCTACCTGTATTGAGGTAAAGGGAGCGGCGGAAAATAATTTAAAAGATATTGATGTTAAGTTTCCTCTTGGTACGTTTATCTGTGTAACCGGAGTTTCCGGCTCAGGCAAAAGCACACTTATAACGGAAGTGCTTTTAAAGGGTCTCAGGAGAAAATTATACTACACCGGAGCCAAACCCGGTAAACACAAAAATATTCTCGGCACGAGCCAGATTGACAAGGTTATTGAAATCGACCAGTCCCCCATAGGCAAAACCCCTCGAAGCAATCCGGTTACTTATACCGGCGTCTTTGACCTTATAAGGCAGTTATTCGCAAAGACAAGAGAGTCCAGAATCAGGGGTTATGCTCCCGGCAGGTTCAGCTTTAATATCAAAGGCGGCAGATGTGAACACTGCCAGGGACAGGGCACTAAAAGAATTGAAATGCATTTTCTCCCGGACGTTTATGTCGTCTGTCAGCAGTGCAAGGGGAAAAAATATGGCCCAGAGACGCTTCAGATTACATACAAAGGCAAAAATATAGCTGATGTTCTCGATATGCGTGTTGCAGAGGCCCTGAAGTTTTTTACAAATTTTCCGAAAATTGTGCGGTCACTGAAAACCTTGAGTGATGTTGGTCTCGGTTATATGCAGCTCGGACAATCCTCAACGACTCTTTCGGGCGGCGAGGCTCAGAGGGTCAAACTTGCCGCAGAGCTCGGAAAAAGCTCAACAGGCCATACATTGTATCTGCTCGATGAGCCGACAACGGGTCTGCATTTCGCCGATATTCATAATTTACTCAACGTCCTGCAAAGACTGTGCGATTTGGGAAATACCGTAATTGTAATTGAACATAATCTTGATGTAATCAAAATCGCGGATTATATTATTGACCTCGGCCCTGAAGGCGGGCAGGCCGGCGGACAGGTTATTGCAGCCGGAACGCCCCAGGAGGTTATCAAGGTTGAAAAAAGCTACACCGCTAAATATCTCAAAAAATATCTGAACGGCGATAAACAAAAGGCATAAACTTGAAGTCTTTTAAAACATTGCAATGGATTGGCGATACGGCCGGTTTCCTCGAACTTATAGACCAGCGAAAGCTTCCGGCACAATTTACCTCGATACAATGTAAATCCGTTGAGCAGTTGTTTGAAGCCATAAGGACTCTTGCTCTAAGAGGAGCGCCCGCCATAGGCGTTGCTGCCGCGTTTGGTATCTGTCTTGCAGCCCAGGAAACAGGAAAATTAAAACTTTCAGATGCAGTTAGCCTTGTAGAAAAAAAAGCAGTTTTTCTTTCCAAGGCAAGACCCACAGCAGTAAATCCGTTTTGGGCCCTTGAGAGAATGAAAAATACAGCTCGCAATTTTGTGACTGAAAATCCGGATGCAACTGTAGAAAACTTGAAAAAATGTCTGCTTGATGAGGCACAGAAAATTTATAACGAGGATGTCGAAATGTGCCGTAAAATCGGCATCAACGGAGAAAAGTTTGTTCCTGACGGCGGAGCGGTTCTTACGCACTGCAATGCAGGCGCTCTGGCAACGGCAGGAGACGGCACGGCGCTGGCCGCAATATTTGAAGCGCAAAGAAAAGGCAAAAAGTTTAAAGTTTACGTTGACGAAACAAGGCCGCTTCTGCAGGGTGCAAGACTTACTACCTGGGAGCTTAAACAGGCCGGGATTGATGTTACCCTTATCTGTGATAATATGGCAGGGGCCCTGATGAAGGAGGGTAAGATAAACGCTGTAATTGTCGGAGCAGACAGAATAGCTGCCAATGGCGATACTGCCAATAAAATTGGGACGTATACCTTGAGTATTCTTGCCAGAGCACATAATGTGCCTTTTTATGTTGCCGCGCCGTCAAGCACTTTTGATTTGAGTTTGAAAACCGGCGGCCAAATCCCGATTGAGCAAAGACCGCCGGATGAAGTGCTTAATTTTATGAATGTTCGGACCGCACCGCAGGATGTGAATGTTTATAATCCTGCCTTCGATGTAACACCGGCGGAAAATATCACGGCAATTATCACGGAAAACGCCGTTTTCCAGCGGCCGACAGAGGAAAAAATCAAAAAAATTCTCAGACAGGTTTGAACTATGAAGCAAAAAAAACAGAAAACCGCAGGAACTTCCAGCCAAAGTTTTTCCGGCCAGCTCCTGCAGCAGGCCGAGACAAGAAAAAAATATGTTGAAATTTTTTTGTTCTTTCTGCTCCTTGCGTTCGGCATTTATCAATCAATTATCTACTGGGGGCATCAGGCCGTGCCGCATCCTGATTTTAGCTGTTTTGCGATTATAGGTCGCCAGATATTATCCTTTCAGATGCCTACCGATTTCAAGAGAGTGCCGTTACTTGGGATACTTCAGGTGCTGCTCGGTAAGATTACCGGCGGACGATGCCCCGACTTTACCGGTGGCTGGCTGCTTAACTCAATAGCGCATTCATTGACAGCCGTATTATTATGGCTGGCAGGTCGCAAAATCATCGGCCGTTCTGCCATCTTGTTCGCCCTCATAGCAATAATCAATCCCTGGGGCCTGCAGCTTTTAACTGAGGCTATTGCCGAAACCACGCTTCTGTTTTTTGTATGGGTCACTTTCTATTTTATATTCATAAGGTCAAAGTGGGCGTATGTATTTGCTGCACTGACGTCGATGGTGCGATACGAAGGTGCGGCTCTTATCCTTTGTGCCTTTGTTATGGATATGATAGAGGGAAAAAATAAAAAAGAACGCATCCTGGCTTTTGTTTATGCCTCGCTCGCCTCAATTCCGCTCTTCTTATGGCTGGCAGGAACCGTCTTGGAGCAGGGAATGGGCACAACACACTATTTCAAGGTATTCACCAAAGAATACAAATCGCAGTTCGTTGGTGATGTGGCGGCCAAGACTGGCTTTATAAAACATGCCGGTATGCTCTGGCAGGTCGGGTTCGACTATCGTTTGTTTCTTCCTTCTCCCGGGGCAAGGGAAAGCTCGGCACAATTACTTACGAATAATTTAAGTAAGATAGTTGTTCTTGCCAGCTTCCTGTTCGGCTCTGTATATGGTTTATGGAAGCGTCAGTGGAAAATACTGGTCTTGCTGCTGTTTTTTGTGCCGTACTTCTGGCTTCACGCAAAATATCCCTATCCTATGCCCAGATACCACGCAACCGTATTTGCCATAGTTCTGCTTGTTTGCATTTACGCCCTTATCAGCTTCTGGAAACTGATAAATGACAAATTTAAATTGCCCAAAGGAGCGAAAGTTTGCTTGCAGTTGGTTGTAATAATAACGGCAATTATCTGGGCTCTTGGATTGTCAGGTTATCTTTCAATGTTAGCGCAAATGAGCACGGCCAGCGCCTCGCTGCCGCTTGTTTCAATACTGGTGGTGCTAATGGCACTTGTTGCCGGATTTCTTGCCTATAAAGGAAGCATACTTAAAGAAGTTACTATCCTGGCATTGATGATTCTGATTATTGTCTCGAATCAGTTTGCTGTGGCAGGTTTGGTGGGCAACGGCGCAAGTAATATCGAGTTTAAATATCTTGCGGACTGGTATTGCCAAAACGCCAAAAAGGGAGAAAAACTTGTAACGACAATGGCCAATCTTCTCGCGTCAATGGCTCCGCAATATGCCGATGATTTCGTTCCGATAGACGACTTCGCGGATGTAAATACGCCTGCTGAATTTGTCGAGAAATGTTACAGGAAAAATATTACCTATATAGCCTGGGATTCGAGAATCGGGCTTGCACCGGCAGACGACTATTACAAAATCTGGAAAATAGCAAACATCGCACCGCTTGCTGCAGGACGCGATATAGGGCCGTATCAGTTTATCACGCAGTTAGTAGCCAACCAAAGACGTTATATAAATATCTATCGCCTCCGCAAACCGGCCAACTAGCGACTAATAACCAGCGACTGATTATTTGACTGCGATAACTTCTTTTACTTCCGGCACGCGCTCTTTTAGGAGCCTTTCGACACCCATCTTTAACGTCATTTGTGCACCCGGACAGCCCCGACAGGCCCCCTGAAGCCGAACCTTCACAGCGTTGTTTTTGTCTAATTCCACAAATTCTATATCGCCGCCGTCGTTCTGCAGCATCGGACGGATGCTGTCAATAACTTCCGTAACCTTGTCCTTCAAGGTCTTTTCCTGATTACAGCCACACTGCTCACACATTTGAAAACCTCCTGATTAAAGGCCTCTACAGAAAATAGCCACAGAGTTCAGAGTTATTTAGCCCGCCGCCTGTCCCGCTCTGTCGGGGTTTCACGCCTGCCCTGAACAATGTTGAAGGGGCAGGTTTTTTATTTAGCCCCCGAATTTATTCGGGGGTTTTTTAATGCTTATAAAACCGCAAAACAGGCATTATAACCACCTTTCTATTATCCTTCCAGCTATTTTAACCCCTGCTGTTTGCAATCCCCTAAACCCTATTCCCTAAACCCTATTTCTTTGTGCCTTAGTGCCTTTGTGGCAAAATTTCGCTTTTTTTCTTGACTTTTGTTAGATGATTTGGTAAAATACTCACAAAGTTAGGCAAGAAGTAAATATTTGGCATCCAAAAATCTATCCCCCTCTGCTCATTGCGAAGCAAGAGAGGGGGAATCCTCAATTTTGTATTTTAGATTTTGGATTAGAGGTTCAGGGGACAGGGAGAAAAATGCTTCAGAACGTCATCAAGTCGTACTCAAATTCAAATCGCAGTTTATGTTTGGCCTCTTCCTGAGCCAACTTCAGGAAAATATCTCTGAGCTCCTGCTTGGGAACGATTGCCGCCAAATCAGTGTAAAGCTTACGTGAGGTTTCCTCCTTTTTCATTCCCACAACAAGCAGCTCAGCGTAATTCATTTTGGGGTGCAGCTCAACGTCTTTTACATAATCGACAATGTCAAGCTTTCCAACTTCCTGGTCGCCTATTTCGACTTTGCCGGCCTTAACAGCTTCCAGCTTTGCCTTATGCTCCAACTCTTCTGCGGCCAAATCTGAAAGAACTTTGACCATCTGGGGCTTTTCTACCAGGCCTGCTAATTTCACATAAAAATTCCGAGCATCAATCTCTCGACTTATTGCAAAATCCAGAACTTCATCAACAAACTTGAATTTCTTCACATCATAATCCCATTTCCAGCTTTGCTTGATTTCTCCTTTATCCATACCTTATATTCTACCGGCGACCTGCTCAAATGACAATAATTAGCTATATTTTTCTTTGATTTGCCTGTTTGGAAGGCATATAATTGTATCGCTTATTGCAGCTTTGCAAAGGCAAAAGAAAAGGAGCGTCAGATAGTTTGGTTCTGATATCGCCCGTGATTGCAGTAATGAGGACATTAAAACAAGCACAATCAGAAAGGAACCGAAGATGAAAAAGAGTTTAAAGCGACTGTTGCTCGTGTGCGCCGCGTTGGCTGTGTTGGCCTTCGTTGGTTGCGAGAAAAAAGGCCCAATGCAGAAAGCGGGCGAAAAGGCGGATAAAGCCGTCCAGAAGACCGGCGACGCCGTCAAAGACGCCGCCAAAGACACCAAGAAAGCCGTGGAAAATAAATAAAGGCAGTTACCCGTTTCTATGATTTGCCAAATACATTTTTAGGTCTGTTCTCAGATTCTTTGAGGAGCAACGGAAGAAAAAAGTTTTGAGTTCTTAATTTTGAATTGCGGGACCGCCTGCGGACGCTGCGCGAATTAAAAATGTTTATTCAACATTAGTAATGGTTGCCAAAAATGGGTAAATGTCCACGGTTATTTCCCATCGCTAAATCTCTTCAATTCCTAGCGATTCTTCCTCTTCCACTTCCGGCACAGTTGCCACAAATTCCAGGGTGATCTCTTTTACATTCTTGCTTAAAGCTTCGATAAGTATTCTATTAAATCGTGATAGGAAACGCCGAGGATGAAAATCACATTCACGAATAACATTTTCGATAGCATCTCTTTTAAATGGAAAGACCTCATTAGGTGGTGCGGCTGATGGGTTCCTATAATGGTTTAAATGTTGGGTAACTATATCTATGCATTGATCCATATCTGGTTTACGTGTAAGAAGTGAAGCATATCCACCGGGAACCATAGGGAAAGATCCAGAAAGCCCCGCTACCGTCCATGCCTGACTGATTTTTTGCGCAGACTGCTGATGGGTTGTAAGTATTATCGTAAAAAAGTTATTATTACTTGCCTCATTCCCTGCCCTAAAGAAAGCTATGCCAAAATCTTTTATGAAATTTTCTATCTCTGCCCTTGTAGATCTATCAGTAAGGTTTTCAATGTCGTCTACAAGAAGTATTCCTCCTTTAAATCCAGCAGCTTTTAGACACCTTACTGTTTGGTTAAGGAATAGGTCTGAAAGTTTTACTAAAAACTTTTGATCCCAAGCGGTTGACATCTCTTCTAATCTGTATCTTGAAAAAGTTTCCAGATAGTCCTTTACGCTATCATTCGCTACAGCCTCCGCGAACTCTTCTTGAACACCAGCTGCCACAAGATTATCTTTGCTTACACAACTTGCCATATGCGAAAAAAGTTCATCATTTATGAAGGATCTAAAAGATTCTTTATAAAGAAAGGCAACTTTCGACTTAAGTTGTTCTTTAAACGAAATATAACTACAGAAAAATTTGTCCTCACCGCCAAAGTAATTCTTGCCATACCCCTTATTTATTCTGTGTTTCATGTAGATAGCCAAAGCAGTTTTTCCCATGCCTCGTCCTGTGGTTCTGTCCCCCTCTGCCCAAAGAAAACCACATCGTATTCTGTCATCAAAAGATGTTTTTGTGCCAATAAATTTCTCATTGAATTCTCGGATTTCTCTTTCTCGAGCGTTCACAGAGAATATAGAGCCGTTTTCTCTTGGGTCTTTGGATTCTGGTTTAAGTATAGCTCCCCCTTTGGGGAAAGGGTTTTGTTTTAGTCCATAAATATCGTATCCCATATTCTTATCTCCTTAGATTGACTTTTAATAATGTAAAGAATTCTCTCATAGGTTTTTCAAATATAATCGGTAATCGCTTTTCGGTGATTTTATCTCCTGCACCGGCATAAGTAAACGATAGCCAATGTGGCTCTTCTTCATAGAGTTTTTTAAGATAAATATCAAATAGATTATCAGATATTTTCAACTCTCTGCACACCGTATCACGTACGGCTGCTATTTTCATGTACCCAAAATCATCTTTATAGGTATTATAATTTTTTGCGATTGTTTCTTTAAAGATGTCCTTCATGTCTTCAAACGCAGGGTAATTAATATATACTCTGCCCCCAGAGTAATCTACAGTTTTTGTGGCATGGTTAAAAGTTGGCTCAAAGTCAGAGATCAGATAAGTAACTTCAGCTGGAAACCCTTCAAAGTCAAAGATGGCATAATTAGTAAGTTCTAAAAATGTTGTTCGTGAACGAACAAAATCGTAAGCACGCCTGCTTTTGATATTCGGTTGAAATATCTCAGATACTACATATTTTTCAATAACTGCCTGGAGGTTCTTAATCTTCTTAGTTTTTTTATCTATTGTATCGACATTCTTTGCTTTCAACAAACTCAGGATGCTATCCAGATTAAGATGCATGGGGGGATAATTTTCGTTTATAATCTTCACATATCTCTCTACAACTATCTCAGGATTTCCTCCACTCTTATCTAAAACTTCCGCCCGTACAGAAGGAGAAGGAATTGGTATTCCTTTCCCGCCAGATACTTCTTTTATACGTTTCAAAAAGTATTCGAATACTCTGTAGTTTTCTATCATCAATTTCGCGAAAACCTCTTTTAATCTCTCAGAATCCTTCTCTTCAATCAAAGATGCTATATTTTCTCCCTCGTTAGTCAATGCCAAGTGTCCATTTTCTTTGCGGATAAGTTTTATGTATTTAAGTTCTGCTATGATATTGTTAACAACCTTAATATCCACTTCTTTTGGTTTGGATGAAAGTCCGAACTTACTGGCTTTAGCATCGTTATAATCATTTATCATTTTTTTGAAATATTTAAAAGTTTCAGGATTGCTTTCTACACGTCCACCTTTACGTTTTAGACCGGCTATTACATTGTAGAGATACTTAATATCGTGTGTGTTTCCTGATGGCGTGTTTAATTTCTTTTTGATTTCCATGATTCCCATGCTTGTCTCACCGTTTCAAATAAGTCATAGTATTCGTTAATTTTATTTAAGGTTTCGGTTGGGTTAATCACAAATGATAGCGAGCCAATCTCAATCTTTTCATCTTTGTATCTAAAGAGATCAGAAAATGAGTAATCAGAACTTTCCCTCAGTGTACTGATATTTTCTACTAACGTCTCTGCTTTACTTTTGATCTCGCTTAATTCTTCCGGTACTTTTTGATAGAGGTCCCTCCCGAAATACTCCATGGTTCCGAGAGTCATTAAAGACGGCTCTATTAGTTTGATGCCAAAGGCAATGCACAGCTTCCGAATAGAATCGTCTATGTTTCTATTAATTGTCACAAGAAACATAGTAATTTTGTAGGGTGAAAGGCTTGCAGTATTTTTGAGGTAATAATCAATAACCTTTCCCAAAAAGGTAAAAATAATCTCCTTGGTTATACTGCTCGTTTCGTAATGTTTTAGTTCAAAAATGAATTTATTCTGTTCTTTTGTGCAGATAATATCCAGTTCATGAGGGACGCTTGACAAAGTTGAATAAGATAGTCCAAAACCCATGTCTCTTAGATTAGATATTACATCAAAATGCATTTTCCCGTAAATATATTCCCGAAAACTTTCTTCAAACCCTTTATCTGGAATTGGCATTCTCCTTAATTTATCCCACTTCTTATGAACAAATAACCATGAAAACGCTTCTACGTCTACCATTTTCGTTTCCTCGTTCTATTATTCATCGCATTCATAAAGAGAAAATAGGGGCAGCGAGGCTATTGAAAAAGTCGCATAAATTCCCCTATTATGCAGTGATTATACAGACATACACCATAAAAACCAGTGTAAATCCGTGTCCCCCAAAAAATTCGCGAAAATCCGCCACAGACGGACAAGTCCGCCATTTGCAGCAGGAATGTTTTTTTAGAGGTTGCCTGAGCCTGCGTAAGATAATAGAGTATTTAATATGCGTAAAAAGAGACGCTCGAATAATAGACCCCGCAGCACGGTGCGGCGGGGTAGACATCTGCCGAGAGGATTGGCGATACTCTACGAAGACAGCGATATTATAGTGGTAGATAAGCCGGCAGGGCTGCTGACGGTGGGAACGAATACTGATAAAACAAGAACAGTTCAATATATCCTGACTGATTATGTACGAAAGGGGAGTCCGAAATCGCGCAACCGAGTTTTCGTAGTTCACAGGCTCGACCAGTGGACGTCCGGCGTGCTTGTCTTTGCAAAAAGCGAAGAAGTTAAGCTGCGATTGCAGGGGCAGTGGAAAGAGACGGAAAAGAAATATCTTGCGGTAGTTCACGGCCGCCTGTCTCAGAAAGAGGGGATTATTACCTCATACTTAGCTGAGAATAGAGCTTATGTTGTTTACTCTACGACTGATGCCACAAAAGGCAAACTGGCCCTTACTGCTTATAAGGTGCTTAAGGAAACCGGGCCCGCCTCGACTCGCCTCGGCGAGGCAGGGCAACCCGCCCGCGGGCGAGGTCTCACCGAAGGTGGATTCAGTCTGCTGGAGGTTAGTCTTTTGACCGGCAGAAAGAATCAGATACGTGTGCATCTGGCCGATAAGGGACATCCGATTGCAGGCGACAGGAAATATGGAAAAGCCGAGGATGGGTGCAAGAGACTGGCGCTTCATTCCAAATCGATTTCCTTTAAACACCCAACTACCGGCAGGCAGATGACTTTTGAAGCCAAAGTTCCGGCATATTTCAACAAGCTGCCTGGTAACAAACCCTGTGTAGAACCGACGGGTAAACGAACCCCCTGATGAATCAGGGGGCTGAATAAGTTGTTGACAAAAGCCGATATATGTGTTAATATTATAGTAGTTTACATCCTCGCTTTCGCGGGGACAAGGTTAACGGTTTACAGTTTACTGTAAGCTGTTTCCTGAGACACCCCTAAGGGGTGATTATGGCGCTGCAGCAGGGCGTAAATCCTGATTTGGCAGGTTGTTACAGCAGTTTGCGTAAAAGCCGGCCTTTCAGTAAAGCCCAGCGGAGCTGCAGTTAGCTGGAATAACGAATAACCGTTTATCAGGAGTTAAAAAAATGAAGAAACCCCCCACGCACCCTTCACAGGACAGTTCTCCCCAAAGTCCATCCGCTTTACCTGTCAAAACCGGCGCTGAAATTGTTGTCGAGACCCTTATAGAACAGGGTGTTGACATAATGTTCGGTTATCCCGGCGGAGTGGTTCTGCCGTTGTTTGACAGGCTCTATGATGCACCGATTAAGTTTATTATCCCTCGGCACGAGCAGGGTGGCTGTCATATGGCTGACGGCTACGCACGTGCAAGCGGCAAGGTCGGCGTTGTTCTTACCACCAGCGGACCCGGAGCCTGTAATCTTACGACCGGCATAGCAAACGCGATGATGGATTCTGTGCCGATTGTAGCGCTGACAGGGCAAGTTCGGACTGAACTGATTGGAAATGATGCCTTTCAGGAGGCTGATACTACCGGCGTTACCCGGTCCATCACGAAGCATAATGTGATTGTTAAGGATGTTAAGGACCTGCAGCAGACAATCCGGGAGGCATTTTATATCGCCAGAACCGGCAGACCCGGGCCGGTGCTTATAGATATTCCGGTTGATGTGGAAGTTGCCAAATGCCAGTTGCAGCCTTTGAAGGAAATTAATCTGCCTGGCTATAAGCCTCAGGAAAAAGGTCATCTGCGGCAGATAAAAATGGCGGCAGAGGCCATAAACAAGTCCGAAAGGCCTGTCGTTTATGTCGGCGGCGGCGTTATCTCAGCTAATGCCTCAGAAGAGCTGCGGCAATTTGCGCAGAAGGCAAATCTGCCGGTTACTATGACTCTGCTCGGTCTGGGCAGTTACGACCAGATGCGGCCGGAATCGCTCGATATGCTCGGAATGCACGGCACAGCTTATGCCAATTTCGCTGTTCAGGAGTGCGACCTTTTGATTGCAGTCGGTGCGCGTTTTGATGACAGGGTGACGGGGAAGGTAAAAACCTTTGCGCCTAATGCAAAATTCATTCATATTGATATTGACCCGAGCAGTATCAGCAAGAATGTTGCTGTCGATATTCCGGTTGTCGGCGATGCGAAGTTTATTCTCGCCGAGATGGCGAAAGAGGTCCGGCACAAAGAGAGAAAAGAATGGTTTGATAAGATTGCGGACTGGAAGAAGCGTTTCCCGTTGCGATATGATACGGCCAGCAGCAATATAAAACCTCAGTATGTTATAGAGCAGCTCTGGGAGGCAACGAAGGAGCGGGCTATAATTGTTACCGGCGTCGGCCAGCATCAGATGTGGACCGCTCAGTTTTACAAGCATACAAGGCCGAGGCATTTTATAACCTCAGGCGGACTGGGCACAATGGGTTTCGGCCTGCCGGCAGCGATTGGCGCGCAGATAGCAAGGCCGGACGCTCTGGTTATCGATATTGACGGCGACAGCAGCTTCAATATGACCCTGACCGAAATCAGCACAGCAGTTCAGTACGAACTGCCCGTCAAAGTCTGCATCATCAACAACGGCTATATGGGAATGGTGAGACAGTGGCAGGAATTGTTTTATAATAAGAGATATTCGAAGAGCTATCTGAAGAATCCGGAATTTGCGGCTGTGGCACAGGCGATGGGTGCCGTCGGAATTACTGTTGAAAAGAAAAACGAAGTCAAAAGTGCCATCGAAAAGATGCTCAAAGAGAAAAAGCCGTGCGTTGTTGATTTCAAGGTTGAGCGAGAAGAAAATGTCTGGCCAATGGTCGCTGCAGGGAAAAGTCTGCATGAAATGGATGGATTGGATATCTTCGAAAGTATGGCGTGAAAAAATTAAACCCCCGCAGTTTTGCCCCCACTCTTGCTTCGCAAGAAGCTGTGGGGGCAAAACTAAGCGCGGGGGTAAAATAAAATTTTAGGGTGAAAATATGAAACATATAATAAGCGCTCTTGTTCAGAACAAGTCGGGCGTTCTGGCACACGTGGCCGGGATGTTCGCGGCGAGGGCTTTTAATATCGATTCACTGGCGGTCGGCAGAACAGATGACCCAACGCTGAGCAGAATGACTATAGTAGTCGTCGGAGACGACAAGGTCGTCGAGCAAGTCCGCAAACAGCTTGCCAAGATTATCGATGTCGTCAAGGTTCAGGATTTCTCCGGCAGAGAAGTAATAGCAAGAGACCTGATGTTAATATGCGTGCATATACCTGCTGAGAAACGGCCTGAAATACTGGCGCTGGTCGAAATGTTCAAGGCGAAAATTGTGGACATCGGACAGAAATTTGTTATGGTTGAAGTTTCCGGGCCGGAAGACACAATAGAGGCATTCATCGAGGCCTGCCGGCCTTACGGGATAAAAAATATGGTGCGCACCGGCACAGTGGCAATGGGCAGATTCGACCGGCCGGGGGCCGCCGATAATGAGTGAAACGCCAATCGGTCGCGGTTGCGAGGCTCGTTTCGTCTATCGCAATGCGGTTACGTGTAATTTTTTAATCGCTGATTAAGCGGATTTAAAAATATTTAGCCCCCTCGCTTGCTTCGCAAGAAGCAGAGGGGGGTTTTCTTTTTCAGCTTTTTCAACAGAACCAACGGGCACGGTTTATTCCTGTCATTTCCTCAAGACGTATTTCCAGCCATCGTTTTCTTTTATTCTATTTAGGATTTTCTTGTTTTTAGTGAAGTTAACGCTCAACATCTTAGAAATAGAAGCTAAAGAATGATGATATCCTTCTCTTTTTAACTCGGCCATAATCTCATTAGCTGTCTGGAGTTCATTAAGAAACTTGTTGTCGATCAAAAATCTTATGCCACCAGCCAGACCACTGTATTTATTTTTAGATTCATGTTTATTCTGTTTTGGTGGATTACCTTCTAAAATTCTTAATCTTTTTTCATGGTCATCGAGCATCTTTTTTATTCCGTTGTCCATTTTCTACCTCATGTAAATTTATTAATTCTCTATTGATATTTATTAATTTCATCTACTAAGAAGTTTCTCCGCTTTCTGACGACCCTCAGATCTAAGCAATACATAATCAGATTCATCAATATCTATATAATGATCTAGATTGTCCCATCTGAATCCTTGCATTTCAAAGCCATGACGTTCCACCGAATCTGATAACTTTCCTATTTCCATGCGATCAGGAAATGAGGCATATAGGATAAGTATGGCACATTCAAGGGCTGTCTCGTATTTATCTTTTTGAACATATATTCTGTCATTGATTTTTTCAAAAGTAGGATAACGCCGCTGTGTAATTGAATCAACGAGAGATTTGGCTTGCTCTGGACGTAGGTCGTTTTTGGTAGAAAACCGAACAAGCTCGGCTAAAATCCACGAACAGATAGCCATTCCAAGAGTAGCATCCATTTCATTTGGATTAACTTCCTCGACATCGTGGCGTCCACCACGATTTGATGTTATGTCATAGATAAAGATACAACCGCGAGGTATTTGAAGACGTATTTCGTCATACGGCATGGTGGTTTTGTCTATCTCATTTATGATTTTTTGAGCATATAGTCCGGCTTTAAATTCCTTTGGTTTTGGCAAAGTTTTGCCAGCATAAGTCCAAATTAATTTGACAATCGCTTCAACAAATTTACCCGACTTGACTAACATACTTTCCCAATCTCCTTCTTCAAATTTCTGAGTTGCTCCGAGAAAATAATTAACTATTGTGTTAATCTTTGTCTTGTCAAACTTCGAACTTAAAATATCTTTTACTGAAGTCTCATTATTCATAGGCTTCCTGCCATTCCTTAGTAAGGCAATAAAAACCGCGTTTTTTCGAGTCGACCCATCCCTGCGTCTTTGCTTGAGTGGGATAAAAATCGTTATATCTACCAAGTAAATTTTTGGCACTCATATTATTCCACTGAGTTTTAATTTCGTTAATACTAATGTCTTCATCAATCTTTCCTTTTGTTAAATAGGCAAGAATTAAAACAAATTTCTGAGGGCCGCTTTTATCGGTAGCATATTTGCTGGCATATGCTCTAATATTAGATGAAAAGTTAGGTTTTACATTATCTTCATTTTTTCTTGGAAGAGCTTTTGGGCTACCACCTAGAATAGTTTTTTTTAATTCACCTACGTTCTTTTCTAACTGTTCAACACGAGCAACCAAGTTTTTAACAAGTTCTTCCATGGATTTATTTCCTTATAACATATTCCCAGTTTTTAGTTTCTTTATTCTCGATACGATTGAGAATGCGACGTTTAGTTAGATTTAACAAATTCATTGACACTGCCGGTGTTTTATGGTAATGTCCAATCTCTTTCAACTTTTCCATGATTGAGGAAATTTCTTTTGGCTTATCAAAAAATCCCTCTTCGATAAGCATATGAATTGCTCCTATTGCACCTTTAGGAACAGTTTTGTTGCTGCCAGATGTGGATCTTTTGGCAGTAAGCACCTTCCCTTCTGATGTATTCTCGAGTTCATCAAGTAATCTTCTTATATCATTGATAATGCTATTTGGGTTTCTTACCATAATTTTAGTCTCCAGTAATTCCATTTAATTAAAAAAAACGTTTAATGTTAATATACTATATAATTAGTAAACAGCATTTTGAGCTATATGTCAACTATAAATAGTGTAAAGCTCTAAATTATTTTTACTATATAGTTATATTATGTTAAATATCATTTTAAGGTTAAATGAAATTATATGAAATAGCCTCATTTTTAGGACAAAAACAATTAAAATGATTTAAATTTAGCAAATATGTTCGTTTAACTCCTAAATCCTATATATTGCAAATAACGTACCACTAACTCATACAAACTGAGACCAGACAGATATGTACTCATAACTTCTTGACGCTCAATAGGTTGTAAAAATATCTTTATTTCAGCAAATAATGGGGAAATAGGGCGCATAGTATAAACTGCCAATTTTATTAGGAAGTTTGTCTTAAACCGTAAAAATGGCAGAAAAATGGGGTTTTTAGAAGCGTTTAGAATTTTTGGGAATTATTTGCAAATTTTCAATCTTCAATTTTCAATCTACAATTGTTTTTAGGGTTTAGGGGGTAGATTATCGGCGGCGTAACCGTGTTTTGTTTCAACAGGCCTAATCTTTTATAATATAGCAAATGAAGAACTTAACGCAAATGAACGGGAATAGGCAATAAATTTAATTATTGAGTGTCCGCCATTTGTTTATCATCTCACATATTATCCAAAAACTGAGTATTGACAACAA
>JBGOWI010000021.1:0-36947 GCA_041478555.1 Phycisphaerae bacterium
ATAATTTGTCGCCGTTTTGCTCCGATGGCCCGACGTATTCCGATTTCACGGGTTCTTTCCGTAACTGAAGCCAGCATAATGTTCATAATACCGATGCCGCCGACCAGAAGACTGATGCTCGCAATCGAGCCAAGCACGATATTAAAAGTTCGCTTGGTGGCTTCTGCCTGTTTTAACAATGCCAGAGGCACGCTGACTTCATAGTCTTTTTTCTTATGGAAGCTCTGCAGCATTCGTTCGATTCCTGCAGCGGTTGACTCTACACTGTCTATGTTGTTGACCTGCACAATAATCTGATGCAGTTCCACAAGTTCAAAGGTCATTGTGCCGCTTGTTCTTTTGAAAAATATGTTCCCGAAATATTTCTTAACCGTGCTGAGTGGGATATATGCATCAATCTGCTGGTCGGGTATCTGGATGTTTCCGGCCTGACCTTCTTCACTTTTTATTATTCCGATGACCTCAAAAGAATCCCCGCCTATTCGAACGGTTTGACCGATTGTATTTTTGGTTGCCAGTAATTTTCTTGCCCCATATTCGGTCAGCACCGTCACAGCGGCAAATTCATCGACGTCTTTTTTATCGAAAACTCTTCCGGCAAGTACCTGCCGAGGCACCAGTTCAAACCATTCGTTTGTGGTGCCGACTATTCTAAGCTCCAGTGTTTGAGAACCGACACGAGATTCCTTGCGTATCAGTTTAGCGGGCGCCTTCTTTTGAATATCCGGAAAAGCTTCGCTTATTCTCTCATAGTCGAGATATGTCAATCCATATATACTCATATGGGAGTGTTGTGTGGATGTGGCCTCTTCCTCAATGGATTTAATTGAATTAATTATTATATTATTACTGCCGAGTTTCTGAATCTGCCGCAGGGCTTCTTTGCTTGCACCCTCGCCGACCGCCAGCATAGCCACGACGCTTCCAACCCCGAAGACAACGCCGAGCATTGTTAAAAACGAGCGGAGCTTGTGCAGCAGGAGGTTTTCAATGCCGAGCCATATATTTCTGATAAATCTTGACTGATGCATAATTGTTAATTTCCCTCGATACTTTCGACCAATCCGTCTTTCATATGCAGTCTGTTCCTGGCGTAGGCAGCGATATCCTGTTCATGTGTTACCATAATAATAGTTGTTCCTTCCTTGTTAAGTTCTGAAAGGAGCTCCATAATCTGTTTTCCGGTAATGCTGTCCAGATTGCCTGTCGGTTCGTCTGCCAGAATAATATGCGGGTCTGCAGCCAAAGCGCGGGCAACAGCAACTCTCTGCATTTGTCCGCCTGAAAGTTCTGCGGGCCGATGATTAAGCCTTGTTTCCAGTCCGACCTTTGCAGCAAGTTCTCCGGCCCTTTCGAAACTTCTGTGCGCATCCCAGCCGAGATAATAGAGCGGCAGTTCAATATTTTTCTGAACCGTCAATTGTGGAATCAGATTAAAGCTTTGAAAAATAAAACCTACGTATCTAAGTCGAATATCGCTTAGCGAATCATCGCTGAGCATACTTACATCTTTGTCTTCAAGCAAATATTGTCCACAGGTAGGTCGGTCGAGACAGCCGAGTATATTCATCATTGTGCTTTTGCCTGAGCCGCTGGGCCCCATAATGGCCCAGAAACTCCCTTTCTGAAATGACACACTTATGCCGTTAAGGGCATTTACTTCCTGAGAACCCATCTTGTATATTTTGTGAATGTTGTCGAATCTTACGATATCCATTGTTTATTGTTTTTGCTCTCCTGTGTCCCGTTTTCTGGAGCCTTGCGGCCTGTTTGGGTCGCGCGCTTGACGTAATTTTTCTTTTTCTTCGTCGGGCATTTGCTCAAATTTTTTTCGCATCTCTTCCCGCTGCTCCGGGGTAAGGTTCTCGAACTGTTTTTTTAGTTTTTCTGCGTCCGGCAGTTTGATATTAGTCTGTTGGTTGGGTTCTGCTGATGTTCGATTTATTTCCACATTTTTCAGACCCTGGGAGATTTTTTCCTGCAAACTGGCCGTATTTTCCTGGCTGCCTTGTTCAGATAGACTGCGGTTTTGTGAACCTGCCACGGTTGATTTAAATGGCGGATTCAGCAGAACAGTCTCTCCTTCCTTAAGACCTTCGGTGATATGAATTACCTTATTGTTGTCAAGGCCGACCTTAACCTGTCTTGGTTGAGATAAATTTCCGGTTTTGACATAAATAGTAGGTTCTGTTCCGACTCGTATAACTGCCTGAATTGGGATGTATATGGCGTCCTCGTATTGCTTAACGATTATTTCTGCCTGGCAGCTCATTCCTGTTCTCAGCATCGGGTCGTTGCCGTCAATAGATACTTTAGTGGTATAAACCTTTAGGTCCGGGTTCATCCACATACTTCTGGCGTCCGGCAGAGGTGCAATTTGTTGAACTGTGCCGTAGAAAGTTTTCCCCGCCAAAGCGTCCACTGTAACAATTGCCGGCATACCGATGGTAATTTTTTTGAGGTGCGATTCGTGAACCATAACTTCAGCATCCGATGAATTACCGGTCGGCAGATAGATTAACTCCTCTCTTTCCTGAACTTCTCTGCCGACATCGAGCGGCTCGGCAGAGCTTCGCCAGCCGGTTTTTGCGCTCGTGGCATAGATAACCAGGCCGTCGGCAGGGGCGTAAACTTTTGTCTTCTTTATCTGGTCTTCTACTTTCGCCAGTTTGTCCTTTTGACGCTCAAATTCAGACTCTTTTGCTTTTAGTTCAGCCTGTGCCTGAATGACATCAGCGTTGGCCTTGCGTGCTGTCCGCTCCAGCGACATTTCAGCCTGATTGACGTCGCTGTTGAGCTTGGCCAGATTACGTTTATAGGTATATTCGATAAGTAAATCTTTGCTTTTTTTTGCCAATTCAACATTCAGTTGTGTTTCGTCTTTTGAAAGCTTATCCCCCTGTAATTCTGTTTTTGAGATATAGTTTTGGTCGTAAAGTTTCTGTGACCACATCAAGGTGTCAGTTGCTCTGGTCAATTTTTCCTCGGCAAGGGTAATTTCGGCATTTGCCTTGTCGAGTTCATACAGATGTTCGCCTTTTATGTATTTTTCCAGGTCCTGTTTGGCGAAGTCGAGAGTAAGGTTTGCCAGGTCTACATCGCTTTTTGCCTGGTTTTCAACAACAGCCAGATTTTCCTTGGCGCTTATATATGCTGCCTCGGCGTTTTGAACGCTTATTTCCCGGTCTATTTTCTGGTCTGTCAGTGTGCTGGCGTCAAGTTCGACGAGCAGGTCGCCTTTTTTAACCCGCGTTCCTTCGGGTATGATGGATACAATAGAGGTTCTGCCCTCGACTTCATTTTTGATAATGGTTTGGTCTCTTGCCTTGATTGTGCCTGATTCGACAATGCTTATAGTCAGGTCGCCGCGTTTAACCTGATATATTGGACCGTCAGATTCGGAACCGTTTTTACTTTTCAGAATTTGTCCTGAGACAAAGATTGTTGCCGCAATAACGATAACAACACTGATTATTGTATATATTTTATTCTTTGACATTTTGATTTTCTCCGGGCGAATATTCCTGCCATAGACCTTTTTCATCTACCTGTAAAACACCCATGTCTCGTTGGACATTTAGTTCTGCGGTTCTGTAATCGACTACCGAGGCCGTCAACGAGTTTTGTGCGGCCAAAAGCGCATCCTGAGCTTCGAGCAGGTCGCGTGTCTGCGCTCTGCCTGCATCGAGAAACATATTTACGCTTTTAACTCGCTTTTGGGCAACATACACGGCCTTTGCCTGTATGTACATATTTTCTCTGGCCACAAGCAAATCCCGCAGTGTATTTCGAATCTGTGTTTTTATGTCATCTTCGAATGTTTGGACATTCCGTACGGCTCGTTCGAGGTCAATGAAACTATTTCGATAATTGACAGCTTCTTTTGTTCTTTCAACGGGAAGATTCATTGTCAGCGTTGCGTAAGAGTATCCTTTACCCTTTCTTATGTGTGAATCATCGAGGGTAGCGGTGCTGACATCTCTTCTTGCACCGCTTTGAGCCGAGCCGAAAAGCGTTAGTTCCGCCCCTAAAGCGTCTGCGGCAACGACAACGGCTCTTTGTTTATCATAGACTTTTCCTTCTGTCACCCTCAAATCGAGACGGTTGTCGAAGGCCAGTTTTATAGCGGCTGATTCTTCAATTTCGTATGGGCCTGCATTTTTATAATCTGGTTCGAGCAGTTCGATAAGGTCATTGGCCTCAGAAGTCTGAATGTCGGCTTGCTGTTTATCTTCCTCGGTAATTTGACTGATGATCTGTTTTGTCGGTTCGACCAGTAGTTCAAGTTCTTTCGGGTCCAGCTCGATATCGGCATCCGGCGGCAGTCCGAGAAAAGTCTTAAAGGAATCAAGCTGTTTCTTATATGATTGTGTTGCGGTAATCCATCTCTGTCGGGCGCTTAATTCATTTTGAACAGCCTGGTCAACTTCGATTTCCTGAATTCTTCCTGCATCGGCCAGTTTTCTGCTTCTCTTGGCTGATTCTATTCGGCTGTGGTAGTCGGCCTCGCTGTTTTTGATTGCGTCTAATTGCTGAAGGACGGAAAGATAATTGCTTGCTACACCTACGGCAAATTGTTTTTTGTATTGCTCAAATCCCCAGAATGCATAGATAACATTTCTGTCTGCCTGCGTTAAAGGTTCGACAACGATATGTTTCCCGGAGCCTCTTAATAATGGAATAGAAACAGTGGCATCGCCTAACAGTCCCATAGATGAGGCCTGACTCAAGGTGAGCAGATTTACCAGGTCGATGGCGAAGGTGGCGCCCAATTCCACGCCGGATTGCAGTTTCCGCGTAACTCCAAAATCGCCGCTGTGGACTGTGCTGCTGACGGCTCTTTCGCCGGTTGTATTTGTGCTGATGAGGTCTTCTATTTGTCCGCTGAAAATGCTCTCAAAAGCGTGGCGTTCCAGCCTGAGAGCAAGCACCGTCTGGAATATCTCTTCTTTCTGGTTTTGATATTCAAAGCTGTTGTAAGCGCCTATTTGCAGCGCCTGAACAAGTGTGATGGTCAGTGGTTTGTTGACTTCGTTTATTTCAGCAACATTTCCTTCTGAAGTTGCGGCCGGATAGCTTTTCTCAGGCCAGTGTTTTATCGGCGTCAGCTTGTCGGTGCCTAATGAAGCCTGTCCTGAAATCGGCAGATTCTGGTCTGCCAGCAGTCTTCTTCTCAGGATGTCGCTGGGCCTTTCGATACTGAATGGGCTTGTTTTTCCCGTTGCTTCAAGCTGTTTTTGGGAGATGATTTTTGCAGCAACTTTGTCCATGTCTTTACGATACTTTGCTGGGCTGCAGCCGACCTGTAATGTAAGAGCGGACAATAATACCGACAAAAGAAGAAAATGAATCTCCTTTAACCACTTGTGCTTAAATGACTTATGAAAGTTATTTTTCATTTTTTTGTTACGTTTACATAGTAACTTCGACTATTTACTGCCACTTTATTAGTGAATAAAAAGGGAACTTGGTAACACAAAAAATGTGTTTATTTTTGTTTTTTTATCGGACTATTTAAAGGATTCGCTGATTTATTTTTTCTTGTACTTTTCTCTCATAATCTGGAAATCTTTATTCCAGCGTTCAAACTGTTGGGGGGTAAGCACATCGTTAATTTCTGCAATCATGATTTGAGCTTCTTGGTCGCGTTTTTTATTTGTTTCTTCCTGTCGTATTTGCTTTCGCTCAAATGCCCTGTTAAAGACTTCTTCAACCTGTTTTGTTTGCTGCTGATTTAGTCCGTATTTTTCCCTCATTTCCCTTGCCTCTTCGGCAGCGTCTTCAGTCTTGTGGCTTATCCAGATTACTCTATGTTTTACGAGTAAAATGGTTGTACCTGCTCCGATGACGATTCCTGAGGTCAGGATAATTCCGGCACAAACAATCCATAGCATAATTCGTTTATGCCGGTAATGTTTTAAGAAATTTTCTTCTATGTTAGTTACCATGGCAATGTCTCCTGAAATGGTACAAACAGCTGAACCAGCGGGTCAACTATATATCGCCAGGCATGAAATGAGAAGAATGTTACGATTGAGGCAGCGACCGCCGATATTCCTGCGAACCACTCGAAAGGCAGGAACCCTGCGGTTTCCTGCCGCAAAATGCCTATTTCGAGTATTGCTGTTTTTGAAACATCAATTTGCGGTGTTTTCTCTTTTTGGGCTGTTTTAGCCAGTTTTTCGATAATCTTTATTGCATCCATTCTAATTTCTCCAAAAGTTTTTCCTTTTCAGCTATTTTTTTTATTTTTCTGCGGGCTCTCAGGGCTCTCATTTTTACTGCCGCCTGTGTCCAGCCCGTTCTTTGAGCGATTTCTTTGGTTGGGCAGTCCTCGAAATACATAAGAGTCAGCACCAGCCGGTCTGCTCTATTTAATCGGGCAAGCAGGGCGTGCAAAATCTCGGCTGCTTTGCCCGGCTTAAGTTCTTCATCACTGCTTTTTCCGGCAAAGTCGAGCTCTTCTAACGGAAGAAACTGCCTTGCTTTGTCCTGTTCTTTCCAGAATTGATACCCTACTCGGGTTCCGATTTTTTTAAGCCAGTGAAGAAAAGGGGCCTTGGCCTTATAACTTTTTAAACTGAAGTATGCTTCAACGAAGGTGTCCTGGACAAGTCTTTCGCACACTGCGCTGTCCCGGCTGAATCGCCACATAAGTCTTGCTATTTGCCCTTGATGCCGGAGGATAAGCCGTTCGAAGGCCGCCTCATCGCCGCCTAAAGAAGCCTGAATATCATCCCAATCTAAATTTTCCACAGAGCCATTATAAAATGCAAATCTGCGTTTGTAAACGGACTGAGCAGTTTCATCTGTCTGTTTTCGCTTAATTAGTGGACGTTTTTGGACACAGGTAACGAAAAATTTGGAACAATTTTTTTATCAAGGAGGTTTTGGCTTGAAGGTTTTAGCCGATAAGGACTTGAAATATTGGTTTTTAGGCTGTAGAGTATGTTTTTGGAAGGTGTATTTTTGCGCTCGTAGCTCAGTTGGATAGAGCGTCGGTTTCCTAAACCGAAGGTCACAGGTTCGAATCCTGTCGGGCGCAGTCCCGCACCTATTTGCACTGTGGTTGGGCAAATAAAGGCTGAGCAGAAGAAGCTTTGCCAGTAAATTTTAAATTTGTTTGTCCTATGCAAATAGGTGCGGGACGCAGTTCTAAGTTCAGCGTTCGACGTTCAATGTTCTATGTTCTATGTTTTCCTTAGACTCAGCGATGTTCCTCTGCGTCTTTTTCTGCTGAGGATATTTCTTCCGCTTTTGGTTCTCATTCTTGCTCTGAAGCCGCTTTGTCGGCTCTTTTTAACCTTGCTGATACGATGATTTTCCATTTTGTCTCCGTTTATAATCTTGTTCGACTGGTTGGTTTTTGCATATCTTGCGCCAATTACCCTGTAATTTCAACAGTTTTCTTAAAGTTGTAGCTTTTTTGATTTGACCACGGATTTCGTGGTTTGACATGATTTTTACTTCGATATTTAATATTCGTTATTCAATTCTTTCCCCGCCTTCGGCGGCTCCTCAATTCAAAATTAAAAATTACTTTTGTGCCTTTATGGCTAACGACCAACGGCTATCCGTCTGATACGAAATTTCTGGACAATTTTGACCACAGTGAGATAATAGCCTTGCCGTTCTGTTGCAGGCGGATTCCTTAATCCCCGCCTTCGCGGGGACAAGTTTTTAATTTTGGTTTTCAAAAAATGATGGTATAATAAAATAAATTAAGCAGCAGGGAAGCCGAAAAGAAAGAGCAGGTCAATAAACAGGAATATGGTAATAAATGAAAAGGGAGTGTCTATGGAAACAAAGGATTTAGGCAAGACTTCGACGGGTATGCAGGCTAATATCGCAGGACTGCTATGCTATGCAGTGGGGTGGATTAGCGGGCTTGTTTTCTTTCTTATCGAGAAGGAAAATAAATTTGTCCGTTTTCATGCAATGCAATCAATGATTGTTTTCGGCGCATTGTTTGTATTACAGATTGCAGTAGGGATGCTTATGGGAATATTCGCTATGATACACTTAGGCATTCTCATTCCTCTTTTTAATGGTCTTGTGATTTTAGCAAGTTTAATTCTTTGGGTCGTGCTTATGATTAAGGCTTATCAGGGCGAAAAGTTTAAGCTGCCGGTCGCCGGAAATATCGCAGAAAAGAACATCGAAAAATGAAACCCGCTCATTTACATTCGCGGCTCTGTTGGCGATAATCAGGAGATAATCTGAAATCAGAAGTCTTGATATACAAGTCCCCGTAGCTCAATTGGATAGAGCGTTGGCCTCCGAAGCCAGAGGTTGCAGGTTCGAGTCCCGCCGGGGACGTTTGAGCCACAAAGACACAAAGGCACGAAGGAATAAATATTGAATTTTGAGGTTCTTAAAGCATATCATCTTATTTATCATGCCTTTATCGCCGCCGAGGAATTTCTTGACAAGCAAAGCCGAGAGTGCTAATTTTATGTCTTTAGTTTGTAAATAGTTGCGATTCCGCCGCAGGCGGACAAGTAAAGGAGAATTAAGTGAGAGTTTTATCAGGCATTCAGCCGTCCGGCAGACTGCATATCGGCAATTACTTCGGTGCTATGCGGCAACATCTTCAGCTTCAGGCTGAGAACGAAGGATATTATTTTATCGCGGACTATCACGCTATGACAAGCGGACCCAAGCCGGAAGAGTTAAGGCAAAACAAGTTAGCAGTTGCTATGGATTATCTGGCGCTCGGATTAGATACAAATAAGACCGTTTTCTGGTGTCAGTCTGATGTGTCGCAGGTTACGGAGCTGTGCTGGATTCTGTCCTGTGTTACGCCGATGGGCCTTCTGCAGAGATGTGTAAGCTATAAGGAGAAAACCGCTCAAGGCATGAGTCCAAATCACGGGCTGTTTGCCTATCCGGTTTTGCAGGCTGCCGATATCCTGATTTATAACAGTGACCTTGTGCCCGTCGGTGCCGACCAGAAGCAGCATATAGAAATTACGAGAGATATCGCAGGCTATTTCAATAACACATACGGCAAAGTCTTTGTTATACCAAAAGAATATATTCTCGAATCCGTCGCGGTTGTGCCGGGCATTGACGGCAGAAAAATGAGCAAAAGTTATGACAATACCATCGAGATTTTCGAAGCGGAAGAGTCCGTCAGAAAAAAAGTGATGGGAATCGTTACCGATTCTACTCCTGTCGAGTCGCCGAAAGACCCGAACAAGTGCAATGTCTTTGCACTGTTAAAATTAGTAGCATCCGAGGACGAGCTTTCTGAATGGGAAAAGAGATACCGGCAGGGCGGCGTCGGTTACAGCCAGGCCAAGAAAAGGCTTGTTGAACTTTTGATTGAATATTTCAAACCATACAGGGAAAAAAGAGCTGAGCTTGAGCGGAATGTCAATTACGTGCAGAAAGTTTTGTATGAAGGCGCTCAAAAGGCCAGAGCAGTAGCTCAAAAAACCCTGAGCCGGGCAAGAAAGGCTGTCGGACTGGATTGATGTCGGAATACAGAATAAATCTTGATATATTTTCAGGGCCTCTTGATTTGCTGCTTTATCTGGTGCGCAGGGAAGAGGTGGATATTTATGATATACCGATAGCACGGATTACTGAGGAGTATATCCACTATGTCGAGGTGATAAAGATGCTCGATGTCGAGCTGGCAGGGGAATTTCTTGTGATGGCAGCGACTCTGATGGAAATAAAATCTGCGATGCTGCTGCCGGCCGATGAATTTGTCGCTCTGGCGGATGAGGCAAGCACCGACCCGCGAGCCGAGCTTATCAGGCAATTGCTTGAATATAAGAAATTCAAGGACGCTGCGAACCTGCTCAAAATTTCCGCTGAGAATCAGGAGCAGAAATTTCCCCGCAGCGATAACATTATTGCCGGCCTGAAGCCCGATGCAGAGCCTGAGCTTGACATCGACCAGTTGAGCATCTGGGATTTGCTGGGTGCTTTTGATTCGATGATGAAGGCAACCGGCGGTATGATGGACATCAGCCATATTAGCGATGATACTCCCATCGACCTTTACCAGATTGAAATACTTCACCGTCTGCAGACCGAAGGGGCGATGAGTTTTGCGAGGATTTTCGAGGATAAGAAAAACAAAATGGTTATGATAGGCCTGTTTCTTGCCATTCTTGAGCTTGTAAGGGAAAGACTCGTAACCGCAGAGCAGGCGAAGCCGAGCATGCCGATTTATCTGCGAGCCCTGACAGAGAAAAGCGCCGAGCAGGCCGTTCGTGATGCCATCATCGCGCAAACTGAACAAAAGGCGGTTTCGACAGGCTCACCACAAGCTGCCGAGGACGATTATCATCGAAAAGGCGCAATTGGCATAAAGACAATCGAGGACGAACAAACCTCAGACGAACTGCCTGTGCCGATAAAAGAAGTTGAGTCGCAGATAATTGCCGATACGCCGCTACAGGCTGAGCAGCAGCAGTTTTTAAATGATGCAGACCCTGATATGCCGGCCGAGGATAACAGCGGCTAAATAGTTTGACATTTATCATAAATATAAATAAAATCCGGATTTCAAGGCAGGAATATATTGGGCTATAGAAAGGACTTAAAATGGCAGCGAATATAACCGAACTGACGGATGCGGAGTTCGATGATATTGTGCATAACAGTTCAGAACCTGTGCTGGTGGATTTCTGGGCCCCGTGGTGCGGCCCGTGCAAGATGCTGGCACCTGTCATAGAGGAGATTGCCGATGAATATGCAGGCAAGGCAAAAGTGTACAAACTGAATACCGACGAGCATCATGAGGCAGCAGTTGAGTTTGGTATTAGCGCTATTCCTACCATGATTCTCTTTGATGGAGGCCAGGTTGTAAAAAAGTGGGTGGGACTGGTAAGCAAAACCGATATCGCTGATGCGATTGATGAATTGCTTGGCTGAAATCCGTTTGTCCGAATAAAGCGTAGCGGAATATTTTTTCATTTTTTCAGAGGATTTCTATGCTCAAGAGAACTCATAATTGCGGACAGCTGCGTGCCTGTGATACGGGTGTCAAGGTAAATCTTTGCGGCTGGGTCGATTCTTATCGCGACCACGGCAACCTTGTATTTATCGATTTGCGGGACAGATACGGCATAACTCAGCTTGTATTTAATCCGCAGGCACAGCCGGTAATGCATAAACTTTCACGGCAACTGCGCTGTGAATGGGTAATAGCTGCCAGCGGCACTGTTCGCATGAGGGGTGAAGGACTGACAAACCTGAAGCTGCCGACAGGACAGATTGAAGTCCTGATTGACAAGCTTGAGATTCTTAATACTGCGGAAACGCCGCCTTTCGAGATTACTGATGCTGAAAACGTAGGTGAGGAATTAAGGCTTAAATATCGGTATATCGACCTCAGACGGCCGCAGATGCAGGAACGGCTCAAGGTCCGTCACAGGGTTACAAAGATAGCCCGGGATTTTTTTGACAGCGAAGGTTTCTGGGAGATTGAGACGCCGTTTCTGGGCAAGAGCACGCCGGAAGGGGCGAGAGATTTTCTTGTACCCAGCAGGTTGTGCAGCGGATGTTTTTATGCCTTGCCGCAGTCGCCGCAGCTTTTCAAACAGATTCTGATGGTAAGCGGTATGGACAAATATTTTCAGATTGTCCGCTGCTTCAGGGACGAAGACCCCAGAGCCGACAGGCAGGCGGAATTCACCCAGATTGATGTTGAGATGAGCTTTGTTCAGAGTGATGATGTAATCGATGTCAACGAACGCCTGGCTGCGAAAATCTTCAAGGAGATACTCGGCGTTGATGTGAAAGTGCCGATAAGGAGAATGAGCTATCAGCAGGCGATGGATGAATACGGCATTGACAGACCTGATTTGCGGTTTGGCATGAAGCTGAAAGATATTTCTGATGTTGCAGTGCAGTGTCAGTTCAAGATTTTTACCGATGCTATCGGCAAAGGCGGCGTTGTAAAAGGTCTTTGTGCTCCGGGCGGCGGAAAATTTTCACGCAGCGATATAGACAAAACTTTCACGAATTTTGCTGCTGATTACGGTGCAAAAGGTCTTGCATGGTTTAAGGTGATTGTCGATGAGCAGACTAAAAAGGCGGATTTGTCGAGCAGCATTGCAAAGTTTTTCACGCCTCAGCAGAGACAGCAGATGATTGAGAAATTTGGCGCAAAGCCCGATGATTTGCTGTTGTTTGTTGCCGATACGGCAGCGGCGGCGAATAAAGCTCTTGCGCCTCTTCGCATCAAACTGGCCAGGGAACTAAGGCTGATTGATGATAATGCTTATGAGTTTATATGGGTTGTGGACTTTCCGCTTTTTGAGTGGAACGAGAAGGAAAATAGATTCGATTCTCTCCATCATCCGTTTACTGCGCCTGTGCCGGAAGATATCGAAAAGCTCGATACAGACCCTTCTTCAATCAGGTCGCAGGCTTATGATATTGTCGTCAATGGCTCGGAAATCGGCGGCGGAAGCATTCGTATTCATCAGCCGCAGATACAGGCAAAGGTTTTTGACCTGCTCAAAATTACGCGAAAGCAGGCAGAAGAAAGATTCGGATTTTTCCTGCAGGCTCTCAAGTATGGCGCTCCGCCGCACGGCGGCATCGCTTTCGGCCTTGACAGGCTGGTTATGCTCCTGACAAAGACAGATAATATCCGTGATGTCATCGCATTTCCAAAAACTCAGAAAGGCCAGTGTCTTCTGACCGACGCCCCGGGTGAGGTTGAACAGAGCCAGCTTGATGAGCTGAATCTCAGGACCCAAAAGCACCATTAAAAATATGCCCATATTTGTGCTGCTAAATCCCAACGCTGGGGTTTGCGAGTCGTTCGTTTTGGTGTATAATTATTAAGCTATGAGAGATATAATAAGCAAATTCCGGCAGCTTTTGAAACCTCTGCACGTGCGTCCTGTCTCTCTTGCCGGCAAATGCAGACTCCTTTTCGGCATAGCAGTTTTATTTGTCCTGGCTATTGCCCTGTTGATTCCATATTTCTGGATGGGCAAACTGACTGAAAAGGCCGTTCTGGATTCCGGCAGAGCGGTTGTGAACACTGTCTATGAAAGGCATTTCAGACTTGGTGCTCCAGACGCTAAAGGCCTTGTTATGCTCGAAGAAAGCGGGGCGAGAAAACAAGCTCAGTCAAGCAGAGTAAAGTGGTTCAGATTTGACCAGACACAACAGAACTGGCAAAAACAGCTTTCAAAAAGGCAGAATGAAACAATCGAACAACTCAAACAGCAGAGCAGAGATAGCGAGCGTGCCTGGGCAGAAAAGACAGACGGTTCTTCCGAAACAACCTATATCAATCTCGTTCGTGCCAATAAAAGGTGCCTTGCCTGCCACAGCGCCGAAGGCTCTGCACCTGCTTTCAGCCTTGCTGAGCCGGTTGGTGCGATTCTTGTACAGATGCCCGGCAGAGATACGAGCAAAACACTCCTCTTGAATCGTATTTGTCTTGTTATTGCCGGCATTCTTGCCGGTGCCGGCGCAATAGTTGCTTTTTATATAATTGCACAGCGCGTAATTCTGAGCCCTATCAGGCAATTGAGGGCTATGGTCAACAATGTTGCAGGGGGTAATCTCGATGTCCGATGCGGCATAAAAACAAGAGATGAATTTGAGAAGCTCGGCGATGCACTCAATACAATGCTTAATAACCTCGTCGAGGGCCAGGAAAAACTTCGCCAGGCCAACAAACAGCTCGATGCCAAAATTACAGAACTTTCGGAAAGAAACATCGAGCTTTTCAAAGCCAACAAGCTCAAGAGCGAATTTCTTGCAAATATGTCGCATGAGTTTCGAACGCCGTTAAATGCCATTCTGGGCTTTGCTGAAATTCTGCGGGAGAAACCTTCCGAGGATGTCGCGAAAAGCAAACATTATGCCGAGAACATCGTCAGCAGCGGCAGAAGCCTTCTTAACATGATTAATGACCTGCTTGAACTTGCAAAGGCCGAAGCAGGTAAAATCGAGGTGCACATCGAGAAAACAAGTATTCCGGGACTCTGTCGCGGACTGGTGGCTTTCTTTTCGCCCCTGACCGAGAAACAGAAAATAAAAGTGCGACTGACAGTCGATGAAAATATTCCCATAATCAAAACCGACTCAGGCAAGGTTCAGCAGATTCTGTATAATCTTCTCAGCAATGCCGTCAAATTCACGCCGGAGAACGGTAAAATCGAAATAAAGGCCTTTTTGCCTGATGAGCAGACTGTGAGAATTTCTGTTTCAGATACCGGTCCGGGAATTGACGAGACCGATAAAGAAAAAATCTTTGAAAAATTCCGACAGGTCGACGGCTCTTTGACAAGAAACCAGGCCGGCACAGGTTTGGGTCTTGCAATAAGCACTGAGCTTGCCAGACTGCTTTCAGGAAAAATAGACCTTGACAGCACGGCCGGCGAAGGCGCTACTTTCTGGCTCGATTTGCCGATTGTCAGGGCCGACGAGGGATGATTTTTAAAACTCAATGATACCTTCTTCAGAAAACAGTCTGTTTGACATTTCGGAAAACAAGAAAATTCCCTGCGGCAAAATCGTAACTGTCGCTCCGGATATGGGCGTTGATAATGTTTTTGATTATCTTCTGCCCGACCGACTTGGTGAGGTTCAGCCCGGCCAGCGTCTCGAAGTGCCTTTCGGCAGGGCAGATAAGCTTACAACAGGATTCTGTACCGAAGTAAGAAATGTCGAAGCAGATGAAACACAAAAAAGAAAGCTGAAATTTGTAAAAAAGGTGCTTGATGCCGAACCACTGCTCGACAGCAGTCTGCTTGAGTTCGGCAAATGGATAAGTGATTTCTATGTTTGTCCGCTGGGGCAGGTTTTGAGCGCTATGGTGCCCGCTGCCGTGAAAAAAGGCACAGGCGTAAAAATGCTTAAACACGCATATCTGGCAGTTGATGAAAAAAATTTCGATGAGCTGACAGGCAAACTACGGGGCAGGAAACAAAAGCAAATTATTCAAGCCCTGAGAAACTCTGGTGCATTTGATGCCAAATCAGCAGTTGAATTAAAAAACCTGCTTGAGCAATTGAACAGCGGTATTTCGCCTTTGAATAAACTTGTCCAGGCAGGTGCCGTCAAACTGACGAGCCGAACTTTCACCAGCCAACTGCCTGTTGTGCCCAAAGGGTTGTTATTAAAAACAGCCGCTGTGATATTAAACAATGACCAGCAAAAAGCCCTTGCGGAAATTAAAAGGAGAATGGATTCCAATGATTTTTCCGTTGTGCTTTTGCACGGCGTAACGGACAGCGGCAAGACCGAGGTATATATCAGGGTTATTGAAAAGGCCGTCGAAAAGGGCAAAAGCGCAATAGTGCTTTTGCCTGAAATTGCACTGACTGCCCAGACCGTTCAGCGGTTCAGAAGCAGATTCAAAAATATCGCTGTTATGCATTCTCGGCTTGGTGCCTCGCAGCGAAATGCACAATGGCAGAAGATAAAAGCTACTTCGCCGGTAGTCGTTATCGGCGCAAGAAGCGCTATTTTTGCTCCGGTTGCAAATCCCGGAATTATCGTGGTCGATGAAGAGCATGAGCCGAGCTACAAACAGGATACGGCACCCAGATATAACGGCAGAGATGCTGCGATAAAACGCGCCCAATTATCAAATGCTGTCTGCGTTCTGGGCAGTGCCACACCTTCGCTTGAAACCCTTTATAATTGCAGAACAAAAAAACATTTTACTCGTCTTGTTCTGCCAAATCGCGTAATGAATCTGCCCAAACCCCAAATGAAAATTATCGATATGGCGAAGGAGCATTTTGAAGGTCGCGGCGTAAATCTCATTAGTTCTGAACTTCTGCAGGCGCTGGCGCAGATACTGCAGAAAAAGGAACAGGCAATTCTGCTGCTGAATCGCAGGGGATACAGCAATTTTATATACTGTCCGAGCTGCAGGTATTCGCTCAAGTGTAAAAATTGCGATGTAACATTGACATTTCACAAGACTGAAAGACATCAAAAGGCAGTGGAATTGAAAGACCGGCTCAGGGGCGGTTTTGCGATGTGCCATTACTGCCTTTCGCAGACGCTTGTGCCGAGAAATTGTCCGCTGTGCGGCAAGGCGGTTACAATGATAGGCCTCGGCTCGCAGCGGCTCGAAGATGAACTTAGAACAAAGCTGCCTGATGCACGTGTAGTCAGGGTTGACAGCGATTCAATGCAGCACCATGATTATTATCGATTGCTGACAGATTTCGATGCAGGCAGAATCGATATTCTTGCCGGCACACAAATTCTTGCAAAAGGGCTGCATTTTCCCAATGTTACGCTTGTCGGAATAATAAGCGCCGATACTTCGCTGCAGCTTCCGGACTTTCGAGCAAATGAGCGCACCTATCAGCTTATCTGTCACGTTGCCGGCAGAGCGGGCAGAAGCAGCAAAGGCGGCAGAGTACTTATTCAGACTTTTTTGCCGAACCAGCCGGCTATTAAATTTGCGGTCAATGACGATTTTGAAGGATTTATAAAAGAGGAACTGATGCATCGGCAGGCCTGTCTGCTGCCGCCGTTCGGCAGGGTGGCTCTGGTGAGAATGAGAGATATAAAACACGACAGGCTGACGACGGCCGTTAGTGCTATTGCGCAACAGTTAAACGATATTATTTCTTCGCTTGGATTGGATATAAGGCTTACTGGTCCGATGCCGGCCGTTATCGGGCGTATTCAGCGTTTTTACAGGATGCAGATTATTCTGCGGTCCGCTTATGCAAATCAACTGGCTGAACTTTTCAGAGTATTTCGCCGGCTCAAACCTGTATCTTCCGCCGTCCAGGTGCAGGTTGATGTCGACCCGGTTAATTTATTGTAGGTTGCAAAAACAATAAAAGTTTTGTAAAATGGCATTTTTCCCGGGGAGTAGCTCAGTCCCGTCAGGGATGGCTTACGCTACTTGGATTAGAGCGTCCCTCAGGGAAGGTCGCTTCTAATTTGGGACCTATTATGGTATATTATTGGTTACCGATTTTCGGGGTGTAGCTCAGCTTGGATTAGAGCGCTTGGTTCGGGACCAAGAGGTCGCAGGTTCAAATCCTGTCACCCCGATTTTTTGCGACAAAGTCGCAAAAAATAGAGCAGTGGAGCAGGTGATAAGGTGATATGCGGTCAGTTTTCTTATAATTCGCTTTCAAAAATTTATGTCTAAGTATATGAAGAGATTTGGGCGGTTTCTGACTAGAAAATGGCTGGTAAGAGGAGTAGCCATAGTCATTGTTGTATTTATTGGGATTAAGGCAGTTCACTTTTTTACCGCCAAACCTGTACCACAAATAGATTATGTGGCAATGGTTAACGAATTAAGTTGCCCCGGCAATTTCATGAATTACCAGGAAGACCCGAACAATGCGTACGAGGAATATCAAAATGCCTTCAATTATTTTATAAGATTTCCCAGAATTCTCCAGGATATTCCTTTTCATTACATAGATTGGCCGGGTGATTTCAATGAAGTTCAGCAAAAATGGCTTGAAAGCTGGTTGGTATTGAACGAAGTAAGCCTTGAATCATTTCACAGGGCGGTGCATAAGCCCTATTACTGGCGGCATTACTATTCAGGGAATAGTAATATGATGGGTATTGGACTCTATGGATTATCAGAATTAAGAGAGCTTGTTGAGATGGAGTGCTGGCAGGCAAAGAGGGAGGCTTGGCATGGAAATTATACCGAAGCTATAGATATTATTTTTGACTGTTATAAGGCAGGAAAACATCTTGCCAATGGCCGAAGAATGCTATGTGAGACCCTTAATGGATGCGAACTGAGGAATTTGGCTGTTTCAAGCGGTTTTTTGATTATATCTCAGAGCCGTATTGATAGTCGGTCTCTCGAAATTTTTCAGCAACGGTTGGAAAAACTCCTTAAAAATGATTTGGTGAAAATAGATTTTGAAATAGAAAAACTCTTTCTCTATGATGTAGTCCAGCGAATGTTCCACCAGAATAAAGATGATGATGGGAAACTTGCATTTCGTTATTTCCCCAGTGTTAATTGTTTGTGTGACGAGGGGAAATACCGGATGCGTCGTTATATCATACAGAGTTTTCTGGGGCCGACCAGCAGCGAGATAAAGCAGAAAATCAACGAATATCTAAACAAGTTTGAATGCGTAGCTGATTTGACTCCATACCAAGTTTTTGCCAAAGACCCGCAATATTTTGAAAAGCTTGAATCTGAACGAAAAAGGGATTTGCTCCTTGACTTGGTGGCAACTAATTACGAAAGAAGCTTGGCAGGGATATATGAAGTCAGGTCAAGGACTGAGGCTCTTATTACGACCATAGGTATTATAAGATTCAAAAAAGATACGGGACGTTTGCCAAAAAGTCTGGAAGAATTAAAGAAAAAAAATTATATCAGCGAGATTTGCCTTGATCCTTTTAGTGATGAAGCTTTAGTTTATAAACTGCTTGATGGTGATTTTACTTTATATAGCGTGGGCAGAAATTTCAAGGATGACGAGGGCAAACCGGGGTTCAGACCGGGCATTTATCCGGCGTCTTGTTTCCCGTCAGTTCAAAACGGCGATGACATAGTGTTTTGGCCGGTAAAAACCTCGTATGCTTTTTATAAGGCCCAACGCGCTTATTATGAGGAAAACAAGGATAAATTCAGAATGCAATCCCCGTTCTTGTCCACTTATAAGGGGTCAAAATCAGAGCAGGTAGATCAGAACAGGTGAGCAAATTCTACTGTTCAACTGTTCAAAATTACCTTTCCCCAAGTGCTTTAAGCGTTGCCTGACGCAGAATATCCATAGGGCAATCTTTATGTGTAAAAAGTTTGAATTGTTCGGCGGCCTGGCCGATAAACATCTCGGCACCATTGATAATTTTTGCACCGGCCTGTTTGGCCTGCTTTAAAAGCATAGTCTCCATCGGGTTATAAACGGTATCGAACACGACCATTGATGATTTTAGACACTTTATCGGCACAGGACTTGCATCGGTTTTGGGATACATTCCAATACTCGTGCAGTTAATCACAATCTCCGCATCCAGATTTTTAATATCTTCCAGGCCGGCAAAATGACAGCCGAATTCCAGCGCAAGATTGTGTGCCTTCGATACTGTGCGGTTGTATATCGTAATCTTTGCACCGACGTCAGCCAGACCTGCAACAATTGCCCTTGCTGCTCCGCCTGCGCCGATAATGGCTACAGTTCTGTTATGGAGCTGTTTTCTTTTTATTCCTAATACTCCTGTGAGGGCGTCCATTGCGCCTGCGTAATCCGTGTTAAATCCGTTTATTCTCTCATTAAATCCGATTGTCAACGTATTTACCGCGCCAATTTTTATTGCTAAAGGTTCGATAAGTTCACCTTTAGCCCTTGCATATTCCAGAGCATTTGTCTTATGCGGAATTGTTACGCTGAAACCTCGAAAGTCAAGCCAGTTTCTTGCGGTTATGTTGTCAAGAAATTCGTTGAATTCTTTCTGACCGCCGCAAACCTGCAAAGGCAGATAAAGTCTGTTCATTTTTTCCGCTTCAAAACAGGCATTATGAACAGCAGGGCTTATCGAGTGTTCCACAGGGTCGGCAATTACGCCGAAAAGTTCGGTTTTGCCGTTTATTGCATCGAACCGGTATAGTTTTTTCATTTTTTCTATTGTCTCTTGTCCAGGTGCGGTCGTGGCTTTGTCCTGGATGCTTGCAAAGGTCAGAAACGCTCCGAGCTTTTTTGCGGTTATTCTGCTGACAATCCCGATCTCGCCCATGCAGATTGCGATTGCCTTTTTGCCGTACTTTTTAAGAACATCGAATGCCTCGAAACAATCGTTTATATGATTGGCCTGATATGCAGTTTTGGCAATTGCTGAAGGATAAACTGCAAAAATCTGCTCGTAAATGCTGTCTAAATCTTCAAACGGGCCGGTGAAGTTATGTGCCGAGAGAATGAGTTTTGTTTTGCTGCTTTCTGTCAGTGCTTTTTTAATATCATCGCCAAAATCTTTTTTTATGAAGTTTGCGTATTCACAGTCGATAAAATCTGCACCAAGTTTAATTGCATCAGAAAGGATTTGTTTACGGGCCGCAGAATTTAAATTATTTTGGCCGCCTTCCGCGGCATCTCTGCAGGTAACAATTATCGGCAGGGCGGTCTTTTTTGCAGATGCGATTAATTCTCTAAGTTTGTCGGTATCAAGTGCGTCGATATAGTCTGTCCGCAGTTCGAGCATTTCTGCCCCGGCTTTAACGGCTGTGGTTATCTGCTCTTTACAGTCTTCTAAGTTTTTTCCTGAAATTGAAACCGCGAGATACGTCATTTTTAATTTCTTCTGATTCCTGTTTTCTATATTTTATTGTCTCTGTGTTCTCTGTGTCCTCTGTGGCTAATTTACTCAAGCTGCTGATTGATTCTTTCCAGCACGATATTTATCGCTATAAGATATGCCTTTGCAGTTGCCTCAAGCATGTCAATTGAGCAGGCCGTTGCTCTGACCTGTCTGTTGTGATATTCAACTGTTGCACTTGCCTGTCCGAGCGAATTTACGCCGCTGCTTATTGTGCTGAAGTTGAAATCCTTCAGAAAGGCCCTTATTCCTGTTGCCTGTTCGATAGCTGAGCATATAGCATCGGTTGAGCTGTAGCCGGCTGCTTCTGAGGTTATTCTTTTCCCGTCCGGCGTCTTGAGCACTATTGTTGCCACGGGCAGAACGTTTGGTCCGATGGTGACTTTAAGCGAAACGAGGTCCCAGCCGGTTTCAGGCTGCAGAAGGATTTCGTCGGCGACAGCCGCGATTTCCTCGGTAAAGATTCTTGCTTTTAGCTCATAGAGGTCGTAAATCCTCTGATAGGCCTGTTCAAATTGTTTCGCCGTAAGCTCCCTGCCCATCGCCGCTATCTGTGCGTGTATGGTTTCGTGGATTGGAGGATTATTGCCGTTAAATACCGAATTATCTGGATTTTGCAAAACCATATTTAAAATCTCGAATTCCAAAAGATAATCTATCAGAAAAATCCTGCAATTGCGACAGAAAAATCTGTCTTTTTCTTCTCAACATCACTGCACCCAAGCCGAGCAGTAAAAGCGTTGCTGGTTCATAGACCTTTCCTGCTGACAATCAAGAAAAAACAGTTTTTTAATATACGGGTTTGTGTGGTAAAATAGCGTGAAAGCGAAGAATTATCGGGACGGCAGGCCGTACACCTGCATAGCGGTTTGAGCAGTGGTGAGGTTTTTCATTCACCTGTCTAAATTGAAAGGAAATAGATATGGGCTACAAAATTACTACTGGGGACAAAGTAGATATGTTCCTCTTTAGGTGCTGCTTAGGTTCGTTACTTGTGCTTGCTATAGCAAGCTGTTTCTTTGGCAATTTCCTTGTAGCGGCTATTCTATATAGCTCTTTTGTAATATCAACCTCTATAGGCTTGGTAGCTGCAATGTTATTGATATTGTGTGAGGAAAGTTATTGATAATTTTGTCTTTTAGACCGCTTTACGCTAATATACTGTAAAATTGAATTATCGGGACAGCAGGCCGTACACCTGCCAAGCGGTTTGAGCAGTGGTGAGGTTTTTCATTCACCTGTCTAAATTGAAAGGAAATAGATATGGACGACAAACTTATCAAAACTCGTAATAGGGGCATGTGTTTTCAGGTTGGGGGTTGGGTCAGCTGTTCGTTATTTTTCCTTGCTATAACAAGCTGTCTGCTTGGTAATTTCCTTGTAGCGGCTATTTTATATAGCTCTTTTGGAATATCAATCAGCATAATATTGATGGCCGCTGCCGCTATGCCTAATGATTGATAATTTTGCCTTTTAGGCCGCTGGAAGGTAGAATACAAAGCTATGGAGAAAGCTTAAATGAGCTTAAAACCGGCAGATATTGACAAGATAATCCAGTTGCTAACACAAATAACAGAAGCACTGAGCAAGACCGATTTTCTTACTCCGGAAGAACAGACGCAATTAAACAAATACAACCAGTACGAGCGCAATTACAACTCGTACGAGCTCTGGCGGAAAATAGAATTGCAGTACAGCAGGCTCGGCGTCAGGTCGTTCGATGAAAAAGAGGACGAACAACGTCGCAAGAAGGTTAGCTATGATAAAGACGTATTGGCGGCCTTGGAAAACAAATTATGGAAGGCAAAACAGGAATATATCGAATCTACTATTAAACCGCTGCAAAAAGAGCTCAAGCTTTACTTAGTGCCTCGTTGGGACGATATATGGCCGTACACCACACAAGCGCAAAGAAATCACTACCAAAGGGGGCATCGAGCATACGGAAACGTCGAGTATGACCTACAACGAGATATTGAGCAATCCTTCTTAAAGGAACCCTTAGATTTCTGTGTAATTATCCAAAACTCTCAGAAAATTATAGATGAGATGAAGTGTATAAGAGCCATATTTGATTATAATCAACGCCAAGTACCAACAGAAACAGGGCAGGATAAGGCATCATCAACCACCCAAAAACCTCCTAAAATGTTTGGAGATACCATTACTACGCCTATGGTAGGATTACAAATAAACTGGAGAGTTTGTTGGGATAAGTTGAAAAATCTACCAAAAGCAATACGCAAATTTTTATCTGGGAGGAATTAAAGGGGTCAGCCTTTTCTCTCTTTTTCTTTTCAAACTCAACCGAAAACTTGCCCCGCCCGCCGAAGCGGAGAACAGTAGAAAGTTGAGCAGGAGAACAGTGGAAAAACAGTGTTAATCTGTGTCTATTTTTTCTTCGTGTCCTCGGTGGTGAAAAAACCGTGTAAACCGCGTAATCCGTGGTTCATTAAACCATACTTAAATTTCTTGCCCCCATTGCCTTTCAATCGTAAAATGAGCTCTGTTATTTACTTAAGGAGTCTAATATAATGTAAGAGACACGGATTAACACAGATTGATACTTTTTATAATTCATTTCTCTGTGTCCTCTGTGTTCTCTGTGGCTAAAAAAAGATACCTTTAATTTTCTCTGTGGCAAATGCAGATTATAGATACACTTGAAAAAATTGATAGCAAGCTCAAAAACTGCTGTCTGACGATAGGCAATTTTGACGGCGTCCACCTGGGCCATAGGAAAATCATTGCTGCTGCCCGGCGGACTGGCGCCAGATTCGGCAATTGTCCCGTTGCGGCGATGACATTTGACCCGCATCCGGTAGTCATTCTGCACCCGGAAAAGACACCTCAGGTTTTAACGCCTCTGCCGTTAAAAACCGCTCTGCTCGAAGCAGCAGGCATTGATTATCTGATTGTTCTGAAGGACAGTTACAGACTCCTGACTCTTTCGCCGGCAGATTTCGTCGATGATTTCCTGATGAAAGCCGTTCTGCCAAAGGCTGTGATTGAAGGCGATGATTTCCATTTCGGCTACGGCCGAAGCGGCAATGCTCAGATACTCCGACAGCTCGGAAAAGAGCGGGGCTTTGATGTTGTCATCGTCGAGTCTGAAGAAATAAATCTCGATGGCAGCCCCGCAAAGATTTCGAGCACACTTATCCGCCATCTGCTGCAGGCTGGTAAAGTCACCGCTGCTGCAAAGGCGCTCGGCAGACCTTATCGTCTTGTGGGAAAGGTTATCAAAGGTCGTGGCAAAGGTGCTCAACTTGGTTTTCCGACGGCAAATATCGACTCTCATGAGCAGATTATTCCTGCCGAAGGTGTATATGCAGGCTTTGTCTCTGTTGCCGAGAATGTTGAAAAACTATGCGTGCTGAACCAGAAAATTCCTGCGGTTTTTAGCCTTGGCATGGCAAAGACGTTTATTTCCACTCATCCTTTGCTGATTGAAGCTCATATCCTTGATGGCAAAGTTGAAGATTTATATGATAAATACCTTGCAATGGACTTTGTTGACTTTATCCGGCACCAGCAGAGATTTGAAACAGAAGAAGAGCTGAGAAAACAAATCGCAAAAGATTGCGAAATTGCAAAAAAGAGCTTATTAAAAAAAGAAAGATGATTTTATACATTTTAGCAGAAATGAGAGGGAAAGATGGAAGGTGACCTGACGACAATACAGGCTCACAGATGCGGCGGATATATTCTGCTGATAGGACTTTTGCTCGTCGTAATACTGGGCTTGATTTTTTATTACAAATCATTCATAGGCCCCGGAATAGAGGCGGATACCGGCCAGAAACTGAAGAATCCTCCCTGGCATCAATGGAAGAATATACAAAAATACTTGGCTCGCGACGGCTTGGGAAAGCCCGCCTCAGAGCAGCCCAAAATTACCGGGAGCATGGTGTTAAGCGCACAACTCCTCGAGAATCAGAATGAAAGAGGGACAATTACGTTAATGTTTCATCCCGATTGTACTATTGAAGGAAATTGGAGAGGCTCTTACTCTATAGGTCCTAATAAAGCCAGGGAATATGAACTGACTGTGTGCAAATTTGAAGGTTATTTAGTGCCTGACGAAACTCGTTTGGATATAGAGAAAAGAGACGACCCCGCAAAAATTTATTTTCTTTCAAAGGGACTTTTCATGCTCGTTGAATACGATAATAAAAACCATAAAGTGGATAAGATTTCGGGTGATATCTATGTGTCCGGCTGGCTTGTCCCGGATTATACAATTCAGCAGGGCCGGGTGATTATAACATCTGATAAAAAACATTTTAAATCATTTAGCTTCTCAGGCAAGGCTGAAAAAATAGATACAAAAATTTAGAGTCGCTTTTTGAAAATTAGATTTTCGGCGTTATAGCCCATTTGTGAAAAAATAAAGGATAATTGGTTCAGGGTGTCAGATTAGTAAGGATTTGTATGGTAACAACCAGTGATTTTAAAAAAGCAATTGACTTAATTAACAATGCAAACAGTTGGCTTGTAACTTCGCATACCAGGCCGGACGGCGACGCCGCGGGTTGTATGAAAGTTTTCTGTGAAGTTGCCAAACAGCTCGGCAAAAAGGCAAAGCCGCTTCTGCTTTCGCCGCCGGCACAGTGGTATAAAAACATCTTTGATGCACCTGTGCCGGTGCTCGGCAATGATGTAAAACTTGAAGAACTTAAAGCGGACTCGTTCGGCAAGTTTGACCTTGTGATAATAGTCGATACCAATAGCTACGTTCAGCTTGCCGAATTCGACAAGTGGCTCAAGGTCTCCAATGTCCCCGTGCTGGTTATCGACCATCATCTCATAGGCGACGCCCTGGGCACAGTCGAAATTATTGATTCGGCAGCAGCAGCTACCGGCGAAATAGTCTTCGACCTGCTCAAATTCGCCGGCTGGAAAATAACTCCGGAAATTGCCGAGGCACTTTATATTGCTATTTCGACCGATACGGGCTGGTTCAGATTCGATAACACCAACGGCAGGGTAATGCACAACGCAGCAGAGCTTGTCGAGCTTGGTGCCAGACCATCTGTAATTTATCACAAGATGTACCAGAATTACTCGCCTTCAAGACTCAAACTCCTTGGGAGAATGCTTGGCAGTCTCGAACTTTACCACGATGACAGAATTGCACTGCAGTTTATTTTGCGCTGCGACTTTGACTCAACCGGTGCAACCGGAACAGATACCGAAGAATTTGTCAATGAATCCGGGCGCATCGGTTCTGTCGAGGCATCAGCCTTGTTTGTCGAACTGAAAGACGGCGGTTTTCGATGCTCACTGCGGAGCAGTGGCAAAATTGACGTTCGGAAGATCGCTGCAAAATTCGGCGGCGGCGGCCATAGAGTCGCTGCCGGAGTGAATCTCAAAGGCTCGCTGAAAGATGCTAAAAAAATGATTCTCGACGAGCTTGAAAAAGAGTTGTAGCCACTAAGGCGCGAAGACACGAAGAATTAACCACGAATTCACCCCGATGAGATAGTCCAAGGGACATCTCACAGGGCAGGCACGAATCAACACGAGTTTTTAATCACTGATTACGCGGATTCCTCAGATTTTTAATTAACCACGAATTAACACGAATTTTCACGAATTATTTTTGCCACCCCTGCCTTCGCAGGGGCAGGCTCCGAAAAGGAGAACACAGAGAAAAAATAGGATTAAATCACGCATTACGCGGATCCCCGCCTGCGCGAGGACAAGTTTTTTTCAATAAGTAAAAGGATGATGGGGGCATTTTAAAATCCTGCAAACCCCTCAAAAAGAGGCACTTTTGAGGTCAAACACAGACGAACGCAGAGGGGTAGGCAGCAAATCAGGGTCAAATTATATATTAAGCAGAATTGATTAAAAAATGGCACTTTTTGTGATTTACGCCGAAGGCGAAGGCGGATTTTTTGGGGCGGGGGAAAACAGTTGAGTTTGAAAAGAAAAAGAGATAGAATCTTTATAAAGCAACGAGGAACAGCAACGGTGGAATCATAACAAAAATAGGGTTATTCTAAAGTTTGTCTGTAGAGGTAAAAATTGTTCACTGATGGATAGGAGGAATAATCACAATGTCAATATCTGATATCTTCCGAATTAAAGAGCTTAAAGCAACTCTTGCGCAAACACAAGAAGATCGCGATTCATTAAAAAACGAAAATGACAAATTAACAAAATTTGTAACTGAACTTAAATCAAATCTTTTACAGATGCAAAACGAGCAAGATTTGCTAAAGAAAGAATTGGCAGATTTTCAACAAATTAGAAAAGAACGCGATGCATTAAAAAAGCTTACACCTGAAACAGATCTTTATCGTCAATTAAAAAATACTATCTCTCTTTTAGAACAACATAAGATTGAAATTGAACAACAAATAAAGGTTTCACAATTCAATTTTGAAAAAGAAAAACAGGAGATAAATTCCAGATATCAGAAGCAAGAACAAGAATTAAAGCAGCAAATTGATGAGTTGAATAAACAAATTTCAATTAAAAGCGAAGCAATCATTCAGCTTGATGACGAGATATTGCTGCAATCATTTGGATTTTATAAACCAAGATACGAGTTTGAAAATTCTGAAATTTACAGGATTAAATTGGAGCAAATTCGCGAACAACAAAAGGCAATGGTTAAATCCCAAAAGGTAACTTATTATAACGAAAATTATTTTTCCAGCGGGAAAGATGGCAGACTACTGATGAAAGACTACACAAAGCTTCTTTTACGATCATTCAATAACGAATGTGATGCCAGCATACTATATGTAAAATTTAATAATATGAATTCAATAGAAAAGAAAATAACCAAGGCATTTGAAACACTCAATGAACTCGGACAGCGAATTCAGATTGCTATTTCTGCTGATTACCTTAATCTTAAATTATCAGAACTGTATTTATGTTATGAATATCAACTCAAGAAGCAGGAAGAAAAGGAAGAACAAAGATGTATCAGAGAACAGATGAGAGAGGAAGCAAAGCTACAAAAGGAAATTGAAGAAATAAAGGCCAAGATAGAAAAAGAAGAAAAGCACTTTAATAATGCAAAGACCGCAACAATCGAATTGCTCCAAAAAGCAAAAACAGATGCCGAACGAGAATTGCTCAAAAATGAATTGACGAATATTCAGGAAAAGCTGTCAGATATTGAAAAAGACAAGCAGGATGTTCTATACCGAGAGCAAAATACTCGTGCAGGTTATGTTTATATTATTTCTAATATAGGGTCGTTTGGAGAAGATATTTATAAAATTGGGGTAACGCGTCGATTGGATCCTCAGGAACGAGTAGATGAATTAGGGGACGCTTCTGTGCCATTTTATTTTGATGTGCACGCCATGGTATTCAGCGACGATGCGCCTTCTCTGGAGAATGCATTACATAAGGCATTTGATAGTAGAAGATTGAATAGGATAAATTTGCGAAGGGAGTTTTTCCGTGTGACATTAGGGGAAATCGAAGATGTTGTGAAAAGAAACTTTAATAAGCCGGTAGAATTTACTAAACTGGCTGAAGCGGCACAATATCGTCAATCTTTAATGTTAAAGGCAAATTTACAATCAAATTCGTAAAGCAGTTAAATCATTCTGGATTCCCGCTTTCGCGGGAATGACCCCGATGAAGTGCCCCGATGAGATAGGAGTTGTAGTCGTTCGAAGTAGTCCGGGCATTCTCCAGAAGAGAAAGCCTAATGTATTCCGTAGGATTATTATCTCACAGGGTAAACTGTCGCACTTCACGGGGTAAATAGAAAGAAAGTTGTAAGAAGAACCCCTTGATGAATCAAGGGGCTAAATTTTGTGGGAAATTTAAAACTGCCCCGATGAAGTAGTTTTAAGAGACTCAATGAAGCAACATAAAAAACACTTCACGGGGTAAACATCCTTATTAGACTTAATTCACACATCATTCAGCACAGCGAATTCACCATGGTACTTTTTAGCAGCTTCATCATAGGCTTTGGCGGCGTCGATTTCATTATCGAAAAAGCCAAGATGCTCGCGAAGACAATTGTGAGTTATGGTAGCCCGCCATTTGCCGCAGTCCCTCTTGACACCCTTATATATCGAACTGCCCAAGCCGTGGACTTTCGCCCTGTTAGAGGCGTTCTGTGCAGGTGTAGCAAATCTTAGATTTGTCCTGCGATTGTCAGTGCCAGTACGATTTTCGTGGTCAACGATAGCGCCATCAGGAGCCTGTAAAATTACCCTGTGCATATTTATCGTTCTGTGCCTGCCGTTTTCACGCACACTTCGCACGGCATAAAAAGTATTACGGTGCTTTTTCGCATACCAGCCGAATTTGTTCAGCTCTTCAAAATCCTGAGGGTCAACAATAGCGAATTGGCCCTGCGTAAGCGGAATTAGTCTGAAGGTAAAGCCATAATGGCGAAGCCTGTATACAAGAAGAATGGCGACGCATAGGCGCTCGATAAATGCGGGATACGGGATTGTAAAGTGAGCTTTGGGCATAGGGATTTGAAATTTAACCCCGATGAGATAGCCGAAGCGGCATCTCACGGGGCAAGGATTTAAAATTTAAGATTGAAGATTTTTATGATTAAATTCTAAATTCTAAATCCTAAATACTAAACAAATTCAAAATTCTAATTTTCAAATGCTCAAAACGGTCTTGAACATCAGGATTGGGACGCATAAGTCCCTCCGTATTACTTGAAAACTTGCGCGTTTTGGCGAAAATTCGGCGAAAATTCCGGGTGGTTTTTTCATAAGTCCTTGTCAAATAAAGGTGAAATTTTTTTAAGATTTTCAAAATGCGCAAGTTTTTTCTTGCGCGAATTGTAAAAAATAGTCGCTAAAGAAGGCAGGATTAAGCGAGAATCATTTGAAGGGTTTTATTTTGATTTGACCCGTTGGGGTGATAAAAGCAGTTATAGCACCGTCTTTGCAGGTATAAAAACTTTGTCTAAATTCCTTTATTTCACTGCTTATTGTCTGGTAATGGCTCTCTGAACAGCTTGTGATGAGAAATTCCGGTTTAAAGGCATTTAAAAAAAGCGGCTCAAGGGTTCTGCCTGAGCCGTGATGAGGGGTAACAATCAAATCAACATCCAATTCCGGATATAAATTCATTAACTGTTTCTGTGCATCGGCGGTTATGTCGGAACACAACAGGATTTTTCTGCCGGCATATTCAAACAAAAGCACAAGCGAAGCTTCATTATCTGACAATGGGATTTCGGTTGAGGTTTCCTTCGGCCATAAACGAGTAATTACAGTTTTGCCGAGCGAGATTTTTTCGGGTGTAACACAAAGAGAAAGATTCTTCGACCTTAAAAAATCACTTAACTTTGCGTCAGTTGTCGAAGTTGCAGCGCTTTGTATAAACTGCGGGGTCGTATAAACATTTTTGCATTTGTGTTTATTCAGGATTTCAGGCAGGCCGTTATAATGGTCAATATCATCGTGACTGATGAATATGGAATGAATTTTATCGGTTGCGGTATAGTCGAGGAAGGGATTTACAATCCTATCTCCAACATCATTTCTTGAGATTGAGCCTGCGTCGACAATGAAATTTTTGTTATCCGGCGTCTTGACATAAATTGCCTGGCCGTGGCCGACAGACAGGACGGTCAATTGCAGGTTATTCAAAGCCTTAAACCTATTTACAGAAAAAACGGTAATAAACAAAAATATCATCGCGGCCGGATAGACAAAATTTAAAACAGGTTTTTTGCGAAACGGCAGGAATTTCCACAGGAAAATCAGCAGATAAAAAATTATGACAATAGAAATTGCCGGTTTGCCGATGATTATTCGTGTAAACGGGACCTTGGCAAAGATTGTAACAAGAAATGAAAGAATTTTTGCTGAAAAATCTATCACAATTGCCAACCCTATGGCCAAAGTCGGCAGGAGGGGATTTAATAAGACTTTAAATGTGCCCAGAACAATGATAATCGTTGCAGGAATGGCGGCAGGTACAGTCCAAATAGGAGTCAGCAGTTGGAATTGATAAAAGTGCCAGGCGATAATCGGTATGACCGCCAGCCAGGCGGTGCAGCCGGTAGATAAGGCGGCAAGCAGTATTCGCAAAATTGAGTAGAAAAAATTTCTCTTAAAATGTTCGAAGGGAGACATAAGGAAATTAAAGAACGAAGGGCAAAATAGAACTATTCCGGTTGTTGCTGCAAAGGACAACTGAAAACCCGGACTTAAAAAATCTAAAGGTCTTATGAGTAAAAGAAAAATAGCAGATAATGCGATACTATTTAATGGGTTTGAGCGGCTGCTAAAAAATCGCGAAAGACAAAAAATTATAAACATTATGCCTGCACGAAGGGTTGATGATGTGGCAGGGACTACGAGAAGAAAAATAATCGTTGCAATTATGCAGGCAATAGAGCGTCCCCGATGCAGGAGGCCGGCTTTTTTGGAAAACCACCAGGCGACGGCGGCAAAAATTCCGACATTCAGCCCCGAAAGAACGACAAGGTGCACAAGTCCCGTCTTAATAAAATCATTATAAAGTTTTTTATCAATTTTTGTTCGGCTGCCAAGCAAAAGGGCTTCAACAAGACGCGTATCATCATCTGGTTCTGTGTCGCCGTTTAAAGCGGTGACGGCAAGGTTATGCAATTTTACTTTTATATCAAACGGCGATTTTAGTTTTTCAGTATCAAGTACTGTTATAGCATTTGCGGTTTTGACGGAAGCAGAGACAAAAACACCGTTGCGATTCATATATTGGGCGGTATCGAACTGGCCGGGGTTATCGGCGGGAGAGAATTTATCCAGCCGGCAGAAACTTTGAAATATATCACCTTTTTTTAAGTAATTTGCATCTTCAGAGATGTAAAATTTTATTGTGCCGGTTGCATTTGTCCAGCCTGCGGCGGTTTTTACAGCGGTTACTTTTGCATAGAAGGTTGTGTAAGGCAAAGATTGAGAAAATTGTGAAAATAGCCAGTCATTTTCATCTGCAACTACGACCACAGGTTCGGAGATAATTGAGGCTTTTATATGGGCGAAGGTAAAATCTTCAAATGCGATATTGCGAATATCAGTTGAAGCCGGTTTGTTGTATGTTATCAGTCTAACAGCACCAAGACAGGCAAAACACAAGAAGACAACAATAAATATAAGGTTTACGGAAACTTTTTTGGAAAATTGCCGTATCAGATACGGAATTGTGCACAGAATTAAAACAACAAGCCAGACGAGCAGAGGAAGGTTGAAATAGAACTGCAAAACAAGACCGATGATTAAACCAATAGCGGGTAAAACAGCAGGGCAGGTCAGGAGGGTCTGTTTTAAGGGTGATTGAGATGTGAGAAGTTGTTTTTTAAATTCCTCAATTTTCTGCTGTATTTCGTCCAAAGGGATTTAAAGAAATTATTTTGTGATTCTTTCCATACCGTTCATATAAGGCCGAAGCACCTTCGGTATATTTATTGAGCCGTCTTTGTTCTGATTGAGTTCGAGAATGGGTATCAGAATTCGCGGCGAAGCGATGACGGTATTATTCAGCGTATGGCAGAAAAGACTCTTTTTTGTCTTACTGTCTTTGTAGCGAAGATTCAGCCGTCTGGCCTGAAAGTCGTAAAATTTGCTTGCGCTGTGCGTCTCGCCAAAATTATTTCTCGACGGCATCCATGCCTCGATATCGTATTTTTTCGCCTGGCCCCGGCCAAGGTCGCCTGTGCAGACTTTTACAACACGATACGGGATACCAATCGCCTGCATAACGGCTTCGGCATTTGCGCGGATTTCCTCGTGAAATTTCGCGCTTTGGACAGGGTCGTTTTCGCAGATAACCACCTGCTCGACCTTGTCGAACTGATGGATTCGATAAAGACCGTAAGTGTCCTTGCCCGCTGCACCAGCCTCTCTGCGATAGCAGGTACTAAGGCCCACAAATTTCTGCGGCAGGATTTCCTGCGGAATGATTTCGCCTAAAAAAAAGGCTGTCAGAGGTACTTCAGCAGTGCCGGCAAGATTCAATTCGTCCCGCTCCATGCGGTAAGTCTGCTCTTCAGAGCCGGGGAAAAAGCCTGTGCCGACCATCGCCTCGTTGCGAAGGAGCATCGGTACAGAAAAAGGCACATAACCTTTTTGAATCATAAAATCCATCGCAAAACGAAGGACCGCCCAATGCAGTATTGCGCCCGCGCCTTTTAGAAAATAATTTCTCGTACCGGCGAGCCTGACGGCTCTTTCGATGTCGATTATGTCAAGAGCCATACCGAGCTGGACGTGGTCCTTCGGTTCAAAATCGAATTTGCGGATTTGGCCCCAACGGGCAATCTCGACGTTTTCCGTCTCGTCTTTACCTTCCGGCACATCATCATCCGGTGGCTGCGCCACCTGCTGCATAAGCTTATTAAAATCGCGTTCGAGGAGTTTGAATCTTACAGCGAGGTCTCCCTCATTCTGTTTTAGTTTCGTCAATTCAAATAAGGCGGATTGTTTTTTCTCTGGCGCAAGTTCTGCGATAGTTTTACCTATCCGATTTTTTTCAGTAGCAATATCCTGCAGTTCTTTCTTGAGCTTCTGAAGCTCGATATCTTTATCTATCAGGTCACCGATGACTTTCACATCAAAGTGTTTGTCTTTTGCAGCTTTTTTGAATCTCTCCGGATTTTCGCGAATTTCTTTTATGTCTATCATTGGTTAAATCTTCTCACTATTACCACATTGTTTTGGCCGCCAAAGCCAAAAGATTCATTCAACGCAATATCGACCTGTGCCTTTCGAGGCTTGTTCGGCACATAATCCAAATCGAGGTTCGGGTCAGGGTCGTTGAGATTTATTGTCGGCGGTAATATATTATCACGAATCGCAAGGATACAGGTAATCAATTCTGCAGCTCCTGCTGCGCCGATTAAATGGCCCAGCATACTCTTTACACTGCTTGCAGGAGTATTTCTTGCCTCTTCTTTGAAGACTTTTTTCAGGGCAAGGGTCTCAATCGAATCATTTTCAGCAGTACTTGTGCCGTGTGTGCTTACATAGTCTATATCCTTATAGGATAATTTTGCATCCTTCAAGGCTGCTTCAATAGCCTGAATCGCGCCGCGAGCCTCTTCGTGCATATCGGTTATGCGGAAGGCATCGTTACTGCTGCCGTAGCCGATTATTTCGGCGAGAATTTCGACGCCGCGTTTTTTGGCGGATTCGAGCGTTTCAAGAATAACAATTGCTGCGCCTTCGCCAATCACAAAGCCGTCTCTGCTCGCGGTAAACGGACGCGATGCGGTCTGCGGGCTGTCGTTTCTTGTCGAAAGGGCGGTAAGACGATTAAAACCGGTAATGCCCAACGGGTGTATCATCGAATGAGCGCCGCCTGAAATCATTATATCGGCCTGGCCTGTTTGCAGCATTTTAAATGCCTCGCCGACGGCCTGAGTACTTGCGGCACAGGCGGTAAGGCAGCTGCGTACCGGGCCGCGGGCACTGGTGAACATTGCAACGTGTGCTGCAGGCATATTCGGCTCCTGCTCGAGTTCGCAATACGGCTGCATTCGGCCAAAGGCGACTGCAGCCCATTTCTTCCAGTCCATCTGCGAGCCGGCATCGTTCCAGCCCTGAACTATCGCATTAAAGAAATTTTCATTGTCAACGGAGCCTTCGCCCGCGCCAAGATATATGCCCATTCTTCTGCGGTCGATACCGTCTTTCGGATTTTCAGTTTCAACCTCGATTTTCGCCTGCTTGCAGGCCTCGGCAACTGCACCGATTACGAATCCGCTGTGGCGGTTACTGTGTTTGTGCAGTTCGAGATTTTTTGTATATTTCGTGATGTCGTAATTTTTGACTTCTGCGCAGAATTTTGTCGGATATCCGGAGGCGTCAAAGATTGTGGTCGTGCCCGTGCCGGATTCGCAGTTAAGCATCCGTTTCCACATTGTCTCGACGTCATTGCCGAGGGGACAAACGATGCCAAGACCGGTTATTACAACGCGATGTTTAGTTTTCTCATTCATATTTCTTCAGCACAATTGCTGCTGTTTGGCCGCCATAAGTATAACTGCAACAGAGAGCATAATTTATTTTTTTCTTAACCTGTTCTTTGATGATATTTAGTCTGCAATCTTTATTGACATTTTCACAGTTTTTGGCTGCGGGTATAATGCCGTCTTTCATTGTGCAGCAGGCGGCAACAATGTCAACGGCTCCAGCCGCAGCGCCGGTATTGCTCGTCATACTCTTTGTCGGAAATACAGGTATCTTATCAATAGCACTGCCGAGAGCTTTTTGAAGACCCATTGCTTCTGCGACATCGTCTGATGGTATTCCTGTGCCGTGTGGGATTATCAAATCGAGCTGCTGAGGTTTTATTTTTGCCTCGTCTAAAGCTATTTCGATTGCATATTGAACACCTTTACCGTCTGCTTCGAGACATTCATATCGCGGATTTATGCTGCAGCTTTGGCCGAAGCCCGCAATCTGGGCATAAATCTTTGCTCCGCGTTGTTTTGCTTTTTGAGACTCTTCGATTATTATACAGGCGGCCGCTTCGCCGAATACCGAACCTTTTGCGTCAGCATCAAAGGGACGACAGGCACTTTTGGGATTATCGTTGTAATCTGCCGTCGCTCTTTTGTTGAGACATTGTCTGAGCAGCACAATAGGGTTGACCTTTGCTTCTCCGCCGCCGGCAAGTGCGGTATCGGCATCGCCTCGGATGATTATCTGCATAGCTTCGCCGATGGCAAGATGGCCGGCTGCCTCAGCACAGGTTATCGAATTGCTGGGACCCTGTATGTCGTGGATTATGCCGACATGGCAGGCGAGCATATTAGGCAGATATTTGAGCAGCCACAAAGGTGTGAGCAGTTCTATTCCCTGCGCGCCCCATTTTTTTATGTCAAATTTTCCGTCAGTAATGCTTTTAGCGACGGCAGGGGCGAGCTCGACAAGGTCACAGCTTATAAGGCCTGCTCCGAGAATGATTGCCGTCCTTTCGGGATTGATGGAAATGTCCTGTTCTTCGACTCGACTGAGCTCGCCGAAGTCCGATGCCTTCGTCTTCAGTCCTGCATCTTTAAAGGCTTCATTAGCGGCAACAACGGCAAGTTCTATATCACGCGACATCAGCTTTGTTGTTTTTCGCATTGATTTGGGGACATAATCGCGGATGTTAAATTCGGGTACCTGACCTGCAATCTGACATGTAAAACCTGAAGGGTCGAAAGCGGTGATTCTGTCGATTCCGCATCTGCCCTGACAAAGGCCTGACCATAAATCCTGATAGCTTAATCCGAGCGGAGTAACTGCCCCCAGTCCTGTTATTACCGGTAAAGAAACGGTCATTTATCGCTCTCCGGAGCCGGTGCAGGAACATTTGAAGCTCTTAGCACAATGCCGAACAAATCGGTGAATACAAAATTTTCCTTAGGAAACTGTTTTCCAGCCAGGTTCTGGTCGATGTGGCTGAACATCAGGTCTATTTCAGCGATTGTTTCGTTGTTGCGTGTAATTTTGCCTGTTGTTGAGGCGGCCTCATCGGTGATTGATTCAATTTTAGCATGCAGTTTTATTGTATCTCCGGGACGGACGAAATTGGAAAAAACAGCCTTGTTGATTTTTGCGAGGATTACCTTTTCCTTATAGTCCCTGGCCTGTCCGACGAGAATACCCGCGGTCTGAGCCATTGCCTCAATCATCAGACATTCCGGCATAATCGGAAAGCCGGGGAAATTATCGTGCAGATACTCCTCGGCCATAGTCACATTTTTTATGGCGACGGCATTTTTGCCGCTGTTAAATTCGATAAATTTATCAATCCAAATCCAACGCAATTTAGCCACCGAGAATAATAAAATATTTTTTTAGCCACAGAGGGCACAGAGAACACAGAGAAATATAAATTCAAAACAGTGTAAATCCGTGCCTGCCCCGTGAGATGACGTTTCGGCTATCTCATCGGGGTTAATCCGTGTCTTAACCGGCAGAATTAAGTTTCGAATCAACGTAATTAACCAGAACATCAACAGTGAACAAATCGCCGATTTTATTGACGTTTGGGTCGTCGGCAAATTCAGAAAGGTCGGTGTGCGGCATACGTTTTTTGAGTTCCGCCAGTCCTTTTGGAGTAAGTTTTCCGTTATTGACGTATTCAGAATTGGTTAAGAGGCTTTCAGCAGGAAAGAGTTCTTCGCGGGGGATTTTTATTCCGAAAGCTTTTTCCATGCGGAAGACGATATCGAGAAAATCGATGCTTTCAGCGCCAAGGTCGACCATCAAAGTCGCATCCGGCGTAACTTCATCTTCATCAACTCCGAGAGCATCGATAAGCACGCCCTGAACTTCCTGTAGAATCTGCTGACGCGTCATAGCCATAAATAAAACCTCCAATAATAAAAAATACAATCCTTTAATTACAAGTATCAGCCACAGAGAACATAGAGATATGTAATTTTGTGTTTATTCGTGTTCATTCGTGGTTAATTTTTTAACAGTTTCCAGCGTTCTTTTAATTTTTCAATAATATAGGCATCTTCGGCAGCAAATTTTGAATCCTTCTCGGCAAGATTAAAGTGTCTGAGACTAAATCTCGCTTCGACAATAGACTCTCCACCGCAGGTGCCTGTGCCTGAAAACGAACTTATATTTTCTTCGATATCCTTTGCCGTTACGATGTATTGAATATTCGAGCCGGGCTTGGCAAAGCTTTTGTATTTTACATTTTTTGCCTGAGCAAGCAACACCATACTATGGGCA
>JBGOWI010000005.1:0-88832 GCA_041478555.1 Phycisphaerae bacterium
ATCTCCTCGTTATTTTGTGAAGCTCCACGGCTTTACAGCCGAGGCATCTTTTTATTCGGGGTTCTCTGGAGCAAACCCCTTAAACCACGCCATTCATCCACGGGTTTACACCCGTGGCTTTCTGCGAAGGCGGGTAAAGAGACGTTCAAAAAACCCCCTATTTTAGCTTTTGCGTATTTTATCCCGCTGATATCTCCGACACTTGTTGACAGGGAAATCAGTGTCAATAATGAGCAGCAGGTAGGTATTATCTCGTATGAAAGAACGGTTACTTCAAAATCCTTTTATGTGGCCTGTGAATTTGAACTATCGGGAAAGGGCTTTCACAAAAACACATTTGACTCTGCAGGGATGATAGCGAGAAATATCGGTGATTTGAAAGAAGGAGAGCCGCTGACAAACATGCTCGATTATATTAAGTTTGAAGGAGAAGGGGTTGGTCTTATTGAGGTTAAAGGAACGATTACCGGTTCTACACAGACCGTTACCGAGGTGGATATATGTTTCAACGCAAGGGGCCAAAAAAGCCCTGTAACCATTGGGCTTTACAGTGTTAAGCCCCAAAACGGACAATATAAGTACAAAAATAGATATAATGAGATAATTGCGAGGGTGGACACGCTTACATTCGAGAAGAGTGAAAAGAACCCCAGAATGGGGATAGAAATAGCATCCATCCATAAGAAGACTGAGGAGGAGAGTTTCTGGAGTAAGATCAAGGGGTTAATAGCCAATTTCTTTATAAAGCCGCTGGAGGTGGATAAACTCGGCAATAATTCAATGCTCAACTTTGGGTATGCGATAATGAAGGAAAAACCTGCGTTTACTTTTCCGAAAGCTGAAAATATAAAGGAAAACAGGATAGTGGCAATAGATCATACACAAAAGTAAGACGCGGCGGGGAGACTTAGGGCACATACGAAAGTTAATTCCGGGAAAGAATAAATTTCATTGGGCTGTCATACTGTTGGCACTGCGTTCGAATAACGATGGAGATATTCCTTATATCCGGCGATAGTTAAGGCTGGATACTTTTTGCAGTCGCCTCCGGCAGGAATGCCCATAGTGGGCAGCGGCGCTGTGACCGCGTCCAACCGGCCGGAAGCGACTTTTTTATTAGAGATGGGAACCTGCCCGCCTTTTAGCGAGGTCTCGCCTTTGGCGGACTGAATAAATCCGCCTCGGGTGGATAAATCGGCAGGCTAAACTTTGGCGGAAGGTTTAGCTGGTTATTTTTGCTTCTCAGCTATTTTTGATGCTGATGTTGCGATTGATTCAAAGGCTTTCATTATACGCCAGCCGATAACGACAGTTAAAACCACTCCCGCAAGCCCAATAAGTGTAGAAAGCACTGCCATAACTGAATCTCCCTTAAAATATTTTGTTTAGATACGGAATTTATTTTCTAAAATCGTAAGACCATTTTTGTTATTCGGCTTAACACAAATGATTTCAGAAAGCAATTAGTCGAAATTGTAGTGTTTTTTCACGGCCTGGGCCACCTGCCAGGTGCACTTAAGGCCGTTAGGGAAAATAACAAGGTCGCCTGGGCCGAATGAGACGGTGCCGCTGCCGGGCCGGTCCTTTACGGTTACCCTGCCCTGCAGGATAAGACATGTCTCAGTCTGCGTGTAATCCCAGTCGAATGTGCTTTTTTCGCACGACCAGACAGGCCAGCTCTTGCATTCCTTAATTTCCTCTTCGGTAGGCCTTCTGGCGATAATGTCTTTAACAGCAAGCACTTAAAACTCCTTATTTTTTATTTTTCCAAGTTCAATTCAACACAGTTTAGGCAAATCTGCCCGTAAGTGCAAGGTTTTTTAAGTTAATCTGTGGAGCAAGAGGCCCTCTTGCGGTAAATTAACGGCCTTGTTAAAACAAGAAAAATCATGACGCGAGAACAACTCGAACAATTAAAAAAATGGTTCTACGATTACGCGGCAGGCTTTTACGGCAAGGATGAACTGACAAACGACAACATCAGGCTCAAGGAGGACCACTCCCGCAGGACGTGCGCCGATATTCTGCTGATAGCTGACCAGCTCGGTCTGGATGGTGGGCGGAAATTTCTCGCCGAAACGGCAGCGCTGTTTCACGACGTCGGCAGATTCGAGCAGTTTATGAAATATCGCTCTTATAATGATGTCGGAACTGAAAATCACAGTCTGCTCGGTCTGAAGGTTCTTGCCGAAAACAAAGTTCTCGATTGTCTGGCGCAGCGGGAAAGAGAAATTATAGAAGAGGTGATCAGGCTTCACGGCGAAAAGGAACTCCCCTGTAATCTTGACGAGGAAACAGAGCTTATTGCAAAACTGGTCCGCGATGCCGACAAGCTCGACATCTATTGTGTGATGGTCAACTGGCTTGGCGATTTGCGAAAAAATCCTCGAAAGTATCTCGGAACTATGGGTTATTCTGCGGAAAATAAATATTCAAAACACATTATCCAGGCCGTTCTCGATAACAGGACGATAGATTACAGGGAGTTCAAGACGCTCAACGATATGGTAATTGGACAGTTGGGGTGGGTAACAGATGTGAATTTTGTGCCTACACTTAAAGAGATAAAAAAACGGGGACTTCTTGAGCAGATGACAACCTTCCTGCCTGATATGGAGGATATTCGCAGTGTTGTTCGGCATGTGCAGCAGCAGCTTGAAGCGAGGATAAGTCAAGGTTAGGCGAAGGGGAACTTTTCTTTTTCGGATATTTCAAAGAATTTTCGGGGTGATTCGGGCATACCGGTTTTTGCGCTTAAATAAGCGGCTTCAATAAGAGCCATCGTTGCAAGGTCAAGCCTGGGATTGTTTCGCAGCTTGTACTTGTCCGGCTCGAGCAGTGCACGGCCTGCATCGATGAGCATTTCGGTGATGCATTTTTCGGGCTTTAAAGGATATTTGTGCTCCGTGATTAAAGAGCCGCTTCTGTCTACGACTGCAAGTCTGTTCGGCGTTGCAACGATGCTATTTTCTGCTCCGTAGATTCTCACCGGCGCTGCGGCGGCAGAGCCGGTGTGCTGCGCGGCAAGAAAGGTACCGATAAGGCCGTCGCTGAAGGTTAGCGATGCGGTTACGGTATCTTCGCCGAGATATTGTTTTGCCTTTTTGTCCGCGATTCTGTTTGTCAGAAGGGCGTAAATCTGCTGAGGCAGAGAAAAATTGGCAATGATAAGACTGAGCAGCTCGAAACAGTCGCCGAGCAGGACCCCCCCGCCGGAAAGCTTCGGGTCGGCCTGCGCATCAGAGACGATGGGCTGAAACAAATCGCTGCCGGACGATGCACAGACGTTGATAAAGTAATAGTGCTTTCGGTCGATTGTCTTGAGATAATCGCACAGGCACTCGAAGCCGGGCGCAAATCTTGCCGGGGAGGCAGTGAGATATTTTACATTGTTTTTTTCGGCAAGATTTATGAGTTCGGCAGCCTGGTCAAAGTTTGCCGCTGTCGGGATGAGCTTGAGGATGTGACATTTTTTGTTTATTGCGACTCTGACAAATTCAGCGCATTTATAAAGCGGCTCTGCAACTATAAGGATGTCAATATCGTTTTGCAGGATGAATTGTCTGTAATCGTCAAAGGCCGTGCAGTTATATTTCTGTGCGGTCTGCTGGGCGACTGCCAGGTTGCTGTCGGAAATTGAAACGATTTCGTAGAAACCTGTCGAGCAGGCGAGAGAAAGAAGTTCATCCGCCCTTCTGCCCAGTCCGAGACAAGCGGTTTTGAGTTTGCCGATACTCATTTCTGTCAGCGTCTGCCTGCGAGGTGGTTGAGTTTAGTGCGAGTTTTTTGCGGGTATTATAAAATGTTCCGGCACAGGAAACTGTGAACACAACAGCAATGATTCCCTTCCGACCTGTGCGATAATTTCTTCGTTGTCGACATTTTCCGCGACTCTGCTTATAAGTGAAGCAACGATTTTCATCTGTTCTTCTTTCATACCTCTTGTTGTAACGGCAGGCGTGCCGATGCGAAGGCCGTTCGGATTGAACGGTTTTGCGGGGTCGCCCGGAATGGTATTGTAATTTGTTTCAATTCGTGCCCTGTCAAGAGCTTTTGAAAGTTTCTTGCCCGGAATATTTTTGTTTCTAAGGTCGATAAGAATAAGATGATTGTCCGTGCCGCCGCTGAAGAGTTTAAATCCCTTTTCGAGAAGCGATTCAGCGAGAACCTTTGCGTTTTTGACAATCTGTTTTGAGTAGGCGACAAACTCCGGCGTGTCGGCTTCTTTAAGCGCAACAGCGATGGAACTTATCGTGTGCATGTGCGGACCGCCCTGCAGTCCGGGGAATACCGCCCTGTCGATTGCCTCGGCAAGCGAGGCCGTGCACAGCAGCATTCCGCCTCGCGGACCGCGCAGGGTCTTGTGCGTTGTTGTGGAAACGACGTCAGCATACGGCACGGGACTTTGATGAAGCCCTGCTATGACAAGACCACTGATGTGCGCGATATCGCTTAAATGATAGGCGCCGACGCGTTTCGCAACTTCGCCGAATGTTTTGAAATCTATTTTTCGCGGATAAGCGCTTGCGCCGGAGATAATGATTTTAGGCCGGTGCTTTTTTGCAAGCTCTTCAATTTTATTAAAGTCAAACTGTCCTGTTTCAGGGTCAACCTCATAACTGACCGAGTTAAAAATTTTGCTGGTAAAACTTACCTTCCAGCCGTGACTTAAATGACCGCCGTACGGGAGTGCAAGACCCATAATCGTATCACCCACTGCAGCAAGCGCACTGTATGCTGCGAGATTGGCAACGGCGCCGGAATGAGACTGCACATTTACATGGTCGGCTTTGAAGAGCTTCTTTGCCCTTTCGATGGCGATTGCCTCCACAAGGTCGGTTACCTGCTGACCTTCGTAGTAGCGTTTGCCGGGATAGCCTTCGGAATATTTGTTGGTCAGGCAGCTTCCAGTTGCAGCCATAACTGCTTTAGAGACATAGTTTTCAGATGGGATAAGACGAATGCAGGCACTCTGCCTGGCGGCCTCCTGCCGCAGAAGTTCGTACATCTGCGGGTCATACTGCTCAAGTGCGGTAATCATATTCTTGCTCCTTTAGACAAAATTTTTCTGCGAGAAGTTTATCAAAACAAATGCCGGCGGTCTAATAATTTTTGCTCAACCCCCCTACTATTGCTAAAGTAATATGTTTGTTGTTTAAAAAACAAAATCAAATATCAAAGATTAATCTGCTTTCGTCCCGATTTTATCAGGACTACGCCGCGATGTTGACGCGAATGCAAGATGACAAATCAATCCTCCTTCGCCCTAATTAAATTGAGACTATGAAGGACACTGCGCGAATTCAGAAAGAATCCAACACGAATAAATGTTTCCTGTAAGCGAATGAATGTTTCACGTGGAACATCTTAATAGTCGCTTGTCGCCTGTAACCTGTGACTTGTTGTCAGTTCCGCCATAGGCGAAACAGTTCACTAACGACTAACGGCCATCAACTAATAAAGTGTTTCACGTGGAACAATTGGTGTTTTTTTGCTGGAAAAGAGAAAACGAATCTGCTAAAACTGCGACAATTAGTTTTGCAAGGATGAGCAAATCTATAAATTAAGGAGACGCACAATGACAGCATCCAAAAAAGAAAAGCCAAAACATCTCGGCAGGGGATTAGAGTCACTAATAGGTCCGATAATAGATATTGGACAAGAAAACTCCACTACAGCTTTTGCTGATAGGGCAGTTAACTTCCCTATTGACAAGGACTTACGGCAAAATCTTCTGGAATTGAATCTTGACGATATAGACCCTAATCCATATCAGCCGAGGCAAAGCTGGGATGAGGAGCAGTTGCGTGAACTTGCGGACTCTATCAGAGAAAACGGTATAATCCAGCCGATAATAGTCAGGCAGAAGGGCAGCAGGTTTGAGATTGTGGCTGGTGAGAGGAGATTACGGGCTGCTGAAATGGCGGGAATGAACAGGATAGCTGCGATGGTCAGGGCGACGGATGATTCTGAGATGCTGGCCCTTGCCCTGGTGGAAAATATTCATCGTGCAGACTTGAATTCGATTGAAAGGGCAAAGGCATATCAGAATTTTATGGAGACTTTCAGCCTGACGCAGGAGCAGGCGGCGCAAAAGCTCGGACAGGACCGCTCAGTGATTGCAAATTATATTCGTCTGCTTAATTTACCTGCCGAGGTAAAACAGATGCTCATCGATGGCTCTTTAGATATGGGACACGCAAGGGCGATACTTGCTCTGCCTACCGATGATTTGAGAAAAAGACTTGCCAATCGCGCACTGGCAGGGCGGCTGAGTGTTCGTGAAGTTGAAAGACTTGTCAGACTTGCCTTGAGTGAAAAAGATGAAAAGAAGCAAAAACAAATTCTCGAAAAGCCTGCGCACATAAGAGACCTCGAAGAGAAAATCAGAAGCAGGCTCGGCACGAAGGTAAACATTCAGGCTCGCAAGAACGGTCAGCGCGGCAGAATAATTATAGAGTTTTATTCGCTCGATGAGTTTGACAGCATCGCGGAAAAACTCGGCGTTGTCTCTGATTAAAATATATACGGCTGCGGTACAGAGAATGGTAGAAAGAGGGATGTGTTAAGCAGGAAAGCTGGCCGGAATTTATTTTGACAAATTTTTGGGGGCATATAGAATATCGGAAATATGTCTATGTTAAGGCGTATAATGCTGACCGGGTGTTTTTAAAAAGATAGGAGTTTGTTATGAAAGAGTTTTTTCCGAAAGTCAAAAAAGTAAGATACGAAGGACCAAAATCGAAAAATCCGCTTTCCTTCAAGCATTACGATGCCAAACAGAAAATCCTCGGCAAGACGATGGAAGACCATCTTCGTTTTGCGGTTTGTTATTGGCATACATTCAAGGGTCTCGGCAGCGACCAGTTTGGTCTGAACACCATCATCCGCAGTTATAATCAGTTTGATGACCCGATGGAAGTCGCTGAAGCGACGATGTATGCGGCGTTTGAGTTCTTCGCGAAAATTGGCGTGAAGTTCTGGTGCTTTCATGATAGAGACATAGCTCCGCAGGGAGAAAATCTTGCCGAGACGAATAAGAATCTTGACAGGATTGTAGCCTTGGCAAAAAAACTCCAGAAGGATACCGGCATAAAGCCGTTGTGGGGCACGGCCAATTTATTCAGTCACAGAAGATTTATGGCAGGCGCTGCTACGAATCCGTCTCCTGATGTTTTTGCGTATGCAGCAGGTCAGGTTAAAAAGGCGCTGGAGGTTACCAAAGAATTAGGCGGAGCAGGCTACGTCTTCTGGGGCGGCAGGGAAGGTTATGATATGCTCCTCAATACTGATATGAAACGCGAACTGGACCATCTGGCTAAATTTCTGCGTCTGGCGGTTGATTACAGGAAAAAAATCGGATTCAGAGGTCCATTCTATATCGAACCAAAACCAAAAGAGCCGACTAAACATCAGTACGATTTCGATGCGGGAAATTGTTTTGCGTTTTTACAAAAGTATGACCTTCTAAAATACTTCAAGCTGAACATTGAAGCCAATCACGCAACTCTTGCGGGGCATAGTTTCCAGCATGAGCTTCAGTTCTGTGTGGACAATAATATTCTCGGCTCGGTCGATGCCAACAGAGGCGATTTGTTCCTCGGCTGGGATACTGACCAGTTTCCTACGGATATTTATGACACGACTCTGGCAATGTATATAATCTTGAACGGCGGGGGATTTACAACCGGCGGATTGAATTTTGATGCTCACGTTCGTCGGCAATCAATTACGCCGGAGGATTTGTTCTATGCCCACATTGGAGCGATGGACGCATTTGCAAGAGGTCTTAAAATTGCCGCCAGGATGCTCAAGGACGGCAAATTCAAAAGGATGCTAAAGGCTCGATACGGCGGCTGGGATAAAGGCATCGGCAGAAAAATCGAGAAGGGCAAAATCAATTTTGAACAATTAGAAAAATACACGCTTGAAAACGGCGAGCCAAAACTGCAGAGCGGAAGACAGGAACTGCTGGAGAGTCTGCTGAACGAATATATATAAATAAATTCGGAGAACCAAAGCACAAAGGGCCGGTTTAAAAATCGGCCTTTTTTGTTGGTTTTTGGGACAAAAACAGAAAGCTGAAAAATTTCTGATTTTTTTTGTAACAAGTTGTCTTTAATCGTGTTATAATAGTGCCGGAAAAATAATTTTTAGGAGATTTGGCATGAAGATTAAAAGGGTAGTTTCGGTTATTGTTTATGTTCTTGTTATGCAGGCGGTTATATGTTTTGCTGCTCAGGAAGGTCAGGCCCCGGCCGGCAAAGTCGACCTGAAATTGCGTCTAAAGGCGGGTGAAAGCCACGAAATGAAGATGACGCAGAACCAGAACATCGCTCAGACGATGAACGGTCAGGAACAAAAGATGACGCAGACGCAGGAGATGATTATCGGCTTTGATTGTTTAAGCATCGATGCCAATGGCGTAATGGATGTCGAAATAACCTACAAATCTATGAAGATGGTTGTAGATGGTCCAATGGGGCATATGGAATTCGATTCGGCAAATCCCAAACCGGTTGACCCAAACAGGCCGGATCAGCAAATGATGACTGCTATGTTTTCAGCTATGGCGGGCAGCAAGTTTCAAATGAAAATTGCGCCTACAGGCAAAACTTCCGATATTCGCGGCATTAAGGAAATGCTCACAAAAATTAAGGAAAAGATGGGCAGCGGTCCAGAAATGCAGGGGATGGACAAATTTTTCGACAAGATGTTCGATGAAAAGCAGGCTAAGGAAATGACCGGCGATATGATGGGAAAGTTCCCTGCAGAGCCTGTGGCGGTCGGCGATACGTGGTACAACACGACAAGTATGAATTTCGTTATGCCGATTGATGTTGATACGACTTATATGCTCAAGCAGCGAAAAGACGGCATAGCTTATATTGATGCGGTTGCCAAGATGGATATGGGCGACAGTTCAAAGGCTATCGAAATTGACCCGAACAATAAGCTCTCTATGCAAATCTCCGGCACGATGAACACGACGAGCGAAGTCGATGAAAAGACCGGTCTTACGCGCAAGAGCAATATCGCGATGAACTTTTCGGGCGTAATAAGAATGGAAGCAAATCAGCAGATGCCGCAGGGCACGACAATACCGATGACGATTGTGGGCAATGCAGTTGTCGAGTTGATTAAGTAAGCAAGAAGTATTAAAGAACAGCGGCCTTTGGAAATTCTCCGAAGGCCGTTGTTTATGTCCTTCAGGGATGAATAACAAAAAAAAGGCTAATCAAGAGAAGTTGCATTAGGAAATTGTTCCAAATGCGGGACATCACGGTCTTGCGACTATATGGCTTTAGTTATAAAATGATTGCATGTTGCAGGAAACAGGTGATTGCGCCGATAAAATACCGGATTCTGATAGCAGGCCTGAAAACAGCCGGCGGGATAAAGGGTTGTATCGGTGCTTAAGTTCAAAGCCTTTCTTACTGATAAGCTTTTTAACCGCGGTTTGTTTCCTTGTCTTTATAGTTCACCGGCCTGCTTTATCAGCTAAGGCAGTGTCGTTCGACGATGGTCAGTACCTTCTCGATAACAAGCTGGTGAAAAATCCAGGTTGGTCGTCTACCCGTCGCTTTCTGACCGAGGTTGCCAGCCCATCAACGGTCAAAGGTTACTATCAGCCGCTCTCAATGATATCGCTTATGATTGACTATGCTATGGGTGGCCGGGAGGACAACTATACGCCCTTTCATCGCTCCAGCCTTATCCTTCATATTGCCAACACAGCCTTGGTAATCCTGCTGTTGTATTTAATATTCGGATATATCTGGGTGGCGGTACTTGTGGGCTTGTTGTTCGGGCTGCATCCTTTGACGGTAGAAACTATTGCGACGGTAGGCGAACGAAAAACCCTGCTCGCAGCGTTTTTTTCTTTCGCCTGTATGGTTTGTTACATTTGTTTCGCAAAAAAAAGAGCCTGGCCCATCTATGGTGTTTCTTTCTTCTTATATTTGCTGGCTTTGATGTCCAAACCAATCAGCATACCTGTGCCTCTATTGATGATACTGATGGACTACTGGCCTCTGAGACAGTTCAACCTGAGAAAGGTTTTGGAAAAAGTGCCGTTATTGGCGGCAGGATGCGTATTTGCCGTAATTACCTACCTGTCGCAAAAAAACACTGCTTTAGTGGAAACGCCGCAGGTGTATGGACCTGCACGAATACCTCTTGTTCTTTGTCATAACATTGTTTTTTATCTCTTCAAGATTGTTTGGCCTGCCAATTTGTCCTCTCATTACGCATTTCCACAGCCGCTTTCTCTGTCGGATTCTATGGTGTTGGCCGGAGTTATCGGTACAGCTATACTAATTCCATTGCTGTTGATTTCGCTGCTCCGGACAAGAGCGGCGCTGACAGGCTGGCTGGTTTTCTTTGTGGGTGTTTTGCCTACAATGCAAATCATAGGTTTTTCAAATGTTATTGCATCCGACAAATTTGTATACCTGCCTTCTGTGGGCCTCCAGATGCTGCTGGCATCCTTTTTGATTTGGCTGTGCTACAGCTCCGGGCAACATAAGCCGCTGGTATCTCGTAAAGTGGTGATAATAGTTATGCTCATTTTGGCCGGTCTTGAGGCCGGTGCGACTCGTCAATATTTGACATGTTGGAAAGACACAGCGAGTTTTTATGCCCATATGCTGCAGGTGAAACCAAACGCTGTCACGCTAAACTATAATTTCGGCACTATATTATTGCAACAGGGCAATGTCGATGAGGCGATCAGCTGTTTTCGCAAAGCGCTCAAAGTCTGGCCCGACAACGTCGAAATCAATAATAACCTTGGAACTGCCCTTATGGCACAAGGCAATTTGGCCGAGGCTGTGCATTGCTTTCAAAAAGTGCTCAAAGCAAATAACGATGACATTAAGGCGGGCTGCAACCTGGCAAAGGCTCTGTCGGAGCAGGGAAAGTTGACCGAGGCAATAAATCAATATCGCCGGGTATTAAAAATTGACCCCGATTATATTTCGGCAAATAAAGGCATAGGGCTGACGTTGTGGAGACAGGGAAACCTGGATGAGGCTTTGGACCATTTTTACAGGGTTTTGAAAATACAACCTGACAATGCTCTGGTACATTATCATCTGGCAGGTATTCTTCAATCGCAAGGCGAGTTAAACGAAGCTGCCGAACACTACAGGCGGACGTTGCGGCAGATGCCGAATCATCTTGATGCACTATGCCAGTTATCACGCATTATAGCTGCTGGCGATCAGACTTTACACGATGCCAATCAGGCCGTTGCTCTTGCTGTCAAAGCAGCTCAGTTAACAGGATATAATGACCCGGCAGTTCTTCAAACACTGGCGATTGCCTACGCCACGGCAGGTCAGTTCGACCGGGCGGTTGAAATCGCCGAAAAAGCACTAAACCTGGCTGTAAATGGCCAAAATGAAGCATTAGTTGACGATATCCGCAATCAGCTAAAGTCCTACAAGCTGAAAGAACCATAATTGAGGCGATAATCGTCTATCGACCAGGATTGTCGATATGCGGGAGGAAAATGGAAAAATAAATAACTGTGACAGGCAAAAGTAAAGCGGCCTTTGGAAGATTTCCAAAGGCCGCTTCAGTCTTTACAAAGGGCGTTATTTCTTTTTGCCTTTGCTTTTTGCTTTTTTCGGCTTTTTCTTGCCTGAACTACATCCACAAGTCGAACACATAACCATCTCCTTTCACAAAAAAGTGGTATGGAAACCATGTAATATATCGGCCAATATAAACCCCGGGGTTTGAAAAATCAAGAGATTTTGTTTTGCCGGTTTAATAGACGAGGGATTATGCCTCGAATTTGTAGCTTAAGAGCTTATAAATCAGCTTTGCGGCGAGGAAGTCCGGCGCCTTGTTTTGGGGATTTGGGCACAATTCGACAACATCAAAGCCGACGACATTTTTTTGTTTCATTAGTTGTTTTAAGAAATTGAGCATCTGATACCACGAAAGTCCGCCCGGCTCAGGCGTGCCTGTGGAGGGCATAATCGCAGGGTCGAACACGTCAAGGTCGATAGTCAAATACACGTTTTTGGTTAGTTTGTTCAGGCATCTTTCAAACCAGTTATTATTGTTATAAATATCCTGTGCCGGAAAAACATTATCGGCATTTTGTATCAGCTCTTTTTCCTCGATTGCTGCGCTTCTGATTCCCACCTGAACGATGGGAGCAATTTCTTTAGCGCGAGCCATTACGCAGGCATGGTTGTACTTTGAGCCGTTATATTCATCTCGCAAATCTGCATGAGCATCGAGCTGAAGGACGGAGATTTTATCGAATATTTCAGCGTGTGCTTCTATTGTCGCTGTGCTGATGGAATGTTCGCCGCCGAGCGTAACGACAAATTTTTTGTTCTTAAGGTGTTTGAGGATTCTTGCCTTCAGTTCAGCGACCATTTTTTCAGGTGAAACCGTCTCTTTTATCGGTTCATCTGTAAAAATACCATGTTTGTAAACCTCGCAGTCCATTTCGATGTCGTATGTTTCCATATTTGCCGAGGCTTCGATAATTGCCGCAGGTCCTTTGTCGGCACCTTTTATCCAGGTGCTTGTGGCGTCAAACGGGGCGGGAAGAATGACAATTTTTGCCGTCTCATAAGCACAATATCTTTGCGGCAGGTCGCCGAATCCGCCTTCGCCAAGGCTTCGGCAGACAAAGTTAATGTCCTTCTTCATTTGTTCCTCGGTGAATCAATCGAACAGAAACATTGCGATTGCGACAGTTGTGGTCCATAGGCCCTTTTGGCCTCTTGCGGCCTGCGTGACGTTTGAAGTTCTGATGATAAGGCCGGTGGATTTGTAGACCTGCTCCTTTTCGCTCCAGGCGTTGTTGGGGTCAACTTCAAGGCCGAGTGTGGTGCCGAGCATTTCAGCGGCAAGGTCTTCGGCTAAATCGGCTGCCTGCTGCTCATTCATTCCGTGGCCGTGCACTTCGCTCAAATAACCCCAGTTGTTTCTGTCTTTTGGTACAGCCATGCCGATGGAGGAAGCAACAAGTCTGCCGTGCTCGTTTGTGTCGCTTCTTGCTATCACACAGAAAGTAATGGAGCCCGGCACAAGCTCTTTTAAGCCGTTTTCCTTGCTGATGATTTTACATTTGGGCGGCAGGATTGAGGAGACCTGCACAAGGTTCTGGTTTGCAACGCCTGCGTCTCGCAGGGCTTCTTCGAAGGATTTGAGCTGGTATCTGTGTCTTCCGACGCCTTTTGTAAGAAAAATTTTATTAGCTACAAGGCAGTCAGCAGAGATGTTTGGCATTTCTTCTGGTTCCTTTCAAAAAATAATGTATGAGTCAATTTTGCGATTATATTATATAGGAAAATAAAAAAGCAAAAAAAATAAAAAATTTGCGTCGGTGTACGTCAGAAACGAAACCCTGCCAACACTTTGGCAGGGCTAACCATGTCGCCGTGCCGGCGACGGCTAAACTGTTTTTTAATCGTGTCAATTCGTGTTCGTTCGTGGTAAAATTAAATAGTCGCAACCCTGCCAAAATGGCACACGATGGCGATATTGTCTGAATTTAAGTTCTTTTTTTATAAAGAGTTAAGTTTTTTTATTCTGCTGGCACGGCCTTTGCACTTCTGATAATAAAGAAAGGGTTTTTGTCGAAAAAGGAGCAATAAAAATGGCAAAGATTATTGGAATAGATTTGGGAACAACAAACTCGGTCGTGGCGGTGATGGAAGGCTCGCAGCCGAAGGTTCTGATAAATTCGTCCGGCGGCAGGCTGACGCCTTCAGTGGTAGGTTTTACCGATAAAGGCGAGCGTCTTGTCGGCCAGATTGCCCGCCATCAGCAGGTTACAAATCCTGAAAATACCGTTTTTTCCATCAAGAGATTCATGGGTCGCAGGCATAATGAGGTGGCTACCGAAGAAAAAATGGTTCCTTATAAGGTTGTCGGCGGCCCGAATGAGCTTGTGAAGGTAAACGTAAGGGGCAAGGAATATACTCCGCCTGAGGTATCGGCAATGATTCTTCAGGATTTGAAAAAGACCGCCGAGGACTATCTGGGCGAAAAGGTCGAGCGTGCTGTAATTACGGTTCCTGCCTACTTTAATGACTCACAGAGACAGGCTACCAAGGATGCCGGCACAATAGCGGGTATGAAGGTCGAAAGGATTATAAATGAGCCGACCGCAGCGGCCCTTGCATACGGCGTTGATAGGAAGAAAAATGAAAAGGTGGCAGTCTTTGACTTCGGCGGCGGTACATTTGATATTTCCATACTCGATATAGGCGGTTTCGAGGATAAAAGCGGTGTTATTGAGGTATTAAGTACTAATGGCGATACCCATCTGGGCGGCGACGACCTTGACGAAACACTGATAAATTACCTTGCTGATGAGTTTAAGAAGATCGAGGGTATCGACCTGCGGAAAGACCCAATGGCTCATCAGCGGCTCAAGGAGGCTGCTGAAAAGGCCAAGTGCGAGCTGTCCACTCAGGTCGAGACGACGGTAAATCTGCCGTTTATTACTGCCGACGCCTCAGGGCCGAAACATCTTCAGATAACGCTTACCCGCAGTAAATTCGAGGCACTGGCAGAGCCGATATTCGAAAGACTCAAAAATCCCTGCGTTCAGGCAATGAGCGATGCGAAGATGAGTCCGTCTGATATAGCAGAGGTTCTTCTTGTCGGCGGCTCGACAAGGATTCCGAAGGTTCAGCAGATAGTTAAGGGCCTGTTTAAAAAAGAGCCGAATAAGAGCCTGAACCCCGACGAAGTGGTGGCAATCGGTGCTGCCGTGCAGGGAGCTGTTCTTGCGGGCGATGTGGGAGTGAAGGACATTCTGCTGCTGGATGTTACGCCGCTGTCGCTCGGTGTTGAGACTCTCGGCGGCGTTATGACCAGACTGATTGAACGCAATACAACAATCCCGACAAGTAAAAAGGAAATCTTCTCGACTGCTGCCGACAACCAGACAAGTGTTGATATCCATGTCCTACAGGGCGAACGAGAATTTGCACGGGATAACAGGACGCTGGGCAGATTTCAGCTTTCCGATATTCCTCCTTCTCCTCGCGGGATTCCGCAGATTGAGGTTGCTTTTGATATTGATGCCAACGGCATATTGAACGTTTCGGCGAAAGACCTCGGCACCGGCAAGCAGCAGTCGATTCAGATTAAGTCCAGCTCAGGTCTGAGTGATGAGGAAGTCAAAAAAATGCAAAGAGATGCTGAAGCTCACTCTGCCGAGGACAAGAAGCGTCGCGAGGTGGTGGACCTTAAGAATCAGGCCGACCAGTTGATTTACTCTACCGAAAAGACGCTCAAGGAGCACGGCGATAAGGTCTCAGCCGATACAAGAGGCAAAATCGAATCTGCGGTAAATAACCTCAAGGAAACTATCAAGGGCGAGGACGGCAGTGCAATAAAGAAGGCCATGGAGAATCTAAGCGATACAGCCCAGGAGCTCGGCAAGATTTTATATGAGGAAGCAGCCAAGAAGCAGGCGGCCGGCGGCCAGGCCTCGTCAGGCCCCAGACCTTCTGAGCAGAAGGGCGGCGAAGGCGAAGTCCACCGCAAAGGCGGCGACGATGTGATAGATGCTGAATTCGAGGCAAAGGACGAATAACGTCCTATCGACTTCTAATATGTTTTTTACACTCGGCTCCTGACAAAACAGGAGCCGTTTTTATTTGCCGATGCAGAATCTCGAAAAAATCATTTCAAGTATCGTCTCATCAATATGCTCGGTCTCAAAGCTTGAAAGGTTCTGCAGAGCTGAGCGTAAAAACATCGCGGCCACCTCCTCGTTGTTCTGCCCCAGTTCGGCAGAAGCAAGTTGAACGTTTTTAATTGCCTCAATTACGGCTTGTCTATGTCTTTCGGTAAGAGCCGTTTTTTCAGCGGCTTCTGTTGTATCCGAAGTCTGCCTGATGATGCTCTGCTGTATAAGCTCTTTGAGTCTTTCGAGGCCCGAGAGACTTTTTGCACTGGTAACTGCAAAATCTGCGGCGAACAGTTTTTTAAGAAGCTTTAGCTTGGCAGGTGTTTTGCTGTCCGGCAGGGCATCACATTTTGTTGCAGCATAAATTGCAGGTTTCTTTTTCAGGCGTTTCAGAACTTCGAGGTCGTCCGAATAGTGTGGTTTTGTTATATCTGCGCAGAAAATTATTACTGCGGCATCATTGATGGCGTTAATGGCGGCGGTATTAGCAATTGTCTGAATAATATCGACGGGCTTGACGACAAGGCCGGCACAATCAAACAGGACACAGTCGCAGTTGCTCAGTTTCAGCCAATGGCCAAGTACGTCACGGGTTGTGCCGTTCTGTTCCGATACGATGCTTCTTTTTACGCCGACAAGTGCGTTGACGAGACTGCTTTTCCCAGCGTTTACGGAGCCTGTGATTATTACCGAAGGGGCGTCGATAATCTGCTCGAATGTTATTGAGCCTGTCAAAAGTTCGTCGAGGTCGCTGTGGATTTTTTCTGCCGTCTCGACTGCCTTTTTTGAAGAGATTATTTCTATGTCTTCCGTGCTGAAATCAAGGCCTGCCTCGATTAAACTGAGAAGCTCGAGAGTTTCTTCGCGAATTTGCTGGACCTTTTTCTCGAGTGAGCCGCCGAAAAGTCTCTGAGCAGCGGACAACTGATACTGATTAGAGCTTGATATTATCTGTGCTACCGCTTCGGCCTGGGACAAATCCATTTTCCCGGCCGTATAGGCCCTGTAGGTAAATTCGCCGGGTTCAGCGAGTCGACAGTCGAGAGAGAGAAGTTTTGAAAAAAGTTTTTCAATAGTTTCATCACAGGCGAAAAAATGAATTTCAACGAGGTCGTCGCCTGTGTAGGAATGCGGAGAAGGGAAGAGGTAAAGTTTTGCTTCGGGAGCAAAATCCTCAGCGATTTTCAGCGGGGCAGGCATAATTTTTCTTTGTTTGCGCAGATGTTTGTCTTCAGTAAGCATTTTAAGAATCTCAAAGGTTTTATCGCCGCTGATTCGTATGATTCTTTTTGCTGAGTACGTTGCTCCGCTGGATACTGCGATTATCGTATCGTTTATGTCGTAGCGGTTTATATTCGCTGGCAGCATAACTTCTTTCTGAATTCCTCCGCTAAAAAGATTAACAGTGAGAAGATACACAGAATTGCCCAGTCTGTCCAGCCGATACCGATAGTTTGGAATATTTTCTGGAGGAACGGTATATAAACAATCGCACCGGCAAACAAAAGTTCAAATACGATGCCCGCAAAAATAAGTTTATTGCTGAAAAATCCAAGTTTAAAGACAGAATGCTTATCGCTGCGGCAGGCAAAGATATTAGCAACCTGCATTACGACAATGCCGAGGAAAATCATAGTAATAGCTTTCAAATGCAGCGGATTTGTGAATGTAGTATCGTTCGGTTCAAGCTGCATACCCGGTTTCCAGCCGCCTTGATAAAGAACAAAGTAATATGCTGCCAAAACTGCTGCAGCTTCAAGCAGTCCGAGAAAGATATAACCGCGGAAAAGGACCATTTTGTCAATAACCCCTTTTTTCTTTGGCCTTGGAGGGAAATTCATAACGCCCGGCTCAGGTTTTTCGATACCAAGAGCAAGAGCCGGCAGGATTTCTGTGCCGAGGTCAATTGCCAGAATTTGCATAACAGTAATAGGCACCGGAGTTTTTAAAACAACATAAAAGATATATGGTATTGCCTCCGGAACAAGGTGCGCGAAAATATAAGTAATGAATTTTTTGATGTTGTCAAATACGGCACGTCCTTCTTCAATAGCTGCGACAATACTGGCGAAATTGTCGTCTATCAAAACCATTTCCGCCGCTTCTTTTGCCACATCGGTTCCGCGCAGTCCCATTGCGATGCCGATATCCGCCCGTTTGAGAGCAGGCGCATCGTTAACGCCGTCACCTGTAACAGCAACTATATTGCCCAGCTCTTTAAAGGCGTTTACAACTCGTAATTTATGCTCAGGATTGACTCTCGCGAAAATTACTTCTTTTTTTGTAATTTTATTCTTTAATTGTTCATCGGTTAAAGCAGTTAGTTCTGTTCCCGTTATAACTTCGGGATTATCCGAGGAAACAATTCCCACCTGTTTTGCGATTGAAAGCGCGGTTATTTGATAGTCGCCGGTAATCATAACCACTCTTATGCCTGCTTTTTTACAAGTGGTGATGGCGTCTTTCACCTCTGGACGAGGCGGGTCGTACATACCGGTAATGCCGATGAAAATTAAATCTTTTTCTACTTTTTGTGCCAAGGTATCGGAAAGTTCTTCCGTCTCGAAAGGGCGATAAGCCAGCCCGAGAACCCTAAGGCCGTCTTCGGCAAAGTTGTCTAATTGTGCGATTATTTCTGATTTTTTTGACGATGTCAGTTCCACGTTTTTCTTCTCAAGAACAATTTTGGTTGAAAGCTCCAGAATTTCTTTTGGCGCTCCCTTAACAAAAACACACAAGCTGCCGCCGGGGAGCTTATTTATACTGCTCATTCTTTTGCGTACGGATTCAAACGGGAAGCGTTTCACGGCAGGATAGTTTCGGCGGTGCTGCTCATAATCGAAACCTGCTTTTTGAGCCAGCGTCAGCAGAGACCCTTCTGTGGGGTCGCCGATAATACTCCAGTAGTTCTGCATAGCCGATGGCGGAACAAGTTTGGCGGTGTTGCATAAAACTGCTGCACAGAATAAAAGGTCGAGGTTGTTTTTAATCGCGTCCGGCGAAAGCGGCTGGCCCTGAAAACTGAATGTGCCTTTCGGTTCGTATCCGCTGCCGGTTACTTCGATTATTTTATCGTTAATCCATATTTTCCTGACACTCATTTCATTAGTCGTAAGCGTGCCGGTTTTATCCGTACAGATAACATTTGTGCAGCCGAGAGTTTCTATGGATGAAAGTTTCTTGACTAAAGCGTGTTTCTTTACCATTCTTTGAACAGCCATCGCAAGTGCCAGCGTGAGCGTAGGCATAAGCCCCTGAGGGACGTTAGCCAGAATAATACCTATGGCAAACATCGCGGAAGCGACAAGAGTCATCTTGGTAAACACCAGACCCACAAAGAAAAAGACAAATCCCATAACCACTGCTATGGCGGCAATCAATTTGCTGATACGGCTCACTTCTTTTTGCAGGGGACTTAATTCCTCCTTGACTGTCTGCGTCAGGTAAGCAATTTTACCTATTTCTGTACTCATTCCGGTTGCGATAACCACCGCTTTCCCCATTCCGCCAGCTACGCTTGTTCCCGCGAAAATCAAATTAGGCATTTCGAGCCAAAGGAAGCTTTTGCCGTCCTGAAAACCTTCCGCCATTTTATGTGAAAGTTTGGATTCACCGGAGAATGCGCTGTTGTTTACACGCAATTCTTGAGCTTCGATTAATCTTGCGTCAGCAGGAATATTATCGCCTTCCTCAACAATGATAATATCACCCGGCACAATATCGCTGGTAGGCACTTTCGCTTCTGTGCCGCCCCTGATTACACGTGCGTAGGAAGGAATCAGTTTTTTCAATGCGTCGACGGCTTTTTCCGCCTTGAATTCCTGCCAGAAACTGAAAATCGCGTTAATAAAAATTACCGCTATACAGGCCCATCCCGCTTCCTGCATACCTGCCCAGAAAGAAAGGCCGCTGCCGACCCACATCAGAATAGCCAGAAGATTAGTAAAATTATAAATAAACCGCACAATAAGCGGCGTTCTTCTTATAGTCTTGAGTTTATTGAGGCCGTATGTTTCCAGCCGCTGGCGGGCCGATTGTTGTGTTATACCGCTGTTGCCGGTTTCAAGTTCAAGGTAAATATCTTCTTTGCTTAAATCGAGAAAACTTTCCCTGTCGATTCCTCCTCTTTTCAGAATGTGATAAAGCTCATCATCGGCTGAGCAGCGCATAAGCTGCCCGACAAGCGTTTTATTATTCAGAATCATGCTGATTCCTGAAAGGATTTTCAGATGCAGGCCGCTTTCAAGCAGCGGCGTCAAAAAAAACACAATCAGATGAACAGGTTTGCTGTCAACAGAAGCGAAGTTTATTCCTCGTTTGGAGATGCCGACAAAAAGAACAGCCTCTTTGAGGTCTTCGATTCTGGCGTGAGGCATAGCAACGCCGTTGCCGATACCGGTAGAGCCCTGTTTTTCCCGTTCGAGTATCTGTTCGAGGACCTGCTTTTTGTTTTTAATCTTTCTGCAGGCATAGATTTGGTCCACGATTTCGGAAATAACTTCCTCTTTTGTATGCGATTTCAGATGCGCTGCAACCAGTTGTCTGTTTACCAAATCAGATATCTTCATAATAATTCCTTTACCCTTGGGCAAAGGAGCGCAATAAAAAAACTGCCGGGCGGCAGTTTTTTACTTTTGCCGTTGCCCTTTCAAAAGCCTACGAGGTTAGCTGACGGGCGAGGGCTTGAAAGTGCCCTTTTCCCTTAAGGGGAAATTAGCCCCAAAATCTGGGTCCCCCGTATTCATACTTTTATGTATGAATCTCGGCTACAATAATTATTTAATTGTCGGTTGTAATTGTCCCCGGAACGTTGCGTAAAGTCAAATAGTTTTTATGAAAACTTAATCGGCGGTTTTGGTTTTTTCTTTTTGAGTTTTCCGCCTAATTTACTCGTTGTCGGCACAAGACCGATCTGCTCGGCAGCCTCTTTTTCCTGGATGTGTTTTCTTATGACATATTGCTCAACAAGTCCTGCGACCGTGCTCGACATTATGTAAAGATTCAGCCCCGAAGGCGCTCTGTAAAGAAACAGAAGCATCATTATGGGCATCATCCACATCATCATTTTCTGCTGTTGAGCCGCCTGCGGATTTGCTGCAGATGCTGAGGATGGCGTGAATTTTTGCTGTGCAAACATCGCTGCGCCAAGCAGAATGGGCAGAAGATTAAAACTTGTTCCGATAAGTGCGCCGATAAACGGGATTTTTTCCGTGGCTGCCGGAAGACCGAACAGTGCATCCGGCGCCGAAAGGTCGGTAATCCAGAAGGGCAGAAACGTGGCTCCTCTGAATTCGATGCCCGCGTAAATGGCACTGTAAAGCGCAATCCAGATGGGCATCTGAAGCAGCATAGGCAGGCAGCCCAGCACCGGCGAAGCACCATGTTCCTTGTAAAGCTGCATCATTTGCTTGTTTAATTCGGCTTTGTTGTCGCCGTACTTCTTTTTAATTTCCTCCGCCTTGGGAGCCAGCTTTGACATCTTCATCATTGAAACCTGACTTTTTTTAGTTACCGGATGCAGCAGAAGGCGCACAACGAAAACGAAGATTATAATAACAATGCCGTAATTCGGAAGGTATTGATACAGCCAGTTCATAGCAGCGAGGATTAGAAAACTTAAGCTGCTGAAAGTGTCTCCACAGCAGGCCTGGAAATCGATTACCTTTATGAAACCCAGACTTTTGTAAAGCGGCACCGAATTAAAAAGATTTCTGTCCTTTGGACCGATATAAACCTGAAAGCTGCAGGTGTGTTCTGCTTTCGGGGCGAGGGCGACAGTTTCTGTCTGCAGCGCGACGCCTGTGTTTTCATCGTTGCTGTTTGTTATTCCGTCGGGGTTATAGTATATTGCGGATTTTTCTGCTATCCATTCGGCGGATAAATTGTTCTGGTCGTGCGGAAGCGGTCTTATAATAGCGGTGAAGTATTTATTTGAGATTGATGTCCAGAGGAATTTGTAGTCGGCGTTTTTATGGAATAGCGGCGCCTTCCCGCCGAAATCCTTGGCAAGCTTTTTGATATTTATCTTTGTTACTTCAACAGAGCCCTGAGGGCTTAAAAAGCCGGTTGTTATTGTTCTTGTATCGACCCTTTCGTTTTCTCTTGATATTCCGACCGGCCCAAGCATATCGAGCGAGGTTTTAATTTCAGAATTGCTCAAGTTGGCCAGGGTGATATCACAATTCAGCAGATAATCTTCGGGCTTGAGCGTATAGGTTTTTGTCAGCTTGACGAGTTCACTGTTGTCTTTCAGGATTGTTGCGTAAAAATTTATTGTTTGTGCGCCATTGCTGTTTTGCGTTATGCCGCTGCTTTGCCAGTTGAGCCTGTCGAGAGGAAAAGCCTTTGCCCAATCCGGCAGCAGCAGTTTTTTATCTGCCAGGGTGTTTGCCTTCTCGACTGAAGACAGCAGTTCGAGCGGCTGGGGATTTTTGCGGTCGCGGTTGTCATAGTCTCGAAGCCTTGCCGATAATACGGCAGCGCCTTTTGTAGTAAGCGTAAGCTCGAGTTTGTAAGGGTTGTTATTTTCGGCCGGCAGAACCGAGCCGAGCGTAAATGTTTTTTCTTCGGCGTTGGTAGCGGTAATCTGGGACGTGGAAACAGGTGTATCCGGCAGGGGGGCAATCTCAGGCAGGGCTTTTTGAACGGGCAGATTGGCCTCAGCAGCAAGAGTTAAGATTCTTTTTTCAGTGTTTTGTCGCTTTGAAGATATACCTGATATACCTGCCCGTTGCGACGCGGTCGCACCGCGGCGAAAATTGAATATCAGGATAGCGCATACAATCAGATATGCAGAGACAAACACGATGGCCGGCTTTTTTATACTCATGATTTTTATCGTCCTTCGCTTAGCCTGTCGGCCTCAAAGTTGTCGAGCTCCTCGATACTGTAGATTTTCTTTTGCGTGGTTTTGTAATCATATTCGAGCCTGACAAAGTGAATGTTGTTTTGCTCGATATAGACATAGCTTGCCCTGTTGTCCTTATCTCTCGGCTGGCCTATGGAGCCGACATTTATAATAGCTCTTTCTTCAGGTATTATGGGATAGATATAGTCAAGCTCATCCGGAGTGTAAAAATCAGGGTCATCGAGAAAAACGCCCGGCAGGTGAGTGTGGCCTATAAAGCAGATGTGCTTAACGCGGTCGAATTGCGAGGTTATTTTTGCCGGTGTGGTATATACGTCGTCGGGGAAGATATATTCGTTGATAGGTCTTCTTGGTGAGGCGTGCACGAAGTCCAGAATGGCTTTTGCGCCGTTAAGCTCTGTAGAAAGTGTCCATCTCATCTGTTGACTTCCGAGATAATTCCAGCGGTTGTGCCGTTTTTTGGGGTCCTGTTCGATTTCGAGCTGACTTCTTGTCCAGAAGCTTGCCCGTTCGGCGCCGAGGTTGAAATTTGTCGGCTCGTACAGTATCGCATAATCGTGATTGCCCATGACGCAGGCTTGTGTTTTATCTATGACCAGGTCGAGACAGTCCTTCGGGTCGGGGCCATAACCGATTATGTCGCCGAGGCAGTAAATTGTTTTTATGCCCCTTTTTTCGATGTCCGCCAGCACGGTTGTCAGTGCTTCGAGATTTGAATGTATGTCGCTTATTATTGCAAACATGCAGTATTCCCGCTGAACTAAACCACTATTTGTTCACCCCGTTAGAGAACTTTTTCTTTTTCGGTTTCTTTCGTTCTCTAACGGGGTTCACAGTCAGAAATGATACTTATACCAGAAAAATTGCTGTTATTCCAGTATCAAATAAACCTGCGTCAAAGAAGACTTGTGGTATCGGGACGTGATGGCTGTTACTCTTTGGTTCCTTCGAGCCAGTATTCTGACATAATCTGCAAGTCCTTGGTGTCAACAGGGCCGTCGCCGGTCAGGTCGGTGCCGAGCCGGCAGTTGGCATTTGGGTCACTATAATAGTTATTGGGGTCATTGCAGTTGCAGAGCCAATCTGCAGCTAAAAGAGCAAAATCATGGAAATCGGTAGTGCAGTCCAGGTTGATATCGCCACCATCAGAGGCATCTTCGCACAGGACAAGTCCGTCAATGGCAAAATAGGACTCGTAAATTATATCACAAAAATCTGTTACGCTTATTGTCAGGTCATAAGTTCCAGCCTGATTGGCGTCGAAGGTGTATTCAAATCTTTTCCATCCCTTTGTTGAGCCGTAATTATTTACGTCGGCTACCGATATGTGGATAACTGGTATGCTTAGATTTGGATCTTCTATTAGTATAAGTTTTATTTCTCCATAGTCGTCGAATCGCAGATAATCGCATGTTCCGAAGAAATAAGCTCCGGTAAGTTTATTTCCGGGGTTTATGGTGATCTGCTGCCATATCTTGGCGTATTGTGGTTCGGGGGAAAAATTACCTGTACTAAGTGTAAGAAAGTAGTTGCCCTCGTACGGATAAAGTCCAATTTCGGGATCGATCTGCCATTGGGACGGGCTTCCTCCGCTTACCGGATTAGGAACAAAGTGGTGAACAACAGCAGTGTAGTTTTCATGCTGCCAGCCGGTAGGCGTGTTGAAATCGGGATTCGTATCGAAGAGTTCAAATCTTCCGTTATAAGGTGCAGATATGACTTGTGTGGTTAGAAAAACAGAAAGCAGGCTAATGGCACCCCAGAAATGTGCACATTTACAATTCATATTATCCTATAATGGCAAACAATACCACTGTCTCGATTGTTTATATTATAATCCCGCGGGTGCAGAAAATCAAGAAAAATCGGCACCGGAGGGTTTTTATACGGTAAGGACAGTATTTTTAAGGTCTTATAAAGAGTTGCTTAAGGAGGAGGGGGTGTTTGTATTTGCGGGCCTGGAGGTGCGATATCAACGCAGATGTTTCATAGCAGTCTTTCGCAGCATTTTTCTTAACTGTCGAACAAGAGGGTTTCTCGGTGCCGGTTCAAGTATGCCCAGAGCCGGCCTTCGGCAAAAAATCAGGACTTTAAGCATAAGTTTTTCGACGAATGCAGGTGCTTTCAATCTGCCGAAGAGCAATCTGCTGTAAAAAAAGATTTGCAGTAAGTCGAAGATTTTTTTCATTTGTCCGTGTGTCATAAAGACAGGCTTTCTTACGTGGCGCAGGTTCTTGGGGAAATGCAATATAATGATTTGCTCCAGCAGGTCTGCAGAAAGACAAAAAACGTTTTAATAGCGGGCAATCCGAAAGGCAGACAAAGGCCTGAGTACTACCTGGAATTGGCCTGGCTGAGCCAGCGGCTCAGTGAGGTTTCTGATGCAATAGACTTTTATGAACGTGCGCTGGATTTGAATTATGCCAACGTTTACTGGAGGATGGATTTTGCCGAGTTTCTGGCTCAAAATGGTCGGCCCCAAAAGGCCGCCGAGCAGGCCCGTATATGCCTTAGAATCAAACCAGGTTTCGACAGGGCTGAAGGATTACTTGCTGAGCTATTAACTCGGAAAGAATAGAACCTCTGAGGGGATTTTTTCTTTTGCTATAAAGCAGTAAACCCCCACACTTTTACAGAAAACCACGGCTGTAAAGCTGTGGATGAATGCGATTATTCCCCCACACAGGCGAGGAATAGGTAGAGCCATACCGATAAAGGTGTGGGGGTAAAGAGGAGCATCAAATTAACACAATGTGGATAGCGTATTGTTTTAATTGTTTATAGGACTTAATTTTTTGATGATGTGAAATCTTCAGGAGGTTATGTCAGATTTTATTTTGTTTGTAAGTCTTTGTAAATGAAAGGCATATACAGTAAAAAATTTTTTGCATGAGGAGTATTTCGTAGATTGGGTTTATATTTATGGTGGTTTTAGTCAATTATGGCTATGTAGGGAATTTTTAAGTATTTAGAGTTGATTATTGGCTTGACAAAGTCGCCTGATTTTGGTATTTTATAGGTTGTGTATAATTTAGGGAAAGTAGAGAAGAAAGGGAATGTAGTACTTTTATTTTGTGGGTGATACCACAGATTCCGGCTTAAGAACCGAACTGGATGCGATAGCATAGGAGGTAATAATTATGAAACGCATATTTGTTTTTTTATTGGTTTTAGCAGTTGCCGGTATTTCTCAGGCAGCACCGGTAGTATTTAATGACCCCAATCTCAAGGCTGCCGTCGAGGCCAAGCTTGGTATAACAGACCCAACCGCGACAGAGATGTTGTTGTTGACTTCTCTTGATGCCAACTCGCTGGGGATTTCCGACCTGACAGGGCTTGAGTATGCGACAAATCTGACAACTCTTTATCTTTGCAACAATATTTTCGGCGACCTCGGTCCGCTCTCCGGCCTGACAAAGATGAAATATCTTTACCTGTGGGGCAATCCCCATATTACCAGTTTGTCCTCTCTTGCAAATATGAGCGATTTAAGGTATCTCAGGGCGTCCGGCTGCAACATCGCTTACATCTACGTGGTATCAAATTTCAAAAAACTGGAGTGGTTGCATTTAAGCGATAACCTGATTTCCAATATAACGCCCGTGGCCGATATTAATTCCCTTAAGTATTTGTACCTTTCTCTCAATGATATCTCAGATATTAATGTCTTGGCAGACCCGGATGTAAACAACATCAGGGAACTGGACTTGTCCGACAATTTTATCTCGGATATAAATGCGCTTTCGGGTTTAACAAACCTAGTGAATTTGAAGCTGCGTTACAATGACCTCGGTAATATAAACCCGCTTTCGGGTTTGACAAAACTTCAGTATCTTTACCTGTCGGGCAACGATAATATTACAGACATCAATGCCGTGAAAAATATGAACAGCCTGGTGGAATTGGCACTTACCGATGTCAATATAAGTGATATTTCTCCGCTTGCTGATGTTAATCAAATTAAGTACTTGTGGCTTGGATACAATCTAATAGAGGACATAAAGGCACTGACGAAATTCAACAACCTGACTACACTCAATCTTAGTTATAATCCATTGAGTTTTGAGTCATGGTGTGTTTATCTTAAGCAGATTATCAATAACAAGCCCTCTGCCACTATACTCTGTAATGTGCTTCTTAATGACCGTTTTACTGATATGAATGATATGCAAACTTTTGCCAGTAAGTGGTTGAGGCAAAATTGCAGTCTTGCCAATGGCGATTGTAGCGGTGCGGACTTTGACGAGTCCGGCGAAGTGGACTTTTGGGATTTTGCTGTTTTCGCCAATTGGTGGATGTATCAGCCTTAAAAGGTTTATTTTGTGATACATAAAAGGCCGCTGTAACAGGCGGCCTTTTTTATTTGCCGCGGTGCGACCGCGTCGCAACGGGTGCGCTCAAGGCAAACAGGCAACTCTGCCGATAAAATAAGGAGAGCCGAAAAGGCTCTCCTTATGACTCAGTTCGCTTTCAAAGCAGACCGGCGGGACTTCGTCGAAAACCAAACCTGCTCGTGCGAACCGCAGAGGTTTAGTTCGGCAGGCTCACTACAGGTTTAAATTCCAAAAATAATTCTTAATCGTTTCGTCAGACCTTGCGGCAGAATTGCCGCTATTGAACGAATTAGCACATTCCGCAGAAACTGCCGTCTGTTTACAAAGCCGATTTTCAGAAATTCTTTTTGCAGTCTTATCTGCTGAACGGCTCTTTTGAGGCCGCTTCGTCTTTTGAGAAGCTCTTTTTCCCACCTGTGATAATAAAGCACCTGCCCAATGGTCGCCATTTTAGCGCCGTTTAGAAGCATTTTTGCCCAAAGGAGGTAATCCTCAAGACCGGCAAAAGGCATATAATTTCCTGCTTCCAGAACGGCTTTTTTGCGAAACATACTCGGGGCGTGATTCATACAGAATCTAAACCTGAACTTTTTTTCTATCTCATTATGGAGCAGGGGGCTGCGTCTTACAAACAGAACCTTTTCAGGACTCCGCTCAAAAGCGGCGAGATAACAGCTTACCACGTCGATGTCAGGATTATTTTTTAGAAACGTTAATTGTTTTTCGAATCTTTGCGGCGAACTTAAATCGTCGGCATCCATTCGGGCGACAATGTCAAAACTGCACTTTTTTATGCCTTCGGCAAGGGCAATGCCAAGTCCCTTATTTTCTTCGAGATTTATAACTTTTAAAAGACCGTCTGTTTTTTGTTCGTATTCGTTGATTACCTCTTCAAGCTCCGCACCGACAGGTCCATCCTTAACCAGCACAATCTCATTCGGCTTTGCAGTCTGAGCAAGAACGCTGTCAATCGCATCTCTGAAAAATTCAGGCTTGTCCTTCTCGTAAACGCTCATAAGGACGGAAAATTTCGGCAGGTTTTTATCGTTAAGCGGACTCATATCTTTTATAAGACTCCGAGTTTCCGGTAAACTTCGACAAGTTTATCGACCATTTTTTCGCTCGTGAAATTCTTCTGCCACTTTTCAAAACCGGCTGTTCTCATCGGTTCGAAGTCTCCGGCCTTGTGTGTAAAAACATATTGCAGAAGGTCGGCCAAACCTTTTGGGTCTTTTGGCTTGCAGAGCAGACCCGTTTTTTTATCGTCGATAATTTCTCCCACGCCTCCGGTATTGCTTGCGATAACCAGCTTCCTAAGGCTCATCGCCTCGAGTATGCAGTTTGGCACGCCTTCGCTGTCGGACGGCAGAACGACCACCGATATTCCTACAAGGGCGCTGAAAACATCTTTAGTGTAGCCATAAAATTCAATCTGGTCGGAGACACCAAATTTGCCAGCCAGTTTTTTTATTGCTGATGTATTATTTTGTTTTTTACTGTCGGAGATTTTTGCGGCCAATTCGCCGCCGATAAGTCTGACCCTGATTATCAAATTCTTTTTCTTCAGTATGGCCATCGCCTTTATAAGACAGTCGTGTCCCTTGCCCTGCGCAAAATTTGCAACCATGGCAATTCTTGCCGGCAGAGGTTTATCAGGTTCATCGCAAGGTTCATCTGGCTCGCCTATCTGGTCCCTGCCGTTTAAAAGTACGACGACTTTATTAGGATTGACTTTAGAGCAATTAATAATTTCGTCAGCGAGGTATTGACCGTTTACGACGTAACAGTCAACCCAGCGGCTGGTAAGTTTGTCGAGCAGATGACAAAGTCTTTTTTTCCAGTTGGGATTTAAAGTGCCGCTGATGGATACTTCTGCACGCAGTATATGCCGGATAGCATCTCTTTTTTTCCGGACGGCCCTGGCTATGAAACTTTCTATCAGAGGTGTTTGTATGACTGCGACATCTCTGTCTTTCAGTATTTTTGAAACTTCTTTTGCCGCAGAAAGTATTTTTGCCTTGCCCATAGGAACAGCAAACACCTCAAAACCGCGGGCGGCAAAGGCCTGCGCAAAGGGCGAATGTTTGTCCGAGGTTATAAGGACAGGTTTGAAGCAGCCTCGCGAAAACAACTTCTCCGCAAGCTTTACAATCTGCCATTGGATGCCACCCATATTCGCCGTACTTTGTCTTATAAAAACAATCTCTTTCATATATTCTTAAAAGCCTTTTGTGTAAAGATAAACGGCCAGCAGCACAAATAACGAATATGCAGACAACATAATTATGTTCTTCCATTGTTTTTGTTCTGCTATAAGGCTTTCTATTCCTGCGCCCATGATGATAAAAGCTATAGGCGCAAGCGAGTCTCTGTATCTATAAATCGTCGGCTGCAGTCCTCCGAGCAGTAGAGTTGGAATGATTATCACGGTGATATATGCCAGCAGGAAGGCTAAAAACTCTGTGCGTCTGTCGATTATTATAACGGTTCCGATTATCAGAAACGGCAGGCCGAGCCACCATTGCCAAATATCAGCCTGCAGAACAATGTCGTGAAGACCATTTTCAGGCGCAAAGATATTATAAAGCTTTCTTGGCGGCGGATTTAGTATGGCAAGCGGTATATTAAGCAATCTAAGCGGTCCCTGTGATTTGTATATTTTGTCCAACACCTCACGCTTGCTCAGACACTCCTCTTGTATCATGGTTGTGTATCTGTCCAACATATTTTCGGCTTTACCTGTCAGTTGATTAAACTGATAAAAAAAGATTATGGTGCCGAGTGATATCATTGACAGAACAGCGACAGTTTTTCCGGCGGGATTACTTTTATACCTGAAACAAATAGCAATGGGAACTGTGGCAATAAACATCAGTCCGTACTCGAGCCGAATCCACATAAGCAGAATAATTGCTACTATGATTGATAGTATTGCCGAAAGAGGTTTTTTGTTGCGAATTATTATTGCAATGCCGAAAACCATCATACTTGCCGCAAAGATTATCCATATTTCCTTAAGGAATCGGACCGAATAAAAGGCCGTCTGCGGAGCTATAACGGAGAGTAGTGAAACAATTGTTGAAGTCTTTCTGCTGAAAAGCTCCTCGGCAGCCAGTGTTACAATCGCGGCGGAAAACGCGCCCAAAAATGCTCCGACAATTCTGCACCAGATAAATTCGTCCCCAAAAAACCTGAATATTCTTGACATCAGAAAACTTGTCCTGTGTGCATTTTTCGTAAACTCAGGCAAGTTTATAAATTCAGGAATTGTTATATTTTTATAAACCTGCGCATGATAGGCATAGAAAAATTCGTCCGCCTGAAGTAAAGCCGAATCATAGTGCCTTATCCATTGATAAGTCCTGATCCGGTCATCATTGCACATATATATATCTGGTGATGCGGTCTCCATAACGAAAACAAGGCATATTCTCAAAAGCAGGGCAGCTGCGAAGGTAAAAGCTGCCATTTGCGAGCCTTTTAATCGCAAGAGAAGAAACCCTGCGACCGCTGCTGCACAGAATATAGTAATATTAAGAACCACATTGGTGGCATCGTTAAGTTTGGCTACAAACAAAGGCAGAATTGCAAGTAAAGCCATCGCGGCCAGTATTACAAAAATCTGATATTCAGCCGTATCGCCCCAAAAAGTCGCTATCGCCTTAAAAAATCTGCTTATGATATTGTCATTATGGTTCTTTGGCATATTAATCTATTCTCATAATTTCTTTCAATGTTGTTACGACTATTCTGCCTGTTTCCTGAGGAGGCATCTTTGGAAGTCTAATCAATTTGACTGTGCGATTTCGGCAGGCCAAGTCAATTACCGCCCCCATTTGTGAAAAATATTCGGATAAATCGATAATACCCGTTCCGCCCATTGCGACAATCATTTCCTGACTGCATTTACCTATCTCGTACAGCCAATTGCCTATTAAACGCTGTCTGGCCTGGTCAACAGAGATATCTTCCAGAACCATCTTATCGCCTGAATACCTTTCTATGAAAAGAATAGTATCTATTTTTGCCTTGTCGGAAAACTCAAAATCAGGCAAAGCCTCACGTGCCGGTACCTGCATGTATTCAGGTGTTATTCTTTTTGCGATATTTTCAAGTCTGGGAAACATCATAATAGCCGGCCGGACAATGTTCCGCACTTTCTCAGATATATTGGAAAAACAGGAAGGAATTAAAACTTTGTGTCTCGATTTGAACAAATGCGGAAACAGCGAGCGATGATACGGATAGATAGAAAACGCCTTGGGGTCGGAATAAATCAAATCCGGCGAAATAAAACTGAAATCATCGCTAAGGAAACTTGAACCGCTAATCTCCTTTGAAATACAGATAATTGCACTTGTTTTTCCCGTGCCTCCCAAGGCAGGCAGCAGCACACCTCGGCCATTTATGGCAACTGACGCACTGTGAATCATGCAATGTTTTTTTCTTAAAAATAACATTTGCAAAACCGGATGGATAAAGAGCAGAAGGTCTCTTTGGCCGGCAAGTATCCAGGAATCGTTCTTTTTCAGCAAATGCGTTTTGTACTTTTTAAAATAAAGATGATTGTCGCCAAAATAATACGAACCGCCGGCATCGCTATACTCAGAAATTTCAGGGGCATATTTCTGAACCGAGATATCGATTTCCTCTTCCTTCAGAAAGTCCGTCCTGAATGGACTAAAAAATAACTCAAAAGACCTTTCACTTATATGGTTTTTTTGCAGACGAATTCTGACTAAATCGTGAATATTATAATAGAGCCAGTGTTTTTCTGTTTCCATTCCTTATTCTTTCTCAAAAATAATCGTCATATTATTTACTCTGGGAGATAACTGAAATATATTTGATAAAGAATAGCAACATAAGCAGCGAATAAACTGCGAAGTATATAACTTGTGCGATGGCTGCCCCGATGAGTCCGATGTTAGTAAGCAGCAGATATAGGGCCGGCAGAAAGACTGCAAATGAAATTATCTCAACCAGCAGGATTTTCCCTGCTCTGCCTATTGCAAGCAGTCCGGCAGGCAGGCAAAACGCAAAGCCCCATATAACAAGGGCAAACATAAAAATAATCATAACACCCCACGCCTGTCTATATTCAGCTCCTGCTGCGATGCCCAAAATCCATTTGCCGAAAAGTATCGAGCCAAGCCATACGAGCACGGATACGCCGCCGGTAATGGCTGCCGTTCTTGTGATGGCGTGTTTCATATCTGAAAATCGTTTTTTGGCCGCCAGGCGAGCCAGTTCAGGATAGATTACTTGCGATATCGGCTCAATTAGATGCACCAGAACCCAGGCAAATTGTCTTGCTATCTTATAAAGACCGGTCGCCGCTGCGCCCAAAAGCGCTCCTGTAATCAAGACATCAAATTCTCTTGAAGCCAATCTGACCGACTGGTTCAGGTTAGTGCTCAGTACGAATTTCCAGATATTTTTATCTTTCGCAACGGTGCTTAATTTTGCTTTCAGGAAATTATCGCCTGTTTCCCTATAAACTTGTCGCCATCCCGCAAACAACAGAAACACAGATTCCGCGACACCGGCAATCACCCAGATAACTACGAATACCAGCAAATTGCCGGAGAATATATACGCGAACACCGCAAGAATTAGTTTTAAAAATGCAGCGGTTACCATTGTTGCAGAAATAAGCTTAAATTTGTTAAATAGCCGCAGTAGGCCGGTGGCAGTACTCCTTAAATTAAAAAGTATCCAGAAACTGAAAGCGATGGTCGCATAAATCGTATCCTGCTCCCAGCCTTTCCATCGGCCAAGTATATAAATAATGGCTATTGCTGTAAAAGTCCCTATAGCAGCGGTTGCAGCATCAAGAATCGTGCAGAACTTGACAAGTGATTTGAAATCTTCTTTTTTGTCCTGTTTGAGAAAATCTGCTCCGAATTTTATAATTGCCTGCCAGCACTGGAAATTCATAAGCCTGTCGATGATAAGTATGTATGACTGAATAATCGCAAAGACACCCAGTTTTTCAGTGCCTAACGCTCTGGCAGCAAGGGACAGACTGATTAGTCCCATCAGGCCGGCGACGCTCTGGCCGCTGAAAAGCACCGAAGCGTTTTTGAACATCCTTTTTAAAATAACGTTATTAAACACTGTTTTTAACATAATTAAGAGTTTTCAATGATATTTTCTTCGCAATGCCTGCGTAATCTGTCTGACGCTGACGGCGCCGACAACGTGAAAAATCAGGACAATCAGCACGAGGATTGAGACGAACATTATGATGCTTCTTACGCTTCTGGCCGCCATAAGGAAAATACCTGCACCGGTTGCAAGCAGCGTAACTATATAAGCGAGAACTGCCACGTGCCTTTGTTTCAGGCCCAGTCTCAGAAGTCTGTGATGAAAATGTTCTGTGTCGGGCATATAGACCGGTTTTTTGGCGCCGAATCTGTTAAGCATGATGAACAGGGTGTCGAATATGGGTATTCCCATTGCCAGCAGCGGCAGTGCGAAGCCTACAAGTGCCTGTGATTTTGCAGTGCACATAACGGTAGCCGAAGCGATGGTAAACCCGAGGAACAGGCTGCCGCAGTCTCCCATGAATATTTTTGCGGGATTGAAATTAAAAAACAGAAATCCGCTGACGCTGCCTGCCAGTGCGAGCATCATTACACACAGCACGGACTGCTCGAAATAGATTGCCAGTGCTGCAATTGTTCCGCACGCAATTGCACAGATACCGGCCGCAAGACCGTCCAGTCCGTCGATGAGGTTTACTGCGTTGGTAACGCCTACAATCCAGAGGATTGTGAATGGCCATGAAAATATGCCGAAGTCCAGACTGAACAAATCCGGCACGTTTATCACCTTTATTCTTATTCCAAATGCACAGACCATAGCCGCTGCCGTTGTCTGCGTCAGCAGTTTTACCCATGTTTTGACGGGTCTTATATCGTCAATCAAACCTGTTATAAAAACCAGCGTTGCCCCGCCGAGCAGAACGAAGATTTTTATTCCGAGCTGACGGAAACTTTCACCGATTTTGTTGGGCAGCAGATACACCGCAGCGACCAGACACATCATTGAAACAAATATGGCCAGCCCCCCGATTCTTGCTATCCTGCCGGAATGCACCTTTCTCGGTTCTGCACGGTCAAACAGTTCGTATCGCCTCGCCAGAGCGATTACCGCCGGCGTCAGCATAAGCGACATGACAAGCGAACCAAGATATGTAAGGATATAAGTCTTCATTTCTTTTCTGTATCGTCAATATTCTGCTTCATTACTTCCGGCCTGACCGAAAGCTCGGCCAGAAGTTTTTCAGCCTGCCGGTATTTCGGTTTGAGCTTCAGGCATATTCTCAGTTGCCTGACAGCTTCGTTTGCCTGTCCGTTTTCAGCCAGAGCCTTTGCAAATTTCAGCCTCAAATCGGCATTTCCGTAATCGGCTGTAACTGCCGCACCGAAGTATTCTGCCGCCTTTTGGCTGTTGTTGTTTTTGCGGTAATAATCGCCCAGCAGGATTAATTCCTCGATGTCCGCGGTATTTTTTGATGCCTTCTGCTCTGCCAGTTCAATCAGTTTTGATTGTGCCCTTTCAGCTTCGCCCCGGAACTCATCGTGCTGCGACAGCATACCTGCGACATATTTCAGTCTTTTTGTATCGTCGCCGGCGATTTCAACGGCAAGGTCTGCCCTCTTTTCCTGTTCGATATAAATCCGAACAATATCCCTGAAAAAGGTTCCGCCCAGACCGATGGATTTGCTGAACTTTTCGAAGGAATGGCCGATTTCGCCTCCACTTATATCCAGACATCCTGCGGCAAAAAGTGTTAACTCGTCGTTAGGCTCAAGCAAAAATCCTTTTTTTATATTATCTTCGCCCGCAGGTTCGAACAGTATGAGTTTCTGTAATTGTCCCAGCAGACAATACACCGGCCCGAATGTCGGACACATCGTTCGTGCTTTTTTAAGCTCATCGACCATGTCATATGCTTCCTGGACAGCCTCATTTGTCAGGCCGCCGGTTTCAGGGTCGGTTTTACGGGCTGTATTCCACCATTTCCAGACATTCAGCCAGTATCCGTATTCAATATTATCCGGTTGTATCTGTGCAGCTTTTGCTGCATAAAGAATCAGCTCTTTCCCCTGGCTTTCTTGCGAAAGCAAGAACAGGGGGTTGTCGCTGCCTGCTCTGTCGTTTGCTCTTAACTTGCTTTCTATTTTGTATGCCTTTTGCCACCATCTTTCGCCAATCCTTGCCTTATCCGCACCGATTAAAGCCCAGAGATATACACATACAAGAACAACGGATAATATCAATAATACAGGTTTTCTGAGCCTGACGGCGGGTATGGTTTGTGAATTTACCCTGACCTGGCCGAGTGTTATTATCAATGCGCAGAAAATTGCGGTAAGCACGGCATTGGCCGGCAGATGCTGGCCGAAGTCGGTAACGCTGTGAATAAGAACCGCGATAACTCCGAAGCCCAGACCGTATGCCGCAACGCTGATGGAAGTTTTTCTGTTTCGTATAGCCCTTATGAAATTTGCCGCAACAACAAAGGCGAAGATGAGCATTATTATAAAACCCGTCAGGCCTGTTTCTTCCAGAAGCTGGGCGTATTCATTTTCAGCATAACTGAACTGAAGGGCCGTGTATATGCTTTGAAACATCGGATAAATAACTGCATGACTTCCGAGTCCCGTGCCGAAAAGGATAAATCGTCTCACCGGCTCGGTCATATCTTTAAGCACTTCCAGTCTCGTCGGGTATCTGTCGAGCGAGCTGAGCGTTGCGAGTCTTTCGTAAACCGTATCGAATCCTGTGTATAAAAGACAGACAAGTGCTGCCAGCGCAACGATAACGACTATCCAGCCGTGCTGTCTGAAGGACCTTCGAGCTGAAAGCAGCAGAACCGTGATGCTCATGGCTGTAAGCATCGAGAGCATGCCGCCCCTCGTAAGCGATGCAAACACCGCCGCTGCCGATATACTTATCATTGCCGCCAGAAGCCACGGTTCTCTCGCCCTCGACGAATCGAAATATTCAAATACTGCCGCAGCAGTAGTTTCTCCTTTATCGAACTCGCGGTGAAGTATCAGCAGTGCCAGCGCAACAGCAGCTCCGATGGACAGGTTCATAAACTGCCCGAAGTGACTGTGGTTGACAAAAGGTCCGCTGATTGCCTTTTGCGGCGATGAGACAAACCAGTAAATTTTTCCGTTTCCGGCAACATCCTGTGCAATCGCCAGCACAGCAACGCCTGCCGCGATAATCACAATTGCCTTTAGGAGTCTTTTGATTTGCTCGTCAGTTTTAAACACGTTCAGCACGACAAAGAAGACCGCCGCCACACAGAGAATAATTCTCATGTCGTTCTTCGTGCCGTGCGGATAAAAACTGAGTGTAAAATTTTCGAACTTGTCTGCAGCCCTGGTGTTTTCTGAAAGAAGTTCGCTTTTGAGTTTTACCGTTTCAGCTGAGAGGATTGAAACGGTCTTTTGCGGCATTGGGATAATTGTAAATGCTGCCAGCAGGATAAATGCCGCCACAGGCACATAAGCCCACGTCGAGACAAAATCCCCGGCGGAAAGTATCTGCCTGAGGAGAAAAACAATGAGCATTGCGGCACAAATGACAACTACAACCTCCTGACTCCATTGATGAACTGCGCCGAAAGCGAGTGGCATGAAGGTCAGAAGCAGTATCAGCAGTGTCTCAATGACCTTGTCGCCAAGCCGCCTGTATTCATCCTGTAATCGTGAATTTCCGCAGCTTGCGAAATTATTTATTTTTTCTTCCGTAGCCATAGCCGTAATAACCGTAATAAGAGTAGTAACCGTATCGGCTATGTCTCGGCGAAACGTCGTTAACGACCGCTCCGAGCACGTGTGCTCCTACGCTGGCCAGAGCATCTCTTGCCTGCTGCGAAGCCTTTCGTGTGGATTTGTCTGCACGAAGCACCAGGATTGTAACATCGCAGATAGCCGCCAGTATCTGGCTGTCTGCCACCGGCGTAACGGGCGGCGAATCAATCACTATTCTGTCATAGCGGTGAGTCAATTCCTTTAGCAGATTTGCAAATGCTTCGCTGTTGAGCAGTTCGCTCGGATTCGGCACATCCGGCCCGCTTGTCAGCATCGCCAGTCCTTCTGTCTGGCAGGCTTTTATCGCCTCGTCGAGGGAGACTTGTCCCACAAGTATGCTCGACAGGCCTTTTTCAGTTTCATTTGTGAAACCGAATATGCTGTGCTGCATTGGTTTTCTGAAGTCTGCGTCAACGATAAGAGTTTTTTGACCTGCCTGAGCCATTGTTATGGCAAGGTTGCTTACCATAGTGGTCTTGCCGTCGTCCGGTGCCGGTGAAGTAACCAGAATGGTTCTTGCCTGTCCTTTTGGTACGCCGAAGAATATGGCGGTGCGTATGGTTCTGTATGCTTCGGCAACAGAGGATTTCGGTTCGAGCTGTGCTTTCTGTCCGTGGCTGACAACGGCCTTTTTCCCCTTTCCGCTCATGGACGGCACAATTCCGAGCACCGGCACACTGAGAGCCAATGATATTTCCTCTGCGCTTCGCAGTCTCCAATCCAGCCGTTCTTTCATTACGGCAAGTCCGGTTCCGCACAAAATCCCCAGTATGAGACTTATCCCCACGATTTTTGCCTTTTTCGGGCTTGTCGCAAATTCAGCGGGTCTTGCCGCTTCGAGTATGCTGATGTTGAGAGCTCCGGTGTCTTCCGAGACGTTCAGTTCTTTTATTCTGTCGTCGAGTATCTCACAGAATCTCTTGCTCTGTTCGAGCTTGGATTCGATGACGGTATATTCTGTTGCCTTGATATTTAGACTCTGGGCAGCCTCTTTTTCCTGTTCGTAGCTGGCCGCCAGCTCGTCTTCTCGCTGTTTTGCAGTCTGGTATTTAATCTTCAGGACTTCGAGATACGCTTTTGCATGGCTGTCTAACTGCTCGGCAAGTTGTTTTTTGATATCTGCAATTTTGCTTCTCAGTGCTTTAACGGTGGGATGGTCGTCGCTGCACTGCAGTACCGCGCTCTCAAGCTCGGTTTTCAGGTCCTTCAGCTCGCTGCGCTGCTGTTTTTCATCGTCTTTTTCGAAAAGTCCTTCCGCTGTATTCGGCTGAGCCATTGCATATTGTTTGATTTTCAGCGGGTCATCGGCGAGTTTCCCCACGGCTTCGAACTCGGCCTTTGCATTGATGGTGTCAAGCTGAGCCTCTGTAAGAGAATCGCTGAGATTTTTAAGTCTTTCAAATACCGTGTTTCCGCCGCTTTTATCGAATGAAACAACGCCATATTTCCGGGTAAAATCGAGAAGCTCTTCGAAGTTTACGGCAAGTTCCTTGTCTCGTTCTATTTTTTCCTTCTGCAGAATTTTCAGCACTTCCGAAACAGTGCCCTTCTTTTGGCTTGTCTGATAGTTTACATAAGCTTCGACAACCGCGTTGACAATCTGAGCCGCCTCCTCTCTGTAGTTCGATTCACAGCTTACCGCAATGATATCGTCCTTGATGCCGATTTCTACATCGAGAATTTTTCTCAGATAAATGACAAGATTATCAATCTCGCCCATTTCGATTACCGGCTCTGCCAGACCGATTCGGTCTTTTATCTTTTCGAGGAAAGCTTCAGGTTTTTCCTTGAATGTTTCCAGCTTCTTTATGTTGTTTCTCCGCACAACTTCAGCGATTATGGGTGTGGACTTGATGAGTTCTCCCTGTGTATAGAGATAATTCTTTGACTGCGTCATGGCTCCTTCGTATTCGGTGATAATTTTAGGCCCCGTCTGTTCAACGTAGAGTCTTGCGGTGCTTGTATAGGTCACCGCAGCCTTTGAAATATAAAGAATCGCTGCGGCTATGAAAACAACCGTTACGATGAGTATGCTCCACTTTCTTCTTCGAAGCGTTATTGCAAAAGTCCTGCTTCTGTTCTGCATTGGCTGCTCGGCAGCAGATGTCTGATTTTCCGCGTTTATATTATTTTCTGTCATTTTTACCCTCTCTCTTGCTTAATCATTAAAGAGCTAATGGGTTGATATACACACCGAAATTGATGCGAAGCATTTGATTCAGAATCACATTTCTCTTTGTTCTTGGCGTAACATCGACGCAAATGACGTCGCCAGGCTTTATTTTCACGTTATAGCTTTTAGCCATGAATTTCCTGTCGATTCTGAAGACTGCAGAGACAACCTCGCCCTTTGCATCCTGCCTGTATACGGTTACGAATCTCGGGTCGGCTATAAGGTCAACGCCTCCTGCAAAACCCAGAGCCTGCATGAGATTGTACTCAACATCAGGCGGATACGGGAAAACGCCCGGCGCCTTTGCCAGTCCTATTACGGTGAAGACCACAGGATTGAGTCTTTTTACTTCGATAAGGTCTCCTTCCATCAGCGGCACGTCGGCGAACGGAATATTCAGCCCTTTTACCGGCAGAACAATACCTTCGACAACGGCAGCAGCGGTAGCTGTCGGAACCGGAGCCGGCTGATAAGCAGTTTGTGCAGGTTCGATGAATTTAACATCATTAACGCTCTCGGCAGGTTTGAACTCAGCTTTGCTTTCGACCGGCGTTTCAATGTATTTTTGATTGTTTGCCTCAGCAGAATTGGTTGCCGCAGGACAGCCCGGACATTCTTCTTTCTTTTCAGCATCTTGGCTTTTAACGCCGCCTTGGTTTAAGTCATTTGCCGCTTCGAGAAGTTCCGTTTCCTCCCCGTTAAGCTGTTTTGTCTGGCTTGTCGTAATCGCAGACGAGGGAAACTGAGCGGCAAGCTGCTCAAGAGCCCGACCGACTATATATGCCTGCTCGGCACCGATGACGTTCTGTAGTTCTTTTATATATTCAGCCCGTTCAGCCGGGTTTTTAATATTTATATTTTTACTGTAAAGTGTGTCAGGGCCGTGCTGAACAAGAAGAGTTCCTTGTGTTGGACTGGAATCTTCAGGTCTAAATACAAGGTCGACCTGGAGTGTGGAGGAGTCAGATTCATTTCCCGGCGTATTTTTTACCTCCTCTTTCGGCGTTTCAGTATATTCTGTGTATTTTTCGTTGACGCCGGTATCAAGTTCGGCCAACTGTTTTATTTCGTCGGCTCCTTTTGCTGTCTGAGAACCAGTTGTATATTTTCGTTTGGGATTTTTGATTATGATGACGCTTGCTCCGTTTTCGACGATGCCGCCCGCCTTCATCAAAGCGTTTACCAGCGACATTTCATTGCTTCGGAGCTTATAGACGCCCGGCTGTACAACGGCGCCAACTACCGTAATGTCTTTAAGGTAATATTCCTTGACATTACATACGACGCTCGGTTGAGTGATGATGTACTTGGGATAGTATGCGCTGACTATTTCAGCTTCTATTTGAGCGAGAGTTTTGCCTTCAACTTTCATTTCGCCGAGTATCGGCAGCGTGATTGTGCCTGTATCCGATACTCTGCACAGATACGGCTGGACCTGCTGTTGCTGGTATTGCAGGTCTTTATAGAGTTTCGGCGATACCGCTGTCAGTATCGTCGGCATTTGCAGCTCGAGCACGTCTCCTGCACCGACCGTGTAGACGCCGTAATTATCTTTGGCGCTGAGCAGCTGGTCGATATCGACCACAGGAGTGATAGGTCCGGCCAGTTCGAACGCTTCAATCTGCTGACTGCTCGACATCTTCGGTTCTTGGCAGCCGACAAGAAGAGCAGCCGCACAGACAAACGCAGCGGTCAGCAGACACAATCTGAATGCACCTTTTATTGTCGTCAACATTTTCACCTTGACCCTCCGAAAAGAAATAAAATCACCCTTATGGGGATTGATATTTTTCAGCCCCGAAAATTTGTCTTTCAATGACGCCCCACCAAGGCAGTTAAAAACACCTTTTTCGACGAAGTTCACTTTTTAACACCTCTCAAATAAAGACCTTACGCCCTGTTCGCAAGATCGATAAATCAAAGCAGCAATGTAAAGCTGGATTTACCCAGCTTCTCACTTTTGCCTATTTTAACACATAGAGTCAAAAAAGTAAAGCAACTTACGTTGTTATAAGGTCTTATGGCAAAAAAATCGCAGGTTTCGCACCTCAAATCAGCAAATTATAGGACGGCCTTTAAATCTTTTTTTGTCGCAGATATTTAGCTCGCCGATTTATTTGGCGGGTTTCATTTGTAGGTTGGCCTTGCCGTCATTTATCCGCCTTCGGCGGACTATGGCAGTTTATTTAGCCCACAGTTTTATCCGCTACTGTTTACCCGCCATCGGCGGGGCGGATTCACGGATGGTCATTTTTCGCGGGACAACTTTTTTATTTCATAATTTAATTAAGACGCCACACTATCCGCAGACAGTTTGAACTGCTTGGGTCCTTGTTTTTAGTACTGAAAAATGGGCAAAATTTTATCTTCTTGTCCGATAAACCTTAAAGTTTTTATCTCTAAAGGCCGAAAAATCCAATATAGGACTTTTCCTTTATGCGCTGAAACTATGGTTTTTAGTGCTAAAAAACGCGTTTTGATTGAATAAGGGATTATCCGATGAGAACGGTAGCGGTAATTAACCAGAAGGGTGGATGCGGTAAGACGACAGTTTCGATAAATCTTGCCAGCGCCTTGGCTGCGGAAAACAAAAAAACTCTCCTTATCGACATGGACCCGCAAGGCCATTGTGCTGTGGGTCTGGCTGTGCCGGAGGAGCAGATTGAACAGAGCGTTTATGATGTGCTGGTAAGTTCTCGCCGAGGCGAAACTGTAAAGTTCACTGAGATTCTGTGGGAAATCAGCGATAACTTCGAGCTTGCGCCGGCAAGCATCGACCTGGCTGCCTTCGAACAGCAGACTAATGGAATCGTCGACCGCGAAAACTGCCTCAAAGACATTCTCAAAACCGTTGAAAAAGACTATGACTATGTCGTTATCGATTGTCCCCCCGCGGTGGGACTGCTGACGTTCAACGCCCTGCGGGCAGCTACCGATGTTATTGTTCCCGTTGAAACGGGCTACTTTTCACTGCACGGCCTGAGCAAACAGCTCGATACGCTCAGCATCCTCTGCAAGCAGTGTTCCCAGCATATACACGTTATGGTGCTTGCCAGCATGTACGACATCCGAACAAAAATGGGCAGAGAAATACTGTCCGAACTTCGAAAACACTTCTCAGGCAGAATGTTTCAGACCGTCGTCAACTTCAATACCAAACTCAAGGAAGCAGCGAGCCTGGGACAGCCCATCTGTGAATACGACCCGGCAAGCAGAGGGCATAAGGACTTCCAGTACCTCGCACAGGAGCTGATAGCGAGCGATACAATGGTCGAAAAACAAATGGTAAGTTCGCTCCACAAAGCAGAACCGCAAATACCAGTTGTCCAGAAAGCCCAAATCAGGAAAGAAGTTGTCAAAAGCCTCGATGACAAGCTTGAGTCAATCAGCTCGTCAGCACATGAACTGCTCGCAGGTCTTAGCGGGGGACCCCAGCCGAAACCAAAGGCACTCGTCGGGGCGGAGCCCGCCGCAGCCCGAAAAGCCGTGCAGGGGGATATCGACAGCAGGCTCAACGACTTCTACGGTACAAGGCAGTCCGGCGGTGCGGTTAAATTCGTTACGCTTTATCCGCGCGCCAAAAGCGTTCAGATTGCAGGAGATTTCAATAACTGGCAGCCGCACCAGACAGCCTTGAAACCCACACAGGACGGCAAATGGGAGCTTGCCCTGGCTCTTGCACCGGGCAAGTATCGTTACCGTATGGTGGTTGACGGCCAATGGCAGCAGGACCCGTACAACGAACAGACCGAACTAAATCCGTTCGGCGAATTCAACTCCATCCTCGAAGTAAAATAGTCGCGGGTCGCTGGTATTTAGTTCCTTCGCCGTTGTTTAATAAACCGAATACCAAATGCTAAATACCAACGACTAATTTTGAATTTATTCAAAATTAAGTACTGCAAATTCGCCCCGATATTTCTTTGCCGCCTCATCGTAAGCCTTTGCCGCTTCTATTTCATCGTCAAAATAGCCCAGATGTATTTTACGTCCCTTATGTGGCAGGCGGGCGCACCATTTATTATGTTCTTTGTGCCGGCAAACTCCTTTATATTTTGACGTGCCTTCGTTAAATCCCTGCTCGTTGTTCCAGTTGTTCTCTTGGGTGGTAACGATTCGCAGATTCACCCTGCGGTTATCTAATCCGTTGCGGTTTTTATGGTCGATGAATCGGCCTTCCGGCGGCGGCATAATATACCGGTGCATAAACATAATCTTCCTGCCGCCATTTCGCCCTGCATAAAAAGCGCCTCTATGGTTGATGGCGTACCATTTGTATTTGCTCAGCCGCTCGAAATCTTCCACATCTACTATTGCATATTTTCCCTGCGTCAGTTTAATGACTCTGAATGTAAAACCGTATTGCCTCCTGCGGTGCCAAAGCGCGATTTTGACTAATAGTTTTTCTATTGCCGCAGGCACGTGAACCTTGATGGAAAAATTTAGATAAATTGAATCGTTTCCTGTGTTAAGAAAATCGAAAATTCATCCGCCCTTGGCGGATTCTTCAAATTTTCAATTTTAAATTTTCAATCTTCAATTTATATGTCCCTCCGTATTACCCAAAAACTTGCGCATTTTTATCGAATTTTCGTCAAAAATTTTGGAGGCCGAGTTTATAAGTGCTTGCCGGCTCTGGAGAAAAAATTTTTGATTTTTTCAAAGCGCGCAAGTTTTTTCTTGCGCGCCTGGTTGAAAAACCTTGTCCGCCGTAGCTGGTTCCTACGTAGCCTTTGGCGAAGTAGAATAGCAAAGGCGGATTGCGCATTTTTGCGAGCCTTTTCAATATCAAAGTCTGATGTTATTTTCGACTACGTTATGACGATGGCCGAAATACCGCATTAAAACCATTAAAAACAGGCAATTGCATGACAAATTTGTCTTGATTTTTCAAAATATAAAGATATAATGAATGGTTCAAAAAGATTTATATAATCCGCATTCAGGAGGACTTAGAAATGAAGAAGAATCTCATACTGACCATATTAGTGCTGTTATTGTCTATCGCCATCGCTGCACTGGCCGGTGAACCATTCATGCTGAAGGATATTTATCCGGCATCGGCAAGCTCAAATCCTCAGTACCTGACGAATGTGAACGGCACATTATTTTTCCAGGCTGGCGACGGCACAAACGGCACTGAACTATGGAAAAGCGACGGCACCTTCGCTGGCACTGTAATAGTAAAGGATATAAATCCGGGGGCAGGACACTCAAACCCTTGGTACCTGACGAATGTCAACGGCACATTATTTTTCATGGCCAACAACGGCACAAACGGCTATGAGTTATGGAAAAGCGATGGCACCGCGGCCGGAACGGTTATGGTAAAGGATATATATCCGGGCTCGTCTGGCTCATACCCTGATTCCCTGACGAATGTGAATGGCACAGTATTTTTCAGGGCCGACGACGGCACAAACGGCTCTGAGTTATGGAAAAGCGACGGCACATCGGAAGGCACAGTAATGGTAAAGGATATAAACCCAGGTGCGGGAAGCTCATATCCTGCGTACCTGACGAATGTCAACGGCACATTATTTTTCATGGCCGACAATGGCACAAACGGCTATGAACTATGGAAAAGCGACGGCACCCTGGCCGGCACTGTATTAGTAAAGGACATAAATCCGGGAACAGGAAACTCATACCCTGCAATACTGACGAATGTCAACGGCACATTATTTTTCTCGGCCGACGACGGCACAAACGGCACTGAACTTTGGAAAAGCGACGGCACTGAGGCCGGAACTGTTATGGTAAAGAATATTAATCCATCAACAGACTCATATCCTATGTACCTGACGAATGTGAACGGCACCCTGTTTTTCGAGGCCATCGACGGCACACACGGCTTCGAACTGTGGAAAAGCGACGGCACTCCGGCTGGCACTATTATGGTAATGGATATATATCCGGGAGCGCTGGGTTCAAACCCTCAGTACCTGACAAATGTCAACGGCACCCTGTTTTTCGCCGCCTACAATGGCACTAACGACTATGAACTATGGAAATGTGACGGCTCACCCACAGGAACCGTAATGTTGGTTAAGGATATATATCCGGGCCCCACAGGCTCATATCTTGATAACCTGACAAATGTGAACGGCACCCTGTTTTTCAGGGCCAACGATGGCACAAACGGTCATGAATTATGGAAAAGCGACGGCACTTCGGCCGGCACCGTTATGATAATGGATATATATCCGGGGGCAAATGCCTCAGGCCCTCAATACCTGACAAATATAAATAACCTGCTTTTTTTCACAGCCACCGACGGCATATACGGCTATGAGTTATGGATGTATTTATTGAACGACGAATGTCAGGCCAGTCTGAAGGTTGAGACGGGCAGCATTTACTATGGTTCAAATTTTGGCGCGGAAGGAACTGATTTGACAAGCTGTGCTTTTAATGACTACGCGGATGTCTGGTATTCTTACCAGCCGCAGATGGCCGGCGAATATACTATCACCGCTGGCAGCGATGAATTTGATACGACTCTTGCCCTCTTTAATGCCTGCAACGGCAGCGAGCTCGCCTGTAATGACGATTACTATATGACTACCGATTCTCAGCTCAGCTACAATATGATAAAGGGCAAACTCTACTACATCCGTGTCGCCGGCTACGATGGTCAGATGGGAAATTATCAGTTGTCTGTTACTGCCGGCTCCTGTGCAGAATGGGCGTCAAGCGACCTTAATGGCGATTGCGTTGTGGATATGCAGGACTTTGCCATAATGGCCTCTGAATGGCTGACCTGCCATAAAATCCCTGCAGAACTATGCCAGTAATAAGGCAATCTACTAAGCTCGTCCAGACTATTTATACGAGAGAAATTGGGGACAGTGGGGCAGTTGCAAGAACATTCGCGCCGCGGCGTTCCGCAAATCTTATATCCTTGCCCCGTGAGATGTTTACCCCGTGGGATGTGAAACTATCCCATCGGGGCCGCTTCGGCTATCTCATCGGGGTTCAATCTTAAATCTTAAATTAAAAAGCCCTGCCCGCCCCGGCGTATCGCGGCGTAGCCTTGCATAGTCGGATTCAATGTTCAAAGTTCAATGTTGAATGTTGGATGTTCAATACGTGCGCGTTCCTTTAGTTTTTGAAAAAGCTCAATGATTGCTGATTGATTATTGGTGATTTGAATTTATTTGGTGATTGTATCTTGGTTATTGGTTATTTTTTTGTATTCATAATCGTATGACGTTTCTACGATAGACGAAACGAGTAGCACAGCCGGTGGACGAAATATGCGACCAAAACTTGGTGCCTTAGACTTCGGCGAGCTCAGTCGAGCCGTGTCTTCGTGGCTTTATGTTGTTTCCGGTGGGGCGGGTGCTTCTTTTGCCGGACCGGCGGGAACAGGGGCAGGGGCAGGTTCGGCCTTGGGTCTTTCCTCGCTTAAGCCTTCGAACTTTAAATGTTCTTCGTCCTGAACATCAATCTTGATGAGATTTTTGCCTTTGAATTGGCCGCGAAGTATATTTTCGCTAAGCGGGTCTTCGATATATCGTTCTATTGCTCGGCGTAAGGGACGTGCGCCGAATTCGGTGCTGTAGCCTTTCTCGATTAGAAAGTCTTTCGTTGTGTTGGCAACTTCAAGACGATAGCCCTGCTTTATAAGACGCTTAAAGACCTTGTTAAGCTCATATTCGACTATGGTAGTCAAATCATCTCTTGTAAGTGCATGGAAGACTATCACGTCGTCGAGACGGTTGAGGAATTCCGGCCGGAAATGGCGGTCCACTTCTTTTTGGAGCATTTCCTTCATTTTTTCATAGGTTGCTTCAGCGGTGCGTTTGCCGAATCCGAAGCCGGCCTGATTTCTGATTAAATCGGCTCCGATATTACTCGTCATAATAAGGATAACATTTTTGAAATCGACATGTCTGCCGAAACTGTCGGTCAGTCTGCCTTCTTCCATAATCTGCAGCAGCATATTGTAAACGTCAGGATGGGCCTTTTCGATTTCATCGAGCAGCAGCACCGCATAAGGTCTGCGTCTGATTCGCTCGGTAAGTTGCCCGCCTTCCTCGTAACCGACATAGCCGGGCGGTGCTCCGACGAGGCGGCTGACGTTGTGCTTTTCCATATACTCGCTCATATCTATCTGGACGAGGGCGTCTTCGTTGCCGAACATAAATTCGGCGAGTGCACGGGCGAGAAGGGTTTTGCCTACGCCGCTTGGGCCGATGAATATGAATGAGCCCATCGGACGATTTGGGTCCTTTAATCCACTTCGACTCCTGCGGACGGATTTAGCGACTGCAGCGACAGCCTCGTTCTGACTGACAATCTTCTTGTGCAACTCGGCTTCCAGCTCCAAGAGCCGCTCGGCTTCGTGCTTCTCAAGCCTTGTCAAAGGAATGCCGGTCATCTTGCTGACGACCTCGGCGATGGTTTCGGCGTCCACCGTGCCGGCAGTCTCCTTGTTCTGGTCATACCACTGGCGCTGGATTTCCGCCTTTTTGTCCAGAAGCTTCTGACATTCGTCGCGCAAGGCAGCGGCCCGTTCGTAATCGGCGTTTTTGACCGCCTCGTCCTTTTCTATCTGCAGCTTATCAATCTGCTGCTCTATATCGGCCAGGTCCGGAGAGGTTGTCGTATTCTTGAGGCGGACAGACGCACCGGCTTCGTCCATAACATCTATGGCCTTGTCCGGCAGACAACGGCCGGTGATGTATCTGCTTGAAAGCTCAACGGCCTGATACAACGCCTCGTCAGTGAAACTTACACGATGATGTGCTTCATAACGGTCGCGAAGGCCTTTGAGTATGTCGAAAGTTTCGTCCTTAGTCGGAGGCTCGACAACAATAGTCTGAAACCTTCGTTCGAGAGCGGCGTCTTTTTCGACATATTTTCGATATTCGTCAAATGTCGTTGCACCGATACACTGCACTTCGCCTCGTGAAAGAGCAGGCTTTAAGACATTCGAGGCGTCAATTGCGCCTTCAGCGCCGCCTGCGCCGACGAGCGTGTGCAGCTCATCGATAAAGAGCATGACGTTTCTGGCACGTTTTACCTCGTTAATGACGGCCTTTATACGCTCCTCGAACTGGCCTCGATATTTTGTGCCGGCAACCATCAGGGCAAGGTCGAGAGAAACTATTCTTTTTTCGCGAAGAATTTCGGGGGCCTTTTTGTCAGCGATTCGCTGGGCGAGACCTTCAACGATAGCCGTTTTGCCGACACCCGCTTCGCCGATGAGCACAGGATTGTTCTTTGTTCTTCTGCAAAGAATCTGAATGAGGCGTTCAATTTCGGTTTTGCGGCCGATGACGGGGTCAAGCTCACCGTCGGCGGCAAGCAGGGTCAGGTCACGGCCGAAACTGTCGAGGGCCGGCGTGCGACTTTTCTGCTTTGCGGCTGCGGCCGGGTCCATCTTCATACCGAGAGATGGAATGCCATTTTCAACACCTGCACCGAGCAGATTCAAGACCTCCTGACGAACGTCTTCAAGCTTGAGGCCGATGTTCATCAGCACCTGAGCGGCAATGCCTTCGGTTTCACGAAGAAGACCAAGAAGGATATGCTCTGTGCCGATGTAATTGTGGTTGAGAGCGCGCGCTTCCTCGATAGCAAATTCAATGACCTTTTTCGCTCTGGGCGTATGAGGCAATTTGCCCATCGTTACCATATCTGGGCCGCTCTTGACGAGCTTCTCAACTTCGAGACGCAGTTTCTTGATGTCCACGTCGAGATTCTTCAATACATTGGCACCAACGCCTGAACCTTCCTTGACGAGGCCGAGCAGAATGTGCTCGGTGCCGATATATTCGTGGTTGAAGCGCTGAGCTTCCTGATTGGCCAGGGCCATTATCTTTCTGGCTCTATCGGTGAAACGCTCAAACATAAATACCTCTTATACTTATATCAAAAATCAAAGTGCAAAAATAAAAATGACAAATCAAAAATAAAAAATAAGATGTCAGACGTCAGATTTCAGATGGGCATATTTCTTATTTTATCTTGCCAAAGACCTTTTATCAAGGGTAGTTCCATAGAATACGTTTCTATCTTTATTTATATGCTCTGCCCTGAATATTGTTCATATCCGCCAGTCCGCCCCGCCGAAGACGGGTAAAGCGGACAAGTTATAGGGCGTAAAACCGACTCTGCAAGACGTCTATCGGCTTTTATCGTCAAGAAATGAGGGTAACTTTATAGCCACAAAGGCACTAAGACACAAAGTGTAGGGTTTAGTTTTGAGTTGTGGAGCCGCAAAAGGCAGAAATTTTTGGGCAAAAAGAAGTTTTGACAAAAAGGTTCGGCTGGTGGAAAATAAAAGAGATAGAATTTTGATATAAAAAGAATACAGTCATAGGGACTCCTTACGGAGAATTCAGTAGACAGGAAAGGATAATGTATGGCTAAAAGTCGTGATGCCAGAAGAGATGTAAAGAAGAAAGCACAAAGAACGTTAAAAGAGAAACGGCTTGCGAAGAGAATGAAGAAAGAAGGTTTCTCCGCATAAACAGCATGACTGGCTCCTGCGTCTCCCCCTACGTCTTGCTTGTCGCAAGACAAGCTGTTGGGGGGTAGCGGGGATGATAGATTTTTAGTACAGCTTTATGGCGTAAGCCATCTCGGCGATTGATTTAAACCCGGATTTCCCGTATTAAGGCGGCGCAATGATATTTGGGATGTTATGCGGAACAATCGGGATTATGGCCTTGCTATCTTAACGATTGTAATTCGAGGAAGACTTTGGTATTATTGCGGCATGGCGTTAGCCATCCTGTGGATTGAAAGGCCTGGTTGCGTAGCCAGGCGTTTAATCCCCCCGCCCCTCCTGCGGCGGGCAAGCTAAGGCGGGTAAACTCTGGGGGATAAATATGGGAAATCTTAAGGAGAACTAAAAATGAGTGAAAACAAAAAGGAAAATGAAGGTCAAAGCTGTTGCTGCTGCAAATGCTGGGGAAGAATTTTTATCACAATTGCACTTTTGACAATAGGGGCAGTAATCGGCCATGTGATGACTATGAGGCATCATTGCTGCCATCATATGAGGGGACTATGTGGCGGCAATGACATGCGCGCCTGCTGGGATAGAGGTGACAGGGAACGTGAGGGTAATTTCGAACATAAGTTCCGGGGGGAAAAGGAAGTTCGTGGTGAACAAAAGGGCTGGTTTGAACATAAGGCTGACACAGGAAAGCACAAACCAGGCTGCACTTGTCCGATATGTTCTAAAAAAGCTGCCTGGTTGTCAGAACCCAATAAAGCCGGTTGTCCGATGATGTACAAAAAAGAGGGTAAATCCGAGAAAGACTAAAAGCAGGATAACATAGCAGGTAGTAGAATAGACTCCAAGCTAACCCTTCTTTGTGGGAAATCCGGGGACACCGAAATGGAGAAAATCGAAAGTAGAAAGTTGACCCTGCCAAAGTCCGCCTGAGGCGGATAAAATTTAAGATTGAAGATTTAAGATTTCCGGGAATAACGTTGTCATGCCGACAACGGCTAAACACCCCCGACCACAGGGGTCGGGGCTAACCGAAGATTTATTCTTCGTGGTTTTCGAGCATTTTGCGGAGATATTTGTTCTCCCGACGCGTAGCCTCCAAATCAAAAAGCAGATACTTGACCGTCAAGCGCAAATGGTCGAGAGAGTCCTGAAGGGTTTCCGTGTTCTGTTTGAACTTCTGATTATAAAGCTTTGTCTTTTGTGCCTGCGAAAGGAATTTTTTGCCCTGCTCGGCGGGCAGGTCATTGATTTCATTGAGGAGCTCGTTCAGCCTCGTTTCAAAAGCAGATGTGTCCATTTGTAAATCCTCCTACCAAAATCTTCTTCTTCAGCTTCCCTCCCTGAGATTAGAACGTGTCCTTATAAGTTTTCAGTGCAAAGTCTGTGCCATAAGACTTTGGCTGATACGATGTTGCTTCAATCGCCTGAAAAATGAGGGTTTGCGGATTGCGGGGGCGGCGTTTTTTTTGGTGGCAAATATTGTGCATTTTGCGAGCTTTGAGGCAGTGTTGCAGAAAATGGACACAAAACCAGTAACCGGTGTTTTTATATAATGTAACTTGCTTTCAAATATACAGATATATATCTAAGGTCTCCGTTGTTATAAATCAACATGTCAAGTCGGCTTGGCGGCAGGTTGTACTTGCAGAAAGACAAAAACGGGAGTAAAATTAACGAATAGACAAAACCCCCGGTAAAACCGGGGGCTAAATATAATAAAAAGAGAAACCGAAATGAAAATAAAACTGCCTGAAAAGCTGTGGCAACCGGAGTGGTATCTGGTGTTTGCGGGATTAGCTTTTGTGGCTCTTATCCTTTGGCTTGTTTATGAGGCGGTAAGGAGCCTGAAAGAACAGCAGGGAAAAATCGCACAAATCAACGATTCATTGGCCGCAAATAAAAACCTGCTTGAGCAGATAAATCAGGGCGTAAGGCTGAGCGAGGCTGCAAAGACAATCGCATACCGGGATACGGACAGACAACAACTGCGTGCGAGCGTTATGGAAAAGCTGCATCAGCAGGATTTCGAAGCAACTTATGCAATGATAGAAGACATCGCACGAAGAAACGAATATAAACAGCTCGCGGGTGAACTGAAACTGACCGCTGACGAGTACAGAAACGCAACCGACCTCGAAAGAGTCAACCAGATTATCAGTTATATCGATAAGCTGCTTGAACAGCATCAGTGGACCACGGCAAGCGTGCAGATTGAAAGACTGCTGGCGCTTTATCCTGATTCGGAAAAGGCAAAAACGATGCAGCACGAGCTTGTCGAAAAAAAGGAACAGCGAAAAAGAGAGTTGCTCGCTGCGTGGGACCAGGCGGTAAAAAAAGCTGATACCGATTACAGCCTTATGATATTAAAAGAACTGGATTTGTACCTGACGCCGAGCGAAGGACTGGCACTGCAGGAGGCGGCAAGCGAGGTATTCAAAAATAAACTCCATAACCTCGGTGTGCAGTTCGCTCTTGCCGTGAGCGATAAGCACTGGGAAAAGGCGCTCGAAACGGGACAGGAGATTATCAGAGATTTTCCCAACAGCAGAATAGCAGATGAAATCAGAAGCAAAATGGCGATTCTGAGAGAACTGGCGAAAGAATAGAAGGCAGAATGCCCCTCTGGCGTCGCCCGCAGCTTGTCTATGTTTGCTCGATTAAGGCTTCGTTGGATAATAAGCGAATCAACAAGCATACATGGCGTGCTGTAAAAGTTTTGAGGCAGCCCTGAACGTACAGCCGTTGCTCGTGGTCGTTGGAACAACGCCAACCTCTTCGTCAAAGCTTCCGCTGTTCACCGTGATGAGCAGATTCTCAATGTCAACCGGCTTTATCCTTATTCCAAAAATCTCATTTCAGCCCTAAATTTTAAGGCCTAAAAAAGAGAGTTCTGGAGAACCGCCAGAACTCTCTTCTGATTAGTAGCAACGTGTTTCTACTTAGATTTATGGCTTGTAAGCATAGTCAGTTGCCGTGTAGGTGTCAAATGCTATGCCAAACGTTACCGGAACTGTCGGAACTGGCACAGCCAAGCTGCAATCCGGGGTAGCGCCCTTTATTTGGGCAGTGAACGTGCCTTTTTCAAAATCAATTTTGACCTTGACGATTTCATTAGTGTCAGCCGTAGCTCCACCCTTGGCAGTCTCGTATATTGGACCCTTATGTGTTCTGCCGTAGTATCGATCATAGTGGAATTGCAAGTCAAAAACGAAATTTCTAAGGCCCCAGGTCAGGGTGCAACTACCAATGTGGTATAATGGATCACCGCTAAATTCCGTCGGCACCGGCAGCAGAGATGCAATGCTTCCCATAACCGTGAGCGAATCGCCCTTTCCCGTCCGGCCTTGTTTAACTGTCCATTTTCCCACTTTTAGCGTATCGGCATACCCGTTCATCAACGTTGTGGGAATGAGTACTCTACTGCCATTAACTATATCTTCGCCTGCTTGACCTACCCCAACGTAATCGCCAATCTCAATCTTTATAAACAGTGGGCAACTCAAACCACCAAGGCAGATATTTTTGGCCTGCAATGAGAAAGTTTGTTTGATCAAATCAAGGTTAAATGCAGTTATAGCCCCGGGACCACCTTTCGGAATTCGGTATTGGCAGTGGTACTTGCCTTTCTTTCCTCTGGTCGGGTCAAAGGCGATGGTTCCGCTGTAGCCTGTTGGATTGCAGGCATCGTAGATTTTAACATATACCTCGCTGGCGCTATTGATATCATTTTCTTCAATGCCGTTAGGGTCAACGAATCTCCCGGAACACGTAATGCTATCCATTTCCACCTTTTTGCCCTTACCAGCATTGATGTTACATTTATCAATCGTAATGTTACTGTCAGGAGGTGGTGTATACCCAGCCGTTGTCACTTGCAGAGACGCAGATCGCGAGAAATCCTCTCTTACAAGCTTATCTTTGATTTGCTTCGGGAGGTTTCCATTTACATCAGCAGACATTATAGCACCGTTGTATGTGAGTACCGCCTTGCCGCTATAATTGTCCATCTGGATAGAAATCTTGTGCAAACCATTTTGCCTGTAAATCAGATTACCAGTATATTTACCATCTTTAGCCAGAGAATCTGGTGTTACGCCATCATCCCTAAGCGTAAAAGGTGTGATACTTCCACAGGGATCTTCAACCTGTGCAAATACATCAGCGCCAGCAATCGGCAATCCTTTTTCCATAGTTGCAGTCAATACAACAGTTGCTGGATACGTAACCGAAGTGCCTGCCGAGGAATCCACAGAAAGCGAATAGGTGACATCTTCCGGTAAACCACTGGCCCGGTAGCTGAAATCCATTATTGCGCCAGCGTTGGAAGAAGCGTCAAGTTCCCATTGTCCCATTTCGGGATTTTCCACGGAATATTGATAGAGAGTCTGGCCACCGGATTCAGTATTGCTGTCAGCAGCCACCTCAATGTCACTGGGGTTGTACAGATGAACATCCACATCTGCCAAACTACCAGTGTATGTAACTATTAAATCTAATCGGCCCAAAGTTGAATCTACCTGAAGAGGAAATGTCTCTGTTCGCCGATTAACAGTCTGGCTTCCAATGCCCACACCTTGACTGTCAGAAGCCTGCAGGAAGGCATCATCAAATACTTGGGTTACTTCCGCCAACGTCGTCGGCGACAGATAGATCTGGCCGCCTGTCTCATCCGCCATAGCACCCAAAGTAGCCGTATCTGCATAGGTGCCATAGGCAAAAGTATAAATAGGAATCTGGGCGGCCTGATAAGCAGGAATTACAGACAAGGGGTCATCACCGGGGACGGTGCTTTCCCCATCGCTCAGCAGAAAGACCATCTTGGTGTCTTTTGTGGAACCAGTAGCAAGCAGACCGTTCAACGCTGCATTAGCAGCAGCTCCAATGGCTGTCATTCCATCAGCAGTAATAGTATCGATTATGCCCTTAATAGCATCTTTCGTTGCTTGACTGTTAATTGGGATAATAGGCTGCAGAACCGTGACGACATCATCAAACATTATGACCCCGAGTTTGGTTTCATTTACTTCGGCCTTATCAACTAACAGTTTTGCAGCTATTTTCGCATTTTCAACTATTCCACTCATACTGCCGGACTGATCGATGACAATCTGATAAACCAGGTTAGCATCGCCCATCCATATAATGTTAACATCGCTGCGGGCTGTACCGGGCAGCTGGATAGCCGGCGTGTTGGCGCCTGCCGGGGCAACAGTAGCGAGCTCCGAATAGTATGTACGAGGCCCCAACGACATTTTGTTGGCGTCATCATTTGTTGTATTACTGGATAATGTCTCCCAAGCGCTTTTACCGAAAACTCGATGCTGTTTGGTTATTCTAGTGTTTTGGTACGGTCCGGCGGGGTTACTTAAGCCATCCCAGGCGATGGAAAAGTTCAGCCAATTGTAGTGGCCACCCCTCGCATCCCATTGTCTATTCATAATCGCAGGCACAACGGGCTTATCGCCGGCCTGTAATAAATATTCATCATATAATCCGTAGTAATAGTGGCCCCATTCATGGGCGCAAGTGTATCCTGCACCATCAAGGTCGGCCAGCATATCGTGATCATGGCCAGCTCCTTCTCCGTCTTCAAAAATATCATACATATTAATATGGCCGCCAGTTACGTTTACGCCTCCCTTGTATGGCACATGAGGATGACCTTTTGCGTGCCATTGGAGGTTTGCTCTGGAAGCGTATTTTCCATTTGTATATATTCTTATATTTCTTAACTTATGTGTGCCTTCTGTTGACTCGTATACTCCATCAGCGAAGTATTGGAATATTTTTTCATACGTATCCTGTTTTTCTGAGCCAGGATTGCCCTGGGTGCTGCCATCATCATCTCCGCAAGGGTCGTTGTATAGCGAGACTATGACATCAACCAGTACAGTGCCAGGAACAGGAACAAGAGCAGGTGATGCTGTTAAATGTCTGATAGTCTCAGGAGCGTTAGCGTCGATTTTATCTATGTTAGTAATCGAGGAAGATGGTATCGTTTTGTCGTTCACCACACGGCCCGAAAACCAGTGTACCTTCGCTTTAGCGAAATTTGCAACGAACAAAAACGCCACAAAACTTAACAAAAATAGCTTCGGAAAACGGGTGCTTTTACCTGCTATAAAGTTCTTGTTAGTTTTCATATTGCAATTCCTTTCTGAAAAATAAACAACATTCTTCTTATCGATTCCCAATTTTACCGTTAACGTTTCACATTTTCACTGTTTATTTTTTGATTTTTGTTGTTTTTGCAATATCAAACTCCTTATTTGAAAGGCGTCGCCTCGAAATAATAGCTCAATATCATCCCTTCCGGGCGTGAATTCCTTGCGGAATGTTGCAAACGGGTTATCAGAATCTTCAATATGTATCAGATAAAAGGGATTTTCCACTGCTTTTTTGATATATGGGTTCTTCGTAAAGTCTGCCTCAGTAAGAATTTTGAAAAGATTGGCTTTCCGAAATTCTTCCGCAGTTCTCTCGTCCAGCAAACAACCTCGGATATATGGGCCGGGTGTTATCTGCGAAGATTTTTCCGGCTCTTCCTTTATTTTCTTTAAAACCTCTAATATTCCTTGGATGGAATCCGGGACAGAATCCTTTTTGCCTGCCCAGACGTAACGACCAAATTTGTTAAGGTTTGCGTAGATAATCACATGAGGAGGATAGTATTCAGATATTGCCTCAGATGGCTCTTGCCCTCGGAACTTAACCTCTTTTGGCATTTCGTGAATTGTGCCCGCCAACTCTCTGAAGAAAACCTCCGTTTGTACCCGGTATTCTGTAAGAGCCAGGATTTCCCCGTCGTGTTCGACGCTTTTCTGCAACAGCCCTTTTTTGTCAAGATAAGTCGTCTCTATGTCCAATCCGCTACCGCCCACAAGAGGCCCATATTCTTCTATGTAGAAATATTCACTTTCAGCGACATCCTCAATAGCACTTCGGGAATTAGGCTCGGCAGGGGATGCCAATTGCGATCCCGACTGCAAGAAACCGGGAAAATCTCTTTCGGCGGCTAAAGTAGCCAGGTTAACATCATATAACACCTGCTCTGTTTTTAAGGGTTCAACCACCCGTTTCTGTTCTATCTTTGAGGGTTCATCTGCCCGTGTCTGTTCTGTTTTTGAGAACTTAGCCAGCCAGATGGCAAGCAGTATAAATCCAGCGGCAAGCATTACGAAAAGCACACCCAGCAACCGACTAACAATTGTTCCACAGTTTTTTCGCCGCCCACGTGCTGTCATGGTCAAATCGAACTTTCCTTACAAGGTATGTCTGCAAAAAATGGGTATTTGGTACTATACGAACAACACACCCAACCTCAATACCAATACCCCAAAGTAGAATTTTTAAAAGAAGCAAATATCATACTGATACCAGCCGCTTTGTCAATCGATAAAAACAGGAAGGTCATATCATGTCATGATAGATTGTAGCACATAACTACTGTTGTTTTCAGGTCTTACAATAACAGCCAGGTCATAGGCGGCGGAATTAACTCCAACGGTCAAATTCATGCGTTTCTGTTTGTAATACCGGAGCCGACAACAATTGTTCTACTAAGTTTCGGCGGATTATCTATTCTCATCAGAAGGAAAACTATCTGATTATTCGCTCATCAGATTTTTTACCGTGTATTGAGCAAGGGTCTGTCTGTAATTTTTGTTTATCCGCTTTATAACGGCAGCTTCGTCGCCGGGGGCAACAAATGAAGCGTTTTTAACGGCATCGTAAATTTCCGCAAGATTGAGATTTTCTGCAATCGTAGCGGGAGCAAAACCTGTCGCAGGCTCGCTCGTTTTTAAGAGCAATCCTGCCTTTACGAGGAGATTGAGGATTTTTTCCGTAAAATCGGCAGGCAGGTTCAACTGACTGCAGACAAGCTCAGCCGGCACCGGCACATTTTTCTGCTCAAAGGCAGTGCAGATAAATTTTATGATATTCATCACCTGCACATCGGTCGCGAGGAAATATTCCTGCCGCCGGTTTGCCACCGCTTTTTCGGCCTCCTCGATAGTCTTTAAATTTTGAGTTGTAAAGGTAAGCTGAAGGCCGAAAAGGACGATGAGCCAGGTTATGTAAATCCACAAGACGCCCAGCGGGATAAGGCCCAGTATGCCATAGAACACGCTGTATGGAATAAGCTTGACCATATAAAGGCCGAATGCCCACTTGGCGAGCAGCCAGGCCAATGCCGCAATCAGCGCGCCCCAGAGAGCCGCTCTGGAATTCACTTTTGCATTGGGCATAAGCATATACAGCGCGAATAAGCCAGCAAACGCAATAGCGAACGGCACAACCGGTCCTATATAAGTAAAGATACTCTTACTAAGATGGCCGGCGATGCTGTAGCGGGCGTTGACATAAACCGCAACTCCGAACAGCAGCGGACCCAGCGTCAGAAAGGCCCAGTAATTTGTAATCCTCTGAATCAGATTTCGGCCGCGGCTGACACCCCATATAGTGTTGAACGAATTTTCGATGGTGCTTAATAATGCGATAGCCGCCCATATAATAAACACGCAGCTGATGATGGTAATCGAACCCTTGTTCAGGTTACTGTAAAAGCTGGTTGTAAATTCATCGATTTTCTGCGCGAGAGTAATTTTGTCGGTTGGATTGTTTGGGTCAATGGGATACTGGACGTTTTTAATGAAAGTCTGTTCGTAGAAAAAATTCCTTAACGGTGCACCCAGGTCTTCAAAGGCGCCGAGAGAATGGAAAATCAGAAGCATCACAATCGCAAGCGGCACAATTCCGAATATCGTATTATACGAGAGAATGGAGGCCTGCTGGTCCGCCCTGTTTTTGTACAGCAGTTTTATACATTGAGGCCAAAGTCTTATCTGAAAAAATATAAAGTGCGTGAATTTTCCCAGCTTGTCCGTCGGTTCGGATAATAATTTCCTGAACATAACTTATTCCTTTTTAAATATTTTTTCCAAGCCTTTTTGTATCTGCCTTTCGAGTTCTTTGCGCGCCTGGTCTTCCACAAGTTTGCCCACGTCTAATTTGGGTTTGTCAACGGTGCCTTTCAGCGGCAGCATAATTCTTTGGCCGTTGTACGTCCAGGGCAAAGTAACGTTCATCTTCATCGATTTATCAAGGCCGATTTGGCCGCTGAAGTTAACGGGCTTGTTGTCGATGTCCATCTGCATATTATCGTATTTCAGAATACCGTTTGAAAGCACAAACCGGGTTGGCAAAATGGTTACAACCGGGTTCGGCGAGCCTCCTGTAAGCTGAATAATTTGCGGCAGCAGCGATGAGCCGCCCAGGTGCATATTATCAATCGAGACGGTGCCGGCAATCGCGATTGTGTTCCTGTAGCCTGTTTCGAGCGGGATGACAAATTTTTCGCAATCGAAATTCAGGACGCCTGTAACGTTGACGGCATCGGCGAAAACGGGATTCATATAGCCCAAAAAGGCATCGGAAGTCTGGCGGGTAATTTGAATTTTGTCGAACATCTTCATTTCGCCCGGCGTCTGGAGCATTGTGGGTTTGCCAGCGAAATTTGCCGTTGAAGCGAAATTTAATGTGCCGTTGTTGACTTTTGTGGAAAATGGCGCAATTGTCATAAGGCCTTTTTCAATCTTTACGTCGAATTCGCTTTTGCCGAAATTCAGTCCCATATATTCGGCGCTGTCGAAGCCGAAAGTTGCTTTTGCGTTGAGATTCGCCTTAAACTGCTCAGGCGCATTTTTAGGCCAGGTGCTTGAAAACCAGAGCGAATCGCTTCTTTTGCCGGTTGCGGAAAAGCCCTGCGGCATAAACGGCGAAACAATTGAGCTTGCCGCCGCAAGGTCATAATCAGCCTTGAAATCGCCTTCGGTTTTTGTATTTGCTCCGAGGTCGGCATTGGAGAGCCGGCCTGAAATTTTTATCTGGGGACTGACGATGCTGAGCTGCGGTATGTCATAAATTTTTTCGGCAGTGTCGAATTTGCCGGCAAAGGATATAGTCATACTCGGCTGAGTAAAAGTTTCCCTGCCGGGCGAGGAGATTTTGAGATTTTCCACAGATATCTGTTTTGTGGATGCCTCGATAATATCGCCGGTTTTACTGAAGGCTAAATCGCCGCGGGCAAAACCTGAAAATTTGGAGGCGGGGTTTATTTTGCCCAACTGCGTCAGCCACGGCATAAGTTTTTCAAGTTCAACCGCTGCATTTGCATTAAACTGCAGCGGTCCGGCGGTGTTTTTGCCCAAAGGCATCGTGAGGTTACTGATATTTATTGTTCCAAACGATGCGGAGGTGTCCGCTGTTTTGATATAGAGCTGCTTTTGGTCGATGTCGGTCTGGAAATCAAAACCTGCTGTTGCCGAAGACTCAGAAAGGATTGTGCCGTCCGGCATCGTTATTGCTATGCTGTTTAAAGATGCACTGCCGGTGCTTGCAAAAATTCTGTTTACCAGCGAGCCTTTGCCGATGAGCTGAGCTGAGCCGGAAAGCTGCGGCTTTATCTCAAAGAACTGGCCGACGTCCGACTGCATTTTGGCAAGGTCCAAATCAGCAGTGTAATTCATATTGTCGGTTGTGCCGGTAAGCTGTGCCTTTACAAAAGATGAGTCGATAAGCAGCTTTTCGACCGTTACAACCTGTTTTTGCGAGACGATTTTTGCATCAACCTCGACAGGCTTTGAGAGGATTATCCGTTTTACCGGGAATTTTCCTTCGAGCGCCCAGAGTTTGACTTTGCCGGCGACTGTTCTTGTGCCGTTCTGCGCTTCAGTGTTTATATTGCCGCTTAGTCTGCCGTAATTGATGTCAAAATCCTCTTTGAATTTCGCAATGGTCTTTATCTGTTTAAAAGTTTTGGCAACATCGCAGTCAAACTCGGCCTGCAGGGTGTCGGCAGAATCGGCCTTTAAAAAATCCTCAATACTGCGGAGCGTTTTGGGCACCGTTCCTTTCACATCGGCACTAAGACCGTCGGCTTCGATTTTCAGGCGGTCAATGTTTATTACCTTTTCGGTTGTGTTGAGTTTTATATCCGTCTCGAGTTTCGAAGTTTGGAGTCTGCCGCCTTTGAGTATCGAGCCGGATATATCGAGATTGCTTGCGTTGATTGTGCCCTGAAGGTTTTCGAACTGACCTTTCTGCATCTGAGCATCTATGTCGGCTTTAACTCTGCCTGCTGCTGATACATTGACATCCAGCACTGCAAACAGGGGAGACAGTGTTGAGAGCTCAAGGTTGTTGACTTCTATAGAAAGCTCGCCTGTAGCATCTGCCAGAGACCATTGCTTTTTGGGAGTTTTCACCTGGCCGGCTGCTGCGATGTCGGAGACCTCATTTGCGCCGGCGACCGTCATCGAAATATCAAAACTGCTTTTGCTGCCCAGAGGTCTTAATGCGATTTTGCTGTTTATATTCTTCAGCTCCAGTGTCTGCATTATCTGATTTGCATTTGGCGCACTGATTTTACAGCTGCCGTCGTTTATCGTTAAATTGAGCCGGTCTATCGGAAAAACCGGTACAGCCGGTTTTGTACCGATTTGTTTTGCTATTGTTACTGTTTTTGCCTTTTGCCGGCGGCTGTCAATTGTTACGGAAACATAAGGTTTGTCTATTGTTGCTTCGTCAATCTCCACCTTTCCGCCAATAAGTGCAAGATAACTGGGACGGGCGGCAATCTGTTCTGCGGTCAGTTTTGTGGTGCCCGTTTTGTTCGTAAAGTTCAGCTTGTCGGCCTTTAGTCCTGCAAACCAGCCCATCGAAAGAGAGTCAATATCCACTCTGCCGTCAATGGAGCTGTTTATCCTGGCGAGGATTAAATTCTTTCCGCTATCACTCGACAGATACGCTGGCACTGCAAAGAAAAGAATTGAGAAAAATACGCCCAGAAAAAACAGCATCCACAGAAAGACCTTCTTTAAGGAAATTTTCGAGCCGGCCTTTTTTTGAGAATTATTTTCGGTCTGCATAGTCCCCTCCAAAGAAAAATTAAAAATCAAAAATAAAAAATCAAAATTGACTTCGACGAGCTCAGTCGAGTCGTGGAAACCCGACAAGTCGGGATGTTTTTTAATCTTTCATAATTTCATCTGATTTTGCCTTTACGGCGTGGTCTATTTTGTCGGTGAATTCCCTGGTCAGGTCGTCAATAACTTTTTTGCCATGTTCGCGGTCGTCTTCGGTGATGGCCTTTGCCTTTTCCTGGTCTTCAAGTTTCTTATTGGCGTCCCTGCGTATGTTACGAATGCTGACCTTTGATTGTTCGCCGAGCTGTTTTGCCTGAGCGGCAAGCTGTTTTCTCCTTTCCTGAGACAGGGGCGGAATATTGAGCCTGACTATCTTGCCGTCGCTGATCGGCGCGATGCTCAGGTCGCTGTTTTTAATCGCCTTTTCGATTTCCTTTACCGAGGCAGGGTCAAAGGGCTTTATCACTATCATACTTGCCTCGGGTGCAGAAAGCGCCGCAAGCTGCTTGAGCGGCGTCGGCGTTCCGTAATAATCCACCTTGATATTTTCGACAAGGCCGGTCGAAGCTCTGCCTGTTCTGACGGATTTAAATTCGCTGAGCAGAAAATCAAGCGCCTTTTCCATCATGTCTTTATGTTCGCTGATTATTTTCTGTGTCGGCATAGCGTCCTCCTGCGGACTAACAGATAATGGTGCCTATTTTTTCACCGAGAATCGCTTTGGTTATATTGCCTTTCTGAAAGATATTCAGCACAATAATCGGGATTTTGTTTTCGCTGCACAAACTTATTGCCGAATGGTCCATAACCTTGAGATTCCTGTTGAGCACATCCTGATAAGACAATTTGTCGAAGAGCTTTGCTCTGGGATTTTTAATGGGGTCATCGTCGTAAACGCCGTCAACCTTCGTTGCTTTGATAAGCACATTGGCGTCAAGCTCGGAAGCACGCAGCGCCGCACAGGTATCAGTTGAGAAGAACGGATTTCCCGTGCCACCTGCGAGAATTGTAACCCTGCCCTGCTCGAGATGTCTTATTGCTCTTCTGCGGATAAAAGGCTCGCAGATGGCTGAAACTTCTATTGCACTCAACACGCGAGTCGGCTGACCCATTTTTTCAAGGGTTTCCTGCAGAGCGCAGGCATTGATGACGGTGGCGAGCATTCCCATATAATCAGCCGTATGTCTTGGAATCTGACTTTTCTGGCTGAATGTTTCGCCTCGCAGGAAGTTTCCTGCTCCGACAACGACAGCAATTTCAGCGCCGAGCTTTTGTATCTGCATTATTCGTTCAACCAGCGAAGTGAGCTGCTCGCCGTCGATGCCGAACCCGCCGCTTTTGCAGAAGCTTTCGCCGCTGAGTTTGAGCAGCACACGTTTATACTTTAAATCACCCATTGCTGTTTCTGTCCTTTCATTGCTGGAAAGATATAAAATAAGCACCCCCCTCTCTTGCTTCGCAAGAAGCAGAGGGGGCGCTTATTATATTATCCGATGGCGAAACGCACAAATCTTTTTATCTTCGCAGTTCCGCCGGCTGCCTTTGCGGCATCGGCAAGGACCTTCTGCACAGGGACTTTCTCATCTTTCACAAAGCCCTGCTCCAGCAGGCAGTTATCGGCAAAGAATTTTTTTATTTTGCCGTCAACAATTTTTTCAGCGATATTGGGAGGCTTGTTTTTTGCCTGTTCGGCGGCGATGGACCTTTCGCGCTCAATTATCTGGGCTGAAATGCCCGACTGGTCGAGCGCAAGCGGATTGACGGCAGCGATGTGCATCGCAATATCTTTGGCAATCAGTCTGAACTGCTCATTGTCGGCAACGGCCTGCGAGCTTGTTTCAAATTCGACCATTACGCCGATTTTGTCGTTAAAATGAACATAGGTGGTAATAAGGCTGGGTTTGGAATTATCCAGAACATATTTTTCATAATCACAAACAACCATTTTCTCGCCTGTCTTACTTACAGTTTCTGTAATAATCTCTGAATACTTTTTGCCATTAACTTTAGTATTAACAAGCTTTTCAGGACCACTTTGTTCTTTACAATTTTGTATGTAGTTCCTCATGTATTCAACCGCCTCGGAAAAAGCATCGCTTTTTGCTACAAAGTCAGTCTCACAACACAGTGTAGCTAATGAAGCAAACTTAAAGCGGTCAGTCTCGCTCTCTACGCATACAACAATACCTTCCGTCACTTCTCTGTCAGCCCTTTTTGCAAGCGTCGCCAGACCCTTCTTGCGGAGTACCGTCATCGCCTCTTCGATATTGCCGTTAGTTTCTTGCAGGGCCTTTTTGCAGTCCATCATTCCCTGACTGCTCATCTTGCGAAGCTTCATAACTATAGCCGGTGAAATTTCCACCATTGTTTTATCTCCTGTAATTAATCGTTAAAAGACAGTTGAAAAACCTGCATATACAAAACGACCCCTCTTCTTGCTTTCGCAAGAAAGCACAGGGGCCGATATGCCTGCATTATCAGTCCTGAGAAGTCTGCGGCGTTTGCTGTGACTGGGAAGGAGGCTGCGGTTCGGCAACGGCCTGGCCGGCGCCATCGGCGCTGGGCACAGGTGTTTCCTTGTCCGCCCTGGCAAGTGAACGCCGTCGGCCGCGAGACCTTCGCGATAATTCATCATCCCTTGCAACAGTTTTGTGCATCGTTTTGCCTTCGGCAACAGCGACGGCAAGTTCGCCGATTATTATCTCTATCGCCTTTACCGAATCATCATTGCCGGGAACGGCAACATCAACCAAATCAGGGTCGGAGTCGGTATCAATTATTGCTATCGTAGGAACTTCCATTTTTTTTGCTTCGCGCAGGGCGAGCATCTCTTTGCGAGCATCAACAACAACTATCGCGCCGGGTATCTGATTCAGTTTGCGAATACCTTCAAGATTTGACTTGATTTTGCGAAGCTCACGCTTCAAAGTCGAAGCCCTTTTTTTGCTTTCAGTCTCTATCGAGCCGTCATTCGCCATCGACTCAAGCTCTTCAAGGCGCTGAATACGAGAATGAATAGTCCTGAAATTCGTCAGCGTTCCGCCAAGCCAGCGAGTGGTAACATAGTGCATACCGGTTGATTCGGCAGCCGACTTCACAGCCTTTTGAGCCTGACGCTTGGTGCCGATAAATACAATATCTTTACCCGATGCTACCACGTCAGAAAGGAGTTTTTTAGCCAGGATTATCCCTTTAAGCGTCTCACGAACGTTAATAATATGAATCACGCCGCGACGGGCATAAATGTACGGTTTCATCTTCGGATTCCAGCGACTGGCGGCATGACCAAAATGAATACCTGCATTTATCAGGTTACGAGCCAAATCATTTGCCACTAAAGACAACCTCCAATATCAAAACTTCTATTCTTTTATTTTCTAATCCGGTTCATACGGCGAAACGCAAAGTTCGAGGACACAATACCTTACTGTCCGGCGCCTTTGCTGTCAAGATTTTTTGTCCGGTTTAACACTATGCTGCAAAGAGCCTCTTTTTGGCGGTCTTTTGGCTGGAAAAGGAGAAAAAGTTTGTTTTTTCAGCTTTTCAGATAACATATATCAGAGACTATAATTTTGTCTTCTGTATTCTGAATTTCTGCCGTTTTTTGGGAATTTTAACCAATAGCGCTGAACTATGAAAACAGGTCTGAAATACACAATTTTTAGAACCAAGTGGGGTTTTTTCGGACTTTTGGCTGCCGAGAGCGGACTTTTGCGGACGACTCTGCCGATGAGTAGTTCTCGAACGGCCAAAAAATACCTACTGGTCGGTACGTCAGAACCTGCAAGAGAAGACAAAAAACTTTATCCTGAACTTCTGAAAAGCATAACAGATTATTACAAAGGGGCTTATGTAGATTTCAACAAGTTGTTTCTGTCGATAGTTTACCCTCGATTCAGCAGTTTTGGCCGCAAAGTCCTTAAAGTCTGTAAAGGAATTCCGCCCGGCAAAACGATTACATATTCACAGCTTGCAAAAAAGGCAGGTTTTCCGAGAGCAGGGCGGGCGGCAGGAAGCGTTCTTGCTAAAAATCCGCTGCCTTTGATTATTCCGTGCCACAGGGTTATCCGAGCCGATGGCGAAATAGGCAATTTTAGCGCATCGGGCGGCGGCAGATTAAAAAAGAAAATGCTCGAACATGAAAAGGGTATAGGGTATAGGATTTAGGGTTTAGAAAAAATTGCGGTAAGGAATTTAAGAATGAATGCGATTAGGAAAATAACAACTGAAAATGCACCTGCTGCGATAGGGCCTTATTCGCAGGCCGTCGTTGCAGGTGATATGATTTATCTATCGGGTCAGATTGGACTTGAGCCCAGGAGCGGCAAACTTGTCGATGGCGGAATTATTGGCGAGACAAGAGGGGCACTCGAAAATATTAAGGCTGTTCTGCTTGCGGCAGGAAGCAGCCTGACGAAGGTTGTATCTGTGAGCGTCTATCTTGCCGACATAAATGAATTCTTAGAAATGAACGAAGTTTATACAGGTTACTTTAAAGAACCTTATCCTGCACGCACAACGGTTGCGGTAGACAAGCTTCCCAAAAATGCGAGGATTGAAATTTCTGTTGTTGCAGTTAAATAGCCACGAAGGCCCAAAGTTTATTGAAGATTTAAGATTTAAAATTTGTGGAATCCGACTTCGCACATTCGTGCTACGACGGACAGGCTGCCTGCGGCGGGAATCTTTTGGCTGAGTTTGAAAAGAAAAAAGGATAGAATTTTGGCAAGCAGCGAGGAATTGTAACATGATAAATTTTTAGAACGGATTTATTGATTTAACCCAGGATTTCCCTGAGCCAAAAAATCATCTATTAGGAGACACTAATGGCCTCATCAAGTAACGCTGACCTCGACGTGAGCAAAATACCGCTTTATCAGCCCAGACATTTCGTGCCGCCCGATATCGATTTGACGAAGACTACCGAGGTATGTGCGCTGTATCAGAAACTTTCGGATATGCCCATAGATTCGTGGGCAGATATGGAAGCATTTCTGGCCGATTGGTCGGAGCTGGAAAGCGTGGTCAGTGAGCACGCCGTAGTGCTTTGCATTCGAATGACATGTCAGACGGATGATTTGACCCGCGGTGAGGCTTTCAGACATTTCACGCAGGAGGTACTGCCTGCAATTAAGCCGCTGGAAGACCAGCTAAAAGCCAAGCTCGTTTCGTTCTACGATACCACCGCGCCGCCCAATAACCGTTATGTCGTCCTCATCAGAAATGCTTGCGGCGATATTGAATTATTCCGCCAGGAAAACGTCTTGCTCCAGAAGCGTGAAGATGCGCTGATTCAGGATTATCAAACGGTATGCGGTGCGATGATGGTAGAGTTTCAAGGCCGGCAGTTCACTATGCCGCAAATGGGCCACAAACTGGCCGAGCCGGACAGGGCCCTTCGCGAGGCCGCCTGGCGAGCGGCAGCCCAGCGACGGCAACAGGATGCCGGCCGTCTCGATGATATTTTCGACGAGATGATAGCATTGCGACACGAGATGGCTCTCAACGCCGGCCAGCTTAATTATCGCGACTATAAATTCAAGGAATGGCATCGCTTCGACTACACCCCGGAGGACTGCAATCGCTATCACAACGCCGTCATAGAAGCAGTCGTGCCAGCGTTTGACAGGATTTTGCGGCATCGCCAACAAGCAATGCATCTCGATACAATGCGGCCGTGGGATTTTGACCCGGTACAGCCTGCCGACCCCTACAGCAGGGCGCCATTGCGCCCCTTCACGCAGGTCGAAGACCTTGTTAGCGGCATACGAAACATCGTGCGCCGGCTCAATCCGGATTTTGGCCGGCTCATCGCAGAGATGGATGCGCTCGGATTGCTGGATTTGGCCAGCCGAAAGGGCAAAGCGCCGGGAGGTTATCAGGAGTCTCTGCAGGAACGCCGGCAGCAATTTATCTTTGGCAGCGTCGTCGGCAGTAATGATGATGTGTATTTGCTGCTGCACGAGGGTGGTCATGTGTTTCATGCGGCAGCCTGTCGCGATGAACCGCTGATAACATATCGACATTCACCGATTGAGTTTTGTGAAATAGCCTCGCAGGCTATGGAGCTGCTTGGTAGCCGATACTTAGACGAGTTCTACAACGCAGCAGATGTTCGGCGGGCATGGCGCGAGAGACTGGAGCATACTGTTTACGGCCTCATCTGGGTCGCCAACGTTGACGCGTTTCAGCATTGGATTTACGAACACCCTCGGGAGGACCGCCGAAGGCGTCACGAAGCGTGGGTGCAGATTAACCAGCGTTTTTTCGGGCAGTTCTATGACTGGTCGGGATTGTCGGAGTATCGTGCGACGACGTGGCACAAGCAACTGCATATTTTCCAGGTTCCGTTCTATTACATCGAATACGGCATCGCTCAATTAGGGGCGTTGGGGATTTGGCTGCAGGCACAGGATGATATTGACGCGGCCGTTAATCGTTACCGCGCAGCCCTGGCCCTGGGCGGCTCCAAACCGCTGCCGGAGTTGTTTGCTGCGGCCGGCCTGGAGTTCGATTTTTCCGCCCGAACGGTCGGACCGCTGGTCGAAGCCGTCATGAACGAGTGGGAAAAAGTCCGCAACGCATAAGACACTTGTACGTAGAAGCGAGAGAAATCCGGACAAGGAATCCGAAATCAAATCCGGGGACACCATACCTATTTTTATTTGCGCCAGGCATACGGCCGCCTATGATGCCCGGCGTGGCAGCGGTTTTTGCTTGCCTAAAGTACAAATCATAAATAAAATCCAACTGCTGCTGTCAAAACAGGATACGTTGTTGTACTAAACTAAACAAATAATATAAGGCGGCTTAATATGGCTAAAGCCGAGTCAGAAAATGTCCGCGACATACTTGTAAGCCTCGCTGCTGTCGATAGCGCCGCCTTCGCGCTGCTTTATGACATATATTATGAGAGAATATTCAGCTACTGCGTCAGCAGAATCCGCGCCAGACAGGCAGCAGAAGACCTTACAAGCGCCGCCTTTCTTGCCGCTGCTAAAACAATCTCAAAATTTCGAGGAAAGACAAGAACCGAGTTTGCCGACTGGCTGTATGCAATCGCTACTGCAAAAATAAATCTGTATCTGAGAAAAAAGCAGATTATAGAAAAACTTATGGCAACAGTTGCCGAAATTCAGGCGGCAAAGGCTCAGGATTCCCAGCCGGATACAATTACCTGGCCGATGCTGCACAACGCCATTTTAAAACTCAGGCTGAAAGAGCAAACTATCATTGCCCTGAGATTTTTTGAAAATCTTGCCATTGGCAGAATCGCTGAGATTACAGGCTCAAGGCCCGATGCTGTACGACTCAGAATCGCAAGGGCACTTGAAAAAATAAAAATGTTCAACACGGAAAAACAGTTTGAGGATGCCGTAAAAAAACTCGATATAGATAATACACCGGATTCTGCACACAAGGAAAAACTCCGTGCAAAAATACTTGCCACATTCGATTCGGCCGGCAGAAAAAAACATCGGGTACTTCTGTATCCTCTCGCTGCCGCGGTTGTTTTAATAACGGCAGGTTTGACCCTGCGGTTTTACCCTGCGGATAAAATACCGCTTCCTCTGCGGCGTATCGTGAAACCTCCCAAGCCCGCAGCAGAGGTAACCCTTGTGCCGCAACAGGAAGAAAAGTCCCGCCTCGAAAATATTAAACAGCTCGCAGCTGAAAAAAACATCCCCGAACTATTAAAAATCCTCAAAGGTGATGATTTGACTGCAAGGCTACTCGCCGCAAAGTTCCTTGCAGAGCTTACAGACTCTAACACTGCTGATATAATAAAACTTGTTTCACCGGCAGGAAAACAGGCCGACTCAAACAAAACGGCCGTACAAAAGCCTCAGCAGCAAAAGACGCTGTATATCAAGACAATCGACAAAAAAACAAAGCAGGTGCTTGCCGATGTTTGGCTGCAGATTAGATTTGACGGCGAAAAAAACATGCTTGAGGTTCCTACCGACAGCAATGGGCAATATCTGCTGGTGCTGCCGGCAGAATCGTTAAACAGGCTGCAGATACGTGCAGCCATGAAAGGATACGCAGCTATGAAGATGCAGCGGCGCTCGGCACTAACTGTGCCGGAGGCGATTTTATTTGAGATGTCGCAGGTTTCAGAAATAGGCGGTCTTGTCGTAGACGAACAGCTTAAGCCGGTGGAAAGTGCCGAGGTAAAGGTGCGTGTTGGTTCCGACTTCAATTCTGAACTGCCTATGGTCGATGCAGACGAAATATTCAAGACCGATGTTAATGGTATCTGGCGATGCGACAGCTTTCCCCGGGATGCGTGTCAGGTCTCAGTTATGGTAATGCATCCTGATTACATCTCGCAGGAAAGTTACCAGTCTGTGGTTGTCGAACAGAATGAAAACCCATCATATCTTATGGTCCTCGAAAAAGGCGTTACCGTTACAGGCAGGGTGCTCGATTGGGAGCAGAAGCCGCTGCAGGCAGCAATCACTAAAGGGACCGACAGGCGTGAAAATCCTGTAATCTGCGACCCGAACGGCTGGTTCCGCTTCGATAACATCGCGCCGAGAGTTGAAACCTTCACCGCTCAATGTGAAGGTGCCGCACCGCAGATACAACAGGTTGATATTGGTCCAAACATGCCGCCGATAGTCTTTAACCTCGAACCTGCAAACACCATCCGGGCAAGGGTCGTTGATATTAACGATACACCATTAAAAGACGTTTACGCCAGGACTTCATCATGGCACGGGTTTAGTTCGCTCAATTTTGAGGCTAAAACCGACGCAAACGGTTTTTTCCAGTGGACGGGAGCACCGGCAGACGAAGTCTTATTCGACCTTTACAAACCAGACTACATGCGTATCAGCAACTTTGGCATGACAAACAAAAACGATTATGTAATCACACTTTTGCCGCCGTTCAGAATCAGCGGCACCGTAACCAGCAGCGACCCAAACCGGCCCGTCAACAATTTCAAAATTACACAGGGCATCTACCGAAATGACTCAAATCAGATTTTATGGCAGGAGTTCGTCTCATCTGTGTTTTCCGATAACAGATATGAACTGACTGTCACAGAACCCTATGAACTGCGGTTGAAAGTTGAAGCTGACGGTTTTGAGCCGGCCCAATCGCCGATTTTTTCTCCCGAACAGGGTGCAGCAGAATGCGATTTTGTGCTGACACCAGTAAAGACCAACCTCTACGATACAGTCGAAACACAATAAGTATATCCGCTCAGCGGCGCAATAAGAAAGCCCCTGAAAATCCTTCAGAGGCTTTTTGTTCAAATCACTCTCTAATAAAACAGGGCCGAGCGGCCTGTTATCACTTCTTCTTATTCAATTCTTTATGTTTGCTGTAGCCGCATTTCGAACACTTGTCGAAAGCTTCAGGGTCCTGATAATTCGGTATAAAAACAGTGCCGCATTTCGGGCATTTCATTGCAATATATGCCGACATCTGACCGCACTTGGGGCATTTGAATACGGGCGGCGCCGTCGCCGAACCTGCTTCCTCGTTATTCCTACGGGTGTCCTTGGCGTCCAGCTTGAAAATATTGCCGCATTGAGGATTGACACACATAAGCAGAACAGAACTGCTGGGTGCCGAGCCGCCTATACTGCCGGAACGATTGGTTATTACTGTAATTATTACAGCAAGTGCTATGCAACCAACTGCAATACCAATCGAGACCCTCTTTTTCATTACTTTATCCATGTCCATATTCCCTAAACAGTTGCCAAAACGGGCTTATGTCCCTTCATAGCTAAATCTGTGCGATATTCTGGCTTGCGAGATTCAAGAAGTCAAAAATATTTTTAAGGCAGCCTTCAACTATCCGTATATAACAGCTCCACAATGCCAGCTGCTACAAAGACGGTCCGGAAATATATCCTTTGAAATAATCCTCTTCGAAATAAAAAAGGCTAAAAAATATCGGTTTTTGTTTTTTTGCTCAAATTCCCTTTTTTTTAATCCTCAAAAGGATGAATTATATTGACTATTTTGCCTATTTTGCTAAAATTAACATTATAAGAGACTGGTAGGTTTATCACTACCAGATTCAGGGATGGCAGCCTTAGGGGCGATTTTTTCCCCAAGGAGGAGGTCTTACGAAAAGTAGCAAAATGAGAAACACGGCAGCTACAAAAGACATTGTCTTTCTGCAGCCCGATTTTTGGCTGCGGTTTTTGCTGGCGGTCATTATCAGTCTGCCGGTAGGACAGATAGCCTATGCCCAACAGCAACAGCTTGCAAGACAAAGAACAGATTATTTCAAGCTCGTTTCCACCGTCGAATACACAGCCAAGCAGGGCAACGAAAGCAGACAATATCGGCATCAAGCTGAACCGTGGTTTATGGTTACCACTGTACCCCAGACCAATGAGCAGAGACATTATCATCTTATAACAAACGACTTAAAACTTCAGGATGCGAACTTACAACAGAAATACCAGTACGCCGGCGAAATAAATTATGACCTGACAGAAAAAAGATTTATGACAGGTGTTGACTCAGATTTGATGCACCTGCAGAAGATGAACAACGAATGTATAAAGAGCATCGACGGCAAGGCCCCGAAAGAGGTCGGAAAGACATGGACGTGCAGATTCAATCTTGGGACATTCAACCATTACTCGCTGCCTGATGAATTGAAATTTACCGTAACGTCAATCAAGGTTCCGACAGACGAGCTCGGCGACTTTATCGCTGTACGTGCAATATCAGACCCATTCCTCGTAAAGGCTGCTGCACAGACAGAAGGCTATGGCTTTGTCAAATGCAAGATTGCCAGCGTTTATCTTTTTGACCCTAATGTGTATCGGACAAACGAAGAAGATATTTATGCCAGTGCAATGGTTTTTCTGGCCGCTACGAAAATGGACGGTATGACCCAGCAGTACCGCTATGAGTTCGGAACATACAAAACGGATGCGAACGCTGCGTCAGCCGATATGAACGGGCTCGGCCTTGAGCTCGAAGGTTTTGTCAGAGAAATTCGGCTGATACCGCAGCCCATTGAAGTCGATAAGCCGTGCGGCCTGCCGATGTGGGCCAAGTCGGAGATAGTAAACGCCGCTCAGCTCGCGTCGACCTGTGCGGCCGTTGCATGCGAACAGGATATAGTCAATCCCGTTGCGAGCATCTACCTTGCCGCCGCGAGAACTTATCAGCTTCAGGATGAGTGCCTGCTTATCCCCGCTCCGTGCGAAAGAAGCGTCTGTCAGGCACTGAGATATGATGTCGAAGAGATTTATCCTATGGACATCTGTGGAGGAAAAGCATTTCCATTATGGCCGTTTGCCGCGATACCGCTGGCATTTATAACATATCATCACCACCACGACCACGAAAAAAGCCCATATAAACCATAAGGGCGGATATTTAAGATTTAACATTTAAGATTGAAGATTGAGCTCTTCTTTTACTTTTTGTACTTTTTATAAATTCCAAGTGCAAGTATAGCAAGTAATATCACTGCGCTGATGTGTTCGAGCGGTGTTGTGCCCATTTTGTGATAATGGCTGTGTATCTGACCGCCTAAATTGCTGAACGTTGCGTCAAGTAACAGTCCGGCTGCCAATGCACAGGCCGCAATGGTAAGTATATATATTATCGCTGTACGCCTGCCGAGGACCTTCCAGATTGTTACAAAAGTTGCGGCATTTGTCGCAGGGCCCGTCATTAAAAATACAAGGGCGGCGCCGGGCGTAAGACCTTTAGCAATCAGCGCAACAGCTACCGGAACAGAAGCCGTTGCGCAGACATAAACTGGAATGCCCACCAGCATCATTAAAATCATTGCACCAAGGCCGGTGCCGATTTTGTCGGCAAAAAAGTCGTCAGGCACAACGACTGAAATAAATGCTGCTATCAACAAGCCGACAAACATCGCGGTGCCGAGTTCGCGAGGAAGCACCAGAAACGCATGTCGAAAACCGATTGAGAATTTGCTCTTGTCATTTGTCGAATCTTCATCGTCCGGCAACTCTGCGGCGGCAGAAGCATCTTTGCCGAATAAATCCACCGCAATGCCGCCGACTATGCCTGTTATCAGTGCAACAACAGGACGAACGACCATAAAGACCGGACCGAGCAAGCTCAATGTTACAAAAATACTGTCAACGCCTGTCTGCGGCGTGCTTAAAAGAAATGCGACTGTCGCACCGGGACTTGCGCCGCGTTTTCGCAGCGACATCGATACAGGTATTACCCCGCAGCTGCACAGAGGCAAAGGTACGCCGAAAAGCGAAGATTTTATTATCGGCCAAATACCTTTTCCGGCCAGATGTCTCTGCACGAAGCTGGTGGGTATCAAAACCTTCAAGATGCCGGCAACGACAAAACCAAATAACAGATAAGGACTCATCCGGCCCACCGTCGCCCAGAAATCAACAGCAATCGATTTTAAAAAGTTACCAATCATTTTTTTATCATCGTCAGAAGCATTTTGAAACGCTCTTTGGCCTGGACGGCGTGAGGGACATTGGCAGGCATAATCACAATTTCGCCGGCTTTTGCCTCGATGTTTTTGCCGCCAATGACAAGAACAGCAGAGCCTTCGACAATCTGAACAAGTGCATTATAAGGGGCCTGATGTTCGCTTAACGACTGGCCGGCGTCGAAAGCAAATAATGTAATTGTTCCGACAGGTTTATCTATTATCGTTTTGCTTACTATCGAATCGGTTGAATAATCAACCAGACCGGCAAGGTCAACTGCGTTTGCCATACAAGACTGAAGAACGGTATTTTTTTCAGCTTTTTTCATATCATATCCTTTTTTATCCGAGCATTTCAGCCATATCTTTTTCCGGTTCGCCAATCGGCTTTATATTATATTTTTCAACCAGAATTTTTAGAATATTCGGGCTGACAAAGGCCGGCAGAGAAGGGCCGAGCCTGATATTCCTTATGCCAAGATAGAGCAGCGTAAGCAGAATTGCAACAGCCTTCTGTTCATACCACGAGACGACAAACGACAGCGGCAAATCATTCACGCCGCATTTGAACGCTTCGCCAAGCGCCAGCGCGATTTTTATAGCAGAATAGCAGTCGTTGCACTGGCCTGTGTCAATCAGTCTTGGTATGCCATCAATCGTGCCGAAGTCATTATAGTTGAAGCGATACTTTCCACAGGCAGCGGTAAGTATCAGGCAATCTTTCGGCACAAGTTCTGCAACCTGCGTGTAGTAATTGCGTCCCGGCTTTGCACCGTCGCAGCCGCCGATAAAGAAGAAGCGTTTGATTTTTCCGGCCTTTACCGCTGTGATGATTTTATCGGCAAGGCCGAGCACGGCAGTATAGTGAAAACCGGTGTTTAATGTGCCGGCCTTGTTTTCCTTCAGCGGCGCGGACTTTAACGCCTTTTGAATTACTTTGCCAAAATCCCGCCCTTTAATATGAAGAGCGCCCGCGACGCCGGCTATGCCACAGGTAAATATTCTATCTTTGTAACCGTCCCTGGGAATCATAACACAGTTGGTTGTAACCAGAATCGCACCGGAGAATTCATCGAACTCCTTTCGCTGATTCTGCCATGCTGTGCCGTAATGACCGATGAGATGTTTGAACTTCCTCAATTCGGGATAGCCGTGAGCAGGCAGCATCTCACCGTGTGTGTAAATATTTATACCCTTGCCTTCAGTCTGTTTTAAAAGTTCATAAAGGTCGAGCAAGTCATGGCCGGTAACGACAATACCAGGGCCGGCTTTTGTGCCGCCATAAACCTGTGCAGGTTTGGGTGCACCGAATCTTTCCACGTGGGCGTTATTCAGCATCTCCATTGTTTTTAAATTCATCTGACCGGCCTTGAGCACAAGCTCAAAAAATCTTGCCAAATCGAAGTCAACATTCGTGAGCGTGGCAAAAAGCGCCTCGTGCATAAAGCCGTCAACTTCCGCATCAGTTTTGCCAAGCTCCCTTGCATGATAGGCATAAGCGGCGATGCCCTTAAGACCGAAGACAAGCATATCCTGAAGACTCTGAATGTCAGGGTCTTTGCCGCAGACGCCGAGTTTTGTGCAGCCCTGCCCGCCGGCTGTCTGTTCACACTGATAACAAAACATAGTTAATCCCTTTCAAATTAAAACGGTCATTCTTATTTTCTTTTCAGCAGCTCATCCAGCGTTATATTTTTCAGGTACTCTTCAATATATTTCTGAAGAGAAGCAAGTTTTTTACTTACTATACAGGCCGGTCTTTTAGGGCAGCACTTCACATCAAAGACACATCTGTTCAGACAAACACCATCCTGTATCGCTTCTATAACCCGATAAAGACTGATTTTTTCAGGACTTTTTGCAAGCTCAAAGCCGCCGTTGGCTCCCATCCGGCTAACAACCAGCTTTGAAGAAGAGAGCTTCTGAAGCAGTTTACAGCCAAGCTCGTAAGACACATCGCAGTTTTTGGCAAGCCGACGAGCCGATACTGGTGCGCCGCCGTAATTTTCCACAAGGCCGACGATAAGTCTCAGGGCATAATCGGTATTTCGCCTAATAACATCCATCTAACCGCCTAAAAAATCCTAAATTCGAATGCTTGTCCCCGCAAAAGCGGGGATCGAAACCCTCCACAGGACACCTTACGGTGGAAACAAATCCGAATTACTAAAATTCAAATGACCGAAACTTTCGTATTTACCGTTTTGAACATTTGAAAATTCGATTTTTGAATTTGTTTAGAATTTCGGATTTCGTACTTCGATATTTGTTATATATATGACTATTTTAGTCCTACTTAAAAAATCTGTCAATACTATTTTTTATTTTTTTCATCCCGCATCTACTTTGAGGTGGTTGCATTAGACTATTTTGCAAAAGTTGCTTAAGAATGGTTAGTTTATCGTTTTTGTTTACAATGCCAAAGTAGGTGCGGGATTAAAGCGGGTTGTTTATCAGGCTGCAGGCTATAAGGCACAGATTGGCGGTGTTTTGGGGGCTTTGAGGATAGAAAAGATAATTGCCTATGGTCTGTGTGCCGATTTGCTGTGACTGTGCTATTGCAGGGGCAAGCAGGACAAACTGGCCCGGCCGCAGACAGACATTAAGGGCTGCTGATTCAAAGGCAAATTCATAATGGCCCCGGCCGGCGGGCTGTTTTTTTGTCTTCTGTGCGACGCCGGTCCTGTAAACAGGCGTGATATCAAGCCTGCAGAACTGCCGCAGACCGATAAGCGGCTCTGCCTTTATGCGAAGGGCTATTTGGCCGGCGTCAAAACCAATGCCTGCTGTCGCACTGCCTGAACGGTAGATAACCGAGACCGGCTGAGGTGTTTCAGCAATAACGATGTCGTCGAGTGTATTTTCGGTGATTAGAAGATTGATGCGTTTTTTTATTTCAGGCTGTGATTGTGCCAGAAGCTGGGCTATTTTCTGCCAGGAGATTCTGTCGCCTGCACAACCGACAAGACCATTGGCCGAAAAGGCAGCAGGGTCGTTGTATTTTACAGGCAATGTGTCGGTTCGGCTGATTTGCTCCTGAATCTCCGTTAGTTTGTCCGCCCGAATTTGAAATAGATATATATACATACTGACGGTCATGGTTTTATTTTCCGAAGGCTGCTGTTGACTAATCAGCTCGGATGCTTTGATATCCTTCCAAACCTTGGGGGATGGGGCATTTGAACCTATGCAGCCTGCCAGAAATGAAATGAGAAGAAGAACCACCAATAGACAAAAGGGTTTTTTCATGGGAGCTGATGGTAATTTAAGAGAGGCTTAGTGTCAACGCCTCAATGGCGGCAGCAAATCCTGTTAAATATCAAACTGCGGCCTGGTGCAGAATTGAAAGGCAATGTGTTTTTTGCTGGCTTTCGGTTCGACTGAGCTCGCCGAAGTCTGCTCGGGCTGCAAATCAACTATCCTTACAACACGTGCGTATGCTGAAACCTTGCCGCCAAACCGGTCGGCACTATCGGCATCAGGTATGTCCAGCTCGACATTGAAAAGGTCACCAGTGTCCATAATCGCGTTCTGGCTGCTTTCCACCAAAAGACCATCAGGACTGATGTCTACAGTACTGCCGCTAAAGATATGGTCATGTAATGAGCCGACTTTTCGACAGAATATGCCTACCCTGACAGGCAGGCGTCTGTGCTTCCTCCTCTCATTGCCTCCTCTCATTGCTTCCGTGCCTTAATATTAGTTTAAAAATGTCAAAACCTTCATTCTTTTCTTATAGAGACTATTGCAAATAATATACCAACGAGACAATCTCAAAAATACCCCATTTTAACTTGTTTAAGAGCTTTCTTAGAATGGGCTTACAAACGTTTCGTTGCTAATTTTAAACCTGGGAAATTGTAAAATTAGCAAATGTCGTTTAAAAACGACAACAAAGGCTATGCTGGAATAAATAAAAACAGCAGTGTAAGTATCAAATCAAGTCTCCTGATATATAAAAAAGTCATAAGATATTGTTTATAAATATGTTATGATTAAGAAGACCGGCAGCGAGGGTATGTTTTTTTAAAGCAGCATTGTTGATTTTTTGCAACATGGAAGATTGACAGATACTGCTAACATTTTCTATAATACTGCATTATGTCCAATACTGGTCGACAAGACACTTCGATTAAAGAGCTTGGCAAAGGGGCGGAGGAGGGTTTTGCCCCTGCTGTTTTGCAGTCACTGCCGGTTGGGGTTATCGTGTTTGACAAAGAACTTAAGATTCTAACTGCAAATTCATACGCTTCTGACCTTATAGATGTACGAACAACCGCCGACGTTACACTCGCAATCGGAACTAATGAAAAAATCTGGGGAAACTGGCGCAAAATACTGCGGGAAGTTATAAAAGACGGCAAAATCTGTCGGTTTGATAATGTGAGCTATTGTCTTGCAGACAAAATGTCTCTATTGCAGATAACATGTGCACCGCTGAGAAAATCATCGGCTGATTCAATACAGGGCGGCCTTATCATGCTGGAAAATATGACCGAAAGAGCAAATATCCAAAAGCAGCTTGCAAATATTGAAAGGCTTGCCGCTCTGGGAAAGCTCGCAAGCAAGGTGGCACACGAACTTAATAATCCAATCGACGGGATAATGCGATACATCAATCTGGCAAAAAGAGCCATCAGCGAAGAAGGGCTGTCAAAGCCCGTCGAGTACCTTGAACATGCCGGGGAGGGACTGAAAAGAATGGTACAGATTATTACAGAACTGCTTGAGTTTTCACGAAGCAGATATTCGACTCTCGAGGATACACCTATGGATAAAATCATCGACGATGCAATCAAATTTGTTGAGCCGAAGGCTGTGGCAGCAGGGGTAGAAATCGAACGCCAGTTCAAGTCGCCTCTGCCGAAAGCAAGAGGCGGAAACCTCTTTCAAGTGTTCTGTAATCTGCTCAAGAACGCAGTTGAGGCAATGCCCGACGGCGGAAAGGTAACAATAAGCTGCGGTGTTTCTGATGATAATATTGCAGTAATAAAGTTTCGGGATACAGGACCGGGATTTGAGCCGGCAAACAGTGAAGCAATTTTTGAGCCCTTCTTTACGACCAAGACGGGCGGCAAGGGCACCGGGCTGGGGCTTGCTATCTGCAGGGATATCATAGAAAAGTACGGCGGAAAAATCACCGCTCAGAATGCACCCAATGTCGGCAGCATATTTACAGTCTATCTGCCGTTGAATAAATAAAAAGAGAAATAGCCGCGAAGGCACGAAGACACAAAGGAAGAAACAGGTAAAACAAAAGAATACAAAAAACGAAAATTTGGAATCTATGAAGAACAGCAATATTTTAATAGTTGACGACGACAGGATAATACTTGATTCGCTTTGCGAGTTTTTAAAACTCGAAGGTTACAGCACTGTCGGAGCCGAATCATACAAACAGGCGGTAAACCAGATACAAAAACAAAAATTTTCTCTCGCCGTTGTTGATGTCAATCTGCCGGACGGCAGCGGTTTCGAGCTGCTCAATTTAGTCAAAAAAAATCATCCGCAGACCGTTGTGATTATTATCACTGGTTACGGTACAATTGAAAGCGCCGTCGAGGCAATCAAGATGGGGGCTTACGATTACCTTACAAAACCCATTAATGATGACGACTTACGGCTGGCTGTCGAAAGGTCGCTGAAACAGCAGTCGCTTATCAGCGAAAACGAAAATCTCAAAAGCCAGCTTGAACGCAAATACAGCCTTGAAAATATCATCAGTCAGAATTACAAAATGGCTAAAATCTTCGACCTTGTCGAGGCTGTTGCGGACAGCAGGTCAACTATCCTTATGACAGGGCCCAGCGGCACGGGAAAAACTATTCTGGCAAGAGCGATTCATTACCGCTCCGGAAGAAAGGATAAACCATTCGTCGAGGTAAGCTGCGGTGCTCTGCCGGAAACTCTGCTCGAAAGTGAATTGTTTGGACACGTAAAAGGCTCTTTTACCGGCGCTATCAGCGATAAACAGGGAAAATTTCTTGCCGCAGACGGAGGCACAATTTTTCTCGATGAAATCTGCAGCGCTTCGGCGGCCCTGCAGGTAAAGTTTCTGCGCGTCATTCAGGAAAGACAGCTTGAGCCTGTCGGCAGCAACAAAACTATTACCGTCGATACTCGCTTGATTGTCGCCTCGAACAAAAATATACTCGAAGAAGTAAAACACGGCAGGTTCAGAGAGGATTTGTATTACAGAATCAATGTAATAACAATAAACCTTCCGGCACTTAACGAAAGACCGGCCGATATCCCACTGCTTGCCGAGCATTTTATGAAAAACTTCTGCATATCGCATAACCGTGCAAAGCTGGGAATTACCGAGAGGGCAATGGATGCCCTGCAGAGATATAACTGGCCGGGAAATGTACGTGAACTCGAAAATGTTTTGGAAAGAGCGGTCCTCTTGAGCAAAACAGACTATATCACATTAGAAGATATACCTGTCAATATAACCTCTCACATGGTCGAAATCAGTCCGGAAGATTATAAAAACATAAGTCTCAAAAACGCGATTGTCGAACCGGAAAGAAAAATTATCAGAGCAGTCCTTGAGGCAAACAACTGGAACAGACAGCTTACGGCAAAGGCCCTTAATATCAACAGAACCACTCTTTATAAAAAAATGAAAAAATACGGACTGGAAGCGGAAGCTGAGAGGCTGGGAATAAGGTGAAAAAATCCGGCAGACAGAGGACAGAAAATTTTGCTCGTTCTCGCGACAAAAGCAATTTTTAGGAGCCGCCTTAATTTTTTCGGCTGCTAATAGAACCAATTCCCGGCAAAAACGGCGAAGTCTTTCATATTCACGAAACAATCATCGCCAGTCAGGTCGCCTGGACATCCAGGCGTTGGCGGCTGCAGCCAATTTTCAACCAGCACCTGCAAATCCTCAAAATCCACATCCCTGTCTTCGTCAAAATCACCGGCGATAGCACCGAAAAGGGCAACAAGTTCGATACCGTTACCGGTACCGAGGTTGCGGGAATATTGTTTGTCGATAGAGTTGTTCCAGTGCTCGTGGACGCCAAGACTGGACAGTCGCGTTCCGTCCCTTTCAGGGTCGTAAAATGTTTTTGAGCAGGGGTCATTCGCCAGTGCCGCCTCGTGGAGGTAATCATCGGTTCCTGCATGAGCCGGGCCGTTGGGATCAGGCCATTCGGTAACGAGAAAGTCAAAACCCACAGAGTCGATGGCCACCATGTCCTGCGAGGCAAAAATGCTTGAAGGCCAATCATTATTAAATGGCGCCATCTGCCATTTCAGCGGAACTGGAGAAGTAAACGGAGGGATCGTTTTCCCGTGCTGGCCCGCATATAACCCATCAATGAGGCAAAGCAGCGTCTTGTCGCCGAGATGGCGATGCCCCATCAAGTCTACCAAATCCCTGTACTTGCCGCTGGCTGGAACGCTATAGGCACAATCCGAGTGCATATCATAATATCCGCTGGCATCCGGTCTTCTGAGAGAGCCGAAATGGTTTTTTGCACAAAGGGTAATTCCCGCCACGTTGTAATGGCCTTTTAGAGAGGGCAGATTGATAAAGTATTCTGCGTCCACATACGATTGCATAACATGGTCCTGCGTTTTACCGTTGGCATGCGTGGTACTCCAGTAGAAATTGACGTCGGAGGGCGTGGCTTGGGTCCGGTTATACCAACCGAGATAATCCAGATAATGAACGTTCGGGAAATCCGGCTGAATCATATCGTAGAATTCATTGCACCATAAGCAGGTTGGGTCGCCAATAGCAATATCAGACTCGGATACTCCGACGACGTTCACAAGCTGGTCCAGCAGTGCATGCATAATCTGGGGTGAGCATATCGGATAGTCAGGATGGTGGTTGACGCTGACAAAGTTATAATCGGTGGCGCCGGCGTCCCCCCTTACGGCTATCATATCCACAAAATTGACTTTAATCATAATTTTCTCGCCGCTTGTGTATCCCACGTCTGGCTTACCGTGTTCTTGATTAAAATATAGAAAAAGAGCGTTCCACGCCTCTGCAACATCCACTTCCCCGGTCAGCGTACAAATGGTACGCTGTATCATCGAGTTAATAACCTGCTGATTGGTATGATTGCTCTGCCACCAATACCCATCACCCGTACCCGGACCATTCCAAGTAGTAGCATTCGGGTCGTGCACCCAAACTACTCGGCCTGGATGAACTCCTCTGGCAACTCCTATGGGGCTGTTTGCAGGTGATGAGCCGGCTGCCTTTGTCTGTTTATCCGTGTTAAATGTCAGGCAAAGCCATACACACCCGATACTAACTGCTACACACAATAATCCGCTAATGTAGCGTGAACGTGAAAAATGACTTTTTGCCTTACGAAAAACTGCCGCCGAACCACCCAAACCCAGAAGCCAGACGATAAAACCCGATGCAAGCGGAAAAGCAACTCGTTGACAGGGATAAGTTATTCGTGAGGGTTTGGGAATCACCCGTATCAACGTCCAGATTAACGCCAGCAGGCCGACCACCGGAAACAGCCATATCAACCAGCGGTGTTTTCTCTTACCTTTAATATGCTTGCCCGTCCTGGGACAAATCGATATGCCAGACTTTTCTTCTCGAAACCTTATCATCTTTCCGCCTCCTTTTGCCCCCTCTTTTGCAACGAACAATACTTTCTAATAAAGAGGAACAGATTAACCAATTATACCCTTGATTTTGTAAAAAAGCAAGGAAAAAGAGTAAAAAAGACGAGATTTGCGACTAAAAGTCATCCGCCTCTGGCGAGACCTCGCCGTTAGGCGGGGTGGTATTACAAAAGATTTTGTTTTACATATTTGATGGCGTTGTCAAAGATTGTTCTGCCGTCGGCTCTGGTTTTGTCATTCAATCTTGTCCAGTGCGGGTGCTGAGTGTGTCTTACAAATCTTTCAGGATGAGGCATAAGCCCTAATACTCTGCCGGTTGAATCACACAGACCTGCGATAGAATCAGTCGAACCGTTGGGATTTATCGGAAATGGGCCGGTATTGCCGTTTTCGTCAACATATCTGAATACAATTCGGCCATCTGCCTTCAGTCTTTCAAGCACTTCATTATTTTCAAAGACAACCTTTCCTTCGCCGTGAGCTATCGGCAGATAAATTCTTCTGTCAGGGTCGATGAAGATACACTTTCTGCCTGAAGGTTCAAGATATACCCATCTATCCTCGAATTTACCACTGTCGTTGTACGTGATTGTTATCTGCTGTCTGCCTGAAGGTTCGATTTTACCGAGGATGCCGGTCTTTACAAGGACCTGAAAACCGTTACAGATGCCCAGGACGATTTTGCCTGATTCTATAAAGGCGTTAAGTCTGTCGGAGAGATGATGAATAATCTGGTTTGCAAGGATTTTGCCTGCAGCGACGTCGTCGCCGTAACTGAAACCGCCCGGAATGACAAGAATCTGGAAGGTATCGAGAATATCAGGGCTTTCAATGATTCTGTTTATATGGATTCTCTGTGCCTGGCAGCCGGCAAGCTCAAGTGCGTATTGCGTCTCCACATCACAATTGATGCCCGCTGCTCTTAAAACCAGTGCGTTTACCCCGTTAGAAATTTTTCCCTTCTGTATCATATTATTGCCTTGTTAGGAATTTTCCATTTTTATATCACATTCCCCGTTTTAGAATTTCTAACGGGGTTTACCTGTTGTGCCATTTAATCACCATTTCAATGGTTTCTGCCAGGCGTCTTTCAGCTTGTCAATTTCGATATCAATAACTTTTTTGCCTGCAGCATCTTTAACGATAAATCTTTTCTGTTCGGTTATTTTTCCTATCTGGCCGAAGGGGACGCCGAGCATAAGTTTCGCAAAATCGTTGTAATTTTCAGGCTTGACTTCCACTATGTATCGCGAACAGGACTCGCTGAATAATTGCGTCGCCGGAGCGGCACAATCAGAGGTTTTTGGTAAGCCCTTAAGGTCGGCGTGGATTCCGAAGCCGCCTGCAAAGGCCATCTCTGCAAGTGCAACAGCAAGGCCGCCTTCACTGCAATCGTGGCAGCTTATAATAAGACCTGCGTCAATCGCCCTGTGTATCTTTTCAGCAGCAGCAGCAGCGGTTTTGATATCTGTTTTTGGGACATTTGCTCCGAGTTGATTTTGAATTTTGTAGTAATGTGAGCCGCCAAGCTCGTTTTTCGTAAGGCCGACCATAAACAACAGATTACCGGCGGACTTGGCGTCCATTGTTACGCATTTTTTAACGTCATCAACAAGGCCTATTGCGCTTATCAGCAGCGTTGCAGGTATTGATATTTCCGTGCCGTCATCGCAGAGAAAATTATTGTTCAGCGAGTCTTTACCCGAAATAAATGGTGCACCGAAACCAACGGCGCCGTCAAAACAGGCCTGGGCAGAGCGGACCAGAGAGCCTAAGGTTTCTTCTTTTTTGCAGTCTGCCCAGCAGAAATTATCCAGCAGTGCGATTCTGTCAGGTCTTGCGCCGACACAGATGATATTTCTTATCGCTTCGTCAATTCCTGCAAGAGCCATCCAGTATGGGTCTATATCGCCATAGAAAGGATTTAAGCCGCAGCCGATTGCAATACCTTTGTCAGAATTGGATTTCGGCTGAATTACTGCTGCATCGTTCGGGCCGTCATTAGCGATTCCGCCGAGGGGTTTTACGACCGAGCCGCCCTGAACTTCATGGTCATACTGGCGTATGACCCATTCCTTGCTTGCGACGTTGTACGAGGAAAGAATTTTTAAAAGCTCATCATTGTAATTTTCTTTTTTCTCAAGGACAGGCTCTGTTAAATTTTTCGAATGCCAGCAGGCCTTTCTCGAATATTTGGGCAGACCGTTATGGAGAAAGTCCATATTGATTTGGCCGACCTGCATTCCCTGATATTTTAAGGTAAGTTTTTTGTCATTTGTAAATCTGCCGATAACGGTTGCCTCGACATTTTCATCGGAGAAGATTTTGCTTATGCGCTGCAGGTTTTCGGGCTTTACGGCAATAACCATTCTCTCCTGCGCTTCGCTAATCCAGATTTCTGTGTATGAAAGGCCGGCATATTTGAGCGGGACTTTTTCAAGGTCAACCTCTGCGCCTAAGGAAGCGCCCATTTCGCCGACGGCGCTGCTCAGGCCGCCTGCGCCGCAGTCAGTGATGGCATTATAGAGCTTCTGCTGTCTTGCCTGCAGGAGCGTATCGAGCATTTTCTTTTCAGTGATGGCGTTTCCAATCTGGACGGCGTGTGAAAAAGCCGTTTCGTGTTCGCCTGTCAAAGCACCGCTGGAAAAAGTTGCGCCGTGAATGCCGTCTCTGCCTGTTCTGCCGCCGATGACCATAACAAGGTCGCCGGACTGTGCCTTGCCGAAGCATTTGTCCTTCGGCATTATTCCGATGTTGCCGCAGAAAACCAGCGGATTGCCCAGATAGCGGTCGTCAAAGAAAATTGCGCCGTTGACGGTTGGTATCCCCATTCTGTTGCCGTAGTCCCTTACGCCTGCGACTACGCCTTTCATTATTCTTTTGGGATGCAGAACGCCTCTGGGGATTTCATCAAAACTTTTGTCCGGTTCTGCAAAGCAGAAGATATCGGTGTTGGCAATGGGTTTAGCGCCAAGGCCGGTGCCCATCGGGTCGCGAAGCACTCCACCGATGCCTGTTGCTGCTCCGCCATAAGGGTCAAGAGCAGAAGGGTGATTGTGGGTTTCCACCTTGAAGCAGACAGCATCGGTTTCATCAAATTCGATTACACCTGCATTGTCCTTAAAGACGCTTATGCACCAGGGTTTGTCGAGCTGTTTTGTGGCCTTGAAGACCGTGTCCTTTATGAGATTATCGAAGTGAATCTTTTGGCCGTTGAAATCAAGGTCGATGCTGCTCTTGAGGGTTTTATGGACGCAGTGTTCGCTCCAGGTCTGTGCGAGAGTTTCAAGTTCAACATCTGTCGGTTCTCTGCCCAGAGTCTTGTAATAATTCTGAATGGTTTTCACCTCAATAGTGTTGAGGAACAAATCCATTTTTTTACTCAACTGCTCAAGCTGCGATTCGTTGAGTTTTGTTATGTCGATTGTTTTAAGTTTGAGCTTGTAGGGTGCAAGATGCGGGTTGGGCGGTTCCGCATCAGTGCCGATAACAACAACTTCGATACAATCGTTTGAAAGTCTGCGGATGATTTTTTTGAGCTGCTTTTCGGAAATCTCGCCGAAGAGAATATACTTTCGTGCGGTCCTGACGGCTTGGCATTTTTTGCCCATATCGTCAATCGCCGTCATGACTGATTCTGCAACGGGGTCCGTTACACCGCTTTTTAAATGAATTTCAATTACCGTTGCCTTTGCGAGACCGGCGGGGGCTGAACTTCTGCCGATATGAAAATTTTCACAAACCGGGTCTGCGAGTAATTCGCCGGCAAGGCGTTTTGCAAAATCGGCATCGAAATCACCTTCAACCCCGCACCTTCCAATATTCAAAACTGAATTGTCAGAAGGTGCGGGGTCAATCAGAAAGACCCTGGCTGATTGAACTTCCTGAATGGTATCAATGCCGAGTTCTTTTATGTCCTGATGCACTCCCCGGCCGTGAACATCGTCGCTGCCTGCACCTGTAGTTGCGCAGGCACAGGTGCCGGGGCGATCGAAAACTTCGAAACGCCACTGTTTCACAGTATTTCCTTTTTCGAAACCTTGTATTCAATGAGCTTTGCCCGTTTGGACCGGGCGAGCTGAAGCAGGTTTTCAATCTGTTTTTTGTCTTTGAATTTTACCGCCTTTTTAAGCTTGAGCAGTTCCCTGATTGTTTTGTCGATACCTTTGCAGATGTTCGCGGAATTTGTGTAGAAGATATCCGACCAGATATTCGCAGGGCCTGAGGCGATTCTTGAGGTATCGACAAAACCTTTGCCGCAGAATTTCAGCTGCTTCGAATCGGAGGCGTTCAGCAGCGCTGCTGCTACTGCATGCGGCAGATGGCTGACATTGCCGAAAATCATATCGTGCTGCTGCGGCGTCATTGTAGTAACCCGGCAGCCGAGCAGCGACCAGAATTTTTTCAGAGTCCGCACGGCAGACGGATTTGTTGCGGCTTCTTTGGTTATGATACAGCTGGCTCCATCAAACAAATCGTCCCTTCCAAATTCCACGCCTCTTTGTTCAGAGCCCGCAATAGGGTGAGAGCCTGCGTAATATACATGTTTTGGAAGGATTTTTTTTGCCCATCTGTGAGGCAGGACTTTTGTTGAGCCGACATCGGTGACGATACATCCGGCCTTTAGAGCAGGTGCAATAGTTCTGAAAAACTCCTCGAATGTGCATATCGGTGTTGCGAGGATAACCATGTCGGCATGGGCAACACTTTTACAGATGTCATCAAAAATCACATCGGCAACGCCAAGCCGTCTTGCGTGCCGGCGAGTGGCGGCTCTGTGACTGTAGCCGACCGTTTTTATACCCGTGCCGTTGCGGGTTATGCCCAGCGTGATAGAAGAGCCTAAAAGACCGAGACCTATTACCGTAACTTGTTGCAAGTCCCTCAAAATAAACACCTTATGCAGAAATAATTATTTTTATCAGGTATGTAAAAAGTATCGACAAACACTGTTAAAGTCAATTTTTTTCTGTAAGCGTTCACCATATTTCGAGTAAATTGAAGTAGAAGTTTGTTTTTTCTTGGTTGTCAGCAGGAAATGTGTTATAATGGTAAGGTTACGAGCGGAGAAAGAAGAAAATGAAGAGGATAAAAGTTTTGGCAATTATTGTGTGTGTGATGGCTTTAGCTAATTTTGCTTCGGCTGACACATTTGGTACAGGAAGCAATCAGTTCACTATCGACTTCGTGCCGATTTCTGGCAGCACGAACCCCACCAGCGGTTACGGCATCGTCAACAACGACTACCGTATGGGCACCTACGAGATTACCAACGGCCAATGGAACAAGTTCACAGCTTCTCTTGGTATGCCGGTAACGGGTAATCCGGCCAATGCGTATGATAGAAATGCCTATTACATAGGTTTGAATGTGCCGACCAATGGCGTAAGCTGGTATGAAGCAGCACAGTTTGTCAACTGGTTAAACACCAGTACAAGCCATCAGGCAGCCTATAAGTTTACGGGCACGCAAGGCACAAGTGATTATACGCTGGCAACTTGGTCTGCTTCGGAAGCAGCCGGTGGAACGAATCTCTATCGCCATAAAGATGCGTTCTATTTCCTGCCGACGGAAGATGAGTGGGTAAAAGCAGCTTATTGGAATGGCTCAACGCTTCAGACTTATTCCAATGCCTCGAGTGCAGACCTTATTCCCGGCTTACCGGGCTATCCGGACAAACCGGACCCGACAAAATGGAATTATGCGCCTTCCGCCGGCAGTGAACCCTGGGATGTCGGCAGCGGAGGCGAAGAACTCAACGGCACATTTGATATGATGGGCAACGTCTGGGAATGGATGGAAAATCCGTACAATGACTCAAGTTACGGAACAACTTCCAATCGCGGCTGGCGAGGCGGCGAGTTCACTAGTGGCAGCCTTTTCATCTCATCCTCTTATCGAACTGCCAATGAGGAGCCAGAATGCGAAAACGATTTCCAAGTTGGTGGCTTCCGTGTTGCCTCCGTCCCCGAACCAGCAACACTTCTTTTGCTGGGTCTGGGTGCGGTGATGGTGAGAAGAAAACGCTGAGGTTACTATTTTAGCCCTGACAGCTTTTGCTGCTCGGTCTGGGTGTGGTGATGGTGAGAAAAAGAAGGGTTGAGAGTATTTCTTAAAAATTTTTGAAAATTAGACTTGAACAAATGATCCTTATGTGCGATAATATATGTACATCCCTGATAGTTAGTCTATCAGGCCCCAGACTTCTTCGGACGTCTGGGTTTTTTTATTTAAATGGAGTCAAGGATGAGCCGCTATTGTTTCTATATAGATGGATTTAACGTTTATTACGCCCTCGAAAAAAATCCCGCTTACCACAAGTACAAATGGCTCAATTATCGTAAACTGGCCGAATCGATGATGTACGCAAAGGATACAATTGCCGGCATTTTTTATTTTACGACCTTTGTAAAATGGCATCCTGACAGGATAGAGCGGCACAAGAAATATATAAGCGCGTTGAGAAGCGTTGGGGTGGAGATTATCCACGGTCGTTTTTTAGAG
>JBGOWI010000077.1:0-7660 GCA_041478555.1 Phycisphaerae bacterium
CAGCATAAAAGTAATTCAAAATTAAAAATTAAAAATTCAAAACTGTGGAATTTCTATTTTATTTTCCGGTAAAAAGTTTCTTCAATTTATCCACAACCACCTCAAAACGTTCACTACGGGAAGCTTTAACTAATATTATATCGTCAGGTTGAATAAATTTGTGCAGATTATCGGCAAGCTCGCTAACATTCTCAAAAACCTTTACACAGATATGAAAATCAGCGCTTTTATCTGCCGTTTGGGCAGCCACAGCACTATCGCCTTGGGTCGTGAGAACAAGCGGGATTTTGTAATGAGCAATCCTTCGGCCCAGCTCGGCATGCAGCCTTTGGCTTTCGGCGCCAAGTTCGCCCATCCGGCCAAAAATAAAAACAGGCCTCTTACTCCTCTGCTCTGCCAGCAGAGAAAGTGTCTGGAGGGCATTTTCCATCGAGCCGGGATTGGCATTGTAACAGTCGTTAAGAACGGTCATAGAACCAAGCTCTATAACCTCCAGCCTCATACCGACAGGCCTTATGTCGGCAATCGAGCCGGTAAACTGAGCCGCTGAAATGCCAAGATATTTACAGACCGCCCAAGCCGCTGCGGCATTCTCGACGTTCGCCCTGCCGGCAAGCGGTAAATTCACCATAACATCCTCGATAAGAAAAATACTTCTGTCGCCAGACAGTTCAATATCTTTTGCCTGCACTTCACAATTTTCCGTTGTGCCGAAAGTCGTAAAATTTAAACGGCTGCTTTTACAATAATCAACGAGCTCTTTTTTATCGCCGTTAATAAACAACTTCCCGCCCTGCCTTAAACCAACCGTAATGGAAACCTTTTCCTTTATTATGCCTTCAATCGAACCGAAGCCTTCCAGATGTGCAGGGCATATTGTGGTTATTAAGGCTATGTCGGGTTGAATTATTCGGGTAAGCTGCTCGATTTCGCCGGGATGATTACTGCCGAGCTCTGCTATAATAAATTCACAATTATCCGGGGCATCAAAAACAGTTAAAGGCACACCGATATTGTTGTTGTAACTTTTGGGAGCGGCAAAACATTTGAATTTACCGCTTAAAACATGATGAAGTATGTTCTTTGTCGTAGTCTTGCCCACTGAGCCGGTAACCGCGATAACCTTACAGGCCGAGCCGCCTCTTACATACCTTGCCAGTTCGCCAAGGGCCTGTATCGTATCGCCAACAAGCAGGACGGGCCTGTCGGTCTCAAGAGTGATTTCCTTATGAATAACCGCACAGGCTGCACCATTTTCAAAAGCCTGATTGACAAAATCATGGCCGTCGTGATTTGCCCCCTTAACTGCGAAAAACACCCCACTGCGGCAAACCTCACGGGAGTCAATGCTTACGCTGCTTACCCGTTGCGACGCGGTCGCACCGCGGCAAACAGTTTTTGTGCTGTCGGGTATGATTTGAGCTTTTATAACTTCAGCGAGTTTCTTTATACCTAAAGGCTTCATCCCGCACCTTCTTTCTGTTCAATTTTCTCGTTGGTATATCCAATATACAAGCTATCATCCTTACGACTCTTCAAAAGATATACGAGATACACTGAATATTTAGAAGGTGCGGGATTCATCGCAAATGGTTCGGCAAGCTCACCACAGGAATTCTGCGGCGGTCTCGACATCGCTGAAGTGAGTTTTTTCCGTGCCGATAATCTGATAATTTTCGTGTCCCTTGCCGGCGATAAGAACTATATCACCAGCCTTTGCATTTTTAACCGCTGCCTCAATCGCCAGCTTTCTGTCCGGCTGAACAGTGATATTTTCGGAAGAAGGGTTTGAAAAACCCTGGAGGATATCATCTATTACCGCTGCGGGCCTTTCCGTTCTCGGATTATCGCTGGTAACAAAAATATTGTCGGCAAACTGCTCGGCAACCTGTGCCATCCGGGGGCGCTTGGTTTTGTCCCTGTCGCCGCCACAGCCGAAAACAAGCGTCAGACGATTTTTACAAAGAGGCTTTAAGGTCGAAAGGACGTTTTTTAACGCATCATCCGTATGGGCATAATCCACAAGAACCGTAAAATCACCTGAAAAAGGCACTTTTTGAAGCCTGCCGGGAACTCTGCTTAGTTTACTCAGACCCTCCGCAATTGTTTTAAGGTCAAAACCACAACCAATCGTCAGGCCTGCCGCGGCAAGATGATTGCTCATATTATGTCTGCCGATAAGGGGCGTTTTTATCCGAACCTTTTGGCCCTGAAAATTCAAATCAAATATCGTTCCTGCAATATCCATTGAAATTATATCGGCAGTCAGATCGGTCTGCCTGTCGAGCGAATAAAAGAGTTTGTTGGCCTTTGTTACGCCGGCGACTTTTTCCCAAACGGGGTCGTCGATATTTATTACCGCCGTCGCATCAGGCGAAAGCTTCTCAAAAAGCTTTAATTTGGCGGCCAGATACGCATCCATCGTCTTGTGGTAATCCAGATGCTCACCTGTAAGATTCGTAAAAGCAGCAGCCTTGAAATTTATTCCCGCAAGACGATTCTGCTCAATCGCATGACTGCTGGCCTCCATAACGAGATACTCTGAGCCCGCTTTTGTCATATTGTCCGAGATAGACGCAAGCTCAAACGCATCCGGGGTTGTCATCGAGGCTTCAATGTCGTCCGCGCCGCTGCCAAAATCAATCACCACAGTTCCTATCAGGCCGCATTTTTTGCCGGCATTCGTAATTATTGAACGAACCAGATACGTCGTGGTTGTCTTGCCGTTTGTGCCGGTAACCGCAAGGTTGACAAGCCTGCTGTTGGGCTGGTCAAAATATGCCTGAGAAAGCAAGCCAAGCGCTTCGGCTGTATCGTCAGTTTGTATAACTTCGGCTGACGCAACCGTAACCGGCTTTTGCGAGACAACGTATCTGGCGCCTGTTACGACCGCCTGGCCGATAAAGTCATGGCCGTCCATACGCGTGCCTTTTACCGCTACAAAGATATCGCCCTGACGCAGCCTGCGAGAGTCGGCACATACCCGCGGCCGCTCGAGCAAGGGCCTGTCCATCAGTTTCAATAACTGCTCTAATGTCATAGCATTACCTTCAAAACCGGATGATAAAATAACACGAACTTTTATTTTATCAAACGATTTTATTCAATATCATCTGTAAAAAAAAGGTATAATTTAAATTATGCCGGACAAAAGAAAACACAGAGGCGCTCATCCGCAGGACAGCAGTCTGTTCTGCCGGGAAAATATTCCCGCCCTGCGGCAGGCGGTGGCTGATTACTCGCTGCTTCTGACAAAAGGATACCCACAAAACGCCGCTCTGAAATTAGTCGGCGACAGATTCGAACTTACCCAAAGACAAAGACTTGCAGTTATGCGAAACAGCTGCTCAGATACACAGCTTGCAGGACGACTGATTCGACAACTGCAGCCCGGCGAACTTGCCGGCCGGGATATCCTCATCGACGGATATAACGTCCTGATAACCATCGAGGCGGCAATAAGCGCTGGATTTCTTTTTATCGGCAGAGACGGCTGTCTGCGGGACCTGGCAGGTATGCACGGGACATACAGAAAAGTCAATGAAACAATACCCGCAATAGAACTGATTAACGACGCTCTGACTGAATTGAATGTAAAAAACGCCTGCTGGCTGCTCGATAAGCCCGTATCAAACAGCGGAAGACTCAAGGGCATTATTGAATCGGCAGGAACAAAAACCCCCACACACGTAGAACTACTCAATAATCCCGATGCAGCACTTATACAGGCCGACGAAATCGTCGCTACAAGCGACAGTAATGTACTGGACAAAGCAAAACTATGGGTAAACATGGCAGAATTTGTAATAAGAAACTATGTAAAAAACGCATGTATAATCGACCTGCGAAGTTAAAAACGCATATCTATATCGGCGGCTTCCGGCGGCCGGCCAAAAGTCTGTCGTATTCAATCTCAAATCTCATTTTATGGCGAGCCTCCTCTTCGGCAAGCTCCAGAAGCGTCTGGCGAGACTGCTCATCTTCTACCATCGCCAGCAAATCAATGTAAAGCCGGAAAGAGGCCTTCTCCTTTGTCATCGCAAAAAGTAAAAGGTCCGGCAGACTCAACCGCATAACCTTGGCCATATCCAGCATATAATCAAGAGGCCTGGGATTTGCTCTGCCGCCCTGTTCAATACCAACAAGAGGCTTGACAACCCTGCCAAGCTTCATTATCTCAAGCTCCAGCCGGGCCTTGTGCTCAAGCTCTTCTACGGCAAACTCATTGCAGATGGCACGAACCTGAACATCATCGATATACTGAGAAAGAAGATTATAAAAGACATTGGCCTCTACCTCTCTGCTGATGGCGTAATACAAAATTTCTTCCACATCATCAGGATTTGCCATTTATTAGTCCCCAATGGATATTCTCAAATATTATACGCGAAAAACAGATGCCAGGCAAGGATGAATTTAACACTTCGGCGGGCTGTGCCGCCATTCAGATGCTCGGTTTTTCCTCTTTTTCTCGGAAAAGTTTAAGAGTATAATTGCCGTTTTATATCTGAAAACCGGAGGCTTTACATGAAGATTCATTTATCACGGCCCGACATCACAGAAAAAGATATACAGGCAGTAACCGAGGTGCTTAGGGGACCAAATCTGGCACTCGGACCGAAAATGGCAGAATTCGAGAAGAAAATAGCAGACTACGTCGGCACAAAACACGGCATCAGCGCCAATTCCGGCACAAGCGCCCTGTTCTTATGCGTAAAAGCGCTCGGCATAAAAAAAGGTGATGAAGTAATCACCACCCCCTTTACCTTCATCGCCTCGACAAACTGCATCCTGATGGTTGACGCAAAGCCGGTATTTGTAGATATTGACCCTGATAACCTTAATATCGACCCGAAAAAAATCGAAGAAAAAATCACAAAAAAAACAAAGGCTATTCTGCCGGTGGCCGTGTTCGGAAATCCCGCAGGTATGGATAGCGTCTGCAAAATCGCCAAAAAACATAATCTGCCTGTTATCGAGGACAGCTGCGAAGCGCTCGGCTCGGAACTGAACGGAAAAAAGGCAGGCGCCTTCGGCACTGTCGGCACCTTTGCATTTTATCCAAACAAGCAGATAACCACCGGCGAAGGCGGTATGATTGTAACCGACAATGACCAGATTGCAGAGATGTGCATATCGCTGCGAAACCAGGGGCGAGCAAAAGGCAACGGATGGCTCGCTCACGAAAGACTGGGCTACAACTTCAGAATGAGCGATATAAATGCCGCTTTGGGAATAGCCCAGCTTGGAAGGATTGATGAGTTCATCCAAAAGAGACAGCGAGTCGCAGAATGGTATCAGGAAATTCTTGCCAATGACGAGAGAATTATTGTGCCAAAGGCGCCAAAGGGATGCAAAGTGAGCTGGTTTGTTTTTGTCGTCAGACTAAAAGAGCCTTACATCTCAAAAAGAAATGCAATTCTAAATGCTATGACCGCAGAAGAAATACAGGTAGGAAACTACTTTCCATCGGTAACGCTGCAGCCGTTTATGGTTGAAAAATTCGGCTATAAAGACGGCGATTTCCCCATCGCAGATAAAGTCTGCAAAAGTACAATCGCCCTGCCCTTCTATAACAACCTCAGCAAAGATGAGATTTCTCTGGTGTGTAAAACATTGAAGAAGTGTCTCGACAACGCATAAAAGAAAACCCCCGGCAAAGCCGGGGGCTAAATATTTTCAAATTCCAAATCCGTGTCTGACCTTTTATTTGCTGAATTTTACTACAACATATCTTGAGATTTCGCCCTGCTGGGTATTCTGCCGGACATAAAGAAGGACCGAACCTTCGGCCTTTTTGACAAGCTTCCAGAAATCCTGCGTATTTTCAACCTTTTGGCGGTTAACCTCAGTAATCAAAGTGCCGGCGGTTATTCCCTCCTCTGCTGCCGGAGAAGCAGGGTCAACATCGGTAACAATAACACCGCTCTTCTCCTCCGGATAACCAAACTGCTGGGCAAGTTCAGGCGTCAAATCCTGAACCGTTATTCCGAGCTGTTTTGCCTCCTTGCCGCCCGCTTCAGCCAAGGCAGCCTTCGATTCCTTGGCCCGAAGCTCTATTGAAAGTTCTTTTTCTTCACCGTTTCTTATGACAACAAGATTGACTTTTGTACCGGGAGCTTTCCTGGCAACCTCATTCCTAAAGTTGTCTGGATTCTCAACCACCTTGCTATCCATCTTCACAATAATATCACCCCTTTCAATGCCACCTTTCTGAGCGGCACTATTCTCTTCTATCTTACCAACCAGAACACCTTTGCGCCCCTTTACACCGAAATGTTCGGCCATCTCAGGAGTAAGCTCATTAAGCATTATCCCCATATAACCTCTGGTTACCTTACCTTCAGTCATTATCTTGTCGTAAACATACTTTGCCATGTTGACAGGAATGGCAAAGCCGATGCCCATATAACCGCCGCTGCGGCTGAAAATCGCTGAATTCATGCCAACGACCTTGCCGTCGATATTAAGCAATGGGCCGCCTGAATTGCCGAAATTTATCGCAGCATCGGTCTGGATAAAATCCTCATACTCGCTAAGACCTATCTTGCTTCTGCCTTTGGCGGAAACAATGCCGGCAGTTACTGTATGGCTTAAACCAAACGGGTTGCCAATCGCCAGGACCCATTCGCCCACTTTGAGCTTGTCAGAATCGCCAAGCTGGACCACCGGCAGATTATTCGCATCAACCTTTATCACTGCAACATCAGTTTCAGGGTCTGTGCCTACTACTTTGGCAGAAAGCTCTCTGTTGTCGGAAAGCTTTACGGTAATTTTTTCAGCACCTTCAACTACGTGATTATTGGTCATAATATAACCATCGGATGAAACTATGAAACCAGAACCCTGGCCCCTGCGAATCTGCTTCTGCTGGCGAGGCTGACGCTGCGGCTGACGAGGAAAAGGCTGGCCAAAAAAACGTTTGAAAAATTCATCGTTAAATTCCTCAAACGGGTCCCCGAAAAAAATGTCGGGCATCTGCTGAACAACCTCCTGCTCCACACTTACAAACACCACCGCAGGCGTAACCTTCTCAGCTATCTCGGCGAAAACCTCGCCGGTGTTGCGAAGCGTTTCAATGTCTTTTCTCTCGGCAGGTTCAGAAAAACAAAATGAATTTAAAAGAAGAATAAATACGAGGCCCCCAACAAGTACAAACGATTTTTTTTGGTTCATTAGTCTTTCCCTTTCAATAACTTACAAAAATAGAGCAAAATTGTCTGATTTACAGACGAAATGTTCCGCTAAACAGTACGATACGGTACAAAACCCTAATATTACGTTATTTTAAGCCGGATTGTTCAAATCGGCCAAGTAATTTTTCGGCTGTAAATCTTATTTTTTACCTGCAAATCGTCAATTTTTCAATCACCTTGACAAAAAAAGAAAAATGAGGAAAAGGAAAAACGAATCAGTAAAATAAAGGCTAAAGAACCGGAAATTACCGGAAAGTCAACCAATGGCAAAAAACAGTATAGAAATAATCTACGAAGACGACCAGATTGCAGCAATCAACAAACCTGCAGGAATAAGTGTTACACACGACCGCAGCGGCAAAATCAATTTAATCGATTACCTCCGCAAACAGAGAAAAGACCAGCAAAGCCTGAAAATCGTTCATCGGCTTGACAAGGACACAAGCGGAATAATGATTCTCGCA
>JBGOWI010000026.1:0-29181 GCA_041478555.1 Phycisphaerae bacterium
AACTTTTACTTTTCCATCAACAACAAGAGCCGGCGTAACCATTACACCGAACTTCATTATATCATTAATTTTTGTAACTTTTTCAAGTTCATATTCAATACCGATTTCTTTTGCAGTTTGTTCTACAAGCTCCGCAAGTTTTTTGCATTTCGGACAGCCTGTTCCGAGTATCTGAATCTTTTTCATTTTTTACCTTTTTGCCACAAAGGCACGAAGACACGAAGGTTTTTTAATTTATATCATTTTTTCTTGGTGTCTTAGTGTCTTCGTGGCTATTTCAAACCAGTTTTGTGTTTTAAGGCATATCTTTACGAGCATCAGCATTACAGGCACTTCAATCAGAACGCCGACAACGGTCGCCAAAGCCGCACCACTCGACAGGCCGAAAAGCATTGTCGCAGTTGCGATGGCAACTTCAAAATGATTCGATGCTCCAATCATAGCCGACGGTGCTGCGTCGGCATACGACAATTTCAACAGTTTTGACAGCCAATAACCTATCGCAAAAATCAGACAGGTCTGTATGAACAGCGGAATCGCTATCCACAGTATTGTAAGCGGATTATTCAGAATCGTCTCACCTTTAAAACTGAACAAAAGTACCAGTGTTACCAGCAGAGCAATGATTGTAATCGGCGTCAAAAAGTGCAAAAATTTTTCATTAAACCAGTCTTGTCCTTTACGGGCGATTATCCACTTTCTTGAAAGAAATCCTGCAACCAGCGGCAGGGCAACATAAATTGCTATCGAAAGGACAAGAGCCTGCCAGGGAACGGGCAGTCTGCCGACGCCGAGCAAGAAACCTCCCAACGGCCCGTAGAGAAAAAGCATACTAAGAGAGTTAATCGCAACCATTACCAGTGTATGTCCGTCATTGCCTTTTGCCAGATACCCCCAAACCAAAACCATCGCCGTGCAGGGAGCGATGCCAAGCAGAATGCATCCGGCCAGATAACTTCGCCACAGAGGCACTTCTAAAACTTTTACGCCGCTCTGTTCTATTACTTTTCCTACTCCGTAAGTTGCACCGACAGGCAAATCCATACCAAATGGCATCTTCACATAGTCAACGGCATTCGGGCCTATGAAATTATAAAAAAGCGTACCGAGAAAAAATAAGGCAATCGCATACATTGTGAACGGCTTTATCGCCCAGTTGACAAACAGCGTAAGCCCCACCGGCTTTATACTTCTGCCTGCCTTAAGCACCTCTGTAAAGTCGATTTTCACCATAATCGGATACATCATAAAGAATAGACAAACCGCTATTGGAATTGAAACAACAGGCGCTCCATTGGTATATATAGCAAAACTATCGAGATAACGTGCAAAGCCGGGTGCAAATTTGCCTAAAACAATGCCCGCGATAATGCACAGAATAACCCAGCCGGTAAGGTATCGTTCAAATATGCCAAGTTTTCTTGTTTTCTCTTCGGTGGTCACAGCCAAAAACTCCTTTTTTAGAAAAACGCTCCGAAAAACATTCCTGAAATTGTTGCCATTACAATTACAAGCGACACAAATACAATTGTCTTTTTTGTACCCATAATCGAACGCAGAACAAGCATACTCGGCAGCGACAGCGCCGGCCCTGCCAAAAGTAATGCCAGTGCTGGTCCTTTTCCCATTCCTGCCCCGATAAGCCCCTGCAGAATAGGAACTTCTGTCAGGGTCGCGAAATACATAAATGCTGCGACGATGGACGCAAAAAGATTTGCGGAAATGGAGTTGCCTCCGACAGCACGGGCGACCCATCTGGATGGAATGAGACCTTCATTCCCCGGCCGGCCGAGTAAAAATCCTGATACGACAACGCCCGCAAGCAAAAGAGGCAAAATCTGTTTGGCAAAAGTCCACGTTGCACTTGTCCAGTCAGTCAAATCCTTTTTGCTGAACCACATCGCAAGAAACACAATCAACGCCGCCAGACTGACAGCGGTTATAATCCATTTTACAGAATAAATCACAGCCCATACACCGCTGGATTCAATCGGCTTTGCCCAGTTGGCAAAAACTAAAATGGCAACCATCGAGGCAAAATACAATCCATTCTGCCAAAGCGGCCTGAATTTCCCATCGTCAGGTAAGGCCATAGCATTTTCCGCTTTTTGGATTTCTTCTTTGCGGTATATAAAGTGCATAAGCAGGCCGATTATTATACTGAATGCCATCGCCCCGACCGCCCTTGCAAGGCCCAATTGAAAACCGAGAACTCTTGCAGTCAGGATAATCGCAAGGACATTTATCGCCGGCCCCGAATATAAGAATGCACAGGCAGGACCTAATCCTGCCCCCATTTTGTAAATTCCCGCAAATAACGGCAAAACCGTGCAGGAGCATACCGCAAGAATCGCTCCCGAAATGCTTGCAACTCCGTACGCAAGAGCCTTATTGGCCTTTGCGCCCAGATACTTCATCACAGAAGCCTGACTTATAAATACTGAAATAGCTCCTGCTATAAAAAATGCAGGCACAAGGCACAATAAAACATGTTCTCTGGCGTACCATTTTGTAAGGTGTAAAGATTCTTTGATTGCACCGTCAAATCGTGCAGTGCCGACAGGCAGATAAAAGCAGGCCAGGAATACAATAATGATACCAATCAGTTTTTTTACTTCATTTCCGGCAGACACAGTAATACCTTTTGGAAGTTAAATCATTTTGAGTAACTTCTGGTTTTCTTTTGCCACCTGTTTGACACAGTCGCACAGGCAGGAAAAAAATTTGACCGCACAGGGGATTTTCAGCTTGTATATCACGTTAAGTCCCTTCTTTTGGCAGGATAACACCCCGGCATTAATGAGGATGGAAAGATGGTGTGAGACGTTGGATTGTTCCGATTCTACACAATCGGTGATTTCGCAGACACAGCGAGGACCATCTCTGAGAAAATCGACAATCGCTATTCGCAGCGGATGCGCCAAAGCCTTGAAAATCAACGCCTGTTTTTCATACAGCATTTTTTGTTCTGAAATATTCATGGATTCACCTAAAAGACAATAACTATATGACAATATACTCATATAGTAATATACTTGTTCTGTAAAATCAACAAAAATTTTTCACTATTTTTTAGTAGAACGGTAAAATCCCTTTTGTGTTGACTCGTAAGTACTGTTGTAAAAAGAAGTTACAGCCCCTCTGCTTCCACAGGCAAAATCAGTCTTTTTTCAGATGTTCCTGAGCCCAGACGGCGACAGAAGCCCCGGCAATAAGGATTATGCCGAAAATCCATTGTATAATGGTAAGTCTCTCGGCAAAGATGATACTGGAGACAACAAAGACGCCGAAGGGCTGAGCAAGCGTAACCAGCGAGGGGATTGACGCACCTATACGCTTTATCGCAGCATAATAAAAACTGTGCGAAAGAGCAATGCTGACAACACCGGAAACTACAATGAGAATCCAGCCGGCAGGCGGCATCGCCAGACAATCGGCAGGTCTGCCGAATAAAACCGCAGCGATTGCAAGTGCAACGGTGGTATAAAGTGAAACGACTGCAAAGCTGATTCTGCTGTCGTAGCCCGACAGAAAACCCTTTACACCGACCGTATAAAGACTCCACGTAAAAGCTGCCAGAAGGGCGAATATTATGCCGGTAAGTGTTGCCTTTGCGGCAAAGTTCGAACCGAAAATCGTTACTCCTGTAAGCCCTGCCATCATTGCAGCAGAGGCGAACCAGAAGCGGATGCTTTTGAGCAAAGGCCTTTCATCAAGAAAGAAAATCATCGAGAAGATAATCGTCCACAGGATAGAGCTCTTTGTTATCAGAGTCAAAAAGGCAGGGTTGATATAATAGAATCCCGCCGCCCAGAAACACTGCATTACGATATTTGGTATTGCCGGACCGAGTGCATTTTTCCATATCGAATGGTCAATTTTTTTCCGTCTGATTGAAAAAAGCAGAAAAGGCAGCAATAAAATCGCAGCGGTCGAATAGCGAAGCATATTCTGCGTCCAGAAATCGAGCCAGCCGGAAAGCTGCTTTATGGATAGCGGCCCAACTATCCAGCATAAAAGAGCCGTCAGCGAATATATCGTTGCTGTTATGTCAAATTTATGGTTGTCCTTTCTCATAGCCGGATTATAATACAACTATGCTGAAAAACAAAATGAGAACCAGAACATCTCCTGACTTACTGAAAAACGCCTTCAAAATTCATTTGCAAAAATAACCGTTTTCAATATACTTATGTCCCAATAATCTATGCTGCTTTGATGGAGGATTTACCGTATTAAAATAAAAACCATTTTGAAGGACTCAATAATGGGCGATGAAAAAAAGAGCGACTTGAAAAAAGTGAAAGAACTTATTGAACTTATGCTTGAAAACGACCTTGTGGAAGTTGAAATAGTCGACGGCGACAGTAAAATTCATCTCAGACGGCCCGGCCCATCTGGGCCGCAGATACCGGCGGTAGCCACGATACCTGTCATAACTGGCGCTATGCCAATGTCAGCCGTACCTGCCGCAGGTGCAGCTCAGCCGCCGCCGCCAGTTCAAACTGATAATAATCTTGTTAATATAACTTCGCCCATAGTCGGTACATTCTATGCGGCGCCCAGCCCGGATTCGGAGCCTTATGTGAAAGTCGGCGACCATGTAACGTCTGATACAGTGGTCTGTGTTGTTGAGGCAATGAAGGTTATGAACGAAATAAAGGCCGAAACTGCCGGCACAGTCGAAAAAATCATGGTCTCGAACGGCCAGGCCGTCGAGTTCGGCCATGTGCTTTTCAGGATAAGACCAGACTGACTCCGGCGAGCTTGGTCGAGCTGAAAAGTCTGTTAATTTTATTTGCCGCAGGTATTTGATGTTCTCAAGAATACTAATAGCAAACAGAGGCGAAATAGCTTTAAGAATAATTCGAGCCTGTCACGAGCTCGGCATAGAGGCAGTAGTCGTCTATTCCGAAGCTGACAGAGGTTCTTTCTATCTGGAACTTGCGGATGAGGCAATCTGCATCGGCCCGGCAAGTCCTGCACAAAGTTATCTGAATATCCCCACTATTATCAGTGCTGCTGAGGTTGCCGATGTCGAGGCGATTCATCCCGGCTATGGCTTCCTGGCTGAAAATGCTCACTTTGCCGAAATATGTGCGGACTGCGGCATAACCTTTATCGGTCCCCGACCGGAATCGATGAAACTTTTAGGCAACAAGGTCGCTGCGAGAGAGCTTGTTAAAAATGCTCATGTGCCGGTCGTGCCCGGCTCTGACGGCCAGCTTAAGGACGAAAACGAAGCAATAAAGCTTGCCAATAAAATCGGCTATCCGGTAATAGTAAAGGCCGCCGCAGGCGGAGGGGGCAGAGGTATGCGGGTCGCGCATAACGATATCACTCTGCGAAATGCACTGACCACTGCGAAAGCCGAAGCTGAAGTGGTGTTTAAGGACGGCACAATTTATCTGGAAAAATATATCGTTGAACCCCGGCACGTGGAAGTGCAGGTTATGGCCGACAGGGCGGGTAACACCTTGCATTTTTTTGAGCGTGACTGCTCTATACAGAGACGTCATCAGAAACTTATCGAAGAATCTCCCTGTCCGGTGCTCGATGAGCATACCCGCGAGGAACTGTGCAAAGCGGCTCTTAAGGTAATAAAGGAAGCCAAATATGAAAATGCCGCGACCGTCGAGTTTCTGCTCGACAAGAATAAAAATTTCTATTTTATCGAGGTCAACACCAGGATACAAGTTGAGCATCCGGTTACTGAAATGGTTACCGGCAGAGATTTAATAAAGATGCAGCTTCAGGTTGCAAGCGGCCAGAATATAAATTTAAAACAGAGAGATATTACCCATACCGGCGTCGCGATAGAGTGCCGGATAAACGCCGAAGACCCTGAGCGCAATTTTGCGCCCTGCCCCGGCAAAATTGAAAGATTTATCCTGCCCGGCGGAATGGGTGTGAGAGTTGACACACATATCTTTCAGGGCGCAACAGTTACGCCTTATTATGATTCGATGATTGCAAAGCTGATTGTGCATAGACCCACAAGAGATGAGGCGATTATAACAATGAAAAGGGCACTGAGGGAATTCAGGATTGAGCCGTTAAAGACAACAATCAGTGTTTGCGAAAGAATCCTCTCACACAACCTGTATCTTCAAAACAAGGTTGATACCAGTTTCATCGAACAGCATATTGTATAAACTAATTTTTTAGCCACAGAGGAAAAAGAGGACACAGAAATTATCTTATTTTTAATTTTCTTTGCGCCTTTTGTCTTTTTACTTTTGCTTGAAACTTTGCACCTTAAGGTAAAATGAAGGGCTGTAAGCTCAATGCTCACAGCCCTTTGTTCGATGACACAAATTTAGCTTAGACTCTGTGTTTTTTCAGCATTAGACCGCCTAAACCAAAAAGCAAAAGCGTAGTGGGTTCGGGAATAGCAGAAAAGTCATAGAGTTTTAATGTATTGTCGCCAGCGGGGAAGCCACTGCTTGTCGCAGCATTTAATAGGAATCGCAGATACCATTCCTCATTAACATCCAGGTTGACAGTACGGTAGACCGTACCCTCGAGATTAGGCAACTGATACAAGCTTGCGGTGCCCTGTGGTTCTATGAGAATAGACCAACTGCTTTTGGCAAGAGGGCCACGCGCATCACGCTCAACACCTCCACTTTTGCTCCAATCCGTTTCTGCGTTCCACAAGTAGACGTGCCCAGGAGGTGCCGGACGAGCCGTCCACGACAAATCACAGTTGTCTGTGTAACTCCCATCTGTTACCTCGATAACAAAACTGTCGCAGTGTGGTGTGTGGCCAATCGTTGTTTCCCATGTGAAATTAATCGACCACATTTGACCGTCGTTAAAATTCTTTGACGAACGAATCCACGCCTCAGCTCCATACGAGTTACCAGAAGTAGGTCCCCACACTCTTGCTTGGAAATATCCATCAGTAGCCATAATCTCCGAGAGTGAGTATTGCCAGTCGCCTGTACCCACACCGCCTACACCGCCTTTATAACCATGTGTAACCCACTTGCTGGAATCAACATTACCGTCTTCAAAGTCATCGCTGATAGGTGCAGCTGTGGTTGAAGAAATAAATAAAGTATTGACCAACAAAAGAACGCCACATAGAAGCCATTTTTTCATTTGTTTTCTCTACCTCCAAAAATTATTTATTTAGCCCGAATGTTTACGTATATTGAAAAAATGAGGAGTGGGAGTAAATCTCCGTTCAAATGTGACCGTTTTTAAGATACTCTTGCTTCTCCCGCCTCTTATCATTTAGTCCTCTTCTTTTTTTGTCTTGTAATTCTATACAGAAGAATTACCTTATTTTGCAAAAGATTGAATCTACCCCCCCCCCATCCGAAATGTCAAGAAAATTCTGGCGAAAACTTCATTTTCCCAAAAATTTTTAGTGTTTTTTCGGACCATCCCCAATTTTTGAACTGCTTTTGGGGGAATTGTCGCAAAGTTTTGCCCTTTGAAGATTTTTAAGATGTTTTTGTGCCTTTGGTCTTTTTACTTTTCCAGTGCAATCATATCCTCGTAGCTTTGACGTTTTCGGATGATTTTGAAATTTTTGCCGTCAACAATCGCCTCTGCAGGCAATGGCCTTGCATTGTAGTTGCTCGCCATCGTAAAACCATAAGCGCCTGCGGTAAATATCGAAATTAAATCGCCGCGATTTACCGGAGGAATGGCCCTGTCCTTTGCGAAAAAGTCAGTTCCTTCGCAAATCGGGCCGACAATATCGATAAATTCAAGTCCCTTTATGTCGAGCTTTTCAGTTCTTTTCAGATAAGAAAATCTTTCTTCAACCTTTGCAGGCCATATAAAGTGAAACGCATTATAAAGGCACGGCCTGATTAAATCATTCATACCTGCATCGACGATGACGAATTTTTTCCTGCCGCTCTGTTTGAGGTACAGAACCTTCGTAAGCAGAATGCCGGCATTGGCCATAATGCTTTTGCCGGGCTCTAAGATAAGTTTCAAATCCTTGCCCTTAAGTAGCGGAACAATTCCGTCCGCATAGTCCGCAGCAGTCGGAACCGTATCGGTCTGGTAGTCAGCGCCATAACCGCCGCCCAAATCGAGGGTCTCGATTTTAAAACCTTTTCTCCGAAGGGCATCAACAAGCGGCAGAACTTTTTCAATCGCCTCGCAGTATGGGTCGATTGTCTTGCCGCCTGAACCCAGATGGACGTGAACGGCACATAGGTTTACATAATCGTTCTCGTCGCGGCGAAAGCCGCTGCCGCAGCCGGATTTGCCGTATTGCGCAAAAATTCTTTCTGCTCGTTCTATATCAACACCGAATTTAGCCTCCTTTTTGCCTGTCGCAAGGTGTTTGTGTGTTTTTGGGTCAACATCTGGATTGATTCTCAGGGCGGCCTTTGTTTTTACTCCGGTCTGTTCGGCAAGCTTGATAAGATTTTCAAATTCTGCTTCGGATTCGATATTAAAATAGGCAATGCCCGCCTTAAGTGCAGCGATGATTTCCTCATCGGTCTTGCCGACGCCTGCAAAGACAATTTTTTTCATGTCGGCCCCGGCCTGCTGCGCACGGTAAAGCTCGCCGCCGCTTACAATGTCGAAACCGCTGCCGGCACAGGCGAGTATTTTGAGGATGTTTATATTGCCGCAGGCCTTGATTGAGTAACAGATAGTCGTGTCGAGTTCGGCGAAAGCTTTTTTGATTTTTTCGAAGTGGTCGAGTATTGTCGCCTTGCTGTAAATATAAACAGGTGTCCCGACCGACTCGGCAATCTTTGCAACGTCAACGTCTTCTGCGAATAATCTGCCGTTTTTATAATTGAAAAAATCCATACTTTTTCCCTTTACCTTTTTCAAACCATTTGAACCAGTTTTCCATACCGTCAGTAGTTTTAGCAGATATTTCAAAGATTTTCAAATCTTTATTCAGCTTCAGGGCATCCTGCCTGACTCGTTTGGTATCGAAATCCAGATGCGGCATAAGGTCAATTTTATTTATCAAAAGGATATCCGCCTGCGCAAAGGCCTTTGGATATTTTGCGCACTTGTCATCGCCTTCGGCAACGGAAAGCACGACCACACGCACCTGTTCGCCGAGGTTGAAGTCCGAAGGACAGATGAGATTACCTATGTTTTCTATCACAATAATATCAAGCTGGTCGGTATTCAGCTTGTGCAGGGCATTGGTAATCTGGACAGCGCTTAGGTGGCATGCTCCCTTTGTTTCAATCTGCACAGCTTCGACGCCGGCTGCACGGATTCTTTCGGCATCGAGCCTTGTATAAAGGTCTCCTTCAATTACGGCAATATTGATTTTGTCTTTTAGATGTCTGATGGTTTGTTCAAGTATGGTTGTCTTGCCGCTTCCGGGCGATGATATCATATTGATACATAAAATATTTTTTCTGGTAAAAAATTTTCGATTTGCCTCGGCACAATCTTCATTTTTTTCAAAAATCTTTTTGTTTACTCTTATTTTCATCTTTTCAGTCTTCCTCAAACTCTATTTCTTCCAGCAGCAGCGGGGCGTCTTCGCCGATTGAAAAATCGCTTTTACTGCACTTCGGGCAGTGCGGATTATACAAATCAAATTCAAATTCATTGCCACAGCCTTTGCAGAGACCTTTTAGCGGAACATGTTTTATTTCCAGCTTTGCGCCTTGGCATATTGTTCCTGCCGCAGCCGCCTCGAAGGCAAACTGCATCGCCTCATCGTTGACGGCATTTATCTGACCGCAGCTTATAACTGCACGGACTACCCTGCCTGCCCCTAAGGGGCCGCCCTTCTTTTTGGTCTGAGCAAATATTGTCTCGAGTATGTTTTCAGCAATCATCGCCTCGTGCATCAGCAAATCCTCGGCAGTTCTCTGCCATAAGGCATCTGCACAATGCGTCTGCCTTTTATGATTGTTTCAAGCTCAACAAGAGGCTCGTCGCTTTGGACGACTTGGCCTATTATAGCGGCTTCTTTGCCGGTTTTGCAGCCTTGACAAATCTCAAGGCACTTTTGAGCCTTTTGCGATGAAACCGCAATGACGACCTTTCCTTCGTTGGCAACGTTTAAAATATCGAAGCCCAGCATATCCGCTGCAGCCTTTACCGTAGGATTAACCGGTATCGAGCTTTCGTGTATTTTAATGCCGCAGTTTGACTGATTGACAATTTCATTTAGAGTTGCAGCAAGTCCTCCACGGGTCGGGTCTCGCATAAATTTTATATCATCGCCGAGGGCTTCGATTACTTTCGCGCAGATTTCCGCAACAGAGGCGCAGTCGCTTTTGAGGTTAGATTCAAATTTCATTCCTTCCCTGTGCGACATAATTGTCATACCGTGGTCGCCGATTGTGCCGGTTATGATAATTTTGTCGCCGACAGCGATTCTTTCAAAGCCCAGTTTTGCTCTGGGCATTTTTATACCTATGCCGGAAGTGTTGATAAATAGTTTGTCGGCTGAATTTGCCTCTACGACCTTTGTATCGCCGCAGACGATTGGTATATTTTCTTCTTTTGCGGCGGCAGCGGCGCTGCCGATAATTTTTTTTAATACCTCAAGTTCCAGACCTTCTTCGATTATCAGTGATAAGCTCAGTGCCAGAGGTTCTGCTCCGCTTACGGCAAGGTCGTTTATCGTGCCGCAGACAGCGAGCCTGCCTATATCTCCGCCGTTAAAAAACAACGGCTTTACCACGTAGCTGTCGGTCGTAAAACAGATGCTGTCTTTACCGAACTGTATTTCGGCAGAATCTGTCAATCTGCAAAGCGTATCATTTTTAAAGGCAGGAAGGATTATACTGCGGATAAGTTCATCGCTTAATCTGCCTCCTCCCCCGTGTGCGAGCAAAATCTTATCGCCTGCCGCCATCAACTTTGCCTTTTTTTAGGGTATATTTGAACCATGCAGCACAGGCACCCTCACTGCTTACCATACAGGGCCCGACCGGCGTCTCGGGAGTGCAGTTGGTTGCGAACAGGCCGCAATCGGGCGGGTCCATCAGACCACAAAGAACCTCGCCGCAGCAGCAGCCCGTAAGGTCCTCTTCAGGTATGAATTCAATGCCAAGCTGCTTTTCAGCATCCAAATGGCTGAACTTTTTCTTGAGCTTCAAAGTGCTTTTTTTAATCTTTCCCAGTCCTCGCCACCAGCCGTTGGAGACATCAAATGTTTCATTTATTATTTTCTGAGCCGTTTTGTTGCCGGCGGCTGTAACGGCAGCACGATAAAGTGAAGCGACCTCAGGTTTCCTGTCGGCAAGCTGACGGCAGATTTCGGAAATTGCGTCGATTATCTGCATCGGCTCAAAACCCGCCACTACACAGGGTTTTTCGAACCGCTCAACAACAGGTTTATAAGCATCCGAGCCGATTATAACACTCACATGGCCGGGACAGAGAAATGCGTCGATTCTGTGATTCTTCTCCGACAAAAGTGCCTCCATTGCCGGCACGACAAGCTTGTGATTGCTGAAGATAAAGAGATTTTTAACTCCCTGCTGAAAGGCTTCATTGGCCAGAACCGCAGTTGCGGGAGCAGTCGTTTCGAAGCCTACCGCCACAAACAGAATTTTTTTGGCAGGATTCTGTTTTGCAAGTCTTAAGGCATCTTCTGCGCTTAAGATTATCTTTATATTGCCCTTATTTGTTTTCTGCTCAAGCGAACCTTTTTTGCCGGGAACGCGAATCATATCGCCGTAAGTTGCGATTAAACAGTCGTCCCTGTCGGCAAGCGATAGAACTGCGTCGATGTATCCCTGGTCGGTGATGCAAACAGGACAGCCGGGGCCGCTTAAAAGTTTCAGTCCTTCCGGGAAAGTGGTCCTCAGGCCGGCACGAAAAATGCTTACCGTATGAGTGCCGCAGACTTCCATTATGTTTACGGTTCGGCCAAGCACCTTTTGCGCCCTTGCTATCTGTGTATATGCCCTGTTTATTCTCTCAAGCATTTTCTATACTTCACTTCGTAATTCAATATTCATTATTCGAGATTCTTTTCTATCCTGAAACCCTTTTGTCGGTCTTGGAAAAGTTGTCCAGGTCAGCCAGAAGCTGCCAGGTCTTTTTGGCTTCTTCTTCATCGAGAACCGTTATCGCAAAGCCTGCGTGGATAAGCACAATATCCCCGAGCTTTACCTGCGGCACGAGCGTAGTCTTTGCCTCGATGCGATTGCCGATGCAGTCCGCTATCGCCTCATCACCTTTTAATTCAACTATCCTTGCAGGCACCGCAAGACACATCGTTCATCCTTTTTTTATGGCTTTTGCTGCTATTGCTGCTTGGCCGAGCGAAATTCCACCGTCGTTGGTGGGCACAAGTTTATTAAATAATACATTGAAACCATCGTTTTGCAACAGTTCAATCAGCCGCTCCAAAAGAAACCTGTTGCAGAACACCCCTCCGCTTATCGCAACGGTCTTTATGCCGGTCTGTTCTCTCGCCTGTTTTGACAGGGCAAGAAAAAATTCCGCTGCAGTATTGTGAAATTTTGCCGAGATAACCCCTTCATCGGCGCCGCTGGTTCTGTCTTCAACAATTTTTTCAAGCATCACGCCAATATCAATTGTGACAACTCCATTTTCATTTTTCAACTCGAAATCATAACTTCGATGCGTTTTGTAGTCTGCTATCGCCTCGAGGGTCATCGGAAGCTGTGCCTCGAAGTGATTATAATTTCCAAGACCGCAGAGGGCAGAAACCACATCGAACAATCTGCCCAGACTGGAGGTTGAAACAGTGTTTATATTTTTTTCAATCTGCTGTTCGATAGCGTCTCTTTTTTCTCTATCCGGTTCAATCCCGTCAAGAACGGCATCGGAGATGGAAAGATTGTATTTTTTCATCAAGCCTGTTATTGGTCGAATTGCCTCTTTTGCTGCCAGGTCGCCGCCGGCGAGCGGCCAGTAACTCAAATGTCCGAAACGCTGAAAACCATCAAGCGAGGCAATCAGACACTCACAACCCCAAATCGCACCGTCAGAACCATAACCTGTGCCGTCTGCGACAATGCCGATTACTTTTTCATCAATGTCGTGTTCGGCAAGAACAGAGGCTATATGGGCCCAGTGGTGCTGGATTTCGATAAGTCTGTCTTTTTTTAACTTTCTTGCGTATTGGCTCGACAGATAATTCGGATGCATATCGCAGGCAACGACAGAAAGATTGACTTCAAAGAGACTTTTTAGATGTTTAATCGAATACAGCCAGTGTTTATAAACGCTCGCATCGGCCATGTCGCCGATATGCTCGCTGAGTATAAGCCGATTCTGCTTTGCAAAGCAGAAGGTATTTTTCAAATCCGCACCTGCCGCAAATATATCGACAGGAGCGCAAATTTTTAAAACGAAAGCCTGCGGCACAAATCCTCTGGCCCGGCGAATCTGGACGGGTTCATTTTGGATAATATGCATTACAGAATCATCAACCTGCCGGTAAATTTCTCTATCATGAATTAAAAATGTATCAGCAACAGCAGATAGTTTTTCAAACGCGATGCTGTCTTTACAAATCAAGGGCTCATCTGCGATATTGCCGCTGGTCATTACAAGTGCGTTTAACTTTCTGCCGTCAATCTCCTGTGAAAATATAAGATGATGTAAGGGCGTATAAGGGAGCATAAAACCGAATGTATTTACACCCTCGGCAACAGATGGTGCAATTGTGTTAGGTTCCTTTTTGGCCAAAAGCACAATCGGAGTCTGGCTGCTTTGCAGAAGGCAAGCCGCCGTTTTGTCAACATGAGCAAACTGCCGGATTTTATCAACATCGGCCGCCATCATCGCAAATGGTTTATAGTCGCGCATTTTTCGCAGACGAAGTGTTTTTACCGCTTCGTCATTTTCGCCGTCACAGGCCAGATGAAAACCGCCGAGCCCCTTTATTGCAATAATCTTTCCCGCCATCAGAAGGCGAACCGTTTCCCAAACAGCTTTGTCCGAATCGCCTTCAATTTCTCCGCCCGCCTTCTCGCAAAGTTTTATTTTCGGACCGCAGACAGGACACGCAGCAGGCTGAGCATGGAAGCGTCTGTCCTCTACATTCTCGTATTGTTTTTTGCATTTGGAGCACATTGAAAAACCCGACATCGTGGTATTTGGCCGGTCGTACGGTATCGACCTTATTATTGAATATCGCGGACCGCAATTGGTGCAGTTAATGAATGGATAACGATATCTGAAATCATTCTTGTCGAACAGTTCAGCAAGACAATCTTTACAGGTTGCAATGTCAGCGGTAACTTCCGCACTTACTGTTCCGATTGTTGCGCTTTGTCTTATCTCGAAAGACCTCTCATCGATAATCGGGACAATTTCGGTAATATTCATTGAGGTGATTTTCAAAAGAGGTTTTTTCCTGCCGCCCTGTTTTAGTCTGTCGATGAATTTCTCTATATTGTCTTCGTTGCCTTGAATCTCTATTGTTACCCCCTCTGTGTAATTGTAAACAAAGCCTGTCAGATTCAGTTCTGCAGCAAGTCTGTAAACAAATGGCCGAAATCCAATGCCTTGTACCTGTCCCTGTACTGTTATTTTTTTTCTTATAATATGCATTAAACTAATCTATTTCGCTCTGATGAGGCAGCTTTTCAAGAGGACAGCCTGCACATCTGGCCTTTGGTCTGCAGAAATCCTTGCCGGTGCGGACAAGCAGGGCGTGAAATTCGTTGAAAAGTTTTACATCGTCTTCAAGATTATCTTCAAACAGGCTTCGAAGCTGCTCATAATCGCACTCCGGCTCGATTAACTGATGCCTTGTTGCTATCCTGTATGTATACGCATCAACGACAAAGACAGGCCGCTCGAATGCATAAAGCAGAATCGAATCTGCGGTTTCTCTGCCGATGCCGTTTATCTGCAGGAGTTCCTGGCGAAGAGTTTCTGTTTTCATAGATTCAATCTCTGAGAGCCGGCCGTTATGCTGCTCAAAGAGCCATTTCAAAAATGCCGCCAGTCTTTTTGCCTTTATGTTGTAGTAGCCGGCGGGCCTGATAAGCTCTGCCAGTTGCTCCTGTCGGAGCGAGTAAAGTTTGTCAAGACTCATCAGGGATGCTTTTTTCAGATTCAATACAGCCTTTTCGACGTTCTGCCAGTTTGTGTTCTGGGTCAGGATTGCGCCTGTGATAATTTCATCCTTCGTTTCACCCGGCCACCAGTGCTGTGGACCGAAACGTTCAAAAAGCAGCTCAAATATCTGTTCCAATTTTTGTCCGACAATATTCATAGCTTCATTATTCAATATCTTTCTTGCCGCGTCAATTTGTTTTGCGTTTTTTGCTTCTTCGGGTTAAACTGCTGCCGCAATGGCAGCAAAAAAATCAGATGGAACTGATAAAGAGTTGTCCAGCACAATCACGGCAGAGGCGGGATATTTTGCCAGGACTGCCCGCCCTGTTTATGCACTTGTTTTTCTTCTGCCGTTTATCATTTTTTATGAAATTCTTGTCCTTCTGGTTAATCCGCAGCTTCTGACCGAACCTGTCAGCAATGTCCGCGGCGCGGTAGTGTCTTTCGTCTGGGTGCAGAACTTTCTGCTCTATCTCGGCATGGACACAAAAAGCGCCTGGCTTTTTGCGCCTCTCGTCGTAATGTTGACGCTTTTGATACTTCAGCTCGTCTCCAGACAGAACTGGAAAGTCAGGCCGGGCGATTTGCCTGTTATGGCTGTAGAGTGCCTCGTCTTGGCAGTGCCTCTTATCGTCCTCGCTCTTGTCCTTAATAGAGGAGCAAATCGGCAATCATCGGCAGTTGAAAATTTTCCTAAGATTATCGCCTGCAAAACCTGTTTGCAGACAAAACAGCCGGTAGAGTTTGTATCCGATGTTTCCGGCAGCAATACAGGCTGGCGGTATGAAAGCGGCAGCCATAACATTGCGATGAACCTGCTGACCGGCATCGGGGCGGGGATTTACGAAGAGCTTATCTTCAGGCTGATTCTCATAAGTCTTTCAATACTGTTTTTTGAAACGGTTCTCGGCATAAGCAGATTTAAAGCTGTGGCCGTATCCGTAATTATATCTTCTGTCCTTTTCAGCCTTCATCATCATTTTGTGTTTCTTAACGGACAGTTTGCCAGGGCGGAAATCTTCACGATGACTCGTTTTGCTTTTCGAACTATCGCAGGAGTTTTCTTTGCCGTTATTTTCGCCGCCCGCGGATTTGGCATTGCTGCCGGCACTCATGCCTTCTACGATATAATTGCCACACTGCTCAACGCATGGCTGTTTGAGCAGTACTAACTTCGGCGAGCTCTCCGTCAGGAGTCCCAAGGATAGTCGAGCCGAAAATTCAAAAATCATTCCTAATCCCGCGTTTTTTTGAAAAAAGCAGATTTTTTTTGGAATCTTTATCCCTGTCTGTCTCTGGACTTGCGTTATAATCGTCCTATAATGACACAAAACCGCATTATCAGTATTGATAACGGCCTTGAATTAAAGAGCCGTTTGTGGTAAAATAATGCCATAAGAAGTAGTCAGCTTTTTAAATCTTAAGTGGACTTTGCAATGGAACTTCCGAACACGAATGTTATTGTCAGCGAATTGACCTTCACCCTTTATCAGAGGCCGCTTCATCCCGAGCTTTTCAGCATTTATGAAAAGCGTGTCATAAAGACCGACAAATATGAAGCGCTCATCTGGGCGACCGGCGGCTCGCATGTGGTAAGTGTCTTTGCAAATGACCTTTGTCTTTCGGAATTGATAAGCACGCCGACGCAGCTTCTCCCAAGGAGGGGTCTGATTGAAAGATTCAGATTCACCACCGGCCAGAGAAGTCATAAATGCACGCTTGCCAGAGGCCTTAGCTATATGACGGATTTCCAGGTCGAAAAGATGAGTCCGAACCTCTATCGTCAGAGTCATATCGACCTTGAAAGATTCGCCCGCAACCGCGGCATATTCGTAAAATTCCCGAAACTTGCCGTTGGCGGCCTTGAGCCTTTCAGCTATATCGACTTCGAGGCCAGACGCGATGAACTGCATATTCACGCATTTCACGCATATCCCGACCAGGTAACAATTATAAAAACCCAGTCCCTGTTCGATATGCACTGAATCTGTCTGCCCGTTTAAATCACTTCATAAATAATTGACGCACAGATACTGTCTGTCTATACTATCTTGTTGTTTATTTTCCGGAGTATTTTTATGCCCAGATTAGTCAGTCTTGCCGGTCTAATTGTGATGTTGCTTTTGGCCTGGCTGCTTTCAGCCGACAAAAGAAAAATGAACTGGCGATTGATTATCAGCGGAATAGTTTTACAATTTGTGCTCGCAATTATCATCCTGCATACCGCGCCGGGCCAGTTTATCTTTGACGCAGTTCGAATCCTTATAACAAGACTAATCGGTTTTTCAGAAGCGGGCAGCGAATTTGTCTTCGGCACGACTTTTAAGGAGCATTTTTTTGCATTTTCCGTTCTGCCTACCATAATTTTTGTATCTTCTCTTATGACTGTTCTTTTCCACCTCGGCATTTTGCAGAAAGTTGTAGAGTTTATGGCAAAGATAATGGTCTATGTTATGGACACTGCCGGCTCGGAGTCTTTGGCGACGGCCGCGAATGTCTTTATGGGAATGGCCGAAGCGCCGCTGGTGATAAGGCCTTATATAAAGACGATGACCCGTTCTGAAATTATGGCTCTTATGACAGGCGGGATGGCCACAATCTCCGGCGCAACATTGGCCGCCTATACAGGATTCGGTGCAGATGCGGGTCATCTTCTTACGGCCTCGATAATCTCCGCTCCTGCTGCATTAGTTATTGCAAAGATAATGGTTCCGGAAACAGAAATCTCTCTGACCAAGGGCACAGTAAAGGCCAAAATTCCCAAAGAAGATGTAAATGTCCTCGATGCCGCCTGCCGCGGCGCCGCCGATGGCGCTAAGCTTGCAATCAATATCGCAGCAGTGCTTATTTGCTTTATAGCATTTGTTGCTTTTGCAAACTGGCTGCTTTCATTTCTGCCGAACTTTAATGACAAACCCTTTACCCTCGAAAGAATCCTCGGCTACTTTCTTTCGCCTCTCGCATGGATTATGGGCGTCCAGTGGAAGGATGCCTCGATTGTCGGTGCCCTTTTGGGCAAAAGAACCGTCCTTAACGAATTTATCGCTTATCTTGACCTTGTCAAGGTCAAGGATGTGATTTCCTATCGTTCATTTACCATCGCGACTTATGCCCTTTGCGGCTTTGCAAATTTAGGCTCAATTGCGATTCTAATCGGCGGCCTCGGCACACTTGTGCCCGAAAGGCGGAAAGATTTTGCCACGCTTGGTTTTAAATCAATGCTCGCAGGTATGCTGGCCTGCTTTATGACTGCCACAATCGCAGGTGTACTGATTTAAGAAAACTCCAAACCACGAATTGACACGAATAATGTCATTCCCGCGAAGGATTGTCACCCTCGCGCAGGCGGGGGCGGGAATCTATATTGTTCACCTTTACCCCGTGAAACCTGCCCTGTGAGATGTCTCTTAGACTATCTCATCAGGGTGTTCACCTGCTCTACTTTCTCCGTCCCCGGCCCCCTTTTTTCCTTGACAGTCAGCAGGAAATAGCTATAATGGGATGGTTATTAACGGAGAAGGAAGAAAATGCGATTGTTTTTGAGATTTTCCGGCCGTTTACAAACCAGCGGTATCCCTGCGCATATTTTTCAAAAACAATCAAACATTAACAATTTTTGAGGAGGAAATAAAATGAAGAAAAAGCTCAATTCAATCTGCCTCAGTCTTGTCGGGTTTCTCCCAATAATACTGGCGGCGATGGTGTTTATCGCTGTTTTTGGCGAGCAAAGCCGTGCAGCCTTCCCGGAATATGTCGACCAAAATAGCAGTGCCACAAACATTCACTCTGGTATTTGCACCAGTGACGACGATGTCGTCTGGGACTCAGAATTTGCCCAAATGGTCTCTAATGCTCTGGGGCAGCATAATTACGAGGAAACTGCCTTTGCGTTTATGGAGTGTTATGGCGGTGGTATGATTGACGAACTGCTGCCTGTTTGCGGCACAACTGGTGACGTCAGCTCGTTCACTTCGGCCTCGAGGCACAATGAGTTAGCCTGGTATGGCTCAAGTGGTATAGCGCCTCCGGTGTGGCCGCTGGAGCCTTGGGAAGAATCTTATTACAATTTCAAGTATGCGGAAAGGGCTGGAGGTGCAACTGCTTACAATCTTAGCGGAGCTGCCCAGTACGGATACGACAATGACCAAGTAGGCCCGGTAAAAAAAAATCCGCTGAAGGAGCACCCGCAGTACATATCTCCTTGCCTGATGCCGAACAAAACCGACGTAACACTCCATCGTGCAAACATAGGCCCGAATACGCCGGATACATACCGAGCCATTCTCTTTGGAGGTTCCGACAACTGTTGGTCTAATTACAACAGCCTGCGTCGGATTTATAGTAACCTCAAAGCCCGCGGATATGACGATGACGAAATATATCTGATGTACCCGGCCAACACAAAGCCGGATTACACTGCTCTTCCTGCCGATTGGGTGGTCGACGACGGCACCACATACCAGGATATGAGCGATGCATGGACTTGGATGCAGAACCAAACCACTGCCACCACTCAGGTTTACTATTGGAGCAGTATTTGTCATGGCCGCCCCTCGGAGGGGCTCTCTTTGCCTCCTCCTGGTCAGATAATAAGCTTTGACCTAACGGCAGACTTCGTTAAGCTGGTTAAGGACCAGTTTTACTTTTTTGATGGTAGCCCTGATGCAAACAGTGGAAAACCCTACTTTCAGGTCATTACTCCAGAACCTCCAGAAGAGCTATTGGCAGACCTGGCCATAATATTGAATAACGAACTGCTGACCTTTCTTAGTGTAGCCGACCATACCGTTACCGGCACAGGTTATTTGTACAAGTTTGCTCTTGACGCGAACGACATCGCCTATCTGGAAACCCACAACAACATCGAGTTTCTCTGGGCAGGAGCGCCTGGAGACTTAACAATGGCCAGCATCGTCGCAGGCAATATGCCTACCCCAATTCCCGAACCAGCCACGCTTTTGCTGCTCGGCTTTGGTGTTTTTGTGCTTAGCAAGCGGAAATAATTTTTTTATAGGAGGAATAATCGGAAACGTTTACTAAAAGCGTCTAACATAATGAAAAAAATATTGTTTTTAGACACGGATTAACACGGTTTATAATTATATATCTCTGTGCCTAAACTTCTTTTTGTTAGGGTTATTAAATGACGTTTACCTGTCTTTTGGCAAACTTTACCAATACCGAATAAACATTTTTGATTTCGCATTGTGTCGCGGCGAAGTCCCCCAATTCATCGGGACGAAGACGGACGGCGGACTCCTTAAATCTTCAATCTTAAATCCCAAATCTCCCCCTCACATTGATTGACGAACGTCAACTACCAATTTTCAGCCTCGAATCTCTAATCTTGAATCCTCAATGTTAAATATATGCGCGTTCCATTAGTTTTTGAATGACCCCTATATTCTCTGCGGCAAAACCCGGCGAGTTCCTTTAGTTTTTGAAAAGCTTGAGGATTGCTGATTGGTCACTGGTTATTACTTGGTTACTCGTCGGGGCGCTCGTCGCGGCGGAGGCCGCTGCCGCAGCAGGAGAGCCCGCCGCAGCCCGATTGTATCTTGGTTATTGGGATTTTTCCCGAATCTTAAATTTTGCGACAGCACATATCCGCTTCATAAAAAATCCATCCGCCACCGGCGGCTCCACAATTAAGAATTAAAAATTATCTCTGTGCTCTGTGTCCTCTCCGTCAGGAGTCCCAAGGACGGTGAGCTCTCCGTCAGGAGTCCCAAGTCCTATGGACTCCTTACGGAGGACTGTGGCTAAAAATATACTTTTAATATCCTCTGTGGCTCCTTCGCACAAAACGCGCAAGTCGTCTTTTTGAAAGTTGAAAAAAACCGATAAAAAATCGAAAAAAGTCGCTCACTTTTTGAAAAAATCCGAAAAAACCTGAAATTTCGACCCTGTTTTTACCCCTGTTTTTAGCAAACTTGCGCGTTTTGTTCGAAAAAACTTGCGCATTTTTTCGAAAAACCTCGTTTTTGAATTAAAAATGAGGTTCCGACTTTAAAAATTTTCCCCGAAAACCTGCAAAAACCCCATTTTTCTGATTTTTATCCGCCGCTGGCGGATTTAAATTTCAGAAGATTTTTACCTGTATGCCTTTTTCGCTTGTTTTTTCAAGGGTCTTTTTCATTTTCTTAAGTGATTCCTTCAGCTCTTCGCTGCTGTCGAGCAGGTTTTCATAGAGTTTGCCGTCGGTGATAAGTTTTCCTACGGTGCCTTCGCCGCTGTTAATCTTGTTGAGTATCCTGCGCAGCTCAATAAGCGTTTCGCCCAGCTCTTCGCTGGTCTGCATAACCGAATCTGAAACGGAAGCCAGTTTTTGTTTGCCTGTTTGAGAAAACTCCCTTATCTCTTGAAGCGTCGCAACGGATTCTTCCGTGGCTTTTGAAAGGTTTGCGAGCGATTTTTTAAGGTTCTGCTGGTTGTTCGCGTCTCCGATTACAACATTGAGGTTGTCGACCAATACTGTAACCTTTGTGAAAAACGAATCCACCTTATCCTGAAGGTCTTCGGGCAGTAATTCGCTTATTACGCCGCTTTCTCCCTGCAGAATCATTCCCTGCCGCAGAAATTTCGGTTCGAGAGTGTCAAACTCCTTTGCTGTTATTGGTGCCGTACGGAGTTCAATATAGCTGCTGCCCATCCCGCGTTTTAAAAGCTTAACCTTAACATTTGCAGGGATGCTCGAATAATCTCTGGATATTGCCATTTCCACTGCCACCTGATGAGTAAATCTGCCGTCTTTGTCCTGGAACGGCATCGGCGGTTCAACGTTTGTTACTTTGCCTATCTGGTAGCCGCAGTACTGGACGGGCGTTTTTTTCTGGACTCCCGGCGCAAACGGAAATCTTACCTTTACGGTATAGGATGTGAATTTAGTTACCGTTACCGGCAGTTCGCCGAAGAGAAAAACCATATAGGCAAAAACAAGAACGCCGACAATTACAAAAGCGCCTACAATCATATTCCGTTTGTTCTGTATGCTATCGTAATCACTCATTAGATTGTTCCTTAAATATCTTGCCTGCCTTCAAGAAAAAGTTCCCGTATCGCACGAAGCGGATAGCCCGACTTGTTGAGTTTTTTTATAAGTTTTATTCTATCGACAACCCGCCTGTCAAAGAATCTTCTGTTTGTTTTACTTACCGATGTCGGCTTTATGAGACCTACCATTATATAATATTGCAGCGACTGCGTCGAAATACCCGCCTGGCGGGCGGTCTGTCCTATAGACATTAACTTTGTTTTTGCCTTCATAGTCAATAATTTTTTAGCCGGTCCGGCGGCGGGTCAAAGCCTTTCGGACCGAAAGGCTGACAGCGCAGGATACGTTTGAATGCAAGCAATCCTCCTTTGGCCGGTCCGAAAAGTCTGACAGCTTCGATTGCATAGTTGCTGCAGCTCGGAATAAATCTGCATTGAGTGCCCATAACAGGGCTCAAAACAGCCTGATAAAGTCTTATGACGAAAACAAGGCTCTCGGTAACCAGACTCGTGCTACGTAGCGACCCGTCCTCCGCAGTCCCCCTGTTTTTGCTTTCGCACCCGTGCCTGCGACTACCCAACGGGTGCAGGCAAGAAAGCATAGGGGGACGGAGGGTGGAAGCGATACTTCGCAGAGTAGTAAAAGTGAGGAATTCAGTTTTTGCCCTGTCTTTTTTCAAAATTCTTTTGTCCCTGCCTTACAAGTTCCAAAAATGAGTTTCTGACCTGACTGAGACCTAATTTTTTTATATCACAAGACTTACTTTTCGACAACATCCTAGAAAAAATTATAAGATAATCGAAATTGTTCGGGATTGTATGGCTGCTTAGCCGAAAGGCTTCTCTGGCAAGTCTTTTGAGCCTGTTTCTGGCGACGGCGGAAGCAATTTTTGAGCTTACAGAGACGGCAAATCGTGATTTTGCGGCACTGTTGGGGGCCATGTATAATGTCATTAAGTTGTTTTTAAAAAAGAGCTTATACTCTAAAACCATCCTGAAATCAGACCTTGAGGTCAACCTCGCAGATTTTGAAAATTTGTATTTTGCCATTTGGATAAAGGCCTTAAAACAACATTGCAGATATTTAAAAACCTGAAAGCTTTTATATTATGCATTCATCGCTGCCATTTCGTCAGCCTGTTTATGTTTTTTCACAACCTCAGCGCTGATTTTTCGGTTCACTGCCCTTGCGTCAATTATGCCGACAAGTTTGTTATTATCGCCTGAAACAACGGGCATATATTCGAGGTCGAATTGCTTCATATGCTCTATTGCCTCGGTCAGCGGTGTATTCCATGTGGTTTTATCGAGTGCAGGCTGAGCAATATCGCAGGCCAGAAGCCAGCTCGCAACATTCTGATAGGCAAAGGTCTCCTTGATGCCGCTTACCGAGATGATCCCTTTTAATTTTGATTGCTCGTCTATAACAGGATAATACAGGCTGTCGGTGGTGCTGAAGATATTGATAATCTCATCAAGAGGCAAATCTTCTCTCAGCGTTGTGGGATTCGAATCCATAACTTCCTTGACAGAGTATTGTCGTATGAGGTCTTCTTCGGTAACGTCCATGCCAACTTCGCGGGCCTTTTTGACGCTGATTTTCACAAATATCGGGCCGAACATCTGGAAGATAAATATACCTGCGATAATAACAGCAAGCATCATGGAGCGGACCTGGCCTTCGAATCTTGCGCTGGCAACGATTAATAAAGCAATGGCTACCGTTCCCTGCTGGTAAAGACTGGTGCCCAGATATTTGCGAATTGATGCACAGGCACCGGAAGAAATAGCGCCGAGCCAGGAACCGGCTGTTTTGCCGATAACCGTGCCGATAACATAAGCGGCCAGCACGGGCAGCATACTTTTCGTTGTGCCTGAAATGTCGAGAGTTGCGCCGATGATTACAAAAAACAGCACATATAATGGCGCAGAAAATTTCTGGATAGTCTCGAAGCTCGATGCACTTCGTCTTGGAGCAACGTTTATGAGAGTTGCTCCGCAGGCCATCGACGACAAAATAACGTCAAAGCCGAGAGACATTGACAAACCGACTATTACTATAATGATTCCGACGGTTGCTATGAATAGTTTTTCAATGTCCTCGATTCGGACCATAAGCCACTTAAGAAGCATTCCGACGATAAATCCCATCAGCAGCGACCCGCAGGCTTCGTAAAAGGCGTTGAGCAGCAGAATACCAAAACTCGACTGATGTCCGGTGCCAACCAGTATGTCGGAAACAGCGACGCTGATTATATATAATAGTGCCGCCAGAGCATCATCGAGGGCCACAATTGTAATGAGCATCGTCGTCAACGGCCCACGGCACTTATATTCCCACAGCACAGCTACGGTCGAAGCGGGGTCGGTCGCGGAACAAATCGCTCCAAACACTATTGCCGCCGCTACGGATATTTTCCAGTCGAAAAACAACATAAGTGCAAAAAAGCACAACAGTCCCGCGAATACGGCTGCTGCAAGGCCTTCATACAACAAAATATAAAAAACCTGTTTACCGTATTTGACGAAGATGTCTTTCTTCAGCTCACCGCCGATGAGAAAACCGATTATGCCGAGAGCGAACATGCTCAGAGGACGAAACGATTCCACAATCTGCGGCGGAATAATTTTCAGTATCGGCCCCAGAACTATCCCCATCGCCACGTAGCCTACCACCTGTGGGATGCGCAATTTCTGAAATATGTGTGCACCGGCAGTAGCGAAAAATATCGCTATCCCAATCATCAAAAGCATATTTAAATGATGGATGTTAAACGTCTGAAAATTTTCCAGTATTGTCGCCATGGGTTCACCTGTATAAATTTTCGTAGGAATTAAAACGGGCAATTTTAATTATCTACCCAATTAGCTGCAAGATAAGAACAACACATTATAATGTGCGGAGATTATCCAAAGCAACCTCTAAAAAACGTGGATTTCCAGCCGTGTAACGGGTTTTTAGTGCCGAAAACCGCGGTTTTATCGGTCTTTTTTGGATTATATGGAAACTGACAAAAATTTTCAAAAATTTCTCTTGACAAATAATTAGCATATATATAGTTTATATATTAACAATTTAATTGTAGAAAGTTTATTATGCCGCTCAAAGAAGAATTAAAGTTAAAAAAGGGATTCGACATAGTCGAACACGAAGCCTTGCTGAATATCTACTATACGGCAAGTCTGATTAAAAAACGTGCCGATGTGTTCTTTAAGACCTTTGGTTTAACAGATGTTCAGTTTAATGTTATGATGCTTCTGCATTATCACAGCGGTCCCCAAGGCGGTCTGAGCCAGGTGCAGTTAAGCGATATGATGCTTGTCAACCGCGCCAATATCACAACACTGATAGACAGAATGGAAAAAGCCTCGCTTGTTATGCGAACTTCCGCTTCTGAGGATAGACGAACAAACATAATCAAACTGACTGCCAAAGGGAAAAAACTATTTGCAAAGACCGAGCCTTTATATGCAGAGCAGGTGCAGCAGGTAATGTCTGGCGTTACCAAGTTAGAGCAGAAAAAATTGATATCGACCCTTGAAAAGGCAAGAGCCAATATCAGCAAATCGACATAAAAAACGAACTTATTTTTTTTGCGGAATAGTTAAGATATTAACAATATATATTTAAACAGTAAAGGAGAAAATTATGAAAACTAAAGCACTTCAAACAAGAAACGTCATTTTCTGGGCGCTGGTTGTATTTTTTGCCGCACTGGTCGCCGGCATAGGCATGGCGAACCGGTGGAGGTTTTGGGAGTATAAGAGGCTTCTTTTAGCTGTTATCGCGGTTGTCTTTTTCGCTCTTGCAATAGCACTATTAGTGCTGACAGTGAAACTCAAAGAGCCGCTCATACAAAGAATATTTTTCTTATTGACCGGCACCTCGGCCGTATGTATCCCAATCTTTGCCATTCTGCATAATCTGGTTTACGGCCTGTTCTATCACGGAAAAGCTGGGGATGATGAGGCTGTCTTTTTCATTTTGGCTGCTATTGTCTGCCCTGCATTGTTCGTTGTCGGTATGCTCGGAAGCATTGTGATTCTTATATCAGCAAGGTTGAAAAAAAACGCTGGATAATATAGTAAAATGAATTATTGAAAGGAGAACGATTATGAATGCTGAACATACCTTTATTGGATGGCGTTTTGGACTACGGTGGGTTTTGCTGACAGTTGTAGGATGGGCCATCGGCTTCCCCGCGGGTTTAGGAGTTAAGGCATAGATGTGGGATTATCGCCCAATTGTTTTGGGACAATAGCATATATGTGAGTTGTATATATCACACTTTTTTTGAAAGGGCTGAAAAATATGAGAGGAAATGAGTTTTTCACACTGGTTCTGAGCAAACCCCCTTTTTCGAAGATGCATCCGAAAGTGGCGGCCTTCTTTAAAGACTATCTGTCAAACGAGAAGGTTATGAAGTTCAACGAGTATTTTGTTATGAATACTCACTTCCCGCCATATCCCAGCAGGGCATTTGACAACTTTGCAGAGCATTTCAGCTCAATAGGCGAAGTAACGGAAAGGCGACTCTATTCGGTTACGCTGGCAGTCACCAACAGATGCAATTACCACTGCTGGCACTGCTATAATGCCGGCAGAAGCCAGCGCGATATGCCGTTGTCTGTCCTGAAGGACATTGCCGGCCAACTTCAGGGGCTCGGAGTCGTTAGTGTTACTTTAACAGGCGGTGAGCCGCTGTTGAGAGCAGACCTTGAAGAGATTGCAGCGGCCTTTGATGAAAGCACCTGTCTGACTCTGAATACGACCGGCGACCGACTGACCCCCCAGCGCGCCCGCGCCCTTCGTGATGCCGGTATTTTCAGCATCGGCGTCAGCATCGACTCCACCGATGCGGATGAACATGACCGGATGCGCGGCAAGGAAGGGGCATTCCGGACTGCTGTAGAATCTCTTCGCTTAATCGCACAGCACGGGTCGTATCCTTATGTCATCGCCGTGGCAACGCATGATTTTCTGCAGGCCGATAGATTCGGCGCCTTTATGAAGTTTGCCGGCCAAATCGGCGCGCTGGAAGTTCACTTGCTTGAGCCGTGCGCTATCGGCAAGCTGGCGGGCGACAAAAACGCAGTTCTTGCACCGGCTGATAAGCAGCTCATTCTCAAGTATCAGAAGGAAGTCGCACAGGACGATAGTCTGCCGATTCTTTCCTGTTTCCGGTATCTCGAATCACCGCAGGCATTCGGATGCGGCGCCGGAATTTCGCACCTGTACATCGACGGAAGCGGCGAGGTCTGTCCATGCAATTTCGTCCCTCTTTCGTTCGGCAATATCACTCAGGAGCCGCTTCATCACATTCTTGACAGAATGGGGTGCTATTTTCGTAAGCCAAGGCCGAGTTGTGTCGGCCAGATGCTTTCCAGACATATACACGGCGGGCAACTGCCCCTGAGTCCTCAAGAATCTGCTCAAGTGTGCGAGAACCACCTCCCCAAGACCCATTCTGTTCCACGTTTCTTTCGGATTCGGGCCGAGGCCAAGGAAGAGGTCGGAAAGAAAGAATTGCAGTCCGTGTATGACCAAGTCTGTGACTACTATGAAGAGTTCTGGCTGAAAGAGGCCGGAAAACCCATAGACGACCTTATCGCGAGAATCCCGGCGACAGGAATCCACAGTGTATTTGAGGCGGGCTGCGGGACCGGCTATGCCACAGTCCTGCTCGCAGACAAGCTCAAAAAGTCCGCCCGGATAACGGCTGCCGACCTTTCCGACGCGATGCTGGCTCAGGCCCGCAAACGAAGCGAGTCCGCAGGATTTCACAATGTGCGGTTTGTTGCAGGCGATGCCCTTGAGATTCTAAATAGCGAGGGACCATTTGATATGGTCTTCTCAAGTTGGGTTTTAGGATACATACCTCTAAAACCGTTTTTCATGGCCGCCAGCCGCGCACTCAAGCCCTCCGGCAAGCTGGCATTTGTCGTTCACAAAGAGAACTCTCCCTACGAACAGCTCGAAGTATTTGGGCGACTTGTGGCTCAGGACCCCTCCATCTTGCTCAAGCGCGTGGCCTTTGACTTTCCGCGTGATATGAATCACGTCCGGCAGTTGCTGTCCGCCGGATTTGAGATTCTGCATCTTTGGGACGGCAAAATTGTATTCCGTTACGATACGCCCGAGGAGGTGTTGGAGCACCTGCTCAAATCAGGCGCAGGAACGGCTTTCTACGATGCTGTTGACCCCAGGAGGCGCAAACGCCTGGAGCGGGAATTCCTTAGCGCCATCGCTAACAGAAAAGGACGGCGCCAAGGGTTCGAAGTCATCCACGATTATGTGTCCTGTATTGCGGCAAAGGTGTAGCTTCTCATGCTCACAACCGGCACGGTAAGTATCATGTTTGGCCGGAATCCTGTTTCTGCTCTGCTGGTACTTAAAATGGGCTTCAAAGAAGAATGCTGAATGAAATAAGAGAAATTGTTGCGGAAACTAAAAGCCATTTACAGCCGTTGAGTACAAAAAATACGTACTCTTATTCGACCGCTCTGTATTTCAAACATTACGGCCTTGATTTAGTTGACCAGAATACAGAGCATCTTTTCGGCACATTTCAAAGCGATGGTTTCACTTTGGCAGGGCATATCTTTAAACCCATCAATTATAAAGCAACAGTTTTCATTCTGCACGGCTACCTAAATCATTGCGGCTTGTTAAGTAGGTTAATCAGATACTTAATTGAAGCCGGTTTTGCGGTTGCTGTTTTTGATTTGCCCGGCCACGGGCTATCAGGCGGCAAACCGACAGAGATTGATGATTTTTCGCAATATAGTGATTCACTTGGTGATTTTATGAAAATTGTCAAATTACACCTTCATAGCCCATATCATTTAATAGGTCACAGTACCGGTGCAGCCGCCATCATGGATTATCTTTTTACAGGCCGTCAGGATTGTTTTGATAAAGTAATTTTAGCTGCGCCGTTAGTGCGAAGCGATTTATGGTTTTTGTCAAAGCTCGGCTACAAGATATATCGGCCTTTTGCAAAAAACATTTTCAGGCTCTTTCGTAACGTTTCTTCAGACAAGGATTTTCTGAAATTTGTAAAATATAATGACCCGTTACAAGCCAGAAGGGTTTCTATGAAATGGGTTGGCGCACTTTTTAAATGGAACGAGAGGATTTCCGATGCCAAGGGCATCGCAAGGCCGGTAAAG
>JBGOWI010000056.1:0-14176 GCA_041478555.1 Phycisphaerae bacterium
CTCATCCAATACTATATCAATAATAATTTCAGGATTCATCGAAATTACAGATTCGCTGCTGACCGCAGGAAAAGGTATTGAGCCGGTATATGCATTCTGGCCGCCGGCAAGAGAATTCATTACGCTGTAAAATCCGTCGCTGCCGGCTATATAAATATTCTTAGGCGGTTTGTCCGCTGAATCTGAAATAGTATGCCCGACACAAATCAGAACACGGGGCCCGGCCCGCTTTTGCGACTGCCGGGCGATATATTCCATTCTCCTGTTTAAATCGTCGATGAGTTTGCCGGCCTCGTCCTGCACACCGCAGGTTTGGCCTATCAGAAGGATTGAATCAAGAATATCATGGATAGTGTTATGTTTTACTGCAAGAGTTTCTATCCCCAATGCTGCGAATTTGTCATCCGGCTTGAGCATCTCGTCGAAGACAATAACAAGGTCGGGCTTTGCTGCGACAATCGCTTCATAGTTCGGATTCATCAGTCCGCCCATACGAGGTATGTCCTTTGCCTGAAGCGGCCAGTTACAGAACTGCGATACGCCTATCACCTTGTTGCCGAGACCAAGAGCAAAAAGTATCTCCGTAGTGCTCGGAGCAAGAGACACAATTCTGCTGTAGGATTTTTGTTGATAGTTTTGATTGATGGTCGGGGGCCGACTCTCTCTTGCAGCGAGGAATATTAAATAGACGACCAGTGCGATTATAAACAGAAGAACAAATATTTTTGCCTTTTGTTTCATTTCTGCAGACTGATTTGACGTTAAAATCAGGAGATAATTTTTATCTTGGCGGCTGTCTGCTGCTGATAATTTTTAAGAAATTTTATCCAGTTGCTCAGGCCTTCGCGGTAAATCAGCCCCGAATACAGAAAGCCGTCATTGTGACTGCCGAAAATTTCTATAAATTCCTTCGGCTCATTTGCGGCGGCATACAGACGCAGGCCGAATTCAAAAGGCACAACCTCATCGTTTCGGCTGTGAATAAAAAGGATGGGACAGTTTACTTCTTTTATATAATCGATTGTCTTAAAGCCGTATCGTGCAAATGGCCTTACCATCATATACGGATAGAATTTTTGCCCAATATCAGCATACGAGGTAAAGCAGCTTTCGATAACCAGACCCTTTGCCTCAACGTTGCTGGCAAGATGAGCTGCGATGCTTCCGCCCAGCGAGCGGCCGAAGATTATTATGTCCGCAGGCTTAAGCTTCTTTTCCTTTATCAGCCAGTCGTAAGCGGCCTGCGCATCAATATACGTGCCTTCCTCAGTAGGCTTGCCCTGGCTGTTGCCGTAGCCGCGATAATCAAAGGCAAGACAGTTAAAACCCAGCTCGTTGAAGATATTTATCGAGTCGAGCGTATAGGCGATATTTCCGCCGTTGCCGTGACAGAAAAGCAGTGTAAAATCTGCATTCCTTGCGGGAATGTACCAGCCGCTGAGTACCAGGTGGTCAGGCGTTCTGAGCTGAACCTTTTCATAATCCAGGCCGATATCGCCGGGATTGTAAGGCACCTCGCTGGTCGGACCAAAAGTCAGTGTCGGCTGCATAAAATACAGAACCATTCCCAGCCCGAGATACGCAATCAATAGCAGTGAAATAATCGATATCAGCATTTTTAAAAGCCTTTTAAAATGTATATAGAGATTCTTCACGCGGACGGTATTTTAATTTGCCCGATATAATAAAACAAGATAGAATTTAAAGCTATGATAAAAAGACGAAAAACAGTTACGGTAACGGCAGGCAGCGTCAAAATCGGCTCAAATTACCCGATTGTAATTCAGTCAATGGTCAAACTGCCCACGACAGACGTGGCCCGCTGCGTAAAGCAGATAAATTCTCTCTCTGAGACAGGGGCAAAGCTTGTAAGACTTGCCGTGCCGACGAGAAATGATACCCTTGCCTTTGCAAAAATTGTCCAGAAGGTAAAAATCCCTCTGATAGCAGACATCCATTTCTCCGCCGAAAGGGCGATTGAGGCAATCGAGGCAGGTGCAGCAAAAATCCGCCTCAATCCCGGCAATATAAAAAACAAAAACGATATCAACCGGATAATAGATTGTGCAAAATCGCACAAAGTTGCAGTCCGCATCGGCATAAACGAGGCAAGTATCAGAAACCTCCTGCGCGATACGCCGAAGCGGCACAGAACTAACCTGATGATTAAAAAAATGCAGGATTACGTCCGGCTTTTTGAAAAACGCCGATTTAATAATATCGTTCTTAGCGTTAAAAGTTCAGATGTTGCAAGGACAATCGAATCCAATCAGGCCATTGCTGAAAAATTTGATTATCCGATACATTTAGGCCTGACCCACACCGGCCTTGCTGAAGATGCAATCGTGCCTGCTTCAGTTGCATTAGGCACGCTTTTGCAGCAGGGCATTGGCGATACGATTCGCATCAGCATCGCAGGCGACTCTGTCCAGGAAGTTGAAATTGCAAAACAAATTCTTGCTTCTTTGGGTCTTTACGAAAGTGATGAACCGCAGCTTATTGTCTGTCCGACCTGCGGCAGATGTCAATGGGATTTAATGAAGTTTGCAAAGCAGGTTAAAAAACTTCTTAAAGGAATTAAGGAACCTTTAAGGGTTGCTGTAATGGGTTGTGTTGTTAACGGCCCAGGCGAAGCCGCCGATGCCGATATCGCAGTTTGTGCCGCGGCAGGCCCCTTAGGGGCAGGCAAAGGCTTTATCTACAAAAAAGGCAAAAAAATCGCAACTGTTAAACAGGAAAAACTCTTCGCTGCTTTAAAAGCGGAAATTAAAAAATTATAGAGGGCTCATTTATAAAAACCGAGGATTAATGTGAATAAGCGAAAAGGAATTATCTGGATTATTATTATAATAGTAGCGGTACTTGTGATTTACTCAATTCCACGTATTACATTTTGCTGCATATATCACAATATAGTCTCTAAACCATTGGCCTTGGAGACTCTGAGCATAAAGCCTCGGAAGATAGTGTTACCTGAGCCAAACCAGTCCTGTGTATTCTCGCTGGGTTTTGCTGATATACCGCTGTGCCATAACTCTATCAATTCAATAAGTTATAGACCGGAGTACGGGTTAATCTGTCGAACTGATTCAAACTGTCTTACATATTTTTTTCTGCTGCCGGATAGTCCTCTTGAGGTAAATACTATAACAAAATATTCCATATGTGACATTAAAGACTATTATGATTTGCAGGTCAAGGCGGCTAATGCAATGCCGGTAAAATATTCAGAGATAGTATTTTCAGACCCATGTGTTATGGTGCCGTATATAGTTCCTTTTGCCCTTTTTAAAGTAAATAACCACTTGAATCAAAAGGGGATAGGCCTTTTTGAGTCAGAAGACATCAAGGGTCTTATACGTTTTGGCACGAAAAATAATCCTTGTTCGATACAAGCCGAGATATTCTCAAAAGATGGAAATATTACGCAATGTATCACGATACTTTCTGATTCTCCGGCAAAGAGCAGTGAAGCTTTACTTGCTCTGCTATCTTCCTATCGGTTTACAATATCCCAGGTAAAAGACAGCAATTTTTTGGACGAGTTGATTATTAACCAGCTTTCAGGTAATAGCAAATTTGAAATGGAAAAGTAAATGTTATGCCTGTTCCAATTTTTGAATTTTGATTTGTCATTTTTATTTTTAATTTTTGATATTTTATTTTTTTAATTTGGAGGTATAAATTATGAATAAAAAATGTTCCATTCTTTTTGCGCTGCTGATTCTACTTTATGGTTGTGGAGGAAAAGAAAATAGTCCTTTACAGGAAGGAGGTGAATAGAAATGAAAAAGAAAATCTTCTCTTTGATTGTGATGGTTAGTATGTTTTTGTTGGTTATTGATTCAACATTTTGTTTTGCGGCTGAAGTGAGTTATGAAAAACAGGAAGCAATGGCTGATGAGGCACTGAAACAGCTAGGCGCGCACTACCTCAAGGACACAAGTGGAGGGATCGGGTGTACTACCCCTAAAGTCTGGAATGGGATAGAGTGTACTACTTGGAAAGAATATCATAAAAAAAAGCAAATAAGCTGTATTGGTGTCAGGCATTTTGATTGTTCGGGTTTTATTTCTTTCTGCGCTAAAGCTGTAGGTTTTGATTTGGGTCATTTGAGTCCACAATATCTATACGACAAAGGCCCTATTGTTCATATTCCTTTAAGCAAGATTTCTAAAGGGACAATTATCTTCAAGGGATGGGGGGCGAATCCTCATGATGTCTCTCATGTTGCAATTTATATCGGGAACGGAAAAGTGATAGAGTGTGGTGGAGGTCAAGGTAGAGTCCACATCACGCCTTGGAGTGCTTGGTTAGAAGGAGCACGCAAGGGAGAGAACCACCTTCTGGCTGGAAATTTACTCTACATAAGAAAAGAAAATGGTTCTTTACAGGAAGGATTGATCCTGAGCGCAGTCGAAGGAGACAAAAAAATGGCGATTATAGTTACCAGTTCAGCTTTTAAAGAGGGCGGTATGATTCCGTCAAAATATACTTGTGACGGCCAGAACATTTCGCCCCCATTAAAGTGGGAGCAGGTGCCGCAAGGCACGGCTCGGCTGAGCTCGCCGAAGTCAAAAAGTTTTGCTTTAATTTGCGATGACCCTGATGCTCCTTTAGGAACTTGGGTCCACTGGGTAATGTGGAACATCCCAACCGAGGCAAATGGATTGCCTGAAAGTATTCTGCCCGCCAAAGAGCTGCCGGACGGCTCGAAACAGGGCATTAACAGTTCTCGAAAGCAGGGTTATAGCGGCCCTTGTCCGCCGGGCGGGACGCACAGGTACTATTTTAAAATCTATGCTCTGGACGAAAAGCTCAACCTGCCGCCTGCTTCCGCAAAGCAGGATTTGCTCGAGGCTATGAAGGGCCACATCCTTGCCGAAGGCTCGTTAATGGGCAAATACCAGCGAAAATAATCGGTTATTTGATATTTCTCTTAAACCGCCCTAATCTTGAAAAAAGGCATTAAATCTGCTATAATGCTTTTGGAAGTAGGGTGGTAATGTGATTATTGCAAAGCAGTCATACTGTTTCATAGCCTGTATCGCTATAAGTCTATTCTTGTCGGCCATTGTCATAGCCGCCTGCGAGGATTTCGAGATTGAAGGGACCTACGAAGCAGCTTGGGACCTGCCGGTGATATGGTTCCTGCTCAAACATTCACCTAACGAGCCTCCAATCACAATTGAAGGAGAGTTTGTGCCTAATTACGCCTTTCTCGACACTGGCGCTTCTGGAATACTGCTCTCGCTGGAGACGGCGGAAATTATGCAAATTGCGATTGACGGAAATGCGCAATTTGTCGATACCGGAATAGGCGGCGATGAATATTTTGATGTGTCCGAGCCCCTGTATATCGGCACGGCTGATTACAATGCCGTCGACCCTTACGACCCCAATATTTATTATCTTTACGGGCCGTGGCACTTTCAGGTCAGCAGAGAATATGCTGACCCGTTTATCGGCCCGTTGGATGTGCTCGGCGTTCCTGTTATGGCCGGCAGAACTGTCGTCATCACACCGGTAAAAGACTTTAATTTTTTTGATGAGGATGGCGGCGAAATAGATTGGCCAATCTCCACCGCGGATATAAAAGACCCCAACGACCCCAACATCCCAGCCGTCGATTTTCAGGTTGCCTTAAGGTTCGAAAAATATATTAATCCTTCCAATCCGCTCAATCTGCCTCCTTTGCCTGTGCTTGCCTATAATCCAATGATAGATAATATCACTGTCCAGCGCGGCGGGATTAGTTCTACAGGCAATTGGCTCTTTGATACTGGCGGAATGGTAAGCGTTATCTCTGTTGCTCAGGGCGTCGCTCTCGGCCTGACCGATGAAAATGGTGAGCCGATAGTGCCGGTTGATTTTACTGCGCTCATAGGCGGCATTGGCGGCCAGGTCGAGATACCGGGTTTTATAATAGACAAATTGTCTGTCCCCACGCTTTCTGGTTTTAATCTTGTTTTTATCGGTGCAAGGGTCTGTGTGACTGATATCGGCATTTGGGATGAAGACACCGGCGATTTTGTTATCCTCGACGGCGTGTTCGGCAACAACTTCATCAATGCCTCGCTGGATACACAGAGTTGGGACATAAGCTCGACGCCGTTCGATAATATTGTAATCGACACACAAAATGCTTTACTTGGCTTTGATGTCGCTCCCGAATATCCTCTGCCCGCCTGTCAATTCACTGATTTAGACGGTCGTTGCGGCGTTGATACGGGTGATTTATCGGTATTTACGTTGAACTGGCTGCGGACGGATTGTAATAGCGGCAATGGTTTTTGTGATGGCGCAGATATCGATAAAAACGGCAGGGTGGATTTCAGCGATTATGTTTTCCTTGCGAATGATTGGTTAAAAGGAGATTGTCAATATCCCTGCGGCAGCCAAAAGAGACCTTACCCTGTTGCCGATTTTACGCACGATTGTTGCGTTGACGTTTATGATTTAGCGGTTTTCGCCGAGGAATGGCTCAACTTCTGCAATTGGTTGAACTTCAATTGCAGAGATGCGGACCTCGCTCGTGATGGCATAGTAAACTTCAAAGACTTTACAATATTTTCTGACAACTGGTAAATCATAACACTATCGACCGGCAACCGGCGACTACTTTTCCTCTCACGTTAATTGACGTTTGTCCGCCTCTGGTGGATTCCTCAATTCAACATTAAAAATTCAAAATTAAAAACTATTTCGATTTTCCCTCATTTTGCTTGATAATTATCAAGTATCGTTTTTCAGCTTGATTTTGGATATTTTTTACCAGCGACTAAATACCAAATACCAAAAACCTCTTCGTGCCTTCGTGTCTTCGTGGCTAACGACTAACTGTATTGTCTTTTGTGCCTGAAAGAGTCGGTTGTATCATCGCTTTGTGCCGTATTGTCCGAATCGCGGACGGCCCTTTCAAATCTGCCGAATATCATTCGGCCTGCCGATGTCTGCAGCGCACTTGTAACGGTAATCTGGACCTTTTCGCCGATTCTGTTTCTGCCTTCCTCGACCACTACCATTGTGCCGTCGTCCAGATACCCGATGCCCTGTGTTGCCTCTTCTCCCGGCTTGACTATCCGAACCTGCATTGCTTCGCCCGGCAGGACAACCGTCTTTAGAGAATTGGCTAAATCGTTTATGTTAATTACGTCCACCTGGCGAACCTGAGCAACCTTGCTGAGATTGTAATCGTTGGTTATCAGTTTGCCGTCACAGTCCTTGGTGAACGCTATCAGCTTCTGGTCAACCTGAGCGTGCTCATCGACGCCCGGCGGGGGGGTATCGTCTATCTTTACCTCTATCACTTTGTTGTCCTGCAGCTTGTGAAGGATGTCAAGGCCGCGTCTGCCGCGCACGCGTTTGAGCTTGTCGGGTGAATCGGCAATGAGTTGAAGCTCGTTGAGAATAAATCTCGGCACAACAAGTGGTGCATCGAAAAGCTTGGTCTGGCAGATGTCGGCAATTCGGCCGTCAACTATAACAGATGTGTCAAGCACAAGCGGCCTTATGCCTTTGCTCTGACGGGAAAACTCCACATAAGGAATAATAAAACGCACGTTATCCTTGGTGCGCATAACAAAACTGATTACGAAATAACAGATACAAATACCCATAACCCATTTTGCAAGTTTCAGGTTGGTGCCGACAAGGCCGAGTTTGAACACGTCGTTGACCATGTCCAGCACAAGAGACAGGGCCCAGCTGAAAAAGATGCCGACAATAAGACCAAAAAATACGCCGGCAAGGGCGCTCAATGACTTCTTTGGCAGCAGCCAGTCGACAAATAAGACCAGAACTGCCAGTGTAAGACCGCCGATGAATATCACCCATATTTCGTTTCGTGTAAGTGCCTCGGCGGTCGACGGCTCTGCTACTTGAGATGTAATACTCACAAACAAGGCAGCAAATATGACAATAATAAAAATACCTCGAATGAAATGTAATAACATAAATAATACTCCAAAAAATTATAAATTTAGTTGTTTATTATATTTATAATATCGACCGGTTCGGCTTACAAATCCACGCTTTTCAGCCTTACATGGCATAATACGGCAAGGGCCCATAAAAGGTCTTTGGATTGTATAATTTTCGTTTCATATCTTTCATTTATCGGAACAAGGTGGATCCGGTCGTCTTCGGTTCTGATAAGCTTGCATGTTACACCTATTGCACCGGCCATGCTGATAATAGCTGGCTGACCCTGCGAGGCAGGCACTGAAGGACTTACTATTACCATATCACCATCGTCAATTCGCGGAGCCATGCTATCCCCATCTATTTGCAGGGCGAAACAGTCCGGATATGACTGGGCTATACTGGGACAATCTATAAACTGATAGATTTCGTCAGAACCGGCCTGGGCCGTCTGAATCAGACTGATTTGGGGATTGCCCATCGCAGCAACCACCGGCCTGGCCTGAAGGTCGGCGGAAATCCAGCCGTTCTGCGTCTTTACAACAGGACTGTTTACGTGCCTCGCCACAAGCTGCTCAAGCTTTGTTTCCATAACCTTTGAATCAGTCAGATTCGTTTCATTCCACATCCCTATCGGACCTGCAGCAGTTCGGCCAAGAATAGGTATCCAGCCGGGTTTTGTGCCGGTATCCCTGCCGGAAGCCTGGCTGCCTTCAATATCGCTCTTCTGCTCCATAAGCTCCAAAAAGGCTGTTACCGCCTGCAAAGATACCGGATTTGAACCGGAAAGCCTTCTGAGTTTTTCGAGAATCTCGTTAAATCTGCTGTCAAACGGCTGATTTTTGGCTGGTTTGCCCTCATCCTGACCGGTCAAAAGCCAAAAAATTCCAACATTACAAATCTGACAGATTTTAAGAAGTATGGGTATCGGCGGAACCCGGTCTTTTTCATAATAGCTGTAAGTAGAAGGACTTATGCCAAGAGCTTTGGCGAATTTGCTCTGCCCTCGCTCTCCGCCAAATGCCCTGCGAAGCTCAATTGTCCTGCCAATTAATGCTTTTTCTGAAAAAATTTCCATCTATGGTGAGCCTGCCGAACTATAAATTTTCGCAAATGCGAATAATATCACAATCACTTTTTCGCAAGTTGTGAATAATAACATATCATAGTTCTGTGTCAATAGATTGATAAAGGAGTAATGAGAATGACAGACAGGCAAAAACAGGATAATTCGCAGGGAGCGGGTAAAGCCCACAGAAGCGATAAATCAAGCCGAAAGGCTGCTGGCTCGGCTAAAAGCAAAACTAAAGATAATCTTATGAATTATACAAAACAGCTTACCTCACTCGGAGCTTTACAGCAGGTTATCGTCAGAAATCTACAAAAAGAAATAGAAAATATAGACTGATAAGGTCTTGAATATTCCAAACAGGGTGGTATGGCAGCTATTTGGGGGTTTACAGTTAAGAGGGCCTCAAAATAAGACGATACGATGGCAGTAAAGATAATAAAAAAGATAGCAAAAAGCTGTCAGACTGTGCTTATAAGGGCAATCTGATGTTTTTTCTGAAAAAAATAAAAGGGTGGGGGTTACGTAAAAGGGATTCGGGCACGGCCAAATTGTGCGATAAGATAACGTGGTATCCGAGCAATAGAGATGGAGAATCAAGTCCTAACAATTCAAAGCCGACACAGGTGCCGCCGCTAATGGTCCGCAGAGCAGCATGGCGAAAGTAAATCCGCCTGCGGCGGATAAATCCGAAATCCTAATATCTAAATCCTCCCTTGGGGACACCTTACGGTGGAAACAAATCCTAATTACCAAAACTTGTCCTCGTGAAAACGGGGATTCAAATCTCCAAAACGATTGTTTTAGGCTGAAAATCGATACTTGATAATTATCAAGCAAGGTGAGGGAGAGCATTAGGATTTAAGATTGAAGATAGAAGATTTAATCCGACTTCGCTAAAGCTATGTCGGACACTGCGCGGATTTAAAGATTTTTAACTACGGAGAACGCAGAGAGTTTTTTCAAAAACTAATGGACCGCGCCGGGTTTTAGTTGATGGTATTTAGTATTTGGTATTGGTATTTGGTAAGATGAGCCGCCTGCGGCGGATTTATTTTGGGGTTTTTGATAGCCAAAAGCCTGTTTTTTCGTCATAATTGCTGTTTATGAATATTTTTGCGGTAAGGCGATATTTGTTTGTTGCATTAATTATTGTTCTCTATTAAAATAATATTTCAAGTGTAGGGATATATTATTTCATCTCTCGATAATACTTCCCAATATACCAAGGCAGAGATATTAGTTTTTTTATTAGGAGTAATTCAAGTGAGTACAGGTACAGTAAAATGGTTTAGTTCAGACAAAGGCTATGGTTTTATCACACCTGATGATGGCAGTGCTGATTTATTTGTCCATCATTCGGAGGTAAAGACCACAGGCTACACATCACTCAATGATGGCCAGAAGGTCAATTTTGAGGTTGGTCAGGGCAAGAAAGGTCCATGTGCGACGAATGTAACGCCCGTCTGACCGGCAACATAGTTTTAAACCCGAAAGGCCCGCCTGAGGCGGGCCTTTTTGTTGCGCAGCCACGAAGACACAAAAACATAAAGATAGTTTTGAGTTCTTAGTGTTGAGTTTTGAGTTGTGGAGCTTTTCAAAGACTAATGGAACGCGCCGGTATCGCCTTTATGGCGATAGAGCAGTTGAGCAGGAGGGCAGGAGAGGAGAATTGGAGATTTGAAATTTCAAACAAAAAACCGCCGGGGGAAACAAACCCTTCGACTTCCTTCGACAAGCTCAGGACGAGTCGCTCAGGGTAGGAAAAAAAGAACACAGAACTCAGAACATAGAAGGAAAGAACGATTGCCGAAAGGGGTTCCTTGTTACGGTTTGTTGGGTTCGGAAATATCAGGTGTTCCTGAATTATTGGCTGGGCTGGATAAATTCCGGGTCTTTATGTGCGATAGTGCGTCATTAAGACGCTGCTGCTTTGTCGGCATACGACTCGATAAAACCGCTATCGAACCGCCGGCTATAAGGCAGGAGATGATGCCGACAACAAGACCGACTTTGAGCCAATCAAAGAATTTAATGGAAGTGCGATAACGCTTCTCAGCCATACCCAAAGCGACAATGTTGGCAGTAGAGCCAATCATTGTTATGTTTCCGCCGAGGCAGGCGCCATGCAGCAATGCCCAGATTAGAGGCGTCTGGCCGAGCTTGTCCACCACAGGAACAAAAGCCGCAACCAAAACAACGTTATCCACCACCGCTGAGCCGGCTGCGGAGACTGCAAGGATTACCGGCATAAGAAGTGAAGGCCTGCTGCCGAAGGCATTCTGGAAATGGCCGGCAATTTCCTCAGTTACATGAGTATGCTCCAGAGAGCCGGCAACGGCAAAAAGCATCATAAAAAACAGAAGCGTCCACCATTCAACATCGTTCTCGATGTAATGACGAGCCCTGTCTTGGCGAAGCACCATTAAAAAGCCGGCAATTACCAGAGGCGCAATAATAAGAACCGTATTTGGCGCAAGGCCGAGCTTTATTTCGATATTATGATGCATAGCAATAAAACCTATCATACCCACAAGAATCGCCAATCCCATTTTATAAGGAACATTCACCAGGGGGCCCAGTCCCAGACCCATTTCACGCCTGGCAGAAAGTCTTTCTGAAAGTAAATGAATCTCCTTGCGATACCACCACAGAAGCACGACCATTGAGACTGCCAGAGTGATAAGCATAACCGGAAAGGACCATTGGATAAAGTCCACAAAGCCCATTGGCGGGGAGACATTCTGGCCGATGACAATTCCGACGGGATTGCCGAGCATCGTGCCGCTTGAGCCGATGTTGGTGGCGATTACCGAGATTATCAAAAAAGGTATCGGAGAAATTTTCACGGTATCGCAGACCTGAAAGATAAGTGTCGCCATAAAAATAATGGAAGTAACTTCGTCAACGATGCAGGACATAATTGCACTTAAGAACATAACTATTATGATGAACATTCGGCCTGTCATCCGCGGTGTTTTTATTACGCTCTGGATTATCCAGGTAAAAAGACCAAGCTCCCTTAATACGCCCACCGTTACCATCATACCGACGAGAAACAAAATCACATCAATTTTACATTCCCTGATAAATGTCGGGAGGTCGAGTGTGCTGGTGCCCATCAGGACGCCGATGCCGATAAACGCTATGGCCAGCCGAAACTTCCAGAAGAGCAGAGTTGCCGTCACTATCATAATGAAAATCGAGGAGGAAATTACCTGCTGATTGTTGAGTTTGAGCATGTGAGTAAGCAGGCCGATGCTGAAGCTGACGGCGAGCATAATCAGCATTCTGAAAATAGTTTGTTTTATTTCGCCTTTTGTAGCAGCCCAAATCACGTTTTCTTACTCCCGCAGAATTTTGCTGAGAAACATAGCCAATGATACGACGCCGACGAGTTTTTTGTCCCGCAGGACATAAGCGTGGTCGACGCGTCGGCGTGCCAGCTCCTTTGCCACATGGGCAGCGGGTGCGTTTTCCGCGACGGTGGCATAATCCATCGTCATTATTTCCGTCAGCCAGGTTTTGCTTTCCTTTCGCAGAATCTCCGCAAAAGGTTCGAAGTTTATTATCGGCGCAAGGTCCTCGACCCAGAGGATGTAATCCGGCAGGCAGACCCGCAGCAGCTCGTGCGTCGTAACTACGCCTATGAAATCGCCATCCCTGTCCACGACAGGCACATCCCTGACCTGATGGCGCACAAATAAGTCAATCGCACGTTCGAGCGTGTCGTGCTCCTGCAGCTTGACCGTAACCGGACTCATAATATCAAAGGCCCGCAGATGTTCGGAAAGCACAACGCCGCCGCGGTCAAAAAATCGCCACACTTCCTCGGCTGTCGAAAGCTGAGCCACTGTGTCGGCGGTAGCCGGGTCCTGACAAATCTGGGCCAGCGAACTTATAGCCTGAAGGTATGCGCCGGGAGCAGCTTTGGGCGATAATGTCAGAATAATAAGTTTTACGGGGGTGTCGATGTTGGCAGCGTATTTGATACCTTTTTTTGATGTGGCGATGCCGACAATAATCTGGTTTATCGCGGGCAAGCGAACGTGAGGCATCGCGATACCCGGGCCGACTACCGTTGGAATCTCATTTTCCCTCTCAATCAGCGCATTGTAGGCTTCCTCAACGTTTCCGATGCCTTTTGCCATTGCCAGGCGGTGAAGCATTTCCATCAGAAGGGGATTGCGTTCGGTCAGCTCCGTCTGGCAGATTACATGAGCCGGCGCAAAAAGGGAAGAAAAACGAACGCTGTTATTACCTTTCACAGCCATTAGATTTCAGAACCTGAATCGCTAAAATTAAAAACTGGAGCAAGTAATATAGCACTGTGAGGTGGATATAGCAAGAAAGTAAACCTCCACACCTTCACCCGCAGCTTTCTACAAAGGTGTGGGGGTAAACCTGTAATTCAATTCTGTCTTTACAAGGTATCTAACATTCAGGATTTGGCATCTGAGACTGCTCTGTCTTTACAAAGTATCTAAGATTCAGGATTTAGCATCTGAGACTGCAGCGCAAAAACTGCACCAAAAATCAGGAATTACAGTGTGGTACTGGTACTGCGAGAATCAGGAATTTCTCTTTTTCGCGTAGCATCCTTTACAGTAAACCGGCTTGCCTTCCTTCGGCTGGAAGGGAACTTCGCACTCCTGTCCGCACTCTGCGCAGGTGGCTTTGTACATCTGGCGTGGTCCAAAATCTCTTCTGGGACCACCCTTGTTAAAGTCTCTCACGTGTCTTTCTCCAAATTGACATAAAAAATGTTTAGGACATTACGAGCCAGCTAATATAACCAGTATGTATCTTATTGTCAAGACAGATTTTTGATATTATAAAAAATTGCAGGCACAAAGAAGTAAGGATTCAGAATACAGGGGCACTGCTTGCGCTATCTGCGACCTTAAAAAAATGAACAAAAATTTGTTGAAGACGTAAAAACGTTTTATATACTTAATCCCTTCTCATGGAAACACAGCCCAAAAATTTCCCGGATATCTACGGCAGGATGTGTAGAAATGAGTAAACAAATATTAGCATAAAGTGTTTATTGTCAAAGAGTTAGGATTTGTTTTTGTATGGAAAGAAAGGAGGCGATGAGCCGGCAGTAAGGATGGAAAAATGAAAACGCTGGTTTTTAGAGTTTTATAAAAAAGTGTCGTAGAAACAAGTTTAAAACAGGTA
>JBGOWI010000019.1:0-38015 GCA_041478555.1 Phycisphaerae bacterium
GGTTTTGAGGTTCTTTACAAGGCAGGCAGTTTCGGAGGCAATTTTCTCCGTGCAGTGCTGATTATATTTTCAAGGCTTGTATTTCTGGCTGCTCTCGGCGTTTCTCTGTCAACCTGGCTTGGTTTTCCGGTGGCGGTTCTTTGCAGTTTTACGGTGTTTTTCACAGGTGTTATCAACGGTTTTGTCGTACAGTCTTTTAATTATCTTGGTCAGAATGCAGCGATATTTTACAAATACGTGATAAAGCCCTTAATATGGCTGCTGCCCAAGTTTGATGAAAGTTTCAATGTCAATAGATACATAATCGATGCCAGGCTGATAAGGTATGGCTTTCTGGCTCTTGCTGTCGGTGCTCTTGCAATAAAATCATTGATTTTGCTTCTGGCGGGATTTTTTATTTTTGCAAAACGCGAAATAGCAAAAGTTATAGTCTGAACTGATATATGCGGTTTAAAACCTTTATTATTTGCTTATTGTGTTTGGTTGTCGCGGCAGGTCTGTTTTTTTTAGGTTCTCTCAGGCTCGATAAAATAAATGCACAGCGCAGCCAGATGAAGCTGATAATGAATGAGCCGCTTGAAAATGCGCCTCCTTCACTTGCCTTTGCAACGGTAGCGCTTGGGGCATTTCGTGGTCTTGTAGTGGATATCCTCTGGATACGGGCGGACCAGTTGAAGGAGGAAGGCAAATTTTTTGACGCAAAGCAGCTTGCCGAGTGGATAACTCTTCTCCAGCCGAGGTTTGCCTCAGTATGGGATTTTCATGCATGGAATATGGCTTATAATATTTCAGTTGCGATTCCGGCAAGCCGGCCCGGCGAGCGATGGCAGTGGGTCAAAAACGGCTATGAACTTCTGCGCGACAGGGGCATAGAAAAAAATCCTCACAGCATAGTGCTTTATCGTTCTCTTGCGTGGATATTTCAGCACAAAATAGGCGATATAATGGACGATGCTCACAAGTATTACAAACTTCAGCTTTATCATGCTATGCAGCCTCTGCTTGGTCCGCAGACGCAGGAGTATTATAAAGCCCTTGCGGATTCGCCCGGAAAGCTTGAGGATATGCTGCGGAAACCCGATGTGGCAAAGTTTTTAAATGAATTGGCTTTAGCTGACAGCTCCTTTGCGAAACCCGCCCAGCTTGTCGATAATTATCTTTCTCTCAGACAGCAGCCGCAGCGTTTTTCGCAGCAGGCCTTTGCAGTTGTTGATAGTTTCCGCGGCACAAAGACGCTCGAGGAGTTTGATACTTTCGCAAAAGCGTATTATCTGCGACACACATGGAAGCTCGAGCCGCAGCTTATGGTTCAGTTGAATGAAAAGTACGGTCCGATTGACTATAAGGACCCGAATAAGGTGTTACCGCTGAACTGGGAGCATCCTGATGCTCATGCTATCTACTGGGCGGCGCTTGGTCTGCAAAGGGCATCCGGCAAAGAGTACTCGATAGACGAACTTAACACCGATAGAATTGTCTTTCACAGCATTCAGAATCTTTACAGAAGGGGCAAAATGATTGTTTATACCTCGCGGATACCGGCAGAGAATGACCCTTGTAATATCATAGAGCGGGAAAGTGTGTTTCTGTTTCCTGACCTGCGAATGTTTGACAGGTATGACCAGGCGTTGAGGGCGCTTACGGGAAAGTACGCCGAGCTTGAGGGCAATGTGGAAAGTCTCCAGAATGCTCATCGTAATATGCTCAAGCATGCGATATTGTTGTTTTATCAGGCCGGTCACATGGACAAGGCCATAGAGATTTACAATACGCTGCGAAAGGAATATCCGCAGGACACGGATGTGCATGTCTCGCTTGCTGAATATGTAAGAACCAGATTTATTAACGAACTTGCATCGATAGGTATAAACGATGCCACTGAGATTATAACACTTATGCTGCAGGAGACGTATTATCGATATGCTGTACATGATGATGACGAGGCTTTCGGCAGAGAGAAAATGGCCAGGGAGGTGTATGACCATTATCAGAAGCAGTACGAAGATGAAGGTACTGACAGAGTGGTTCTGCCTGATTTCAATGTACTCAGATATGTAGGTATAAGCAGTTTTCTGAATGATTCGAGGTATCCTGATTTTGTACGTCAGAATCTGATTGAACGAATACGTGTTGAAAGGCCCGAGCTTTACGAAAAACTGAATCAGCAGCACGAGTATTTCATGCAGGAGATGGAAAAGCAGGAAAGCACGCAGCAATGATTAAGCACCTGTTTGTGATGGAGAATCTGACCGAATCACAGCAAAAGGCAGTCTGGCACAGGGACGGTCCCCTGCTTGTTATAGCCGGTCCCGGCAGCGGCAAGACGCGTGTGATAACGAACCGTGTTGCAGCGCTTGTTAATCAGGGGGTAATGCCTTGGAGCATTTGTGCAATAACGTTTACGAACAAGGCGGCGGACGAGATGCGCAACAGGGTTTTTGCGATGAAGGTGGCCGGCGGGGTGCATATAAGCACATTTCATTCGCTTTGTGTAAGGATTCTCAGACAGTTCTGGCAGGCAGCAGGTATATCGCCGGATTTCAGTATTTTTAATGAAACAGACCAGAAGAACTGCATTAAGGAGGCGATAAAGGCGGCAGAGCTTGACACAAAAAATTTTCTGCCGGCGAGAATACTGGAGACTATATCACGATTGAAGAATAATCTTCAGGATATTGCGGATTTTGCGGCCGGCGGCAGCGGCGATTATTTTTCACAGTGCCTCGCGAAGATATACAGTAATTATCAGAAGATTCTGAAGCAAAATAATGCACTTGATTTTGACGATTTGCTTTTAAAGGCCGCATTTCTGCTGCGCAATTTTCCTGATATTCGCAGACAGCTGAATGAAAGGTTCCGGTATCTGATGATTGATGAATATCAGGATACCAATCATGCTCAGTATCAGATTGCCCGCGGTCTTTCTCTTGAGCACGGCAATATCTGCGTAACCGGCGACCCTGACCAGTCGATATACGGCTGGCGAGGCGCGGATATCGGCAATATACTTGCTTTTGAGCATGACTGGCCGCAGGCCGTAGTCGTCAAGCTGGAGGAAAACTTTCGAAGCGGCCCTGAGATTCTTGTTGTTGCTGACAGACTTATCGCTGCAAACAAAAGCCGCAAGCTGAAAAATCTTGTTCCGACAAAACAGGACGCGGCAGAGATTGTTGTGCGATGTCTTGATGATGAGCAGGCCGAGGCTGCTTTTGTGGCCGATTTTTTAAGGCAGCTGCTCGACAGCGGCGATGATGCCAACCAGACAGCGGTTTTTTATCGTGTAAACTCGATGAGCAGGGCGATTGAGGAGGCTTTTATCGAAAACCGTATTCCTTATCAGGTGGTTCGAGGTGTTGAATTTTACAATCGAAAAGAAATTCGTGATATTCTTGCGTATCTGCGGATTATAGTGAACGGCGCAGATGCGCAGGCTCTTTTGCGGATAATCAATACGCCGGCAAGAGGTATAGGTAAAACAACGATTGCCCGGCTGGAGACTTTCGCAGCGTCGAAGGATATAAGCCTTTACCAGGCTATAAAAGGCTGTGAGGCTTTAAATTCCATTCCGGCCGGCACAAAAGTGAAACTCAAAAACTTTTCTCAGATGATTGAAAATTTCAGAAAGGATATTACCGGCCCGGTCGCGGTTTTGATGGACAGGATTTTCAAGACAAGCAGCCTTTATGAGTCCCTGCAGGCTGAGACTGCCGAGGAGGATTATGGCAAGGCCTCGCCGCTGGATAATGTTGCGGAGCTTATAAATTCGGCAAATCGGTTTGACCAGCAGCAGCAAGGCGGCCTTGTTGATTTTCTGCAGCACATAGCGCTTTTCAGCGATACCGATACCTACGATTCGCAAAGCGGCAAAGTTTCGCTGATGACGCTCCATTGCGCCAAAGGGCTTGAATTTGACAATGTTTTTATTATCGGCCTTGAGGAGGATATTTTGCCGCATGAAAGGAGCAAGGATTCTATCCCTGAGATTGAGGAGGAACGGCGGCTGTTTTTTGTCGGAATTACAAGGGCAAAAAAACGATTATGTGTAACTTTGAGCAGGCACAGAACCATTCACGGCCAAACAATGATGATAGTCGCCTCTCGATTTCTTTTCGAAGCCGGTCTGCAGTATCAGGAGGCAACTGAACGGCAGGCAGAATCTGAAAGTAAAGACGGGAATAATATTTATTATGACAGAGATTACAGTCAAAGTGCTGATGACAGCGGGCAGGTCTTTTTTACCGGCCAGGTTGTATCCCATAAAAAATTCGGGCTTGGCAGGGTAAAGGAGTTTCACAATCTTGGGGACAACAGTATAATTGTTGTTCAGTTTAAAAGCGGACATGTAAAACCGCTAATGCTAAAGTATGCTGATTTGAGTGTTGTGGATTCGACAAGCTCACCACAAGTTGAATGATTTTAAGAGAAAAGGCGTATGAGACAACATCAGATAAAGTTTTATTATAAAAATGTTACAGCAGAGATTCTCGGCCCAGAGCACGGCATAACCGAAAAGCAGTTTGACCAGCTGGCAGAAAAGACCGAGCCGTTGATAGAGCAATTAAATGTCGACAGGAAAGCAGACAGGGTTCGCTATCGTGATTTGCCTTATCAGAGTCAAACTGTTGAGAAGGTAAGGCAGGTTGCCGGCCAGTTCGGCTGGTGCGAAAATTTTGTTGTGCTCGGCATAGGCGGCTCTGCCCTCGGCAATATAGCTCTTCAGACAGCATTGAATCCGTATATGTATAATCTTGATGACAGACAGCGCAAAGGGCCAAGGCTGTTTGTTCTTGACAATATTGACCCGCAGCAGATGAGTTCGTTTCTTGACTGGATAGCCGGCAGGCTTGATAAGACCGTGTTTAATGTGATAAGCAAATCCGGAAGAACCGCCGAAACAGCAGCGCAGTTTCTGACAGTTCGCAGAATGCTCGAGGAAAAACTGGGCAAAGATTCTTTAAAGAAGCATATAATTGCGACGACCGACCTCAAAGAAGGAACATTGCGCAAGACGGCAGACCAGTTCGGATTGATTAGTCTTGAAGTGCCCCAAGGAGTTGGCGGCAGGTTCAGTGTTTTGAGTGCCGTCGGCCTGTTAAGTGCGGCGATATGCGGTATTGATATTGAGCAGCTTTTAGCAGGCGCTGCCGAGATGGACAAAAAGGTAAGTCAGCAGAGCTTTTATCAGAACCCGGCGGCGGTAAATGCAGCGATAAACTGGCACTACTACAACAGAGGCAAACGTATATCGGTGATGATGCCGTACAGTTACGCATTAAAGGATTTTGCCGACTGGTACAGGCAGCTTTGGGCTGAAAGTCTGGGCAAGGCAAAAGACCTTTCCGGCAGGATGGTTTCCGTAGGTCCTACACCTGTAAAAGCGATTGGTGCCACCGACCAGCACAGCCAGGTACAGCTTTACAGAGAAGGGCCGAATGATAAGCTGTTTACGTTTCTTGCTGTTGAGGATTTTGGCGAAGATGTGCAGATTGGTTCTTCGTCGGCTGTTGCGCCGGAGCTTGGTTATCTGGCCAATCAGAAGATGAGCAGGCTTTTGAACAGCGAAAGGATTGCGACGGAATATGCTCTGGTGGTGAATAAACGACCTTGTATGACAGTTGTTTTTGAAAAGATTTGTCCTTATACTATAGGGCAGTTCATCTATCTTTTTGAAGTTTCGACATCCATCGCCGGGATGCTGTTTGGCATAGACGCCTATGACCAGCCGGCAGTTGAGCTCGGCAAGGAGGCAACGTTTGCACTTATGGGCAAAAATGAATATGCAGTCCTGGCTGAAAAAATAAAACCCTTTACGGAAATAGACAGTCGTTTTATTATATAGTCTGAAGGGGAAAAAGTTATGCGGTTTGCGGTGATAATGGCCGGCGGCACGGGCAAGCGGTTATGGCCTCTGAGCAGGGAAGACAGACCCAAGCAGGTTCTTCGACTTCTTGACGGCGACACATTGCTGCGAAATTGCTTTCAGCGGTTAAGTTCTCTTTTTGACCATCGCAACATAATTGTCCTGACTAACAAGGGCTATTCTGACCTTGTCCGGGACAATCTTCCTGAAATTCCGTACGACAATGTTATAGCTGAGCCAGCGGTTCGTGATACGGCAGGCGCAATCGGGCTTGCGGCGAGTGTTCTTTCCCGGTTTGACCCTGATGCTACTATGGCGGTAGTAACGGCAGACCAGGTTATCAGGCCTGTGGACGTTTTTCAGCAGGCACTTGCCGACGGTATGACTTATGTGGAGAAAAATCCTGATGTGCTGATAACCTTTGGGATACAGCCGTCTTTTCCGAGCACCCAGCTTGGTTATATAAAGCTCGGCAAAAGCCGCACATGTTCCGAGTGCAATAATAAAATCTTTGAAGTTGAGGACTTCAGGGAAAAGCCGGATTTAGACACCGCCAAGGAATATCTTTCGAGCGGCGAGTATTGCTGGAATTCCGGTCTTTTTGTATGGAAGGCAAAGCGGATACTTGAACTTTTGTTTGAAAATCTTCCGCAGGCAAAGCAGCCTCTGCAGAAGATTCAGGCCGCATGGGGCGGTTCGAATCAGGAGGATACGCTTGCCGAGTATTTTGTAAAACTGCCGAAGATAAGCATTGATTTTGCGGTTATGGAAAAGGCGCCGGATGTTCATGCCATAAAACTTAACTGTCGGTGGTTTGATGTGGGTTCTTTTTCCGCTCTTGCAGATATTATTCAATCCGATGCCGATGGTAATATTGTTGTGGCAAATCAGAGCGAAGTTCTTGACTGCAGGGACAGTATTCTTGTAACCGAGGATAAAAATCATCTGATAGCTGCTATCGGGCTTAAGGACATGGTGGTTGTGCACAGCCCTGATGCGACGTTTGTCTGCCCGATTGATGAGACGCAAAGGCTCAAGGAGCTGCTTGAGCTTATCAGAGAGCATGGCAAAGAGCAGTATCTGTAGTTTGGTTTTCGGAGAATAGATGCGTTTTCTGTGTATAGACCTGGGTGATAAGCGCACCGGTCTTGCGGTATGCGACGGCGATGAGACTATAGCCAGTCCTGTTGGTGTCATCGAAGGCGGGGGAAATTTGTATAACGAGATAACACGAGCGGTAGAGCAATATCAGGCCCAGGCTCTGGTTTTTGGTCTGCCTTTGAATATGGACGGCAGCGAAAACGAGAGGACGGTACAAACGAAGAGATTCGCCGAAGAAATCAAAGATAAAATAAATCTGCCGATATTTTTTCAGGATGAAAGGCTTTCGAGTTATTCAGCTCAAGAGCGGTTGTCTCAGACAGGTCTGACACACAAAAAGAAAAAGAACAGAATAGACGCCATTGCAGCGGCTGAGATTCTCAAGGACTTTATTGCCGCAAGGAAAAAAGAAGGATAAGCGTTATATGATGAAGATTTACTGCTGCTGCACCTTCGAGAAGGTTTCGTCGGCGATATCGAAGTTTGCATAGACATTCTGGATGTCGTCGTGTTCTTCCAACTCGTCCATCAGAGCAAGAATTTTCCTGGCTGTTTCAATGACGTTTATGGGGATGGTGTTCTGAGGTATCATTGATATTTCAGCAACTTCGGTGGGTATCTGTTTTTCGTCGAGTGTTTTTTTCAGTTCTTCGTATGCGGAGGCATCGCATGTTATTTCATAGATACGGCCTGTGTTCTGGAAGTCTTCCGCACCGCTGGCCAGTGCGATTTCCATAAGGTCATTTTCATCGGCGGCATTTACGGGAACGGTTATAAGTCCTTTTTTGTTGAAGATGTAATTTACACAGCCTGTTGTTCCAAGTGAGCCGCCGTGCCGTTCGAAGATTTTTTTGACCTCCGGCCCTGTTCGATTCCTGTTGTCTGTTAATGCTTCAGCCATAATGGCGACGCCGCCCGGTGCATATCCTTCATAAAGAACGGTTACAAATGAAACGGCATCTCCTCCACCGGCACCTTTTTTAATGGCCTTTTCTATGGTGTCCTTTGGCATGTTGGCCTGTTTGGCCTTGTCGATTGCATATCGCAGTGCCAGATTGGCTGAAGGGTCTGGTCCGCCGTTTTTGGCTGCGACGATAATAGTTCTTGCGATTTTGCTCCAGACTTTGCCCCTTTTGGCGTCGATTGCCGCCTTTTTGTGTTTGATTCCGGCCCAGTGCGAATGTCCCGACATAATATCCTCAACCAGAAAGTGTCAGTGAATAACCTTGTTCAGCGGATAAGTAATAATACCGGAAGCACCGGCTCGCTTGAGTTGCGGCACAATTGCTCTTTCCACCTTTGCATCGACAACAACCTCGACCGCGACAAAATCTTCATCTGCCAGCGAAGATATCGTGGGGCTTTTTTCTGCCGGTAGGATTTTCAGCACCTCATCAAGACAGTCTCTGCCTACGTTCATTTTTAGTCCGACGGTTGTTTTGGCATCGATGGCGGCGTTTAAAAGGATAGATATATTTTCAATTTTTTCGCGCTTAAATTTGTTCTGCCACGCGTTTTTATTGGCAATAAATCTTGTTGTTGAGCTCATAAGAGTATCGACTATTCTGAGGTTGTTGGCCTTGAGGCTCGCCCCTGTTTCTGTAAGTTCGACAATAGCATCGACAAGTCGTGCCTTTACTTCAGTTGCACCCCAGCTGAATTCGATTTTTACATTGACCTTTTTCTTTTTGAAGTATTCTTTTGTTACGCCGACCAGCTCTGTTGCAACAATTCCTCCTTCGAGGTCTGCCGGTTCCTTGACGGCCGATTCATTTGGTACAGCCAGAACCCATCTGGCCGGATTGGAGGTTGACTTGCTGTAGAGCAGCTCGCAGACCTCGATAATGTCGGATTTGTTTTCGAGTATCCAGTCGTATCCTGTAAAACCCGCGTCAAGTGCGCCGTCTTCAACATATCTGCTCATTTCCTGTGCCCGGAGCATTATAAGCTGAATTTCATCGTCGTCGATTTGCGGAAAATAGCTTCTTTCGTAACCTGTTATGTGGAAGCCGGCCTTTTCAAAAAATTCGAAAGTGGCATTTTGAAGACTTCCTTTCGGAATGCCGAGTTTTAGAATTTTCTCTGACATTTTTGCTCCTTATTTTTTTGCCTTTGGTTTTTTAGCTGCCTTTGGTTTTTTAGCTGTAAGAAGCAGCGCAGCTTTTGGGTTAACAAGTTCGCTGTCGTGCCGAACAAGGGTATAGAAGGTATAAGCATTTGCTGCGGATATCTGCCTCTCGACGAAAGCGACAATCTGTTCATTTTCGGATACAGGGTCGACAATGTTGTAGGCCTTAAGGTATTGAATCATTTTTTCCGTAAGCGGTACGGCATGAACGTTTATAACTGTCAGCATAATATAGCTGCTGATAAAATTTGTCATGCCGTTGAATTTTTCAAGGATTTCTTTTGTGCTTCTTTTTCCGGTACTTGCCAGGTCTTCGGGCGTCAGGCAGTCGTATTTCTGAAAGATAGCGTTAAGCAGCGAAGTAAGTCTGACGGCGCATTTTTCGGGTTCTTCGATATCCGGGCCTATTACTTCAGCTATTTCTTCTGCTCTTGCGACCCTCAGGTCATTGAAGTCGACAAAATGCGACTGAATTTTTCTTAAGGCTGCCTTTGCACAAGATTCGGTCGATTTCTCGCATAGCACGGCAAAGACAATTGCTTCAATAGGGTCGTGATACACGGGTTTTTTGGGTTTTTCATCGCCTTTTTTCAGAATGCTGAAAAGTTTTTTCAATTTCTGTATGTATTGACTGCTGTTTTTCATTTTTCTTTTTCTTCCGGAAACTCTTTTGAGATTTCGTCAATCAGCCTGAGCGTCTCCATAGTCTTTTTCAGTCTGTCGTCTATGTGAAAGGACAGATGCGGGCAGAATCTGCTTTTGACGTAATCGCCGAGCAGCGCCTGAATATGTCCTGCAGCGTGCTGTATCGCCGTAAAGGCCAGATTTTGTTTTTCAGGAGTTTTCCCCATAATACTTAAAAAGACGTCGGCCTTTTTTAAATCCGGCTCGATTTTTACTTCTGTAACGCTGATAAAACCTTCAATTCGCGGGTCGCCAAGATGATTGCTGATTATGTCGCTGACTGCTTCTCTGACTGTGCGTGCCATTTTTTCCTGTCTTCTCTGCGGCATGTTTTTTGATTATTTAAAGTGTTCTTTCGACCTTGACAATTTCGTAAACTTCAAATGCATCTCCTATTTTCACATCGTCGAAGCCGGCGATTTTTATGCCGCACTCAAGACCGTTGTGAACCTGTCTGACATCGTCTTTGAAGTGTTTGAGAGATTCTATCTGGCAGTCGTCCCTGATGATAATATTATTGCGGATAAGCCTGATTCTCGCATTTCTGTTGACCTCACCCTGTTCGACGTAGCATCCTGCAATGGTTCCGGTTCCGGAGATTTTGAATGTGTTTCGCACAACGGCTCTTCCGATGTTTTTGAACTGTTCTTCAGGTTCAAGCATGCCGACCATAGCCTTTTTAAGGTCTTCTGTTATCCTGTAAATAATGTTATATATTTTTATATCGATGCCTTTTGCTTCGGCGAGTTTCCCAGCCTTGTCTTCCGGCACGACATTAAATCCTATTATTATTGCATTTGAAGCTTCGGCAAGTACAACGTCGCCTTCGGTTATACCGCCTACGGCAGCGTGAAGTATTTTTATCTGTACTTCGCTTGTGCTGAGTGCCGACAGATATTTTGTCAGCACATCTACCGAGCCCTGGACGTCGGCACGAATAATGATATTGACGTCTTTTGTTTTACCGGCTTCAAGTTGGCTGAAGAGGTTTTCCATCGTAACGACTGAGCGCGTACCCAGTGCTGCTTTTCTGTCGCTTGTCTTTTTCTCGTCAGCGGCGGCCTTTGCGCGGTTAATGTCTTCGAGACAGTAGAATCTATCGCCTGCCAGAGGCACATCGTTGAGTCCTGAAATTTCAACAGGCATAGAGCTGATTGCCGGGTTGATAGATTTGCCGAAACTGTCTCGCAGGGTTCTGATTCTGCCGTAGCCTGTGCCGGCCAGGACGATGTCTCCTTTTTTTAGTTTGCCTTCCTTTATCAGAAGTGTTGCAACAGGTCCTCTGTTAGGGCTGATTCTCGCCTCGACCACCCATCCTGTGGCGGGTATTGTGGGGTCCGCTTTGAGTTCGAGCAGATCAGCGGCAAAATCGAGATGTTCGAGGAGTTCTTCAATACCTTGTCCTGTTACGGCGCTGGTTTTGATAACTTCGGTAGTGCCTCCCCATTCGACGGGTGTAAGCTCATGTTCGGCAAACTGGCCGTATATCCGGTTCACGTCAATGCCAGGCAGGTCAATTTTATTTAGGGCAACAATGATGTGAACGCCCGCAGCCTTTGCGTGATGAATTGCTTCTACGGTCTGAGGCATTACGCCGTCGTCGGCAGCGACGACGAGGACGGCGATATCGGTCATATTTGCACCGCGTGCCCGCATTGCTGTGAAGGCTTCATGCCCCGGCGTATCGAGAAATGTAACCTTTTTGGAGTTGTTTTTATCGCCCCATGTTACCTGATAAGCACCGATGTGCTGGGTAATTCCGCCTGCTTCGCCTGCAGCGACCTTTTCCGAGCGGATTCTGTCGAGAAGGCTTGTTTTTCCATGGTCGACATGGCCGAGCATTACGGCTACCGCTGAACGCTTCTGCATATTTTCTCTCGGCCTGTTTTCGAATTCTTCGATGATTTGCTGTTCGATGGACTGTTTCTGCTGGACGATCAGTTCCGTGCCGAGGTCGATGGTGATAAGTTCGGCGATATCGGTGGGGATAATCTGATTTGCACTTGCCATAATGCCGTGAGTTATGAGTTTTTCTATGATTTCTGATGTTTTAACGGCCAGGGCGGCCGATAAATTCTTGATGGTTATTGGTTCTGATATATAAGCTTTTTCCGGTTTTATCTTCGGGGCTTCTTCGGTTATAGATTTTTTGGTCTCGATTTTTCTGATAGGCCGCAGCCGCATGCCCTCACCGCCGGCAGCCTCAAGTCTTGCGCGTCTTTCTTCGAGGTCTCTGCTGCGCAGTTTTCGAATCGTTTTCTGATATCGGTGAATCTCTTCAGTTATAATTTCCTCGTGTCTTCTGCCGTGAGTTTTCTTTTTGTCTTTGCCGGTTTTTAGTTTTGATTCCATAATTTCCGGCGCACTTGCAAGAAGCGGCTCAGAGGCCTGTTGTAAATATGAGGGTTTTGAGGGTCTTGTTTTTTGTCGTGGTTTTTCGACCTGTTCCGGTTCCTCAACTCGTATCACTCGTGGTCCGGCCAGCTTTGCTGGTTTGGGTTTTCCGAGTTTTGGTCCTGCCGGTACCACCGGTTCAGCGGGCCTGACAGGCTCAGTTATTATTTCAAGTTTGGCTGGTTCAGGCTTTCTTTCGATGGTTGGAATAAGCTGTTGGTCTGTTTCTGCAGGAGCTTGGGTAGGTTGCATAGTTATGGCCGCTGTTACATCCGATTCTTGTTCGGCAAGAGTCTGTGTTTGTTCGGCCTGCTCAACCGCGGCAGTCTGTTCGGTCAGTTTTTCTTTGACGGGCTTTTCAGTTGTTTTTTTCTTTACGCGGGCTTTTTTAAGGTCGACACGGGCTGCTGTTTCAACTGTTGTTTCGTGTTTTCCTTCGCTGAACCATTCCCGGATAGTTGCCGCCAGGCCTGCTGAAATTGTTGACATGTGGTTTTTTATGTCAAGCCCTTCAGCCTGACACTTGTCGATGATAGCCTTGCTTTTAACACCCATCTCTTTGGCTAAAAGATGAACTCTTGTAGTTGCCAAACTTATGTAACTCCGGATATTTTTCTGTTTTATTTATTTAGCTTGCTGACCGGCCTGCTGTTCTATGTCTGTTTTTTTAATCTGCTGGTCCAACAGGGTTTCAGCGATGGTTGGTACGGTCTCAGCGGTTTGTTTTTTGGCGAGCTCTTCAGCGGCTTCTATAACCTTGTTTGCAAGTTTCGGCTCAAGACCGATTTCATTTACTAAGGGCTCAGGTCCGATTTCAGCGAGGTCAAGAACGCTTATTACGCCCAGTGCAATGAGTTTATCGATAAAAGTATTGTCAAGGCCTTCTACGTCCTTCAGTCCGGCTGTAAGTCTTTCGACTTCCTGGTTATATTCTTCAGGGGTAAGTATATCGATGTCCCAGTCGGTTAGTCTCGCCGCGAGTCTTACGTTCTGGCCGTGTTTTCCGATAGCCAGGCTCAGCTGGTCTTCCGGCACAACAACCGTTGCGCCTCCCAGTTCGAAGCAGAGTGCAACCTGACTGCATTTTGCGGGCATAAGAGCGTTTGAAATAAGCTCCTGTGAGGATTCGTTCCATCTGACTATGTCGATTTTTTCACCGCCGAGTTCTTCAACGATATTTTTGATTCTGCTGCCTCGGACGCCTACACATGCTCCGACGGCGTCGACTTTGTTGTCGTTTGATTGTACGGCTATTTTGGTTCTGTACCCGGCTTCGCGGGCAAGAGCTTTTATTTCGATTATTCCTTCAGCCACTTCCGGCACCTCCAGTTCGAAAAGTCTTCGGATAAAATCCGGATGAGTTCGTGAAAGGATAATTTTTACAAGGCTTGCGGTATCACGAACATCAAGAATGAGGCATCTGATTCTTTCTGACGGATGGTGATTTTGTCCTGTAATCTGTTCGCTTTTTGGCAGAATTGCTTCAGCTCTGTTATTGAGGTTTACAATTACCGCTCCGCCTTCGTATCGAACAACGGCTCCGCTGACTATTTCTCCTTTGCGGTCGACGAACTCATCGTATATGCTCTGTCTTTCATCGGCCTTTATTTTCTGAATCATTACCTGTTTTGCGGTTTGAGCCGGTATTCTGCCGAGCCGTTTGATGTCAATTTGTTGTCCGTCTTTGAAGGCGACCATGTCTCCGGAGGTTCTATCGATGCGAACCTCGATATTTGCTTCGGTTTTTCCGAAGTATTTTTTCGCAGCCGAGACCATTGCTGTTTCCAAGTCCAGGAAGATAGCTTCACGGTCGATGTTTTTGTCACGAGCGATGTTGTCAACTATTCTTATGAGTTCCTGATTCATCTTTTACCTTTCGCTGCAACAGTCCTGCGTAAAAAAAAGTGGAAACATCCGGCAAGGAAGTTTCCACTTCGATAGGCTCTGCAATTGTCGTTAAAGCACCTCTACATCAGCACTTCCTCCGCGACAATCACGTTAAAAGCCTTCGAAGCGAAAGCATCGGCGCACCGCATCAGGAAATTGAAATCTTTATGCGGCCAACCAGATGTAGCCACCCGGCTACGCACGGCTGTAAAATCCTGTACAAAACATTGCTATGCCTTTTTGTCTGCTTAAATTAAAACAGGTTTATCGAGCGATTATATTGTGCTATGGGTGTTTGTCAAATAATTAAAAGATAGAAATTTATGAATAGCACCTATTTGGAGCAATAATAGCAAAAATTATTGGCTTTTTATATAAAACCGGCCAAAATGGGCAAAATAAGAGGACAATTTATCTATTGGGAGTTGGCCTTTTCTTTTATTGTTGAGATTTCAAGAGTCGTTGCATTGCTTTTTGCTGCTGCAGCGAGGACCAGTTGAGCATTATGGAATTTTATTGTTTTATCTATCCTGAGTCGAAGAGTTTTGAGGTTTTTTTCAGAGGTTTCTTTGTTGATGTAAAAAACGAGCCAGTTGACGACATCAGTCGGTGACTGAAAAGGGCACTTTTCTGCTCCGACAGCGAAAGTTATTTTTCCATCTGAAGGGTTGAGAAAAACGCTGACAGTTGCGGGCGTTCTTTCGTCTTTGTTGTTGTAGGCATAAGTACATTGCTGTGGCACATCAAGCCGAAAATTTTCCGCATCGATTCTTTGATAGACAATTATCAGAAAGATAATCAACTGAAAGACCACATCGATTATAGGTGTCAGATTAAGTTTCATCTGATTCTATCGGTTCTGAAAGGGGCTGGATTTCAATAGAGTTTTTTATTTCTACGAGAATCATTTCAGCCTGGATTGCCGCCTCGTGTGCAATTGATTCGATTCTGTTGCCCAGTATGCTGTGAACGATAAGTGCAGGAATGGCAATGAGTAGTCCCCAGAAGGTGGTTACCAGCGCGATGCCTACGCCGTCGGCCATCTGTTCGGGTCGGGGCTGGCCGCCGGCAAGAACGATACTGTTAAAAAGCTTTATCATACCGTATACCGTGCCAAAAAGCCCTATCATCGGTGAGACATTTCCGATAATATTGAGCCATTCTATTTTTCGCAAGTATTGCCGGCACTGTTGTTTGAGGGCATCGGCTATGGTATTCTGCATTTGAAGCTGTATTTCAATTTGTCTTCTGTCAGCGAACTTGTTCCGAACAGCCGCCAAAACTGCCGTACTGACGAGGTCTTTTTTCTCAGCCAGTATTTCGAGAAGTTTTTGCCAGCCTTTATCTCTTATGGTTCTGATAATCTCTGCACCGGCATCTGTCGGCAGAAGAATGGAAGCTTTTATATTCATGAAGTAATCGATTGTCAGGCCGACTGTTATTACAGACAGCGGCAGAAGAATGAACCAGACTATGGAACCTCCCGATATTACAAACTGCGTAAAGAATGTTCTGTGATTCTGTTCGGAGTTGTTTTGGATGGCGAAAAAAACAACGATACATACAGCCGCCAGTGCTGCGGCAAGTGTTATTATTCTTACCAGGTTTTTTCTGATAGTCAGTATCATATTCATTTATTTATCAGTGTAAAAGTGCCTCCTGTCATTTCTGCAAGCTGTTTGAGCATAATCTCGTCCTGTGGTTTCGGCCAGAATCCGATGGTATTAAATTTTGTTTCGGCGCAGTAATTGCTTCTGAAGACAAGAATACTCATCAGCAGATTATTGTTGTTGTCCGCGGCAAGGTTAAAGCCGTCTGTAAGGAAATAGATAGCGTTCGGGCCGTTTGCGGTTGAATCTGTATTTTGCATTGCTTTTGTTATCGCTTCGAGGGCGTTTGTACGGCCTTTCGATTTGATTGTGTCGATGAATTCAACGGCACTTTGTTTAACAGGATTTGAGGCCCGCATCAGACCATTTTTGCTGAAGCTGTACAGTTGATTATCTCCGAAGAAGATAATCTGGAAATACCTGTCAGGCTCAAGACTGCCGATGGAATTTTTAAGCTGAGACCTAACTCTTTCAAATACACCCTGCATACTGCCTGAGCAGTCGACAACAAAGCACAATCGTTTTTCGCAAAGTTGATTTTTGAAAAATTGGATATCAGTCTTACTTTCGAATTGACGGGTAGTCAGACTTTTTGAAGGAAGTAACTGAATAGTTGCAGTCTCATCTGGTGCGGGGAACATCGGTTTTGAATTTTGGTTGAGCGAAAATCGCGGTATTTTGTTCGTTTTGGTCAAAGGCTGACAGATGATTTTTGGTTTGGGCAGTATTTGTGCCTTTTCAATCAGCCGATTTACCGTTTTAATTCTTGCCGCCGGCCGAGTTGATGCCTGTACAGGTGCTGGTTTTGAAGAAAATTTCACAACGGCCAGCAGGGATAAAAGAATTGCGTGCAGAAGGAGAGAAATAGCAAATGAGTTTGTTGCAGATTTATTATCTGAATTTACATGATTCATTGTCAGATTACTGCTTTATATAATAAACAGTATTGGCTGCTGTTAGTCTGCTACTCGCAGTTCGGAAAATTCCTCCGCAAACATATCATACAACTCAACCAGCTCTCCGTTGAACAGCCTGATGCATCCGCGTGAGCTTTTTGTGCCGATTGTTTTTTCATCGTTTGTGCCGTGGATTGCGATGCCGCTGATACCGCGTGTTCTGCTGTCGATGCCCTCAAGTGCAATCCAGCCGGAACCGAGCGGATAATCAGGATCATCGGCATGATATGTTTTTCCTGTTTCCGGGTCTGTCCATGTAGGTTTAATAAGTTTTCCGCCGATTTTTGCCCGCCATAATCCCGGCGGTGTTTCGTGTCCTTCTTTTCCGAGTCCCACCCTGTAGCTTTTTACATATATATTCTGCAGGTAAAGGTCCATTGTGTAAGACGAACGATAGATAATGGCGTGAAATGGCCCATGTATAACCTTTATTACCTGTCCTGCCTGTAAGGATTTTTCGCTGGGGATATTGTTTATTTTCATCAGGAACTGGTAGGACACCTTAAAACCTGCCGCGATTTGTGAAAGAATATCTCCCGGCTGAACCTGATAGGTGGAGCATAAATTATCGCCGAAATGCACTGTTCTGCTGAGGAGCCAGTCGTTGGCAAGGCTGCTCATCTGCCTTTTAACTTGTTTTCTGAGATTTTCTTCCATTGCCATGTTAAGGACGTCGTTTAGGGTATCTCTGGCGGCGATGATTCTTCCTTCGGCAATATCTCTTTGGGCATCTTTCAGAATCGCCGCAACTCGCGGAGATGTCAGACTGTTGGCCTCAGCGACAATACTGCTGAAGTCGGATTTTGCCTGCGGCTCGTTTTGGTCTTTCTTTGGGGGCATTTGCGCAGGCGTTTGGGGCGGTTGCAGAGGTTGTGTTTTTTTTCTGTCCGAGGAAGGATGGTAGAAAAATATTGCTGCAGCAAATGTTGCGATAGCCGCTGCAATTACGTAATAGATTATTGTTTTTTTTCTTTGAGGTCTGTAATTGCCGTATGATGATATAGCCATTTTGCTTTTTATCCTTATTTTGTTTGTCGTTTATTTTTTGAAATAAGTTACGCCTTCATTTGTAACGAGCATATCGACCGGCCGGTCGTGTTCGACTGTCGGGACAATTGGTATAAGCTGTTCGGAGAATCCGAAGCCGCATCTTACGGCTCGCAGTTTTTCATGCTGGAAAAATCTGTCGTAGTAAGAACCTCCTCTTCCGAGTCGGTTGCCGTTTTTGTCGAAGGCCAGCCCCGGGGTTACCACCAGGTCAATATCTTCGAGTGGTATGGGTACGCCGGTTACCGGGTTTCTCAGACCTCCCGCCTCGGTAGCGATGCCTGTTTCGAGGGAGTTAATCTGCACCGGAATCATATGTCTCTGCTGCCAGGAGATTTTCGGTATAGCTATGGTTTTTGCATGCTGCCAGGCGTATAGAATAAATGGTGCGGTGTCGGTTTCGTGCGGCAGAGAAAGGAAAGCCATTATCGTATTTGCGCCCCGAAATTCCGGAGTTTCGACAAGATTTTTGCATGCGTTTTGGCTCATGTCGGTGCGCTGCTGTGCAGAATATCTGCACAGTTGTGTTCTCATCTCTTGCCGCAGCTGCTGTTTGTCCATTCAGTGTCCCTCCGCTGGATTCTTCACATTTGATTTTTCCTGTTTTATCAGAATTTCGAGCTTTTGTAAATAATCCATAATAATTTTTTCTTTCCCTCTGGGTGTGGGGACATAGTATTGTGTTTTTTTGTCTGGCAGGTATTCCTGGACGGCAAAGCCGCCGGGCTGGTCATGGGGGTATTTGTATTCGGTTCCGTATCCCTGTTTTTTAGCTCCCGGGTAGTGGGAATCCTTGAGGTGTTTTGGTACGGGTATGGTTTTTTTGTTTTTTACATCGCCCATAGCAGACCATATAGCTTTTGCCGAGGCGTTGGATTTTGGTGCACAGGCGATGTAGATAGCGGCTTGTGCCAGCGGCAGTTGTGCTTCAGGGAAGCCCACAAATTCCGATATTTGCACTGCCGCCGCTGCCAGGACGGTGGCCATAGGGTCGGCGTTGCCTACATCTTCAGCGGCGCAGATGGCGATTCTTCTTGCGATGAAGCGGGCATCTTCGCCGCCGGCGATGAGCCTTGCCAGCCAGTAAACCGTGGCATCCGGGTCGGAGCCTCTCATGCTTTTCTGCAGAGCGCTTGCCAGGTCATAATGCGTATCGCCTGTGGGGTCAAAGTAGATGGCTTTTTGCTGTATGGATTCTTTTGCGATATCGAGGTCGAATTTTATCGTCTCAAGCCCCGCATTTTTCTGGGACATGACCCCTATTTCAAGGGCTGTAAAAGCCCTTCTTGCATCTCCGTCGCTCATAATAGCTATATACTCGAGCGCGTCATCCGTTACCTTGATGTCCAGTGTGCCGAGCCCTCGCTTCCTGTCGGTTAATGCTCTTTTTAGAAGTTGAATAATATCAGTTTTTTCAAGCGGCTTGAATTCGAAGATGGTGCTTCTTGAAATCAGGGGCGAGTTTATGGCAAAGTAGGGGTTTTCGGTGGTGGCGCCGATAAGAATGATTACGCCGGATTCGACGTCGTCCAAGAGTACATCCTGCTGGGCGCGGTTGAAGCGGTGAATTTCGTCGATAAACAGGACGGTTCTGCGGTTTTTGCCAAGGAGATTGCCTTTTGCCTCGTTAAGTATTTCGCGAATGTCTGCGACGCTTGCAGCCGGAGCGCTGAGGTAGAAGAATTTTGCGTTTGTTTGATTTGCTATGACGGCAGCAAGGCTGGTTTTTCCTGTTCCCGGCGGACCGAAGAAGATAAGGCTGCTGAGTGTTTGTGCCTGCAGCATTCTGTAGAGTAGTTTTCCGGGAGCGATAAAGTCTCTTTGGCCGATGAATTCTTCGAGATTTTCCGGCCTCATTCTCGCTGCCAGTGGTGCGTTTGCCTGTAGTTGCGCCTTCTCAATATCTGAGAAAAGCGACTTTTTATCTCTTATTTCGGGCATAAAGCCTATTATACCGCCCGGTTAAGACCTTTGTCGACAGTAACTTTATAGCATTTGAGTTGTGGGGGGCTTTACCCGCCTGAGGCGGGGTTTACTTTATGTTGGTTTTTAACGTTTCGAAGACCTTAATGGTGCTTTTACCTGCCTGTTTTGCAGCATAAAGTGCCTCATCGCTGTGGCGGGTAATTTCCTCTGGGCACATCTCGCCGTCGCATTGGCCGACTCCAATGCTGATTGATACCTGGATTTTTTGTCTTTCCCAGATGACAGGAGAATTAGAGACTTCATTTACCATTCTCTCTGCCACGACGAGAGCCTCAGAAAGTGAGGTATTCGGAAGAACAACTGCGAATTCATCACCGCCGTATCTTGCGGCGGTGTCGATTTTTCGAATACATGAGACAATTTTTCTGCTGACTCGCTTTATTGCCATATCTCCTGCGTGGTGTCCGAACTTGTCGTTGATGGGTTTGAGGTTATCTATATCAGCCATAATAATTGAGAGCTGTCCGCCGTATCTCTGACATCTTCTAAGTTCTCTTTCAAGGATTTCAAAGAATGTTCTGTGGTTGATAAGGCCTGTCAGACCGTCTGTTTTGGCCTGGTATTGTGTTTTTTCAAAGAGTTTAATGTTGCCGATTGAAGCGCCCACGAGTTGTCGGAAAAGCTCGATGAGGGCAATATCTTCGCTGCTGAATTTTTCGGCGCCGATTTTATCTGCGAGATTCAGCACGCCTACGACCCTGTTATGGCAGATAAGTGGGGCAATTATGCATGTATTTGATTGATAATTTTTCGCAAATTTACGGTTCAATTTGGAGATAATCGGTGATTTATGGTCTTCAATGTTTTCGATGGCAATCAACTCTTTGCTTTTGACGGCTTTTATCATGGGTGACAGATTAGCCTGATTGAGGGATACTATATTGTTAATGAGAAATGGGTGGTTATGATTTTCGAGGTGTAGCATATCAGTTATCTCGTCAAGTATATACAGCGAAGCGAATCTGGCATTGACAAGTTTTGGAATCTGTTCCACGCAGACTTTTCCGATTTGCTGCATATCTAAGCAATTTATCTGCTGCACAAGCGGGGCAATGGCCTGCAGGATGCCCAGATTCGCATTGTTTAGCGAATTATCCGGGCCGCAAACTTCGTTATTCTGTTCGGCATTGTTCATAAGTACTTTTGTCTGCACGTCTTAGACTATAAAAACACTATTTTTGAGATATTCATTATATCGGTGTGGAAAATGGGCAAGTTTGGTAAAAAAATTATAATTTCCAGCGGTTTTTCATCTGAGCAGACTCAGGTCCGAAAAAGCTCTATTTTATGAGTCGCCAAGGACTGATAATTTTCAGCTTTACCGTTATTTGATGGTTCAATTAAAAATTGACGGCTCTTTTTGGGACGTACGAATGCGGCAGAAAAAGAAAACAGAAAATTTTTAAAAAAAGTTGTTGACGCTGGGCAGAATAGCTTTTACATTTTATAAAATGTAAAAGCTATTTTTTAAAATCAGAGATTTGATTTTAAGGGACTTTTGGTTTTTTACGGCCGGTAATATTGAAAAGGTTTAGGTAATGTTTGAAGCGCAGCAGTCGGATTTGGCCAGGGGCAACAGGAATGACTTTTCGGTTCCGGAAAAGCTTTATCGTATCGGTGAAATAGTGCGTTACACCCCGTATTCTCGTCAGACGATTCACAACTATACGATTATGGGTCTGATAAGGGAGGCTGCATGGACCCAGGGCGGGCATCGGCTTTATGCCGAAAGTGTTTTTGAGCGGCTTTCAAGAATAGCCGAACTTAGAAAGACAAAGACGCTCAGTCAGATAAGGGAGATACTCGATACGGCCGGCAACTGACTTCTGCATTTTAAAAATAATTACAAGGAAATAGTTTTGACTAACGATACCGGACAAATGGATTTGTCGTCATTGATTCGTGACAACATAGACGATGTACTTGTAAAAATCATTCAATTCACCCATATTCGCCACAGGGTAATTCTGGAAAACATTAAAAATTGTCATGCAATTGGTTTTATCCCCCGGCAGGTTGATGTTGAAGATTTTGCAAAAGTAATTTCCGTAGCTCTTTCGGAGCATCAGAGAATCAGGAGGCTCGTTCTGTGTGACAGCGAGTCGGTTAGTTTTATGCCGAATGGCCGGTTGAGTATAAAGCTGAAGATTGACACGGCGGCCAGGAGGCTTTTTGAGAAGGATTTTGACCGGTACATTCACCTCCAGCAGCAGCGGCTGAATGAAAATACGATAAATAACAAAACAGCCTGTGCTCTATTAGGGCACAAGCTGAAAGTGGCCAGGCTGGCAGCACAGAGATGAATCGGTGTAAGTCCTTTATAATAAAAGTGTTACGAAATTTCGGCGGAAAGACATTTGAATCGATGTTTATCTTTCAGGGATGAATAAATGACTATAGCGCCCGTTGAGGAGCTTGTCAGGCTCGCGGCTGAAAACAGTCAGAAAGCGAAGGTTCTCGCGATTGCCAGCGGCAAAGGAGGTGTGGGCAAGACAAATATTTCGGCAAATCTTGCTGTATGTTTAGCTGCGGCTGGTAAAAAGGTGGTGGTATTTGATGCGGATTTTGGCCTTGCGAATCTTGATATTATTTTTGGTGTAAACAGCAAATACAACCTTTCACATTTCGTTAGGGGTTGCAGGAGTCTCGAGGAAATTTGTCAGCCGGCCGGTGCCGGCGTGGATATAGTTTGCGGCCTTTCCGGCATTGAGTCTCTTGCGGACATGTCGGACTTTGCCAGAGAAAGGATTATCAGGGCGCTGGAGGTTTTGTCCGATAACTACGATGTGGTTATTGTGGATACTTCTGCCGGCATTGGTAAATCGGTGCAGGCGTTTTGTATGGCTTCTGACCACACCGTTCTTGTGACTACCCCTGAACCTGCGGCGATAACAGATGTTTATATATTGCTCAAGGCTCTTACGACCAAGCAGTATAACGGCAGGCTCAGTCTTCTTGTGAATATGGCTTGTAGTGTAACCGAAGGCAAGAAGGTTTACAGGCAGATTGCGCTGGCGGCAACTCAGTTCCTGAATGTTCGACTTCATCATGCCGGTGTTCTTGTCAGGGATGAGCATGTAAGTCTTGCGGTCAGGAAGCGGCAGATGGTAGTGCTTGAATATCCAAGGTGTGCTGCTACACAGGCCTTGATGACGGTAGCGGCCAGGCTCAGTAAGGTTCCTGTGAACGGTGCAGCAGGACAAAGTTTTTTCAAAAAAGCTGTTAACTGGTTTTTCTAATCTAAAACACCCCTTTTGAAAGGCCGATATTACTGGCGGAAGCGTTAAAACCGTTAAAGCCTGTATAAGCCGTGCACTTTAAAAATTGAGTTCTGTTTTTTTGTGACTTATCGGACTGTTTGGAATTTTTGGAGGATACAAAAATGCTGGCGTCAAAAAAATCTGTGGAAGTCGATGCAGATGCCCTTTGGGAAGATTTTTTCAGGCAGCGTTCCGAGGAGAACCGCAACAGGTTGATTGAGCATTATCTGCCGATTGTCAAGTACACTGCGGAGCGGATATATATGAAGCTTCCGGAAAAGGTTGAAGTTGATGATTTAATCAGTGCCGGCATATTCGGCCTTATGGATGCGATAGACGCTTTTGACCCCGAAAGGGGTGTCAAGTTTGCAACGTATTGTACGCCGCGCATAAGAGGAGCGATTCTTGATGAGCTTCGGAGCATGGACTGGGTCCCTCGTCTTGTAAGGGCCCGTGCTCATCAGCTTGGCAATGCAACAAAAACGCTTGAGGCTCATCTTGGCAGGCTGCCGACTGAACGGGAAATTGCCGAAGAGCTCGAGATGAATATGGAGGAGTTTTATAGGCTGCAGCGCGATGCCATCGCTATTGGTCTTGTGTCTTTGAGCAATAATCTTGACGTTGAAGGTGACAATGACATTTGTGAAATTGATGTAATTGAGGACAAAAAGAGCGAAGACCCGATGATAGAAGCGCAGAAAAGAGATTTGAAAAATCTGCTGACCAGAGGACTGACCCGGGCCGAAAGACTCATACTTGTCCTGTACTACTATGAGGAGATGACGATGAAGGAAATCGGTGCAACGCTTGACCTTTCGGAATCGAGGGTTTCACAGATGCACTCGTCGATAATAGCAAGGCTCAAGGCGCAGATGGATGCCCGCAAAAAGGAGTTTTCAGTTAAGTAGTTTCCCATAGACAAGAAGAAATTAAGAATGTAAAATGAGGATTTAAGAAGTCATCCCCTCTCTTGCTTCGCAAGAAGCAGAGGGGACCCCCACAATTTTAAATTTTTAAATTTGGATTTCTTTATGCAATTTACGAAGATGCACGGGCTCGGCAATGATTTTATATATGTGGATTGTTTCACCCAGACGGTTAAAGACCCTGCGTCCCTGGCGATGGTTTTAAGCGACCGCCACAGGGGCGTAGGCGCCGACGGTCTGATTTTGATATGTCCGTCAACCGTTGCGGATGTCAAAATGAGGATATTCAATGCTGACGGCTCTGAAGCTCAGATGAGCGGCAACGGCATTCGTTGTATGGCCAAATACGTTTATGAGCATTCTCTCGGCGGCAGCCGCAGGCAATTTTCCGTTCCCGGAGGCGGCAGTTTTCCGGTTTCCCTGCAGGTTGAAACCGGCAGGGGCGTTTTGACACTCGGCCTTCTGGTTGATAGGAAAAACAAAGTAGAGAAAGTATGCGTTAATATGGGCCAGCCTATCCTGGAGCCTGCCCGGATTCCTGTTGCGCTTGAGGGCGACAGTGTGATTGAAGCGGCTATTGATGTTCAGAACCAGCGGATGCTGATGACCTGCGTCTCGATGGGCAATCCCCATGCGGTATTTTTCACTGAAGACCTTTCAAGTATAGAGCTTGAAAAAATAGGACCTGTAATAGAGCATCATGAGCTTTTTCCCCAGCGCGTTAATGCTCATTTTGTGAGGGTTGATTCTCCGCAGGAATTTACAATGATTACATGGGAGCGTGGCAGCGGGGCTACTTTAGCCTGCGGTACAGGCGCCTGTGCCTGCTGCGTGGCCGCTGTGCTTACAAACAGGTGCGGCAGGATTGTTACGGCCAATCTTCCCGGCGGTGCGCTCCAGTTGAACTGGTCGGGCGAGGACAATTGTGTTTATATGACCGGCCCTGCGACAGAAGTTTTTACAGGCATCTGGCCCGATTGAATTAGTCGGAATTTATATTTGCTGATTTATCAATTCCATAAGTTTTTTCAATAATCAGATTTGCCGACTGCATTGTGGCCCTGTCGAGGATGATTTTCGGCTGGTCGAGCTCGAACTCAATTACATCGTATTTTGTTTCGGGATTTAGTGTCAAAGCCACGGGGATATCCTTCATTGACCGAATTTTCATGCCGTTAATATTGTCAATAACAAGCTGGCTCAGTCCGTGATAGCCGAGGTTGATATTGCCGGGCAGAACATAGCTTAGAACAATGATTGCCTTTCGCGTCTCTGTGGGCTTGAAAGCCTCATTGAGCAGATAATTATATATATGCGGCTCAGCCTTTCCTGCCCAGTCGGCTCCTCTTGCTTCAAGGTATGTTTTTGTCAGTTTCTGCAGAATGCAGCCGCCGATAATAAAATATTGTGGCTGGCTGTCGAGGTAATACCAGGGCACGAGCATTTGGGAGACATCGAAGTTTTTGACAAGCGCTTCGATTTTCTCACTCTTGCCGTCTCGCCAGAGATTGAATGTGATTTTTTCACCTGCGGTTTTTCCTGTTATGAGATAGTCGAAAAACAGGGCATCGTATTTTGGATGGATGAACCTGCCGTAGGAATTCAGCTCAAAGCCGTCTATGGACACAAGCACATCGCCGGTTTTCAGCACATCGCTGCCCGTCCCGATTGTATAGACGTCCGAAACATAAACGCCGTTTTGTATTTGCTGCGGCAGTTTCAGGTATTTTCTTAAAGCAGGGTCGAGCAGTCTTGTTGTAAGAAACCCGACGGCGCCGGTTCCGTTGTAAGTGTCGTCATTTTCATCACTTATGAATCTGTTTATGACCTCTGCCGGGATGATTCCCGCTTCCTTGTTGCTGTTTGACCAGCAGGCTATTCCCAGAGGTTCTGTTCCGATGCAGTATAGTTGTCCGTTGCCTGTAAGGTCGGAGATGTTTGCGGCCACAAAATTAAGTGTTCGGGAAGATGCTATTGAAGATGAATCGACTGTTGCCCTGTCGAGATAGCCTCTGCCGCTATAGGCCTGGACCGTAGATGACAGCCAGTAGAAATTGACTTCGATGCCTTTTTCGTATTTTGCGTTGAACTTCAGGGGTACCAGTGCTTTTTTGAGGGCATTTGGGTCAAGTTCAATCAGGGCAAGATTGGATTCATAATCGACTATTTTGATTTTTGCCGGTATGAATTCGTTTTGTCCGAATCTTTTTGCCTTTATGACCGCGGCATTTGCGACATTATATGCGGTGGTAATAACCTCCCTTTTACCTATAGCACAGCCGACGCCCCAGCCTTCTGTGATGTCCTTATTTTTCCACGGCTGATACTGCTCATAGCCGCAGTAAGATATCTGAAGATAAACGATGGAATCCTTCATTTTTTCGGTCATATCTATGCGCCCTTTGGCACAGGCATTAGATGAGACGACCGCGGCAAAGAGTAAAACGGAAAAAAGAAGCTTGACGTTTTTCGTTTGTTTCATATTTTGTCCTCCGTAAATGCCCATGTTGGGACATTATATTTTTCGAGGATGATTTCGTTTCGCTGATGAGCCTTTTTTGCTTCTATCGGCAGGGGACTGTCGGAATTCATAAATTTGAGGATGTAAAAATCGGCGCCTTTGTTTTCAAAGGCTTTTTTGACGTCATCGAGACTTCTGACGGGCGTATCATTTATGCTTTCAAGCGGTTTGTTTAAAAAGCTGTCGCCGTAAGCGTTGATTTCATCGGGAAGAATTTCGGAAAGAATTACGTATTCCTTTCGCAGTCGGTCCTTGTTAAGTTGTTGTGAATCGCTGAAAAGGTATCTGAGGATATGTGGGATGTCCTTAATCCAGTCTCTGCCCCATGTTTCAAGAAAGTTCCTTGATGCTGAAATAAATGTCAGTCCCGCAAAACATACATAGTGGGGCGGGTCGTCATAAAGCCGGGCGTATTCGAATACCGGTCGATTGAGCTGTATCGGCAGTTCAGTGGTGTTCTTTTGGCCGTTGCGCCAATAGGTCAGGGTGACTGCCTGGCCGATTTGTTTTTGTTCTATTGCTTCCGACATGTGGTGTTTTGTGCCGTAAATCATAATCATGCCGTCATTGTCGATGTCGTAGTTGTCTATCCGTGTTATGCAGTCGTCTTTCTGCAGTATTGTTTCAGCAGAGCTGTTAAGCATTACAGATATTACTACGATGCCCTGTGTATCGGCTGGAATTTTAAGGAAATCCTTGTAGCTGTCGTTATGCAGACCTGCGAAAAGTGTTATGCCCAGCGAGTCGAAACCGTCATATCTGCCGTCATTGACGTCCTGCAGAAAGTGTTTGATTACGGTTGTTGGAATCATATAGCCGATATTCTCCGCCGCAAGCACACCCTGAAAGGCCACTCCGATAACTTTTCCGTCCTGCATTACGGGTCCGCCGCTGTTTCCCGGGTTTATTGCCGCGTCTGTCTGAATAACCAGATGTGAATCGGCGCCGCTGTGAACATATACATCGGTTTGAATCCTCGATATGACGCCTTCGGTGACGCTGATATGCGCCCCGCCCAGTGGAAAACCGTATGTAGAGACTGTGCTGTTGACCTTTGGCAGGTCTCCGAAGTCCAGCGATTCGGTGCCATCGAAGAAGGATTCATCGTACACTTTCAGCACAGCCAGGTCGCAGTCATGGCCGATAAACTCAACATTGGCAGGATATTTTTTTGCGATGTTTTCTTTTTTGATAATGATGTATCTGTTGTCTGATATGTTGTGAGCGTTTGTAAGAATTCTGTTTCCTGCGATAATGAAACCGGAGCCTACGCCTGCGGTTGTGGATTTCTGCTTCCACGGCGTGGTGTAATCGTAGCCCTGTTTGACGGTTTGAATCATTACGACGGATTTGGATATATCCGGCGGTTCGGCGGGACAAATGCCGGCAGGTAAAAGAGCGGTAAGGACAAGTAATATTTTTTTCATATTTAACCTTCCTTGAAAGTTACCCTTCGTTTCACTCAAGACGAAGCAATCTTAACTGCGTCCTTCGTTTATCGGTTGCGATGCTCGTTTCGTCTATCGTCTATCGGTTGCGTTCTGGGTTTGCGTTCACCAAATTTATCCCACGCAACAGATAGATTATAGCACTGTCTGCTGATTTTGTCATAAGTGTCGATTAGTCTTTCACATATTTTAACGTCAACCGCATAAGAATACAAATCTCTGGCCTGAGTTAAAGAAACCATTGTTTCATTAAACTCTGCCATTGCATCGTCCAGGTATTTTTGAAACCCTTTCTTCTGATGCCTTTTAGAATAGCCCTCTGCAATCAAACGAGGAACGGCTTTGGTTGAACGTCTAAGCTGGCCAACCAAATCATATTTCTCTTCGACAGGTAATTTTGGCAAAATATGTTTGAACACCTCAAGCATTGCCTGATAAGCAACTTGATAAACATCCAAATCGTGGAAACTTTTAATGGATTTTTTGCTTTCCATAACGTTTTACGACAAACGCAACCGTAACGAGCCTCGCAACCGTAACCGTTTAACGTAACCTTAAAAACTACATTGCCTTTATCTCTAAATAACTATTCAGCATTGGATTAATTCCTATTTTCCATTTTCCGAGTAAGTTCTTCAAGCTTTTCTTTTGCTTCTCTGTATTTTATTTTGCCCATTCTGCTGAAAACTTCTTTTTCGGGATACATTATTTTAAACTGCTCGGTATAGACATCTTCTATTTTTATAGCCTTTCTGTAGTGTTCGATTGCAAGGTCGGTTTTACCGAGCTGCTCGCAGGTTTCCGCAAGTTCGACATGCAGCCCTGCCGACCAGGGGTATCGGACAAGGGCCTGCTGAAGGGCCAAAAAAGTCTTTTCAAACCAGAACTGCCGTTTTTCGCCTGTTATCTGTGCGAGCGTTTCGTAGACCTTGGCAAGATTTTCATAATTTTTGAAATCGGCCTTATCTCTCCGGATAGCCGCCAGCAGTGATTTTTCAGCCTGCAGCAGGACATCCGGCCGATTTCCGGGATTCATTTCAAATTTATACAGGAGCATTTTTCCGGCAAAGGCGGCAGGAGTCGGGTTTAAAGTATCGTCTGCACAGGCATCGATTAAAAGTGCTGTTGCTTCTTCAAGTTCTCCCTTTGTAAAAAGCAGTCTTGCTTTTTCTGTTTTAACCGCCGTTTTTGCTCCGGGTATTATACAGAACCATATAAGAGCTGTTGCCGTAATGAGTGCTGAGGCGGTGAGGATGATTTTTTTTATTTTATTTGGTTTTAAACTGCTGTCTGTAAGATTTTTCACTCGGTAATCCGAACAGACTATTGCCGTACAGGCCCACAAGGCCGTCATTATTCCAGGCTCAAAGAGTGCGAAATCAATCAGGTTGTGGATTAATACCGCAGCCAGTCCGCATAAAATGGCAGCGTGAAAGATTTGTCTGGTTTTTGATTGTTCTGGCGCCAGCCATCTTGACGATTCGGTTCGTGTGCACAGCCATAATGTCGTTCCTGCGAAAAATGCCGGTGCAGCATACATAATGGCAATGACATATAGAATAACATCAACACTGCTGCCAATTTCGGCTCTTACGGCAATCGGCCTGACAAACAGCAGGACAAGAACAATCGAAATCCCGCAGGCCTTTCCAATGGTAACCAGACTTGTCCGACGAAGCCTCGGCGAAGGCGGATTATTTTTAGCAGGCCTGATGATGGAGCCTTTATTTTGTATGCAGCACGTTATAATCGGGGAAAATATTGCTATACAGAATCCTGCCAGGCCGATTATTCCGTACTGGCTCAGGATGCTCAATACGAAGCAGTGCGGGTCTCTGACGGTCTCGAGTGCCTGCGGTATTTTGTAGTGTGTATAGTATGAACCGAAATTTCCGCCTCCGATTCCCGTCATCAGATGTCTGGCGATAATTTTTGCTGCAGCGGACCAGTACTGCCATCTGACCAGCATCGAATTTCCGCCGGGCAGTGTATTGTGCGTAACGCCGTAGTTGATGATGGAAATTACACAAAGGGTAATTAAAATGATAGCAGTAAGCATTATAAGGCCTCGGTGGCGCCGGAGAATCTGGCCGAATCTTACAGATAAAAATAGTAGAAGTCCTGCAGCGGCCAAGGATACAATCGCGCCTTTGCTGTGTGCTTCGAGCAGACCGGCAAAGAGAACAAGCAGCAGGACTGTCGGCAGCCATAGTCTTTTCAGATTGTTTTTGATTCCGGAAGAGTCAGGTTTGAATTTAAAGACGGCCAATGTACAGAAAATCGCAAGCACCAAAAGGCAGGCGGCGCTGTTTCCAGTGGTGAAAAACCCTCTGACATCCTTTGAATACAATCTGTGTTCGTAGAGCATATGCTCAAAGGAGCCCGGCTCTATGCCGAGTTTTTCGAGCTGGGCGGTGGGTTCGGCTTTATACTCTTCTATCATAAGTTTGTTGCTGCTGAAAAACTGCTCACTGCACTGATATACATTTGCAATTCCCATAGCTATCAGCACAAAAAGCAGGACCTTCTTTCTTTCGATTGTTTCCAGAAGATTTGAAAGTACGACAGCCGTCAGCATCGCCGACAGAATTGTAATTGAATCAGTTACAGCCGCTCTGCGGTTTGAAGCTGCGATTGTGCTGATGGCGCAGGCAATAACGAAAATCAATATGCCGTACTCAAAGCCGCTCAACCGATATCTGAAATTTCCGCTCCATAGTCTGACTACAAACCAGATGACGGCCGAGATAATCAGCAGGCTCGAAATACTTATGCTCAAAAAATTGTCGTAGAAGATACCCTGTAGATTGAATGATTCTATGTGCGGATTTTCCATAAAGCTCAGTCTCAGAGCGATAACGCACATAAGGAACACAAAGAGAACCGATTCAAAAATATGGAATGTTTTGTTGTTATTTTTCTGAGCCATTTTTTCCGGTTGATTCGAGAATAGCAACAATAGCCAGCACCAGAACCGTCTGCGCAAATACAAGAATGCCGTAGGCCGAGTTGATGGTTTTCAGAACAATTGCGCCCAGTCCGGTGGCAAGTGTTGCAAGGTAAAGCGTCAGTACCGCCTGCACTTCCGTTAGCCCCCGTTTTTTAAGTCTGTGCGAGAAGTGTTGCGTATCGCCGACAAACGGACTTTTGCCCTGACTGATTCGCAGGGCGGTTACGCTTATAAAATCATACAGCGGCAGGGCCATTATAACCAGCGGCATCAGCACAACATACCATTTACTGTTGTCGGTGCTCTGGTAATATGTTGTTCTTAGTGTAAGGAGTGCGACGAAAAAGCCGACGACGAGAGACCCTGCATCGCCCATAAAAATCGAGGCCGGGAAGAAATTGAAAACAAGAAAACCGGCCAGTGTCCCTGCAAAAATCAGTGCAAAGCCGCCCACGAGGATTTGTTCTGAAAGAACTGCTGCAAAAAACAGGATTATGGAAATTATAAAAGCAATCCCGGCGCTCGCACCGTCCATATTGTCCAGAAAATTAAATACATTTATTATGAGCACAATCCAGAAAGCGCTTATGATTGAGGTGATAATTTTGCTTTCGATAAAAAGCTCGACCCTTACATCGGCAAAGTAAGCAGCAGCAAATGCGGCGGCGAACTGCACCGGCAGTTTAGTCCCCGGCCCAAGGTTTTTTATATCGTCCCACAGACCCAGCCCGAACAGCACCGCAGAGCAGGCGATTATTATCAGCAGTTGGTATGTTTTTCCCGCAAAATCTTTCGGATAAACGCCGGTGTTGTCTGTGAATTTTTGTGGCAGGGTTTCGGATAAAATTATTGCAGCCAGACAGAAAAACGTAATTGTTGCAAATATTGCGATTCCTCCGCCCAGCGGAATGATTTCTTTGTGAAATCTGTCCTGACGCGGATGAGCGACAAATCCTGTTTTGACGGCGAGCTTTTTAACCGCAGCCGTCAGAACAGCCGAAACGATAAAAGCCGTCAAAAAGCCTGTTGTGTAAACAGTGGGCAGATTTATCACAAAATTACTCCCTTAACTGCTGAACAAGTTTGTTCCTGACCCTGCTGAAAAAGTCGTGGTAGCATTTTTGTCTGTAATCCGGATAAGTGTAATCGAAGGTCTTCCATTGTCCTTTATCGTAAATGAGTGTTGTTTCAGCCCGGATTTTTTTGCCGATATATATTCTGTGCGAATAATCTTTTGTACTTGCCAGGACAAGTTTTGAGCTTTCAATAAGTCCCGGGTCTATATTCACCGGCCGCGGCAGATTGGTCTTGATTTTTTCTGCAAGTTTCCTTTCGAGCCGATTGGTCTGATGTTTTATTTTTGCCAGTCTGCCCGGACAAACCGGTTTTTCGATGCTTACGAACTGTCGCAGGATATTTTGGCCCGTTTCTTTAGCATAATAACCGGTCTGTTCAAACGGCCATATATCGCTTATAAAGTCAACCTTACCGAATTTTTTTGTAATGGCTTCTACGGCTGTGTCTAAAGCGTTTTTATCGCAGCCGAGCAGCCCGATAATCAGTTTTGCTCCAGCAGGTTTTTTAAGCGTCCACATCCAGTTCAGCTTTATCCGCCTATGGCGGATTTAAGTTCTTCAATCAACTCTATAATTTTTTCTTTTGTTTTTTCCAGCGGGACTTTTGTTATTCCATTATCCCGGCGGAGTTTTATTTCAGCACTATTCTCAGCAATCGATTTTGCGCCGATTGTTATTCGGATTGGTATTCCGATAAGGTCTGCGTCCTTGAACTTGACGCCTCCGCGGGCGTCTCTGTCATCGAGAAGAACTTCCACGCCGAAAGCCTTCAATTCGTTATATAGTTTTTCCGCAGCAGCAAGGATTTCGTCGGTATTTCCCGCAGGAACGATGATAACCTCAAACGGTGCAATGCTTATCGGCCAGATAATACCGTCGTCGTCATGCGAAATTTCAATTGCTGAAGCAACGATTCTGTTTATGCCTATGCCGTAACAGCCCATTATGCACGGCTTTTCGACGCCGTCTTTATCGAGAAATTTTGCCCCGAGTTTGCTGCTGTATTTTGTGCCTAACTTGAAAACCTGCCCAACCTCGATTCCTCTTTTAAAGAGCAGTTTTTTGCCCTTGTATGTATCACCCTCGACAGCGTTTCGTATATCAGCAATTATTACATTCTTGCCGTCGATTGGGAAATCTCTGCCGGGCACAACATTTTTAATATGATAATCTGTCTTATTTGCCCCTGTAATCCCGGCCTCGATTGTCAGAACTGAATGGTCTATAATGAATTTATTTACTTTTTCTGCAAGCCCCACAGGCCCTGCGAAGCCGACCTCGGCTCCGGTAATTTTTCTTATTGTCTCTTCGTCCGCAAGTTCTATGGATTTTCCGATAGCACAGCGGAGTTTTTCCTGATTTATTTCAAAATCTCCTCGAACGAGAACAACGACCAACTCGCTACCTGATTTGTGAACAAGTGATTTGATGAGCTCTTTTGCGTTTGCCTTTAAGAATGTGCAGATTTCGTCTATGGTTTTCTGGTTTGGCGTGTGAATTTCCTGGACTTTGTCGTATTTTTTATCTCGTTTTACTTTTGGCAGGGGGTCAACTGCCGCCTTTTCGAGATTTGCTGCATAGCTGCCGTCCTCGGTCTGGACTATTATATCTTCGCCGGATTCGCACGGCACGGTGAATTGATGAGAGTCGCTGCCTCCCATTTCGCCGGATTCGGCCTCGACAATGGCATATTTGAGACCGCATCTGCTGAAAATCTTTTTATAAGTTTCGTACATTATTTTATATGTTTCATCGAGACTTTTTCCATCAGCATGAAAACTGTAAGCGTCTTTCATTATGAATTCGCGGCTTCGCAATACACCGAACCTCGGCCTGAATTCGTCTCTGAATTTGAAGCTAATCTGATAGAGATTGACCGGCAATTGTTTATATGAATTTATCTCGCCGGCAGCGATGCTCGTAACGACTTCTTCGGCTGTGGGGGCAAGGACATTTTCTCTGCCGTGCCTGTCGGTAAAGTGTGCCATAGTTGGTCCGTAATCGACGTTGCGTCCTGTCTGCTGCCACAGTTCCATTGGTTGAACGGCTGGCATAAGGATTTCCTGAGCGCCGCTTTTGTCCATTTCGTCTCTGACGATGTTCATAACCTTCATCAGGACCCGCCAGCCTAACGGCAGATAGATATATGTCCCGCTTGCGAGTTTCCTCATCAGTCCTGCACGAATCATCAGTTGATGGCTTGGGATTTCAGCGTCGGCAGGAATCTCTTTTACTGTCGGTATGAGAGCTTTGCTGTACCTCATATTTTTTCCTTGGTTTTTCGATTTTGCCCGGATTTACTCAAAATTTCGCTGTTAAGCAAAATTTATATCCTCAAAAGAGCGATTTTGCAAGAAGAACTTTGTCGCCTTTTTTTCTTAAAACCTTTTGACAGAAGCTTTTAGTCTGGTATAATCAGCAAAAATGGATTTTTTGACCGGACCGAATTTTTCTGCTGGTGAAAGGATTGGCTCATGCGGGGTACAACCAGATTACTGGTTTTGCGGTTAAGTATTGTCATAGCGGTTCTCGTCTTTATTTCAGGCTGTGCTGAATCTGCGAAGAAGGAAAATTCCGTTAGTCTTTATGTCGATGCCGTAGTGCTTGCCGAGTCGAATGAGCCGACCAAGGCGGTTGAGAAGCTCAAACAGGCCGTCAAAAAAAATCCCGATTTTGCAGTAGCCTATTCTCTTCTTGGCAATATTTATCTTCAGCAGAACAATTTGCCCGAAAGCGCACAGGCTTACCAAAAGGCAGCCGAGCTTAATCCCTGGTCGTATGAGGATTTTCGTGCTCTGGGTCGGGTTTATCGGCTGATGAGTGATTTTACCTCGGCAGCGCAGGCCTATGCCAGGGCCTGTGAGCTTGACCCGCAGAGTTCCGAACCGCGGTATGGTGCAGCCGATGCGTATTACCAGCTCGGTGATTATGAAAAGGCTCTTGAGTATGGCAAAACAGCCAGGGACCTTGCCCCGACCGACAGCGAAATTGAGAAACTGCTGGGTGATATACATACCGCCCGGCAGGACGATGAGATGGCAATCGATTCGTATAAGCGGGCCCTCGAGCTGAAAGGCAATGACCCTGGCATAATGCTTCAGCTTGCTGTTGCGTATCTGCGCGCCCAGCGGTATGACTCTGCAAAAGAGCTGCTTGAATCGGTCGTGGCAGCCGAGCCTTCAAATGCCGATGTATGGCGCCATCTTGGTTTTACTCATCTTAAGCTTGGCGAAACAGACCTTTCTGTTGAAAAATATCTCAAAGCCATTCAGCTTGGTCCTGACGACTGGCGTGCGCACAAAGGTCTTGGCGTTGCTTATATGATGAAGTACAGGGATTTGAAGAGTCTCAAAGATTCCGGTGCTGCTGATTTCAGAACCAAGGCGCTTGCCCACTGGAGCCGCTCTCTTGATTTGAATCCGGCTCAGGACAAGCTCCTGAAGTTATACAGAAAATACACGCAGTAGGGGGACAGCTTGGCCGAAACCGCCGACAAATGCTGCTGCTCTTGGATTCGGAGTCTTTTAAGCACACAAATAAGCGCTTCTGCAGCGCATTTGTTGTTCTGGCCGGTCGTTATGGTCGGCCTTGCCGTTGATTTATGGACAAAGTCTTATGTTTTCGGCTGGCTCAGCTCTCTTTCTTCCCGGCGATACACTGTTTTGGCCGGTTTTTTTCAGCTCGTGCTCGTTGAAAATCGCGGCGCTGCCTGGGGCATCGCATCTGACAGGACTATTCCATTGATATTGATTTCCGTTGTTGCGATTGTCATTGTTTTTACCGTTTTTCTGTTGGCTCGCAGGCCGCGGGCAGTTATTGTTTTTTCTCTTGCCTTGTTCGCGGCAGGCATCTGCGGCAATTTATATGACAGGGTTTTCAACAACGGTGGGGTTCGTGACTTTCTCGATTTTTATTACGGGGACATTCATTTCCCGGCCTTTAACATTGCCGATTCAATGCTGACAGTAGCGGTATTTATTTTGATTATTGCTACTGTTTTTTGCCAGAAACCGCAGACAGAGGATAATGGACACGAATAATGTCATTGTGAGGCCGTTAGGCCGCGGCAATCTTGTTTTTTTCCTTACTTCTTTACTTTCTGACTCTTGACTCTCAGCGTAAAGCGTTAATAAAACGTAACCGTATAACGTAATACGAAATTTATCCGCCTCTGGCGGACGAGCTTCGCAATCGTCGAGATGGCTTACGCCACCGCAACCGATAAACGTTTTATGTTCCCCTGTCCCCTAAACCCTAAACCCTATACCCTACATACTTTCAAATACGTGTTCAGCCACGTAAATGGGGACGTTCGTAGCGATACCGACTGCGATGGCATCGCTTGGCCGCGAGTCAACCTTAACGTTTTTGCCGTTGATGTTTAAATGAATTGTTGCAAAGTATGTATGGTTTCGCAAATCGCTTATCACGACCTTTTCAACCTTTGCCCCCAGTGCCTCGATTATATTACCCAGCAGGTCATGAGTTAAGGGTCTGATGGTTGTTTTGCCTTTTAATCTTCTGTCAATCGCCATTATTTCGACGATGCCGATAACTATCGGCAGAGTTCTTTCGCCTTCTTTTTCCTTCAGGACGATTACCTGCTGGTCGCTCGTCTCGTCGATTATTATCCGCGATAATTCTACTTCAATTTCCATAATGTTCCACCACAGAGTTTCTTTTTATTATAGCCACAGAGGACACAGAGTTCACAGAGATTTATTTTCTCCTATATCCTTTAATATTGGTAAGGTTGGATACGCTTCTAATAAAAAATCTTTTGTATTTCTATATTTCCTTGAGATTTTTTGTTTGCCAGTAAGATTGTTGTTATCTTTAATATTAATCCACATTCTGAATAAACCATCTGCCAGATCAAAACCTGCATGTTCTCTAAGTATGTCCAAACTACTCACCTTATGCTCACCGGCATAATATGCGTACAATTTCTTCTTAAACAATTTCTTGGTCTTAAGGTCTTTCATTGGAACATTGTATTCTTTATAATAAGGTTCGATAGTTTTCCAGTAATTAAAATGGCATTTGTCTATTTGGCTTTTAGCTTTTTCCGAAAGTACATAACCTATCCAATCCTGACTTTCAGCCAGTTTATATGCTTCATTAAAAGCAGTCCCCCAATAAATATTTTTGTCGCGGTCAACATAAAATCGCCCATAATTCAGACATCCTCGCAGAGGAACTGGTATATTTCCTGAATGCGGTTCTTTCTCTTGCGGTTCTTTCTCTTGCGGTTCTTTCACTGTATGCCAATTTGCAGTGAACATCGTTCTAAAAAATTGGCGTGCGGTATGTTCAATTGCTGATAAACATTCCTCTGAATCATTGGAAGAATAAAAGATGAATGTATCGGAAAAACATGTTATCTTAACGAGTCCATTCGTAAATTCCTCAAATTTCTCTTTAAGTTTTCTTTCTTCGTAAGCACATTCACACATACTTAAGATAAATTTATTATGATTCTTTTCGGCCCATTCTACTTCTCCCTCGAATCCAAGAATATCAAAACAAGCCAGCCAGCAGTTGCCATTTATAATATTATTATTTTCCATTTTATAATAACCTAATTTTATATCTCTGTGTCCTCTGTGGCTAAAAATAATTTATTTCTCTGTGTTCTCTGTGACCTCTGTGGCTTTAATTTTTTTCTGCTCTCTGTGGCTGTCATAAAGACACCCGTTTGATACCATCAATCAATCTCTTTTCCCCGAAGTTGATTATCAAGCCTCGTTTGAGGTTAGTTGCTTTAAGGTAAGACAGTGTTTGTGCCAACGCTACTTCCGGCATTTTGGATAATGATTTTATTTCTACAACTACTTCATTTTCAACAAGCAGGTCGAGTATTTGGCCTTTGATGATGTGTCCTTTATAAATGATGTCGCATTCAACCTGTTTTTTATATTTTATGCCTCTCAGAGTAAATTCAAGACACAGGGCTTCTTCGTAGATGGATTCGAGCAATCCGGGTCCAAGTATATTATGTACTTCTATTGCGGCACCGATAATTTTTTCTGTTAATTCATCGCTCATTTTATTTTTCCTCTGTGTTCTCTGTGAGCTCTGTGGCTAATATAATTTATTTCTCTGTGTTCTCTGTGAGCTCTGTGGCTAATATAATTTATTTCTCTGTGTTCTCTGTGAGCTCTGTGGCTAATATAATTTA
>JBGOWI010000058.1:0-14102 GCA_041478555.1 Phycisphaerae bacterium
CGCAGCGATTTTATTTAAAGAGGCAATCTTTCTTTTAACTTCGTCGGTAATGTTATGGCTCTTGAGAAAACCATGTGGCTTGGCCGCCCGGGAGTCCTGTGGAATTTCTTTGAGATATTTATCGGTCAGAAGTCCTTGTGCAAGGGGACAAAAGGCTATGCAGCCAATTCCTTCACGGCTTAACACATCTAACAGTCCATCTTCTATCCATCGATTGAGCATCGAATAACTTGGCTGATGAATCAGGCAGCGATTTTGCAACTCTCTTAGGATTTTTGATGCACGCACAGTCTGTTCTGGATTGTAAGATGAGATTCCTATATAAAGGGCCTTTCCCTGACGGACAGCCTGATCCAGCGCAGCCATAGTCTCTTCCATAGGCGTGTCCGGGTCAGAACAGTGAGAATAAAATATATCCACATAATCGAGTCCCATACGTTTTAGAGATTGGTCAAGGCTTGCTGTCAGGTATTTTTTGGAACCTCCTTTTCCATAAGGTCCGGGCCACATCAGATAACCTGCCTTTGTGGATATTATCAATTCGTCACGATGCAAGGCCAAATCGGTTTTGAGGATTGAGCCAAAAGTTTGTTCCGCCGATCCTGCGGGTGGGCCATAGTTGTTGGCCAGGTCAAAATGTGTTATGCCCAGGTCGAACGCCCTGGTGATCATGGCACGACCGTTTTCCATAGTGTCCACACCGCCAAAATTATGCCACAATCCAAGAGACACTGCAGGGAGCAAAAGCCCGCTTTGTCCGCAGCGGTTATATTTCATTTCATTATATCGATTCTCTTTGTCTGTCAGGGCCACCCGTGGTCCTTTCAATTAGTATATAATAGCTTCGATAACTGCATTTATCTTAAACAGACTTGTGTGACTTTTGTGATGCGGCATAACATCTTTTTTTGGATGCCATAATCTACAGCAAAACTATTACCACTGGTCAGAAAAGCCGGGAGTATTATAATGTCTTAATGTAGTTTGAAATCAGCAAAAATAAATTTTTATAAGCTTTTATTTGCCGGTAATTTCAAGTTCGTACGACTTTTGGAACACTACGACTATAACGATGCTTATAAAACAGCAGCCTTGGCAGGACCGGTAGATTCGCCTATGAACAGTTGAGGCTGGCTCGGCTGGATGAGCAGAGAACCGACCCATTTATTATCCGTCGATTTCGTTCGCTCAATGCACATACGAATGTATGGTGTTGGATCGGGCATTTCAACGCAGGTCAGTGACGGCGAAAGATAACGAGCTAAACCCTCATCGTTTATTGTACAGACGCTGATATCTTCACCGACCTTTATACCCCGGTCGCGCATGGCACGAATTGCGCCGATGGCTGCGATGGCGGTAGTACAGAAAATCGCGGTTGCTTTAAGCTTGTTTTTATCAAGTATTTTGCACATGCTGTCGTATGCCCATGTTAATTGAGCCTCGTAAGGAGTATAGGGCTGTACTGGTTCTCCATGGAGGTAACCGTTAATCCGATGGGTTGCCCGCCACAAATTCCATTGTTCGATTCTATTTACGATGACTGGATCAAGAGTCTGAACGTTAAAGCAATCGACGCTCTGGTGGCCTAATTCACCAAGTTTGTCCAGTAGTCTTTGCGTAAAGAATGGCGGGAATAGACATACCGATGCGATATTGTAGGCAGTGAAGTCTCGTTCGAGAACAGCGAGTGACCGTCCGGTTTCTTGCAGTCTCATAATAATACGTGCAGGTATTTCCTCTCCGCTGGGGAACAGAAAAACACCGTCAAAGTTCTCGATTGCATCGATCAGTATAGGGTCATCCCAGTGCACATAAAGGATAGTGCGTACACGTGCATGAGCGTCGCAGGCAGCTGTTTCGATGGCAAGACGCCACCGTTCGATGTTACCCGATGATGTTGAGGGAACAAGGAAAGCAAACGTAAGCAATCCCTCGGTGACGTCGCGGCAGATAGTCAATCTACCGTTGGGCTGCCGCTCGAGCAGACCCTTTTCCATCAGCCGTTCAATCGCTTTGCGGGCAGTCATACGGGATGCGCCGACCTCTCGTGAAAGCTCCCGTTCCGCAGGCAGGCCGGTCAGAAGATAATCTCCGTGCCGTATACGGCGTTCAAGAATAGATTGAATCTGCTTTATTTTGGTCATTATTAGTCTTCAAATAATCTGGTTTACAAAACCAAGTTTTAGCCCATATATGTAGCTAATAAGCCATCACTATTTACCAATTATAATCAACGTTCATACGAATGTCAAGAATGTTAGTTGAAATAGTTGGAATAATCTTATAAAAAAACAAAAAAAGCTTGACATGTTTATGGAGATTAGATACAATCCTGGTAAGGTATACTAAAGTTTAGATAGCTTTGGAATATAAGAGCCGTTTTATTGGAATGAAAAAGCACTTATGGAGGTGAAATCAACACTCCGTCAGCGTGTCGGAGGATGATTAATAGTTACCATATTTTGGGCAATATGACGGTGAATGTGGTTACGTTTTTGAAAAGAAGGATTGAATGCCAAAGAGTGTAAAGGACATGCTCCGAATGCAGTCAGAGTTTGGATGTGTGTCTTGTAAAATTTTATAGTGTTTCAGGTTCGAATGTTAAACTTTTAAAGGTCGTATTTAAAGAAGGTTGAGTTAAGCTTTAATTTTTTGGAAGGAGTGAGAAGATGAAAAAATTATTTATTTTATTTTTGCTGCTGGGCGTAGCCGGCAGCGCGTGGGCATCCAATGACTGGTTGACATCTGCTCCCAACAGTGACTGGTTCACCGCAACCAACTGGAGCCTGGGGCATGTGCCGATTCGGGCCGACGTGAACAATGTGCGGACGTACCAGACGCACTTGAACACCACTTATCTGCCGATTATCAGCAGCGGAGCTGCTGAGGCCTATCAATTAGAGGTAGGAGGAGATAATGATGCTGTCAGCCCGACTAAGAGTCGCGGGAAGGTGACGATTAACGGCGGCACGCTCACGACGGGAAGGCTGGACGGCTTGGCGGGAGGCTATTTCCGTTGCGGTGCATCCAGCACGTCCAACAGATGGGGCGAGATCTATATGAATGGCGGCACCGTCAATGTCGGTGGTACCGAACCATTCACTGTTGGGTGGGGCTCTGGCACCCTTGATGTAAGGGGATGGCTGTACATGACCAACGGAACCGTTAATGTGACCAACCAGTTCTATATTGCCAACGCTTTGGGCGCAAGCGGCTTTGCATACCTCAGTGGCGGCAGCACCATTAATGCCGCTGATTTTGCCATGAATGTCGTTACTGGAACTCACACCGGAACCACCTTGCTGGATATCATCGGCAGCGCCAAGGTTGTCATCAACGGCGACAAGGTCACTAAGGTTCAAGGCTATATCGATAACGGCTGGATTAAAAGTAATGGCGTAGATATTGGCTATGCAGATGTTACTTACGATGGCACTAAAACAACAATTATTCCAGAACCGGCGACGCTTTGCCTGCTTGGAATTGGTGCACTGAGCTTACTTAGACGACGCAAATAAGTTAGCGAAACAACTCAATTTAAGGTAGGCTTGCTTCTTAAAGCAGGCCTGCCTTAAGGTTTTGTTTGTAAATTTTTGGGAAGGAGTGAGATATGAAGAAGATGTTAGTTGTTATGTTGTTGATTCTTGGTGTAGCTTCAAGTGCGTTCAGTGCGGTTGTCCAAAACCTGGTCAAAACTACAGCACAGAGGGCGGCAATCGTGCCCCCGGACCCCCAGAATTGGTTTTATGCGGCCAACTGGAATGGTGCAGTAGGTGTACCGCAAAACGACACTGCAACTCAAAACAACGGAGTGACGTTATATGGTTCCGCCGCTACGTCATATGATAAACACAGTGCGGTTGACAGCATTATTATCGCCGGTGGCGACGCCGCATCGGGCCAGTTGCGTGTTGGCTCATCAAACACCACTTCTGCGGGGATTCCGGCAGCCTTGACGGTGAATAGCGGTACTTTGACGATAGGAAGCACATTCAGCACCGGATATAATAGTGGATTCATGTCGGTTGGCTCCGACAGCGCAACACCGTCGCCGACAAGCGGCGGCAGAAACGGCCTGTTCTATATGAACGGTGGCGCCGTTACCGCGTTGTCCGGTCAAGGGGCCATTACGATAGGAAATGGAAATTCCACTTTTGGCACTTGTTTCGGGAAGATGTATATGACCGACGGCACAATTGATTCCTTGATTTTCAGAATAGGCCGGTATGCAGGTGTAACTGGCGAAGTGTATCTGAGTGGCGGCACAATTACCACAAACGCTTTTTCGATGGGTACCGGTACCGCTTTGCTGGATATCACCGGAAGCGGCAGCGTTGTCATCAACGGCGACGTACGCACTACGGTGTGTGGCTATATCGACAATGGCTGGATTAAAAGTAACGGCGTAGAGATTGAGTATGCAGATGTTACTTACAACGGCAGCAGAACAACAATTATACCAGAGCCGGCGACGCTTTGCCTGCTCGGAATTGGTGCTTTGAGCTTGCTCAGACGCAAACGGTAGTAGCAACAACACGGTTTTCAAAAACAAACAAGGCAAGCCCTTTTAAGGGCTTGCCTTATTTTTAATTACAGGAACCTCTCCCAGACTAAAACAAACCATGAATCAAAACGTGGCTCACTGTTCCATGGTGAGGGAATAACCATCCATCGATGGTTTCCTTTCTTGACAATAAGCATGATTACCAATACAGTGCAAATTACGCCAAAATTTATGAAGAAATCTCTCACTATTTTCATTTATTTTGCCTTGGCAGCAAGTACGTTGCTGGTCTTCTGGCAAGTACGCAGCCATGATTTTGTCTTTGCCGACGACCCAGCGTATATTACGAATAATCCGCACGTGCAAAATGGTGTTACGTTTAAAAGTGTCGTCTGGGCCTTTACAACCGGTCACACGGGCTACTCGCATCCATTGACGTGGCTGTCGCACATGCTGGATTGTCAATTATTCGGCATGAATGCCGGAGGGCATCATTTAGTCAGTCTATTTTTTCACATCACGAACACACTGCTGCTTTTTATGTTGCTCAGGAAAATGACCGCTCGGGTTTGGCCGAGCTTTTTTGTTGCTGCGGCGTTCGCGCTCCATCCTGCTCACATAGAATCGGTTGCGTGGGTGGCTGAGCGGAAAGACGTTTTGAGTACGCTGTTTTTCATTTTGACTCTGCTGGCCTATACGGCTTACGCGGGACGGCAAACGAAACTGCGGTATATTTTGGTGCTTTTGAGTTATGCGATGGGCTTAATGGCAAAGCCCATGCTCGTTACGCTGCCGTTTGTGCTTTTGCTTTTGGATTACTGGCCGCTCGGCAGGTTTGAACCCGGAGTTGGCAGTAACAAGAGCGGACATCGAAATACAGGGGCAGTTGAATCTCGCAAGTCTCTTGGTTACCTCGTTTGGGAAAAGCTGCCTTTGTTTGCTCTGTCGGCCTGTTCGAGCGCGCTAACTTTTTATGTTCAAAAAATAACGGGAGCAGTTGTTAAACCGGACATATTGACGTTTCAAGTTCGTTTTTTTAATGCAATAATTTCATACGGCAAATATATCGCAAAATTTCTCTGGCCCAGCAAGCTGTCGTTCCTTTATCCTTACCCGCATTTACCTTTACCTGTTTGGCAGATTGTCGCATCTGCAGCGGTTTTGGTTGGCGTTTCTGTTTTTGTGTTTAAATTTCACTGGCAAAAGTATTTGACTGTCGGCTGGCTTTGGTTTTTGGGAACGCTCGTCCCTGTAATCGGATTTGTGCAGGTTGGCGTACAGGCCATGGCCGACCGATACACGTACGTTCCTTACATAGGGCTTTTTATCATGGTTGCGTGGGGCATGAGTGATTTGGTCGCGAACAGAACATACGGCAGGGTTGCGCTGGGGTCGGCTATGTTCATTGTAATCGCAGCAATGGGCACATCTACGTATTTTCAGCTTGGCTGCTGGAAAGACAGCATAACCTTGTCTTCACATGCAGCCGAGGTGACGCAGGATAAACTCATCGCGCATCTTGCCAGGAACAATCTGGCCTGGATTCTCGCGACCAGCCCTGACCCGAATATGCGAAACCCCTCTGAAGCGATTCGTATTGCCCAAGAGCTGAGCAGCGAGACTAATTATAACAATCCTGCCGTGCTCGATACGCTCGGAGCCGCTTATGCTTCTGCGGGCAGATTCGCCGAAGCGATCGAAATGGCGCAAAAGGCCTTAAGTTTGGTTGATAAGAACGACAAATATATACTTGAGCAGTTTCAGCGCCATTTGGACTTGTACAAGGTTTCCAGACCGTATATCGAGACCCGGGCAAAAGCACAAAACAAAATAATAAAATGAACAAACCCCAGTCAAAGAATTTTGTTTTTTTGATTTATCTGCTTTTGGCAGTCAGCACGGCGGCAGTCTTCTGGCAGGTGCGTAATTTCGATTTTACCAATTACGATGACAACCTCTACGTAACCGAAAATCAGCACGTTTTGAGCGGCCTGACCGCCGACAACATCGCTTGGGCATTTACCACCGGACACACCGGATACTGGCACCCGCTGACTTGGCTTTCGCTCATGCTTGATTGCCAATTGTTTGGTCCTAATCCGGGCAGAATGCATTTGATAAATCTGCTTCTTCACCTTGCGAATACCTTACTGCTCTTTGCGATTCTAAAAAAAATAACAGCCGCCGTATGGCCAAGCGCATTTGTTGCCGCGGCCTTTGCCCTTCATCCGATGCACGTCGAATCGGTTGCGTGGATAGCGGAACGCAAGGACGTACTGAGTACATTATTTTTACTGCTCACATTGACTGCTTATCTCAGCTACGTAAGACACAAAAGTCTGTTTAGCTATATACTTGCAGTTATGTTGTTTGGATTGGGTATTCTTGCCAAACCTATGCTTGTCACTTTGCCGTTTATACTCCTGCTGCTCGATTATTGGCCGTTGAATCGTTTTGAACCGCAGGCCGTAAAACCCTACGGCCGCCAATTCGGCAAATCGTCCGTTGTTACTGACAGACGCGCGGTTCTGTATCGAGTAATAATCGAAAAAGTTCCTTTTTTCATGCTTTCGGTTCTTACAAGCTTAGTCACATTTGCGGCTCAGTCCGGCGCCGGTATCGCACCTGATGTCAATGCCCTTCCTTTGAGCAGCCGAGTTGCAAATGCCTTATTATCGTACACAAGATACATTGGCAAAATGTTATGGCCGCAAAACCTCGCGGCATTTTATCCTTTTGACATCGGCAAGTTCACATACGCGCAGGTTGCGCTATGTGCGATATTACTGCTTGTTATATCTATTTTCGTGATTGGTTTCGGACGAAAACAAAAATACCTGCTTTTCGGCTGGTTCTGGTTTATCGTAACGCTCGCCCCCGTTATAGGCCTGATTCAAAGCGGCACACAGGCTTATGCCGACCGTTATACCTATGTATCATATATAGGTTTGTTCATAATGATTGCCTGGGGCCTGCGGGCGCTTCTCTCAAAATGGCCGTATCGAAAAATCGTCTTTGGCATATCGATGCCGATTGTGCTTACGATACTTGGAATGTGTGCTTGGCTGCAGGTAAGCTATTGGAAAAATAGTTCCACCCTTTTTTTGCACGCCCTTGAGGTAACTCAAGACAATTATATTGCGCACTTTAACCTTGCAGATGATTGGCTTAAACAAGGCAAACCCGCTGTTGCACTTGAACATTATAAAAAAGCTCTTAAAATCATGCCCGGTTATTCAGACGCCGCTCTTTCAATCGGCTATATCCTTGCCGGCCAGGGTGACTTAAATCAGGCTGTTGAATATTTTAAAAAAGCAGTTCAATTAACGCCTGATTCCTTGGCAGCACATTACAATCTCGCAGTTGCCCTGCAAAAGCAAGGAAGGCTCGACGAAGCGGCTGCTCACTTTACTAAGGTCATACAGATTGCTCCTGACATGCCTTCTCCAATGAATGATCTTGCCTTACTCATTGCTACTCACCCTGAAATCAAAAACCGCGATGTGAATGAGGCGATTCGTCTTGCACGCCGTGCTTGTGAACTTACGAATTATCATAACCCTGCCATGTTGGGCACGCTGGCAGCGGCATATGCCGCCGCCGCCAGATTCTCCGAAGCGGTCGATACCGCCCGAAAGGCTATAGCGATTGCCGACAGTGCCAACCAGCCTCAGATTAAAAATATTATTCAGTATCATCTTACCTTCTACGCACAAGACAAACCCTACATCGAACCTGCTGCAGCCCCCTTTTCCGATACCCAAAAACCATAATCAGCCTTCGGAAAAGCGACACTTTTGGATTAAAGTGTTGCATAATGGCCTCAGAAGGTTCATAATAGCTGTAGTGAGGATTTTTAACCTAATGTTCTCCAATTTTGGTGGCGGAAGCGGCAAAGTCGTTCTTAACGGCGATAAGACAGGCGTCGTTCAGGGCTACATCGACAACGGCTGGATTAAAAGTAATGGCGTAGATATTAAGTATGCAGATGTTACTTACAACGCTGGCAAAACAACAATTATACCAGAGCCAGCAACAATCTGCCTCCTTGGCATCGGCCTCTTTGGTTTGCTCAGACGCAAATAAGTTTTAGAGAGATTTTAATCTTAAGGCAGACCCATTATCCGGGTCTGCCTTGAGATTCGTAGCGGTTTTTGAATCCCCCCCGCAGACTCTTTATCCTATCAGCCCTCAATCACCCTGCCGACAGGCCAATAAAAAGACAATCCCCCTATCTTGCATGAAGGTTGAATTTGCTTTATTATGGGTATTATTAGTCCTTAAATAGTCTGATGCACCTTCTACCTTATAACCAATAGTCTGTACGAGTACCAGAAATGTCAGTAGAAATAGTTAAATTAAGTAAGTTGGAATAATCTTATAAAAAAACAAAAAAAAGCTTGACTTGTTTACAGAGATTAGATACAATTTTGGTAAGATGTACTAAAGTTTAGATAGCTTTGGAATATAAGAGCCGCTTTATTGGAATGAAAACGTACTTATGGAGGTGAAACCGACACTGCGACAGCGTGTCGGAGAATGATTAATAGTTACTATATTTTGGTCAATGTGACGGTGAATGTGGTTAAGTTTTTAGTTATGTTTTAACTAATTTTTTGGAAGGAGTGAGATATGAAGAAGATGTTGTTTCTAATTTCTTTTGTTGTGTTGCTGGCTTTGGTCAGCACAGCGTCTGCTGTTGGCGTCACTACCACGTGGAGGACCGTGGCGCAAGGCAGGGTGAGCAGTGACTGGCTTAACCCAGTCAACTGGTCTGCTGGCCTGCCGACTAATGAGGCGGGAAACTCAACAACGTTATACAACTCAGCCGCTCAAGCTGACGGCCCGATTATCAACGGCGAAGCCACGGCACTGGCAATCCGCGACGGCGGAATAGGCGGCCCTGGAGGCACTACTGCGCATCTGACAATGCAGAGTGGTACACTGACGGTAGGAGATTTCCTATTGGTCGCTCCGGACAGTGTAACGGGCGGCGGCAGAAATGGTATGCTGCATATGGTGGGCGGCACTATTAACCTGCTCACCAATCAAGGTAAGCTTGGCATAGGAAACGGTGCTGATGCTTGTGACGTCGGCAGCAAAAATATAACCGGGACGCTTGATATGACAGGCGGCCAAATTAACGCAAGGCTTATGATGATTGGCGCAAACTTGACGAAGGGCATTGCGTATTTGAGCAGCGGCACCATCGATCTCGTCAGCGACTTCATAATGAGGCCGAATGCGCTCAACCCGAACGCACCCTCATTAACGATTAGCGGTACGGGTCAGATTATCGTCACCGGCGATCTAACCGCCAGGATTCTAGGCTACCAGAGCAATGGCTGGATTAATGAAGAAGCTCAGGTTGATTACAACAATCGCAACCCCGGCAGGACGACAATTTATATTCCTGAACCGGCAACAATCTGCCTCCTTGCTATTGGCGCTTTTGGTTTGATTAGACGCAAATAATTTTGTGAAGCTACTTAAGAGGCAGACCCTCTTATAGGGTCTGCCTTAAGATTTTAGTAAACTTTGAATCCCTCGGGATTAGGGATGGACATTGTATCCTGAGATTGTAGAAAGCGGCATGCCTAAAAAGCTATTATCTATAAATAGTTCTTTTTTTTTCAGGAATATGGCCTTGAAAACCCTGCGAAAAATATTTGACGGAGAAAGAGATTAGGAAAATTGTTATGTGCAAAAAAACGTATGTGTTTGATATGCTTAATATAATCAACAGACCTTTTAGGAGAAGTATCATGTCTAAAAAATACAGTCTATTGGTTTCTATTGTCCTGCTGCTGACCCTGACGGCAATATCCTCGGCAGTAGATAGAATCTGGGATAACGAGGCCGGCGACGGCAACTGGACCACCGCTTCCAACTGGGACACCAATACCGTTCCAAATTCCACCAGCGATTATGCTAGAATCCGTATGACAACAGGACCGGTATTTAGTGCCGACAGAACCGCTACCGCCTTCAGGGTTTACCTCGAAGGCACTAACGGTACTTTAACTATGAGCGGCGGAACCCTTACCACGAATAACCATATTTATGTGGCCGTTATTTTAACCGATACCGCAACTCTTAATATGAGCAGCGGTGATGTTAATATTGTCGGTACTCTCTATATTGCCCGCGACCTCGGCAGTACCGGAACCGTAAACCTTTCCGGCGGAACAATCAGTTGCAACGCCCTGAATATGAGGACGAACAATTCTGCCGCCAACGGAACAATTAATATTACCGGCAGCGGCACATTGATTATCAATGGCGATGTCACCGCATACGTTACTACATGTGTTACAAACGGCTGGATAAAGGCTTATAACGGTACAGGCGTGGTAATGAAAGATTATAATGATACCACCCCCAACAGGACTACCGTATGGGCATCTGCTCCCACAAAGGCTGGAAATCCTTCGCCGACCAATAATGCCACTAACGTCAGCATACTGGCAGATTTGTCATGGACAGGCATTGCCGAAGCAAACTCGCATGATGTCTATTTCGGCACAGTAAGTCCCGGCACATTCCAGGGCAATCAAACCGGAACGACCTTCGACCCCTGCAGGCTGGATCCGACTACGAGATATTACTGGCGAATAGATGAAGTCAACGGCCCCAATATCGCTACCGGCGATGTCTGGACGTTCCTTACAGGCTCTGTCGTCGCTACTGACCCGAATCCTCCAAACGGGTCGATTAATATGCCGGTGACTACAACTGTAAACTGGAAAGCAGGAGTAAGCGCCACATCTCACGATGTCTATTTCGGCACAAATCCAACGCCGGGTCCAAATGAATTCAAAGTCAATCAGCCTACCACGACATACAACCCGGGTGCTCTTGCCCTCGACACTACTTATTACTGGTGCATCGACGAGGTCGAAGCGGATGCCAACTATGTCTATACAGGCACTGTCTGGAATTTCACGACTCAGGGCGCATTTAAGAAAGGCGCATACCTGATTTATGACGGCAATAACTCGGAAATGATCGTACTCTGGCAGCTAACGGTTACGCAGGGCTGTACACTTGCCTGGGGCCTTGACCCAAACTGTTCACCCGGCTCAACTGTTACAACAGAGAACAACGCAACAGACCATCAGCACAAATATACTATCACCGGTCTTTCGCCCGGTACGAAATATTATTATCAAGTTACGGCAGGCGATGTCACGACTACAGGTTCTTTCCGAGCAGCTCCTGCGGCAGATGCGACAAGTGTAAAATTCCTTGCTTATGGTGATACCAGAACAAATGTCGGCAGCCATAATACGGTCTGTGCAGGAATGAATTCGGTCATCGCCGGCGACCCTGATTTTCAAACAATGCTGCTGCACGTCGGCGACTGGGTCGAAGCTGACGCGGAAACCAACTGGACTAATGAATTTTTCAATCGTTCATACTCAGCACAGCTGCAAATGGAGGCAACTCTGCCTATTCAGGGGTGTATGGGAAATCACGAAGGCGGAGCCACTTATTATACAAAATACTGGCCGTATCCTTATGTTGCAGCACGCTACTGGTCGTTCGACTACGGCCCGGCACATATTGCGATTGTTGACCAGTATAGCAGTTATGGCCCCGGTTCGCCACAGTTGACCTGGCTTGCAACTGATTTGAGCACCAGCACCAAACCGTGGAAGTTTATTGTGCTTCATCAGCCGGGCTGGTGCGCCGGCGGCACTCACGGCAATGATCCGGCAGTTCAGCAAAACATCCAGCCGCTCTGCGAGCAGTACGGCGTGCAAATCGTTTTTGCCGGTCATAACCATTACTATTCCCGTGCAGTTGTCAATGGCGTTCATCACGTAACTACAGGTGCTGGTGGTGCTCCATTTTATACAGCTACGCCAGGCCAGCCGTACGTGGTAACTTACACCACAAATGCACTTGAGTTCTGCAAAATCAGCATCGACGGCAATTCGCTGGTCTGCCAGGCTGTCAAGCCTGACGGCACTGTGATTGATACGTTCTATGTTGATAAGGAAGAACCGGACTTCACGTTTGTTCAGGCAGCTGACCCGCAGATTGGCTGGGGTCAATGTGGTAATATGGATTTCATGTGGGGGACGACGGTGAACAAGGTCAATATTGTTGAGCCTAACTTTTTGGTTGTTACCGGAGACCTTGTGGATAACAGAGGCAATGAGAGCCAGGTTGCCCTGTATAAATCCTATGCTGCGGGACTCAAGCCGAGTATTCCGCTTTACAATCTCCCCGGCAACCACGATGTCGGCGACACGCCAGATTCAACTTCTTATGCACTATGGAAGACGCGTTTTGGCTATCCTGCCGACAACAACAACCCGTGGTACTCTTTCACCTACGGCAATAACCTCTTTATTGTCCTTGACTCAATGGTTCTGAAAAGCCCAACGGGCTTCACGGATCCAAACAAGGCCACCGAAGAGATGAACTGGCTGACAACAACGCTTCAGGGCGCGAGCGGTTATGACAATAGGATAGTGTTTATGCATATTTCGTTGTGTCTCGTCAGCACTAATGAGGCTGATGGAACCTTTAATATGCCCCTTGGCACTGGTAATGGTATCCGTAAGCAGCTTCTGGATCTTTTCCATCTGTATGGCGTAAATGCTGTATTTTCAGGACATGCCCATTATAATTCGTATGTTCGTGACGGCGATTTGGAAATTGTTACGACCAGTTCCTGCAACTGCTCGCTGGGTTCGCCTTCCACTCCACAAGGTTTCCGTATTGTGGAAGTGTATCCGGACCACATTACACATGCATACCGCTCCCTCGACAGCATAGTTTCGTTAGCAGGTGATTTTAACGGCGATAGAACTGTGGACTTCGAGGACGTTGGTATCATGATGGAACACTGGCTTGAAAGCGGTATATGGCCGTAATAAATGGCGAATATTTAGATTGATTTAGTTTCCTTTTAAGGACTAAAAAACAATGTGTTTTTTGTCTTGAATTGGCTGTTCTGTTACAGAATTTACAGATATTTGACAATTTGTCCTTTAAAATAGGTTGACTTAGCTTCTGCTGTATAGTACAATAACGGTCGAGTGTGCTATAGCAATAGACAACTTTGGTATACTGAGCTAAATGCAGCGGGAGTAAACGCTACAAGAATATAGAGCGTTTTAAAAAATCGCGATTTTTTTATGGTTTAGGGTAAGGAGGAAAGAAAATGAGAAGAAGTTGTTGCGTACTAATTTTATTTTTGTTGCTGGCGTTAGTCAGCAATGCCTTCGCGGCTCGCGTGTATTCTGAGTGGCGGGGCGCAGAGGGTGCTGCCTGGAATGTGCCAGCCAATTGGGCCAATGGTATTGTGCCGGTGGCGAAGGACGTGCCGAATGTGCAGGACCCGAACTATTCCAGTGCCGGATTCAAGGGATTTACCCCCCCCGCTCAGGGCACGGTTGCCAGTCCGGGCATTACTGTTGGCATTACCGTGTCCGCCGACCAGATAACTTGTGGTGGCTCACTTGGAGGCAGACTCACGGTAGATGGCGGAACTGTTAACGTTTCCGAGTATATTACCATGGGTAACGCCGCCGCTGAAATCGGTGTTCTCGAGATGAAGAGCGGCACTATTAATACCGGC
>JBGOWI010000033.1:0-26405 GCA_041478555.1 Phycisphaerae bacterium
CAAAACCAGATTGACAGCCAAACGATAATAAAACAATGGAAAAATTTCAGCCGGATTGACGCTGTCAAAAACGACAGAATATACGTATTCAGCGAAGATTACATAGCAATACCGGGCCCGCGGTTTATGCTTACGCTCGAAAAAATCGCTCGCGTAATAAATCCCAAAATACGGCTTGAGGAAGATGAACGAAAAGGCAATTGAAATTGAGGATTTAAGTTTTGCGATTTTAAGCAAACGGATACTGCAGGACGTTTCCTTTTCAGTATCAGCGGGGCAGAAGTTTTTTATTGTCGGCCCGAACGGCGCAGGCAAAACAACACTCCTTCGCTGCCTGAGCCGGATTATTACTGACTATCACGGCTCAATAAAGGTAAAGGATAAAAATTTAAAAACCTATTCGCAAAAAAAACTTGCCAAAATACTGACCTATGTCCCGCAGGCCCTGCCTGCCGACATACCGTTTACGGTTCATCAGTTCGTTTTAATGGCACGTTATCCGCACTTGAGTCCCTTTTCAGTTATAAGCCCGCAGGACCAGGAAATTGTATCCGGCGCTATGGAAATGACGCAGACCGCCTGCTTTGCGGATAGAATCATCGCAACCTTAAGCGGCGGAGAAAGACAGCAGGTCAGCATCGCTGCGGCCTTTGCACAGCAGGCCGAAATCTTCCTGCTCGACGAGCCTGCCGCGTATCTCGATTACAAACATCAGAGGGACATACATAATCTCCTGGCGAAAATAAATAAAACTTACGACACAACAATCATCTGCGTAACTCATGATTTAAACTCAGCCGTACTGAATGCTGATACAATCATAGCACTTAAGGAAGGCAAAATTGTCTTCGAGGGAACTGCTGAGAAAATTATGAACGAAGAGATACTCGAACAAATATATTCAAAGAAATTCAACTTTGTACAGCATCCCCTGACAGGACAAAAAATTATTGTTCCGGACATAATAGAATGAAGAAGAGCATTGCACATATATTTATAATTCTTTTTGCTGTGCTGGTTTTGCTGTTTACGCCGTTTGCAGGTTCGATAAAAATACCGCTGTCGGCACTGAAGGATTTTGAACTTACCACAACCGGGGCACAGATTTTTTATTCTTTACGTCTGCCGAGAGTTTTTACGGCCTTTTTGGCCGGAGCCGCCCTTGCATGCTGCGGAGTTGCTCTGCAGGCAATGTTCAGAAACCCGCTTGCAACGCCTTTTACGCTCGGCATCTCAGGTGGTGCGGCTTTTGGTGCAGCGATATATGTTATCTTTGCAGCTTCTTTGCCGATTCCTTACGGCAGCGTATGGTTTTCATTTGCCGGCTCACTTGCAGCAGTGCTTTTAGTTTATGGTCTTACGAGGATTAAAAAAGGCTTTTCAGTCGGCACAATGCTGCTGGCAGGTATTGCAGTCAATTTCTTCTTCTCAAGCCTGATACTGTTTCTGCAGTATATAAGCGATTTCACGCAGTCTTTTCGGATTATTCACTGGCTTATGGGAAGCGTCGATGTTACCGGCTATTCAACGCCGCTTACCATGCTTGTTTTAACAGTGGCCGGCATCGCAATCATTGCCGCTCAAAGCGCAAATCTTAATCTTATGAGTATTAGCGACGAGATTGCCATTGCAAGAGGTGTCGATGTAAAAAATACGAGAAAAATCGTATTCTTTGCAACGTCGATTATGGTTGCTGCTGTGGTAGCCTTTTGCGGTCCGATAGGTTTTGTTGGCCTGATGGCGCCGCATATATGCAGGCTGCTTGTAGGCCCGGACCATAAGATTCTAACGCCGGCATCGGTTCTGTTCGGCGGAGCATTTCTTGCCCTTTGCGATACGGTTGCCAGAACGCTGATTGCCCCTGCCGAGATGCCTGTCGGCGTAATAACCGCCCTGTTAGGCGGCCCGTTTTTCATCTGGCTCCTGCTGAAAAACACGGATAGCAAATCCGGCCTGTAAACAATCAGTCAACAAATTCTTTGCAAATAACAGCTTAAATTGTTAAAATAACAAACCAGATATGGAACTTATAGATAATCTTAATATTGTGCAGTTCAAGTCGTTGATTACGCCTGAACAGCTCAAGGAAAAATTTCCACAGACAGACGATTCGGCTCATCTCGTGGCTGAGTCGCGCAGGATTATTCAGGCAATCCTGATAAATAAAGACAAAAGGCGTATCGTTATTACAGGCCCCTGCTCTTTACACGACAAGGACACCTCATTCGATTATGCCCGCAGATTAAAAAAACTTCAGGACAAATTCAGGCAGAAGCTTTTGATTATAATGCGGACTTATTTTGAAAAGCCGCGAACCACTCTCGGCTGGAAAGGCATGATTTATGACCCATATCTGGACGGCTCATACAATATAGAAGAAGGTCTTACCCGTGCACGAGACATCCTGCTGGAAATTGGCAAAATAGGTCTGGCCTGCGCAACTGAATTTCTCGACCCGATTGTGCCGCAGTATCTTGCCGATTTGATTTCCTGGGCGGCAATCGGTGCAAGAACAACCGAATCGCAGATACACCGTCAGATGGCAAGCGGCCTGTCTATGCCGATAGGTTTTAAAAACTCGACCGACGGCAATCTGACCGCTGCTGTTGACGCTGTCAAGGCCGCTGCAAGCCCTCATTCATTTTTGGGCATCAGCCGTAACGGTCAGGTTATTATTGCCGAGACTCGCGGCAATAAATTCTGTCATCTGGTTATGAGAGGAGGAACAGATTGTCCCAATTTCTCCACAGAATATGTTGCCTTCGCAGGCGTCCTGCTTAAAAAGGCAGGAATTTCCAACAGTATTATCATCGACTGCAGCCATGCCAATTCAAACAAGGATTACCGTCTGCAGCGCAATGCACTTTTTGATGTTGCCGGGCAGGTAAAGAGCGGCACAAATCTTATTTCGGGTGTAATGCTCGAAAGTTTTATCGTCGCAGGCAGTCAAAAACCTGCAAAACCAGAAAAGCTCACCTACGGCCAGTCTCTCACAGACGGCTGTATCGGCTGGGAGGAAACTGAGGAGCTTACCAGCGTTTTTGCTGATTCGGTCAGAATATAATTAAACATCATGAATTGAGGGAGACACCAGCAATTATCATAAAGAAACCGAGTTTCTGCACGCAGCGACGAAGGCTTTTGTCTTTTCCAGAATTTTTGCTGCCTCATCCTGAGTAATATCGACTATTGGTTCATAGTCGCTTTCTCGCCGAAGGTCAAATATCTCCTGCAGGTTGCGGAAATGTTCATAATCAATAAGACCCGGTCTGGCAATAAACTGACCGAAAGCTGATATGAGGCCATGATGTGAGCTTCTTTGAACATCCTTGTTTAACAGCACCGCTGTTGCTGCATGAAACATAGAATAATAAGCCCGCCCTACAGCAGAAGCTATCCGCCGTTCCTGCAAAAGCAGTTCAGCGTCGGAAATGTATTCATCCGCTCTTTCAAAATGCAGACGGATTTCTTCATTCACGATGGAATCCCTTCGCTTTTTATGGCACGATGTACTGCAAATCGGCCGTTTTTAAAGTCTTTTTCGCTGACAAAGAAAAAGGATATCAGGGTATTATGTGCCAGACTAAGCCTTGTACTGACATCGCTGGTGCGTTCATGTTCCTGGAAACGGCTCGGTATTTCATCAAGGATAACTGCGATATCTATATCGCTGTCGGTGGCAAGCTGGTCTCTGGCAGCCGAACCGAATAAATACACGCCTTTGAGCCTTGTGCTGTAAATTTTTTCCAGCTCGCCGCGCAATTGAGACGTGATTTTAACTGCCTGTTTTTTTGTTGTTACCATAGCTTTAGTATAATCTCCTACACAAAAACATTCAAACAGAAAAAACCTGATTCGAACTTTATAACAGTGCGGTGCTGAAATATCTTTCAGCTCTGTCGGGCAGGACGGTTGTGATATTGCCTTTGTATTTTTTAGCAAGTTGACGAGCTGCCCAGACATTCGCACCTGAGGAAATCCCCACAAGCAGTCCGTAAGTGCTGCTTAACTGTTTCGTTGTAGCAATTGCGTCTTCGTCTGTAACTTCGAGCACTTCATCTACGAGCGAAACATCCAGCACAGCCGGGATAAAGCCATCGCCGATACCCTGAATCTGATGCAGGCCCGGCTCGTGGCCCAGTAAAGCGCTGACATTTTTCGGCTCGACAGCTACGATTCTTGTATCCTTTTTGTGCTCCTTGAGAAATTTACCAACGCCTTGCAGTGTTCCGCCGCTGCCGACGCCGGCGACGAAGCAGGCGATATCACCGCTCATCTGCCGCCATAGTTCGACTGCGGTTTGTTCATAATGAACGCGGGGATTATCGGGGTTTTCAAACTGCTGCGGCACAAAGATTCGCTTATCTTCGGCAGCCATTTGCTTGACCTTTTCGATGGCACCGCCAATGCCTTTGTCAGCTTCGGTTAGAATCAATTCTGCTCCAAGTGCCCGAATGAGCTTTTTTCTTTCTTCGCTCATACTTTCAGGCATAACTATTTTGACTTTATAGCCTTTAAGTCTGCCGACAAGGGCAACTCCGATGCCGGTATTTCCGCTCGTAGGCTCAACGATGATGGAATCGGGTTTTAACCTGCCGTCGCGCTCTGCTCCTTCGAGCATAGCAAGGGCGACCCTGTCCTTTATGCTTCCGCCGGGATTGAGAAATTCCGCCTTGGCATAAACGTTTTCGCCCTTTAGCCTTATAAGAGGCGTATTGCCTATCAAATCAAGGATGTTATCTGTAAGCATAACCGTACTGCCTGAATTTTAAGGAAACAGAATATCTGTTTTTTCGAGGTGCGTCAAATACTTTTGTCCTGATAAACAATCCTTGCAGCAAGGCCGGTTTAAGGTTATATTTACCGCACTTGTTTTTAAAAGGCTTGTAAATGTTAGATGAATCGAATGTAAGTTCTAAAAAGGCCACGACGGCAGAGTCAGTAGCCAATACGTTTGAATGGGTTATTACCGCACTTATACTTGCGCTTACATTCAGGGCCTTTGTTCTTGAGGCCTTTCAGATACCGACCGGCAGCATGGCTGATACACTGATGGGCGACCATTTCCGAATCTGCTGTACGCAGTGCGGCTACAGTTACGAATACAATTTCAACCCGTTCCTGCAGAAAAGATACAAAGCCGTAACGGCCTCGGGCCTGTATCAGCTCATACCTTCGCCGAGATGTCCGAGCTGCGGCTATTATGAAAACTCGGACACACTCGTTCCGAAATCCAACGGCGACAGAATCCTTGTCCTCAAATGTCTCTATCAGTTTGTCGAGCCCAAAAGATGGGACGTAATAGTTTTTAAAAATCCGATTGACCCGAAGGAAAACTATATAAAAAGGCTCATTGCAAAGCCCGGCGAAACGGTTGAAATTATTGACGGCGACATATACATCAACGGCACCCTGGCCAGGAAGCCGCCGAAGGTGCAGCAGGAAATGTGGATGTGCATTTACAATAACGATTATCAGCCGATACACCCGATGGAAGGCAGGTTCAACGACCACTCCTGGCGGCAGCCCTTTACAAACGACAAGGATTCGCAATGGAAGTACGAACCCGCAAAGCCGACCGAATTCAATCTCGAAAGCAGCCCTGAAAAGATTCACATAATGTTTTATGACACCAGCAAAGGCAATAATTTTCGGGCCGTCTATGCCTATGGCGACCCGCGGTTTTACAATAATATCCCCTTTTGCAGCGACCTGATGATGAATTATTATGCAACATTCAAAGAGAATTCCGGCACAGTGGGAATAGGCCTTACAAAATACGAATTGCTTTACAAGGCTTATCTGAACTCTTCCGGCGAGATGATAATTGAAAAGGTTGATTCGCTCGGCCAGACAACCGAGCTTACACGCAAAAAAATATCACCGCCTGCAAAAGGCAGGGCTTTTTTTGTCCGGTTTACGAATGTCGACCATCAACTTATCTTTGAGATTGACAGGGAAAAAGTTGTCTATGACCTCGGCACAGGCAAGGACGATGCCGGCCAGCGATTTGGCGATATAGAGCCGAGGGCACTGATTTTCGGTTCGGGTAATCTGACGCTGTCTGGTGTTGCCTTATATCGCGACATACATTATCTCGGCACTCGGCCGGATTCGCGTCAGCCTGTGGACCGCGCAGGCGAGAATAATCCCTTTACACTCGGAGAGGATGAATACTTTGTGCTCGGCGACAACAGCCCTGACAGCGCCGATTCTCGTTTGTGGACGGTTGAAGGCATCGGCAATAACGGCGGCAGTTACCGGATGGGTATCGTTCCGCGTGATTATCTTGTAGGCAAGGCCTTTTTTGTCTATTGGCCGAGCGGTTTTCGTATGGACAAATTCAGACTGGCGGTTATTCCAAATGTGGGTCGGATGAGATTCATTTATGGCGGGAAAGATTAAGCGGCCGGACTGCTGCTTGGCGTTTTTATCCGGCCGATACTGCTCCAAGATGACCGTTTATAACCTTGAGAAGATGTGTTCTGTCGATAGGTTTTGAGATGTAATCGTCGCAGCCGGCCCGCAGGCACTCTTTCTTATCCTCTTCGTCTACGTTCACAGTCATGGCAATTATCAGGGTTTTTACTCCAAGACCGCGCAGCTTTTTCGTCGCATTGTAGCCGTTCATTTCCGGCATCTGCATATCCATGAGAATCAGTTCAAAATGCTGATTTTTAACTGCTTCAATCACTTCCAGACCGTTCTGTGCGATAGTAACGACAAATCCGAGCTTCTCAAGCAGCATTTTTATCAGCACCTGATTGGTCGGGCTGTCTTCGGCGACAAGTACCCTGCCTGAAAATTCAGGTTGTGAATCATTTTGATGGGTCTGATAACCGTCTCCGCTGGCATGATTGTCTGCAAAACCTTCATGTTTATACTGCTGTCCTTCAGTTGTGTTTGCCGGTATGACAAGCCTGAAAGTTGAACCTTTTCCTGCCTCGCTTTCGACAGTTATATTTCCTCCCATCAGGTTGACAAGTTGTTTTGTTATCGCCAGCCCCAGTCCTGTACCGCCGTATTTTCGCGTCGTGCTTCCGTCAGCCTGAGTGAATGATTCGAAAAGGATGTCCAGCTTATCTGCCGGTATTCCAATGCCGGTGTCAGTAATCTCAAACTCTACAAATGGCTTGTCATCTTTTGCAGTCTGGCGAGCGGTGAGTTTCACATATCCCTGTTCTGTGAATTTTATGGCATTGCTTACAAGGTTAATAATGCATTGTCGCAGCTTCGCCGGGTCTGTTACTATCGTATCCGGAATATCCTCAGTGCAATCGATTTTGAACTCGAGCTGCTTCTGTTTTGCTGAAGGATTCATCAGTGATTCGATATCTGCAAGCAGTGCCCTGATATCACATTCAACGGTTTCAGCCCTCATTCGTCCTGCTTCAATCTTTGAAAAATCAAGAATATCGTTAATCAGTTCCAGCAGATGTCTGCTGCTGTCGAGAATCATTTTTACGTATTCTTTTTGCTGCTGGGTCAACGGCTCTTCTTCGAGTACTTCGCTGAAGCCGATGATGGCGTTCATCGGCGTTCTTATTTCATGGCTCATATTGGCCAGAAACTGGCTTTTTGCAGCGTCAGCCTTTTCAGCTTCGGCAGCCATCTCGTTTGCTGTGGCGGTCGCTTTGACGAGTCTGGCGTTTATCCGCTCAAGTTCCTGTTTCGCCTCAACAAGGCTGGTCTTGGCCTTTTTTCTTTCGATGGCATATCTTATTGTTCTGACAAGTGTGTATTCAAGTCCGTCACCTTTTACCAGATAATCTTCAGCACCGCTGCGTATAGCCTCAAGACCCGTATTCTCATCATCGAGTCCTGTAAGTACAACGATAGGGACATCCGGAGCGGTGTTAAAAATTTTCTGTACGGTTTCCGTTCCTCTGCTGTCGGGCAGATTAAGGTCGAGAAGAATAATATTAAAGTTGTCCTTGACAAGCTTTTCAAGAGCCTCTGTAATTGTCTGTGCAGATTCGACATTGAATCTTATAAGATTTGCCGCCCTTGCCAGAACAAGTTTAACAAGCCTTCTGTCGAGTTCGTCATCATCAACAATCAGAACATTTACTGACTTGTCTGTCTGGCTCATAGTTTATATGCCTGCAAATAGTAAACCAGTAATCCGTTAATGTCTGCATAACTTCCTGGAAATCGGTAATGTTTACCGGTTTTTTGATATACCCGGCGGCCTGCAGTTTAAAGCTTTCGAGTATATCTTTATCTGAATCGCTTGTAGTAAGAATAACAACCGGTATGGTCTTAAGGTCCGGGTCGGATTTTATCCGCCTTAAGAATTCCTTTCCTCCCATACCCGGCATATTCAAATCAAGCAGAATCAGGTCCGGCATTGGTGCAATTTCAGATGTCTTGTTTCTCATCAAATAGTTAATCGCCTCTTCGGCGCTGGTGGCAGTTATAGGCGTATTGGCTATCCGTTGTTCCCTGAGCGACATTCTTATAAGTTTCAGGTCGCCCAGGTCGTCCTCTATCAGCATTATTACTACCGTTTTATAGATGTCCATCTTAAATTCCCCGTCAAATTAATTGCCATAATTTTTAATCATCCAATCAGCTCTTAATCAGGGCTGAAACTGAAAACCAGTAACGGGTCAATCTTTTCAGCACATCTCTGAACTCTTCCGGCACAGCACTTTTCTGAATGTAACCCGCAGCGTGCGATGCATAGCATTCCCGTATGTCGGTTTCTGAATCGGAGGTTGTCACAACAACAACCGGAATAGAACACAGGTCTTCGTCGGCTTTGATTTTTTTGAGAAACGCCTTTCCCCCCATTCCCGGCATATTCAGGTCGAGCAGTATCAGACTCGGTCTTGAATACCGTACAGCATCTTCTGCGCTCATTTTGAGATAATCCATTGCGGTTTCGCCGCTGGAAGCAATCGTCAGATTAATCTCACAACCCTGGTTCATAAGAGCCGTTTTAATCAGTTTCTGGTCCCCCGGGTCATCCTCCACCAGGAGTACACATACTTGTTTTCCGTCGTTTTCCATATCAGTCCCCTTTTACTCAAATCGCTATATTTTAGCTGCGAGATTCAGTCCATCCGTTGCCGGTCCTGTCCCGACCGGCACCGTATACCAGAATGTGGACCCTTTCGGGACTCAGACACAAGTTCATCTTGACTTTTCTGGATTGCTTTTGTCTTTGCAAGGGGCGGCAATCCCGATGAACCGCTTCTGGAATTAGTCTTAGTATCTGTTTTCTCTTTGCACTTTTAACTGATTATTACACAAATCGTAAAATTTCATTCCTGACTGAATATCTATTATAGATGTCTAATAAACTGGCCGGTGCTGCACAGCAAACCCTGTCTGACTTTTACGCGTTTTTATTATAGGACTTCTTTCAGGACCATATTATTCAAACATGACTTTCAACTTCTGTTGCAGCGATTGCGAGTTTTTCTGCGGCCGGCAATGTGAACCAGAAGGTAGAGCCTTTATCCGGTTCTGATTCGACGCCGACTTTTCCACCGTGTCGCTCTACAATTTTCTTACAAACAGCAAGGCCGATGCCTATGCCCTCATACTCATCTCTGCTGTGAAGGCGCCTGAACATCGTAAAAATAGACTGCAGATACTGCGGGGCAATACCGATGCCGTTATCCGTCACCTCAATTCTGACCATGCCGTCAGCAGCGGGCTTTGAGGTTATGGTTATGTGAGGCGCATTTCCCTTCTTCTGGTACTTGACCCCGTTGGCGATGAGGTTCTGCATAAGCTGTCGTATCTGGACAGGGTCAACTTCAACACAAGGCAGCGACCGTGCTTCGATAGTTACCTGTTTTTCTTCAATCAACACGGCAAGTTCGAGCTGCTGCACCTGCATGACTATTTCATTGAGGTCAACGGCTTGACGGGGCTGGGCTTGTGCGCTGATTCTTGAATACGTAAGCAGCCCTTCAATCATCTTTGTCATCCGCTGTGCGCCGTCAATCATGAAGTGCAGATTTTCCGCATCGTCACTGGAGAGTTTATCTTTCAAGGACTGCCGCAGCATAGCGCCGAATGCCGTGATTTTTCTCAAAGGCTCGCGCAGGTCATGTGATGCTATATAGACGAAGTTTTTCATCTCCTGGTTTGCCTCTTCCAGTTCCGCATTCAACCTTTGCAATTTCTGTTCAGCCTGTTTACGCTCAGTGATGTCGATGAAAGCCTCGAGCAGAACATCTTCATCGCCGAGCCTGAGCTGAATAACGCTCTTAAGTATCGGAACTACTTTTTTGTCTTTCGTAAGTAACTTCCGTTCAGAATGGTCAACTATCTGTTTTTGGTCAAGAATAGGACAATTATTTTCATCAGCGGGGCATAAAGTCTTATGACACAACTGCCCCACAAGTTCGTCCTTGCTGTAGCCTGTGAGCTGGCAAACGGCAGTATTGACCCGTTTGATTCTCTTGTCTTTTCCGATGACCGCAACCCCAAAGGGCATCGCATCTATCATATCCTGAAGAACTTTTCTGGATTTTTTGATCTCCTCTTCAGCTTTCTTACGTTCGGCGATTTCCTTTTCAAGAGCAGCGTTCGATGCTTCTATGTCCTTGGTTATGTTAAGAATAGCTCGTCGCCGATCATCGATATCACGCATCTTCTGATTTAACTCCTTGTTCTTTTCTTTTAACGCTGTAGCGGCCAAAGCAGCCTCCTTCAGGGAGACACGTGTCTCATCCCGCCCTACCAGCAGTTCAACGAGCCGGCTTTCCTGCGGGAAATCGTCGAAAGTAAAGAAATTGAGCTCTTCACTGGTATTTGCATCAGGAGTTGCCAACAGTAAAAACCCGTTGCTGCAGGAGAGCCATCGGCCGATTAAAGGAATTGCAGACTTACTCTGAAAGAGAGTGAATTTATGAATCTGGCCAATCTTCTCGGCGAGCAACATAGAAGAAATCTCTTCCGGTGGTTCTGTGCTTTTTACCAGTTCCGTAACGTTCATACCGACCGCTTCCTGTACCCGTTTCAGAACCGCACGGCTGGCCCACGTTACCACCATATTTTCATCTACTGCCAGGACGAAAGGGGTAACATTCGTAAGCAGCTCAAGATCAATTTCTGTTCTGGTACCGACTTGCTTCACGGGAAAGTCACCTCCATAGTGCATCGCCGGCTGCCTTTATGCATACAGGCTATTTCCTGTACCTGGAGATTTTGGTTGAAAAGGTCACCCACGCCCAGAATCAGACCGCGTAAGACGATACAAAGACCGCGATTAGAATTGTAATGCATAAGCAAGCGTCCATTCGGCAGTTCCTCATAGTCGAATCTCGGCGGCATCGCATTGGAAATACTTCTGGTTGCCTGGTCATGAATCCTGTCCATATTGAGGAGAAACTGACGAGGCGATGAACCTGCTAATACGAAGTAAGTCGGGTAGTACTTTTTAAGCGTATTTGGCACCATAAACTTGCCGTATTCGAGCAATATCGTTTCTGCCGATAGTCCGGAAACCTCGGAGGCAGCCTTGACTAAAGCTGTTGTCATATCGTCAGGATAGTTAAGACCGATGGCGAAGAATGGTTCTTCGCATCCGGCAAGCGACTTGATTTTTTCCCATATCTCCGCGCCGTATTTGGCTTCGACCATTTCCTGAATACCCTTATTGATAATGCCTTTCATAGTACTATGCCTCCATCTTTCTATCTGTGCGGTTTAGCCAAAATTCGCAAAGTTAACTCTTTTATCAACAATGGGTTACGAATTAAACACAACTTGTTCTGGAAACCCCAAGTTGCTATAAATTCATTATACCGCCAATAGAACGGTATAAGCTGTAAGAAAATGGCTAAAGTTCACTATCTGACAATTTCATATTTAGCCTCCATACCACGTTCGGCCAGCAATATGTTGATTTCCTCTTTCAGCTCAATCATCCTTTGTTCCCGACCCACTGCCAGGCGATTGAATTCCTCCAGCTCTTTTATTTTGACGGCCAGTTCGTCCTCCGCCTCTTTCTGCCGGGTAATATCTATGTCCGAACCTCTGTAGCCAATAAGATTGCCGTTGGTGTCCAATATAGGTACGCCGCTGGTCATCAACCAGACCATTTGGCCGTTCTTGTGTATATTCGCATTTATAAACTCCTTGAAAGGCTGCTTTGCGGCGAAGGCTTCGAGTGCCATTTTTTTTAATTCATCTCTGTCTTTATCTGTAAACAGGTCATAGAAGTGCTTTTTGCCGACAACCTCCTGCGGCTTATAACCAAGCAGGTCTTCAACGATAGGGCTTGAATAAGTATATAACCCCTGTGCATCAACTTCCCATACCCATTCGGAAGCGTTGCTGACAACTTCCTGGAATCTCCTTTCGCTGTCCCTCAGATTACCTTCTATTTTTTTCCGCCCGGCGATTTCCCGATTAAGGTTATCTATCGATGTGGTTGTCTTGTTTAAATCTTTAACCATCTGGTTAAAGCTTACGGCCAACTGGCCTATTTCATCCTGCGATTTAACTTCTATTCTCGTATCCATTCTGCCTTCACCGATTTTCCCGGCGGCATTCCGTAAATCTATTATCGGTTTCGTTATTCTTCTTGCCAGATAAGCGCCGGCTACAAGGGCCAGGGCAAAACTCAAAAGTATGGTCCATATCGTCAGTTCAAGCGATGCAAGGACAGGTTTGTATGCCTCCCGGACCGGCAATTCAACCATAACCGCCCAGTCAGGTATGCCAAGATGCGCATGGTTAGCCACAACCCAGGTTCCCTGGATACCCTTTACTATATCAGCACTGTCTTTATGGGGTAACATACCCCCCTTTACAAACTTATTTATCTCTTTCAAATGCGATAAATTCTCTCCCCTCAAAACGCGGCTGATATCGCCAAAAGCTATTAAATCGCCGCGTTTGTCAACCACATAAGCCACGCCCGTTTTACCGACTTTTATTCCACCTACCAAATCCCACATAAACTTTAGATTCACCTCGGCCAGCAATACCCCTTTAAAGTCGCCGAAAACATTCATAATCGGAACAGCCATCACTACCATAGGTTCGCTCGTTATTTCATCAATATATACCGAGCTGATATATGTCTTCCCCCGACTTGTCTGAGAAAACAGCTCTCTCTTTTTTTGCTCTGTTAATTGAATTGACAGTAAATTTGATAAACGGGAGTCTTTCAGTAACTCTTGTTCCTGCGCGTCGAACAGAACCAGTTGGCGAAAGGCCGGCCCAAAACCCAGCAATTTTTCCAGAATCAGTTTTTGCTCCTGCCCAGAAGAAGCTATCAGATTGCCAAGAGTCGCTGTTGTTTTCAAAACGTCAAGTTTCCCCTGAACAAAACTACTTACCGTATTGGCTGCCTTTTGAGCAATAAGCTGCTGCTGACCGATAATGATACGACGCTGGATCTGGAAGTTGAAATATATCTGTAAGCTATTGGCAATCAGCAGAACTACGGCGCTGAGGGCTAAAAAAGCAACAGCCAAAGTAACAGTCAAACTACGAAATTTTGTCCTTTTCATTCCAAGCTTCCATACTTAGCGAATTATTTCATCTGCCCTGCTCAACAAGCCCTCAGGCACGTTCAGCCCCAGCTCTTGGGCAACTTTGTAATTGAACCGCAAATAGCCCTCTGGCGTTCCAACGGGGATTGTACCGGCCGGAATACCTTTGAGAACTTTGTCGGCGAGTGACGCAGCCAGCTTGCCAAAATCGGCATTTTGAGGAATATAACTAAAAACGGCACCTATATCTGCATTATCATTCGTGGAACCGGCGACAGCCAATTTGTGCTCAACGGCAAAATTATTGACCGCTTCAAAACCGGAAGATACCGTAAGCAATGTGGGCATTACGAGAATGGCATCAATGCCAATATCTTTCGATTCAGATCGCGCCTTAAGATCGTCCTTGATTTCTTCCGCAGTAGTAACGGGAACTTCCACTAATATTACATTCATTAAAGGAGCTGCCTTGCGTAACTCATCCAGCGTGAAAGAAATGCCAGGATAGGTTTTGTCATATGTTGCATAAATTCTTTTGGCTTGGGGCACCAATTCGTGCAAAAACTCAAGGCGCTTGACGGTCAGCTCCCAACTGGGGAAGCGGACGCCGGTGATATTCCCACCGGGTTGGCGCACGCTCTCCACCAGGTTACTCCCTTCTATGCCAGCGTTGGCAAAAACAACCGGGATGTCTGTCCCTTGGGTGGCTGCCTTAGCCGTTACTGCCGGGCTGGTAGGAAAGGCAAATATCAAGTCAACCTTATCAGCCACGAATTTCTTGGCAATTCGCTGTTCACCGGCCGGGTCGACGTTTACTTTCTGAAAATCGTAAACGATGTTCTTGCCCTCTACGTAGCCCAACTCGGTCATTTTGGCTTTGAAAGCATCTGCTGTGCTGGCAAATGCATCTATGCCAGACAAAATGCCCACGTGATACATCTTTTGTGTTTTTTTACCACAGCCGCTCAAAAGTGTACAAACCACAACTAACAGGGTTGCAAGCAGTATCGGCAGCTTAAAACTAATTTTCTTATTCATGTTCATTCTCGTTTATTTTTAAGTAATAATAATTCAACGAATTATCTCATTTGCCCTGCTCAATAAGCCTTCAGGCACATTCAGTCCGAGTTTCTGAGCTGCTTTGTAATTGAACTGGAAATAGCCCTCGGCTGAGACAACAGGTATGGTGCCGGCTGATGTACCTTTTAATATTTTATCAGCCAGGAACGCGGCCTGTCTGCCCACAGGAATGTTTTGAGGCGTCAATCCAAAAACAGATTCATATCCTCCCACTGACATTAAGGCGCCGCCAACCAGAATCTTATGTTCATCCGCAAATTTACCCAGCACTGCAAAAGCTTCAGGCGTTACGCCAAGAGGTTCGGCCATTATCAGTATAACATCTGTGTCATTATTAACTGACTTAGTCCGCTCCTGCAATTCAGCCTCAAGTTCTGTCGCATTATCGGCGGGAACTTCCAATAACGTTACACCTGAGGATGCAGCCATCGGGCGCAGTGCCTCCAACTGGCTCTTTACAATAGGATAACCCCTCTGATAAGGTACCCACATTCGCTTGGCCTGCGGGGCCAACTCGCACATGATTTCAAAACGCCGGAGTGCGAGATCTGGACCAGGCCAGCGCACACCGGTGATATTCCCGCCTGGCTGACGCACGCTATTTACCAAGCCGGTGTCTTCTATATTGGCATTGGCAAAGACCACTGGAATGCCAGTTCCTTGTGTGGCCGCCTTTGCCTCTTGGGACGCCTCGGTGGGAAACACAAAAATCAAGTCAACCTTATCGTCTACAAATTTCTTGAGGATGCTCTTATATACGGCCATGTCAAAGTTTGTTTTCTGCAGGTCATAAACAACGTTCTTGCCCTCTACGTAGCCTAACTCAGTCATCCTGGCTTTGAAGCCGTCCGCCGTATTGGCAAAAAAATCTAGGCCGGACAGAACACCCACATGATACACCTTTTGCTCCGGTGCTTCTTTACCACAACCACTCAAAAGCACACAAACCACAACTAACAAGGTTACAAATATCTGCCACCTGAAACTAACTTGCTTACTCATATCCATTTTAATCACCTTTTTTCAGTAATAATATTTAACGAATTATCTCCTTTGCCCTGCTCAACAGGCCGGACTTTAGATTATCCGTTTCTTATAAGATTAGAAGGTATATTCAAGATTAAGTTCTGCGAAGTATGCATTGTCTCTGCTCTGACTGTCATAGTAATTTCCGGGGATGAAGTACTCCAGCGCAAGGGAGCCTTTTAGATTCTTAGTAAGTGTATATTTGAGCTGCCATGTGGCAAGCTGGCCTCTGAATTTACCACTGTCTGAAAATCCAATAATGCCGGGTATCGGGTTGTTTTTGTTGGTGTTCTCACCTGCCCATAGCAGGTGATAATCCGTGCTCATTTGCATTTTTTCCGTCAGCTGGATGCTGTGTCCAAATCCAAGTCTATAGAAGTTTGTGGGTTCACCTACCATAGTGTCGAAACTATACGCGTACATAATGAGCTTGCTCCACTGCGGCCACTCGCCCCAGAGCGGGTCAAATGCCTCATTTTTACCAGTACCCGGATTATCGCCGGAGAGGTATTCGAAGGTTCCATGCAGCTCATTTTTCTTTGCGTCGTTGAAGTGGTATTCGAGTCTATCAACAGTACCGAATGCTTGGAGGGTATGTTCCGGGGAATCTCCTCCCACAGTCTGTTTCTTTCCTGTCTGGACGGCGCCTTCAACTCTGTATTTCCAGTGCTCGCTCGATGCGATTGGTCCCGATATAGCACCGCCGATAGTATATATCTCAGCCTTTTTACTCCATGCCGCCGGCCATGGGCCATCAAACGGAGACGGATGCGCACCTGTCGGACGGAAGTTAATCGGATTGTCGTTCTTATAGATGAAGTATCCTTCGAGCTGCAGGTTGGGACGGGATTTGTCGGTTACATAAAGTATAACGCCTCTTTCGTCCTGTTCCGTCACTTGTTTATGACGGTCATTGATTGGCTTCAGATATGCATCTGCTGCAGCGCGATTCTCAATATAAACCAAGTCAACCGTAGTATCTCTGTCAGGTATTTTATATGTGAATCTCAGGGCATCAAAGTAAATTGTTCTCCCACAATCGAGCGGAGTGCCTTCAGCCACGAGCCATCCGTTCCCGAGGATGATATCCTGTCTGCCGGCGACCATTGTTAGTGGCATATCAAAGAGGTTTCTTACAGTCAAATTAAACTGGTCAAATATGATTTCATCAAAATCTATTTCTTTGCGTTTGTGGGCAGGGTCGTCCCAGCTTAGGAACTCCCACGTCAACCTGAGGTTGAAGTCAATGTCATCGGAAATCTTGGTTTTTGTCCACCATCTCATCCGGTTCTGAATCCAGTTCCATCCACTGCCTCGATTTGCAGCGTGGTCATTAAGGGTCTCAATGTTCCAGCCGTAAGTCCAGTGTAACTGCAAGTCAGCACCCATTTCCAGCCAGTCTGCCGGGTTATGAAACCAATTCCTGAAGCTTTCCATGCCGGAAGTGCGAGAAGCTGCTTGATTGGCGTCGACACACCGAACTGATTTTTGCTCTGCCGCGGCAAAGGCGTTAAACATCACTACGGATGCAACAAAAACTACCAGCGTTTTCCATATATTTCCCCCCATATTTTTACTCCTTAAAAACACAGAGTATATAAACGTCTTACCCGCCACTTTTAGTAAAAAATCGACATAAACAAAACAACACTTAATAAAATAAACTGATGACCTTTTTTATATGCCAAAACAGCCCCAAATTACCGCCAATTGAATAATTATCGGTCGTCTTTCGATTACAAATTCACTCCTTCGACTTCCCCCAAAAATACTCTTGCCAAATTAAACTTTCGGTCTATATTCCAATTTATGCTCGTTGCATCAAAACCCGACACGTATGAAAAGCTTCAGCTTTTGAGCCGTGATTCACAGTATGACCTTGCCTGTGCCTGCGGCAGCGACAAATCAGACCACCGAACCCGTGGCAGCAACGGCAGATGGATATACCCGGTAACACTTCCCAACGGCGGCACTGCCAAGCTTTTTAAAACTCTCATTTCGAACGTCTGCTCGAGTGATTGTAAATACTGCCCCCTGCAGAAAAATGCGGACATACCCCGCTGTACCCTCAATTGTAATGAGCTTACAGAGACGTTTCTGGATTACTACAACAGGGGCGAGGTTTTTGGTTTATTTCTGTCCAGCGGCATAATCGGCTCTGCTGACAGAACGATGGAAAAACTTACCGCCTGCGCTGAAATCCTTCGCAAAAAGCACAATTTTACCGGCTATATTCACTTGAAGATTCTGCCCGGCTCGAGCCCTGCTGCAATTGAAAAAGCGGTATCATTCGCCGATGCAGTTTCACTTAATATCGAAACGCCGGGAAAGGAATTTCTCGAAAAGTTATCGACCAAAAAGGATTTTTTGCGGGACATCGTCGAACCTATGAAACTAATCAGCCGGCTTACCGCTCACAGCAGGCGAAGGGTAAAACAGACAACCCAGTTTATCGTTGGCGCCGCCGGCGAAAGCGACCGCCACATCGTTAATTATACAGCGGCGATGTATGACAGAATCGGCATGAGCAGGGTCTACTTTTCAGCCTATCAGAGTTCCAGCCCAGACAACCTTAAAGAACAAAGTATTAGCCCCCAACAGTCCTTTATGCGCGAACATAGATTATATCAGGTCGATTTCCTGCTTCGCAAATACGAATTTAATCAATCCGACGTATTATACGATAGTTCAGGTCTCCTATCACTTGAAACCGACCCTAAAGAGGTTTGGGCGAAGAATAATCCTGAATTTTTTCCCGTAAATGTAAACACAGCAACACGATACAAGCTTTTGCGGGTTCCAGGTCTTGGCCCGATGGCGGTCGACAGGATTTTGACAAGGCGAAAAATGTCAAAAATCAGTTCGATTGACGATATTGATAAAGTAGGTTCAAGGCTGTTAAAGGCCGCAAAGTACCTTGATTTTGGCAGCAGTGCCAAAAATAAAGGATATTTGTTCAACTTTTGACTTGAAAAAGGCCGCCAAATCCATATCATTTGGGTTTTTGCTTCCTTAGTATAAATCGTGTTTTTACAGGGAAAGGGATTGTTTTCTTATGATTAAGGTCAAAGCTCGTCTCGGCGAGTCTGTCGAGCAGATGGTCAAGCGTTTCAAGAAAATGTGCGAAAAGGAAGGCGTTATTCGCGACATGAAACGCGTCAGTTATTATGAAAAGCCGTCTGAGAAGAATCGCCGTAGAAGGCGAAAGGCGGCAAGGTCAGCAAAATTTGCAACCACCAGATACTAAAAAAATTTTAGTTCTCACAAAAAAGACAAAACCGGGCACATTTTCGCCCGGTTTTTTTTATGCCTGTTGTTGACCCCGCACCTTCTAAAATATTTAAAAATTAGAATATAAAGAAGGTGCGGGGTTGACAAACATCCGCCTATGGCCTATTATAAGCGGGCAGTGGTTTTGAAGAATAAACCGGTAAAAAACAGAAATCGCTGCGGAAAAAATGTGAAAATCATAGCTGTTATACCCGCCCGCTACGAATCAACAAGATTTCCCGGCAAAGTTCTCGCTAAAGATACAGGTAAATATCTCATTCAGCACACGTTTGAGCGAGTCTGCAGGGCCAAGCTGGTTGAAAAGGTTATCATCGCTACGGACAGCCAAATCGTTCTGGCTGCCTGTAAATCCTTCGGCGCTGACTGTGTTATGACGGCTTCCACGCACAAAACCGGCACAGACCGTATAGCCGAAGCGATTCAGAAGATTGATACTGATGTTGTCATAAATATCCAGGCAGATGAATCCCAAATCGAACCGGCAAATATAGATTTGCTTGCGCAACTGATGATTGACAACCCGCAGACTAAAATGGCTACCCTGATTGCAAAATTTGAAAGCAAAGAACAGATTGCAGACCCAAACATTGTCAAAGTCGTTATCGGCAAAGACAGATTTGCAAAGTATTTTTCGCGTTCTGTAATCCCCTGCTGTAGAAGCGGCGGCCCTGTCGGAAATATAAACGACTATTACAGACATCTCGGCATTTATGCCTATACCAAGGATTTTCTTTTGCAGATAACAAAGCTCCCGGCCGGAAGACTGGAGCAAATCGAACAGCTCGAGCAGCTTCGTGTGCTTGAATATGGTTTTAACATACTCACCGGCCTTGTTAGCCATGCTGCGGACGGAATAGACACTCCGCAGCAGTATGCAGAATTTGTAAAAAGATACAAAACTTCAGATAAGATTGGCAATGACTGACAGAAACGAACTACTTTCAGGCGCAAGCGAAACTTCGGTAGAAAGCGAATATTTTTCTCCAATACCGAAAGGTTACCAGAAAGGCCGAACGAAATACGTCATTGTGATGGGTACGGTGATGAGCGGCCTGGGCAAGGGCATTTTCTCCTCGTGCCTGGCAAAACTGATGCAGGACAAGGGTCTGAAAGTCGCCCCGATAAAGCTCGAAGGCTATCTGAATATCGACTCCGGCACATTAAATCCATTTCGTCACGGCGAGGTCTTTGTCCTCGATGACGGAATGGAATGTGATATGGACCTCGGCACTTATGAGCGGATGCTCGATTTGAGTTTAAGCAGGGATAATTTTTCAACCAGCGGCCAGATTTACCGTGATGTGCTCGACAAGGAGCGTCACGGCGACTATCTCGGCAGAGACGTTCAGATGATTCCACACGTTACCGGCGAAGTAAAGCTGAGGCTGCGGACTCTGGCGCTTGATACCAATGCCGACATCGTGTTTGTCGAGATTGGCGGCACGGCCGGCGACCTCGAAAACGCATTCTATATCGAAGCAATGAGAGAGCTTGCTTATGAAGAAGGCCCTCATAGCTGCTGCTTTGTAGCTCTGACTTATATTTTAGAGCCGAAAACATTAGGCGAACAAAAATCAAAGGCTGCACAATTAGGCATAAAGCAGCTTATGCAGTCCGGCATTCAGCCGGACATCATCGCCTGCCGGGCTGCAAATGTGGTCAATGAAAAGGTCCGACAGAAAATCAGCGTTTACAGCAACGTCCCCATCAGCAGAGTCATCAGCCTTGCAGACTCAGCCAGCATATACCAGATACCTGCGATGTTGCGCGACTGCGGGATGGATTTTGAAGTATTAAGACTCTTGCACATAGAGGACAGGATTGATTTACGAAAAGAACGTGTTGAGTGGGCAAAATGGTGCGATTTTACTGACAGAATCGGCAAAGAAAAATACGAAGTTACAATAGGCATCACCGGCAAATACACTTCTGTTCGCGACAGCTACGCATCTATTATTAACGCATTGGAGCATTCGGGCATTGCCCTCGACTGCAGGGTTAAAATCAACTGGATAGATACAGGTGTTATAACCGACCGGAATGTTACGGAGCACTTGAAGGATGTTGACGGCATAATCGTTCCCGGCGGCTTTGGCGTCCGCGGCACTGAGGGCAAGATAGCCTGTATTAAATATGCCCGTGAAAATAACCTGCCGTTTCTGGGTATATGTTTTGGTTTTCAGATGGCGGTCATAGAATTTGCAAGAAATGTTTGTGGTCTGAAAAAAGCCAACAGCACTGAAATAGAGCCGGCCTGTTCCGAGCCGGTTATTGATATCCTGCCGGAGCAGAAAAAAATTGAAGGTCTCGGCGGTAATATGCGTCTCGGCGGCCAGAACATAAAACTTAAACCGGACACAACGGCCTTTAAACTTCTCGGCGGTAATCCGCTTGTTCGAATGAGATTCAGGCACCGTTATGAAGTTGACCCTCGTTATATCGAAACGCTCGAAAAGGCAGGAATGGTTTTCTCAGGCAAGGCTCCGAATCAGCCGATTATGCAGATACTCGAATTACCCCGGCATCCGTATTTTATTGCAACTCAGGCTCATCCCTGTCTGACCTCACGTCCGCTGCATCCTCAGCCGATGTTTGTCGGTCTTGTCGCAGCAGCCATGGCGGGCCCCAGCGGCAGTAAAGATACCGCCCAGGTTCTCCAGACTGTTGAGAAGGTTTGTAACTGATTTATAGTGGTGCTATTTTTGCTCTTCCTGCCGGCCGGATTGTTTCAGGGCCTTTTCAAGCTCTATAATTCTTGCTGTAAGTTTCTCATTTTCTTCTGAAAGTGTTGCGGAGTCATCGAGTAAACTTTGCGGCAGTTTGTCCAGAAGCCATCTGGCATTCTCGTTTGCCTGCCGTTCTATTTCTTCTTTCTCCTGCCGGCACTGTTCAACCAGATTCCGCTGTTTTTCTATCTCACTTTGGCTCTCACTTCGGCACTGAGCCAATTCTTTTTTCAGACCCAGATTCTCGTTGGCCACGAGTCTGTCTCTTCTTGAAATGTCGACAGTTTGTTTTTGTTGTGACTGCTCACAGCCCGCAAAAATAACAACTAACGATGCTACTAAAATACGGTCCAGCTTTTTCATAACCTGCCCTTTAAAAGGAACTTCTGTTGTTTAAGATATCTTGATTATATCAGCTGCTTTTTGCGAGTCAATACTTTATGTGGGTAACAATAAAACAAAAAAACGGAAGATTCTGTCGTGGCTTAGAATCTTCCGTCGCCTTGTGAGCTGAAATCAAAATTTTGAGTTACGGCTCACGGTTCCGTTTCGTCGTCGTCAAGCTTAACCGTGGCGAAATCTATTGCTGTGACGACTGAGCCATGGAACTATTTTTTCTTCTTTGCTACTTTCTTCTTTGCAGCTTTTTTCTTCTTAGCCATTATTATTCACCTCCTTTCGGTGAAAAAAGGATTTATTGAATAATATTTTTTTACACTACTTTGTAATTCTGTCAATCAATTTTTACCATAAGTTCGTCTGTTATACAAGTTTATCGTCAAATAAGTTGAAAATTCTTCATAGTTTTTTATAACTTCCTGTGGCCTGTACAATCGAGTAGTTAATCAGCATAAGCAAATCATAATTCGGAAAATATTTTGCTGAACTCTTTACTGCGATAAGATAGTGTTGTAAATTAACTCAAAAAGCTTGATATTTTGCGAAAATCAGGGATTTGGCGGCTTTGAAATGTTGATTTTAATTTTTATTCATTAGCCAAGAGCACACGGCCAAAGAGTTAAAAGTTACTGATATGAGAAACAATTGTCGGACAAGATTTTTTTCCTGAAATTTTTGAAAAAACGGTTAAAATTCGTATTTCAAAGGACTTTTTGAGAAAAATTTCAGAATTTTTCTTAGAATTAGCAACAGTTTGTTTGTGAAATTTTTCGTTCACAAAGTAGTTTTTGAGTTTATATTGGTATCTTTTTATAATACTTCGATTGATTTCTTAATTTACCAGGATAGCTATCGATGTCGGAAAAAATAATTTTGTTTGGCGGCACATTTGACCCTGTGCACACCGGCCACATTACCGTCGCACAGGCGGCAGCGGAAAAAATCGGTGCTGGGAAGGTAATTCTTATTCCTGCAAGGCGTTCTCCGCACAAGGAGCAAAAGCCCGCTGCGGTGGACAACGACCGGATAGCGATGTTGAAACTTGCAGTTGCCGGCAAAAGTCTTTTCCAGATAAGCCCTGTTGAGTTCAACAGGGCTGAGCCGAGTTATACAATTGACACCATCAGGCATTTCAGGCAGAAACTCGGGACCCATTGTCAGCTTTACTGGCTCATCGGTGCCGATATGTTAAAGGATTTGCCGAAATGGCACAGGATAGATGAGCTGCTCAGGGAGTGTCCAATTTGTGTTATGAATCGCGGCGGCTTTGACAGGCCGGATTTCGACAGTTTAGCCGGAGAACTCGGTACCGAAAATATTGAAAAGCTGCGGCAGAATATGATTAAAACCCCATTGATTGAGATTAGCAGCACCGATATTCGCCAGAAAGTCTCGCAGAACCAGAACGTTAGCAAATTCCTGCATCCAGACGTTTTGAACTACATCAAAAGTCACAGACTTTACACCACATCTGACCAGTGATGATATTATCCTGCCGGAAAAATCATTGCAGCAGCGAATTCATTCTGAAAATCGTTGTCAACTGACAATTCTACGTGCTGAGTCTGCCCCGCAAGTTTTTCTCCCCTTTTTCTTGCCTTAACAGACAGCAGTGCAAGTTTAGCCCCTGCAAGTGATGTATTGCCTACGAATGAAATTTTTTCATGATTGATTTCAGTCGGCAGAAGTCCTATCCTTTGTGCATTTTTTCTGCGTATAAAGCTCCCGAACCCGCCTGCTATAAGTACCTTTTTCAGGTCGGCAGCTTTCAGACCAGACCTTTTAAGGATTATATTTATTCCTGCCCTGATTGCACCAACCGCAAGCTGGATTTGCCGGATATCCTTCTGTGTAATTTTAATAGCTTTATCAACAACAAACGCCGGTTGACCATTTGTATCAATAACAAGTCTTTGAGCGATTTTTGGCGGCACTTTCGCAGATGGATTAATTTTGCCCATAGAGTCAACAATACCGGCGTTAAGAAGTTCTGCGGTGATATCGATAAGTCCGCTGCCGCATATACCGGCCGGTTCGACGTTGCCGATAACATTATAAATGCAGTCATCGTCAAATTTCACTTTTTCAATTGCGCCTGCCGCTGCCCTCATTCCGCAGGATATCCTTGCCCCTTCGAATGCCGGCCCTGCCGCGGTTGATGCCGCCGTAATTTTATTATCCTTCACCAGTACGATTTCTCCATTGGTGCCGATATCAATCATTAACACCGGCTGCGGCTGATTGAGTATATCCGCCGCCAGCATTCCCGCTGCGATATCGCCGCCGACAAAACCGCCGACAATCGGAAACAAATAGGCAATGCCCTTATTATTTATTTCAAGTTTCAGCTCTGAGGTATTTATTACGTTTGCCCCCCGCCAAGTCGGCTCAAAAGGCAATTGTCCAAGCGCCGCAGGGTCTATACCGCAAACAAGATGCTCCATTGTCGTATTGCCTGCGATGGTGATTTCATAGATATTTTTCTTATCGACCCCGCCCTGTTCGCAGAGTTGGCCTATCATTGCGTTTATTTGTCTGATAACCGCCTTCTGCAGCTCGACAAGGCCGTTTTTGCCGGATGTAGCGTATTTTATCCTGCTGATGACATCATCTCCGAAGGAAATTTGCGGATTGATACTGCCTGTTACGGCTGTTTCGGTGGCGCTAACCAGATTGACAAGCGAAGCTGCCAGTGTTGTCGTGCCGACATCGACGGCAACTCCGAAGTATTTACCGCTTACCCTTCGCTGCTCATCGGGAACAATTGTCCGGAGGACGTCGGACTCCATAACAATCTTTTCAATGGCCGAAAGGAGCGATTCTTTCGACACTTCGATAACGGTATCTTCAACGATTTGGTTCTGACATGCCAGCCGCCGGTTCTCCTTCAGCTCATCGGCGCTGAAGATTTTTTTATCAGCTTCGGTCGGCTTAGTCTTTGGCGATATTATTTTTACTCTGCACTTGCCGCACGTTCCAGCTCCGCCGCAAGGCGTATCTATAATTATTCCTGCGACAGCGGCAGCCTCGATTATCTTTGTGCCGCTCAGTATATAGACCGTCCTGCCCTGCGGCTGAAACGTAACCTTAATCTGTTGTTGATTCATTCTTATTTTACAACTTTATAAAAAATCTTGTCATTCTGTCTTACCGGCTGAATTCTGCCTGATTTAATCAACTCTTCAATATATTTTAACGCTTCTGTTTCCGGCATTTTCAGTCCCGCAGCAATATCATCAATCGAGCAGGGTCTTCGTTTGAGCATTTCGACAATATCATCGCTTTTAATCTTAAAGTCGCCTGTTTTTTCGCCGCCTTTAAAATCGGCAATAACCTCGGCATTTTTATAAATTCTTTTTGCAATTTCGGCCAGTCTCTGTTTCGTCACCGGCTTAACATTCTCAGCCGGCGGCCTTGTAACGGTATTCAGTTGCACTTTATCAGGCCGGATTTTTTCGATGCAGGCAGCAATTTTTTCAATCTGCTCATCGCTGTCGTTTAAGCCTGCAACCAGAAAGACTTCAAGCCAGTATTTGCCGTCATATTCTCCGCGGAAATCGATTAAACCCTGCAGCATTTTATCGAAGGTTATCTCAGGAGATGGCCGATTTATCTTTTTGAATGTCTCTTCATCGCCGGCATCGAGCGAAGGCATAACCACATCGGCGCCGAGCAATTCCCTGCGGACCTGATGATTAAACAGAAGCGAACCGTTGGTTATGACTGCGATGGGTATACTGGTAATTTGTTTGATTTTCTCTATCAGTCGTCCGCAATCGCTGCACAGTGTCGGCTCACCTGAGCCGGAAAGCGTAATATAATCCGGTTTCGTTGACAATTTGGTTTTAAGTTCAGCAATAACTTCATCCATGGATACCCAGCTTTTTCTTGTTATTGTTTTTTGGGTTGTGCGTCCTACCTGGCAGTATAGACAGTCGTATGTGCAGGTTTTATACGGTATAAGGTCGATGCCGAGCGACCGTCCCAGTCTTCTCGACGGCACCGGCCCGAAAATGTGTTCACTTTTTTCTTTTGATTTATTATTCATATTTTTCATTTTATAACTTTTTATCGAAAGTTTTACCACTTAAAAAAGCAGCCAAAATGCCTGTAAAACAGGCCTGTCACTCTCATTGTAAAAACAGCGAGGATTTGTATTGCCGCCGCAGCAGCAAGGTTCAGCAAAATTATGAAGTTTGAGCTGCCCATAATATCTCCGTAGTTGACGCTTACATACTGCAATTGCCCGGTAATGATGAAAAGCCCGGCAAGGAACAAATAATGCCAAAAGGCTTTTTTTATCGGTTGAAAAAAATAATCAGGCCGAAAAAGCATTGTCAGGTCTCTGCCGATACTTACCGTCAGCACAGCCATCGGAAACAGGAACATTCCCAAAATAATAAAAGGAAATAATGCC
>JBGOWI010000034.1:0-25648 GCA_041478555.1 Phycisphaerae bacterium
GACACATGGCTTTTCTGTATCCTTCTTTTGTAGTTCTGCAAATCCAAGGTTGAGATGTTATTGATATCTATATTCTGACCCAGAAAAGCCATTAACTTGTTAAGGCTGCCGATTTGTTCATTGTGGTGGCTTGCAGTAAGGTCATTTGCCTGAAGCTTTGAATACTGATAGTTCAAATACATATCGCAGAGCTGTTTTAAAGTCATATTATCGCCTGTTGGTTTTTGCAAGTTGTCTTGACATCCATGCAGATATGTCGCCTGATCCAGATATTTTTGTAACGCCTCTTTTTTGTCAGAACCAAAGTAATACATTTTTCCTTTGATCTTCTTACAGTATTGTCCTGTCGGATGAAGTGTAAGTGGAAATTTGTCTGAGCGTGATTTTCTTTTTAAAGTTTTCATAGTCCTACCTCCGTAAAAAATTGTTTTCATTTTCATATAATCCCGGATTAGTTGTAGTATTGGTTGTTATTTTCAATGAGGCAACGACAGTCAATAATTACAACCAACTGTAATATATTGGTTTGTGATTATTATACGAAATGAAAGTCAATAGGTTATATATCCGATTGCAGATTTTAACTGCGTTTCCTTCTCAACATCACCATATATGCTACTTCTTGATAGTTTTATTCCTTCTTTGGTTTTCCATTGAAGTTGCTACCTTTTGGAATTATCAAAATTAGTTCAGCCATGTTTCAGATTTATCATTAGCTATAGTGAAAGCCCGTGCTTTAGTGAGGTAGCCATCTCCAAACCAGATTGAATTAAGGTGCCGATCTATAGTTTGACGAGCAGTCCTTCTATGGTCTATAAACTCAGTGACTCCATTATAAGCCACCCAAAGAGTTCCACCGACGCCTTTAATTCGATTGCCTGCTCCTTGGTCAAAGAAATATTCAGCCCGGGAACGGTTTTCTTCAATCTGTTTAACTTGCCTTTCATTTTCAGGATCAGATGGGTCTGGGAATACAAGGCTCAAATATTCTGATAATCTTTCTTTATTCATTTTAACCTGTACCATTTTTTTAAAAGATGCTTCAATATCGTCATACCTTTCCCTGACAATCCCAAGAATTTTGTCTGCCTGTTTAATGCATTGATGCATATTATTAGTGTGTACAATACGGGTAATCTGCCCATCGCTTAAAGCCATTGTGAGAGTGTTCTGACAAACAACCCTGATAGGAGTGAACTTTATCTGGACCGCACTCTTGCCATCGTGGCTGTTTGATAACAACAAATATTTTTCCGAAATGTCATCTCCGATTACCCGGATATCATCAGGTAATTTAGCAAGGATCCATATCCGTTCTCCATCGCCCAAAACCCCAGCAGTATGATACACAGCCTCATTTTTACCGACAATGGGGTCAAAAAAATCAAAAGCCTCATGGTTTTGAAGAGGTTTATATTGACTGCCAACTATTCCTAATACTTTACAGTTATTTTTGTCCATCATATCTTTTCTGACGACACCAAATTTGTCTTCAATTTTAATAGTATATTTATCATGTGATGCAAATAACGGTACTTTCATAACCTCCCAGTCAAGCCGTGCAGCATTTATAACTTCTTTAGCTGTAGCAGGTCTCTCAAGCTTTGTTCCTAAGCCATGCCAGGGTTCTTCGCCATAATAAGCCATCGATGCCTTACCATTTCTTATATTAAGATTATGAGCCATGATTTTCTCCAAGAGTTTAGATAAATATTCTTCAGAAACCTTTACATTCGGCGCAATAAAAAAGGGCACCGCTACATCGTGCACCGTTGAGGCCCAGCAAGGCCCGTAAGCAACACGCAAGCGATGCCCCATATCGGAGCACCGACTTCTATGCGTTTGCTTACGAAGAATTTTGCTGGTTTCAACGGAAACGCCAAAAATCAGTACTTAACATTATTCAATTGTCGAGTGTAATAGTACCTCTTTAATAGCTTTCAAGCAAGAAGATTTGCAGGTTAGATATTGTCTTTTAAGCCGCCAAAAACTACAATACTGGCTAATATCAATGTTAATTGATTCGGGACGGCAGGCCGTACACCTGCCAAGCGGTTTGAGGCTTTTGCTGCGGCTCACCTGTCCGGCATTAGCCTCAGACCGACCCGAAAAAGGACAGGTGAAAAATGGATAGTAAGAATAATGCGGCAGATATTGAACAAATCATAACCGCAGCATTAGAGGACTGGAAAAAGCAGGCTTTGTCTTCAGGGGCTGGGTCTAAAGAATCTCAAAAAGCAGGTTCAAAAGCTATGAAACTGTTATATCAGAATACCTATACACTTAAAGAATATCTGCCCCAATTGGTGAAAGAACCCAATGCCCGACAACTACTTGAGCAAATCATAATCATAGGCAACTGCTGGACGGATGAGGAATATGCTACTATGGGCGGCGAAGATGATTTTAATATTTATTGCAGTGGACTTGCAAGTCCTGAAGTATTAGCAGACCTTGAGAAAACAGCGGCACAACAACTTGAGGCCGCCACAGGGCAACCTTTAAAGGAAAAGCAATCTGCGATTAAGGACAAAGGCTGCTGGCATAATGAGGATTTTACAACGGTTATATGGTATGGTATAGAATATCAGTTTAACAAACGACAGGCACGTTGTATAAAGTATTTGTGGGAAAATGAGAGCGCAACAGAAAAAAGAATCGGTGTAATACTTGATACAGGCGCATTTACACCTTACAGATTAAGAGACACTTTCAGGAACAAAAAAGGTTATCACGATGCTTGGGGGGAAATGATACAAAATGCAGGAAAAGGCTGTTTTAAGCTAACAAAACCAAAAAGTTAGTACCCGCCAAAAACCCACTAAACCCCTTTGGCTTTCTTATATGGCAATATCTTAGAATGTTGCTATATGGAAAACAGAGATAAAAAATTAGTCAATCTCATCGGGTTATCCGAAGAACTGCAATTACCAATAGACTGGTTAAGAGTACAGGCAGAATCCGGCAGAATCCCTTGTTTGTTTATCAGCAGAAAAAAAATGAGATTCAATCCTGAGGCTGTTGAAAAGGCACTTGCCGACCTTGCGGCCAAAGGGGGAAATAATGACCAATGACAACAACACAATCCGACGTCTCTACCTCCCGCGTGACGCGGCAAAATACTTGGCTATATCCGAACGAACTCTTTGGAATTTAACCCACACGCAAAAAATTCCGGCGGTACATATAGGTCGTCGCGGCATTCGGTATGACATTGGCGACTTGGATGCGTTTATAAACAAAGCAAAAGGAGGTAGCAATGTTGGCTGAAAATAAAAAGTTAGATTTTACAGACCCCGATATAATTGCGGTCAGTTTTTTGACGAACTATATTTTCGACCCTGAGCCGGAATCAGAGAAACTTCCTTCAAGTGATTCAATTTGTTACAAACTGACAAGCTGGAAGGATGATTTTTATGTTTGGCGGGATGGCTGTTACATCCGATTATCCGATGCGGAAATGCAAAGGATGATTGCCGGATACATCCAGCGGCTCAATTCCAGCGGCGGGCAGGACGAGCAAATTCCGATTACCACGCAGCGAATCAACAACATAATGCTTTGCTTAAAAGGTCGAATCGGCAGACCCGAAACGGTCGATTCTAATTCTTGGCCGGACGGTAGGGAACGCCTTATTTTTACTATAGCCTGCAAAAACGGCTTGGTTTGCTGGGACAAAAAGAAAAAAATCAAACCTGTCTTAATGAAACATACACCGAAATTTTTTAATGTTGTCAAATTGCCTTATGATTACGAACCGGCGGCGGAATGTCCCTTATGGCTGAAGTTTCTGAGCGAGGTTTTACAGGGACAGCAGGATTATATTTTGCTTTTGCAGCAGTGGACAGGCTACCTTTTCAGACCGGATTTAAAAGAACAGAAGTTTTTGCTTTGTTGCGGAGACGGTGCAAACGGAAAAGGCGTTTTGTTTGAGGTCATTCAGTCATTAGTCGGTAAAGAAAATTGCAGTCAGGTTTCCTTGTCCCGCTTTAGCAGTCCGTTTCCGCTGTATAACACACTTGGCAAAGTCCTTAACGCGACAAACGAAAGCTCTCATATTATCGAGGACGAAGCCGAAACGATATTAAAATCATTTGTTGCAGGCGATACATTTACATTTGAGCGAAAATTCAAAGAGCCTGTCAGTGCAGTCCCGACTGCTAAGATTATGATAAGTACAAACGCCCTACCGCGGTTTAACGATAAGACCGAGGGTATTTGGCGAAGGATTCTATTAGTGCCTTTTAATAGAGTTTTGGGAGAAACAGAACTGAACAAAGACCTTGCTGAAATACTCAAAAAGGAACAGCCGGGGATTCTTAACTGGGCCATTGAAGGGTTGCAAGACTTAAACGATGCAGGCGGCTTTATCCTGCCGGATAACAACAAAGAACTCTTGGAAGATTACAGGCGAGAAACCGACCCCGCAAGAGCTTTCCTTTTAGAAAACTATCAGCCGTCAAACAACGGAGATTTTGTAAGCTGCAGCGAACTTTATGACAATTATAAAAGATACTGTAGCGAAAACGGATGCTATGCTATGAACAGCAAGACTTTCGGCCAGCAAGTACGAAGGATATTCCCCAAAATTGAACGGAAACGAACAGGCGGAAGGACAAGTCGAGAGTGGGCTTATGGCGGCTTGGTGTCCTATGAAAAAGAAGATAATCTTAATGACAATACAGACTCAATACCAATATGAAAAATTCCTTAGGACACTGACCTTTGTTTTTAAAGTAAAAATGCAGAGTGTCCTATGTGTCCTATGAAAACTCCATTTAAACATTTATGGGAAAAAGTTATATAAAAATAATAAATAAAGAATCCTTGGGACACATAGGACACGGCACAAATCTTATTTTATTATTGACGGGCGTCAATAAACCATTATAATACAGGGTATGATTATCAAAAAGATAAGAGAAAAAATAAAGACTTCCGGCAAAAGCCTAAACCAAATCAGCAGGGATACAGGCATTGATACGGCAGCACTTTGTAGAATTATGCACGGTGGAAGCTGTAAAGTGGAAACAGCGGAAATCCTGCTGCAATACTTTGGTTATAACATCAGCAAGGCAAGAAAGGAGCGAAAATAATGTCCAGTATCGGAAAACAGACAACAGAAACAGGGGCGCGGTATTTTATTCAGTTAAGCCCCGGCGAAAACAAACAAAGGCCAAAAATTCATTTAGGGGCTGTTTCAAAGAAGCAGGCTGAATCCGCAAAGGTGCATATTGGAAATCTGCTTGCAAACTGCAAAACCGGTGATGTTTTGCGAATCGCTACACAGGAATGGCTTGGCGGTATTCCTGAATCGCTGCGGGAACGGCTGGAAAAACTCCAGCTTGTTGAAACCAGAGGCGGCAAAAGATGGACGGTTGCGGCCTGGGTATCGCAGTATATCACCAAACGCTTGGACGTAAAGAAAACGACAGTTAGAAAGTGGCGGGATGTTGAAAGCAAGCTGGCAGCCTTTTTCCGAAACGACTGTATCGGGGACATTACCGTCCAGCACGCCAAAAACTTTCGGGTTTATCTGCAAACGACCGTAGGGCTTTCAGAGAATACGCTGCGGCGGCATATCGGGATTGCCCGGCAATTTTTTAATGCCGCTATTGACGCTGAAATTATTACCAAAAATCCATTCCGTGGACAATCCGTTTCTATCCGGGCTAACGAGAGCCGTTTCTTCTATGTTACGTCGGAAATAGCCCAGAAGGTCTTAGAAGCCTGTCCCGATGCGGAATGGAAGCTTATCTTTGGGCTGGCAAGGTTTGGCGGCCTGCGATGTCCCAGCGAAGTCCTGCGGCTTAAATGGGTCGATGTCGATTTTGAAAAGCAACGGTTTACGGTACACGCCTCAAAGACTGAACATCACGCTGACAGCGGTATCCGTATCGTCCCGATGTTCCCTGAACTGAAACCCCTGTTTCAAGATGCCTTTGAGCAGGCGAAAGACGGGGCGGTTTATTGTGTTGAGCAATACAGGGACGATGAAACCAATTTGCGGACACACCTAACCCGGATAATCAAACGGGCCGGTCTTGAGCCGTGGCCGAAACTGTTTCAGAACCTCAGAAGCACACGGGAAACTGAACTATTCAAAATGACCAGCGGCAATGTTAAAGCGGTATGCAGTTGGATTGGCAATACCCCGGCGGTTGCTTTGAACCACTACGCGCAAATCACCGAAACCGACATACGGGAAGCGGCAAAAATGACCATCCTGAATGAGGCCGAAAGTTCGGTTTGTAAAGAGGTGCATAATCCGGTGCAGAATACCGCTGAACCGAGTCGCACAGAGCCGCACGAAATACTTGAACCAATTGCTGTAAGTCCTTCTGATTGCGAGAGCAAACACGAATTTGCGGGAGCTTGCGAACCGGTGCAAAATAGTGGAAAGTGGGCGGTATTGGACTCGAACCAACGGCCTCCTGCATGTCGAGCAGGCGCTCTATCCAACTGAGCTAACCGCCCTTGTTTCGTTAATTATCAGTCTTTCCGCAATGAAAATCAAGGGTTTTTTGACCCTCTGATGGAACTATTGCCTCAGCACTTTCAAAATATCATTGTATTTCGGGTCAATCTGCTGCGGTTTCGTCCAGACGGCAAGCTCGAGGCTTTTTCTGCAGCGGCAATTATCGTCACAGAGAATTTCGCCGGACTTTAAAACAGCCTTAATCAATTCTATTGCGTTAGCGGTCGCCTCATTAAGATTGCCTATGATTTCCTGCAGAAGTGTTTGAGCGTCTTTTTTTTCACTCGGCTCCTGCCAGCAGTCATAATCGCTGACAAGTGCAACGAGGGCAAAGCACATCTGTGCTTCTCTTGCGAGTTTCGCTTCCGGCATCGCGGTCATCCCGATAAGCTCGGCGCCCCATTTTCTATGCATAAGTGATTCTGCCCTTGTGGAGAACTGCGGCCCTTCCATACAGATACATACTGCTTCGGGATGTACTTTTGTCCCGACACTCTCGGCAGCACTTATAAGTGCATTTCTCAATCCGTTGCAATAAGGATGTGCAAGCTCACAGTGCACAGCGGCAATATTATCAAAAAAAGTATTCTGTCTTTTAAATGTCTTGTCGATTACCTGACTTACTATTGCAATATCCTTTGGCCTTATACTTTTTTTGAGTGAACCGACGGCACCACTTGCAATAACCGTATTTGCTCCGAGTTTTTTAAGTGCAAAGATATTTGCCGCATAAGGCACAGTTGACGGATTGAACTTATGTCCCACACCATGTCTGTTTACAAAGGCAATCTGACTGCCTGCAAATGTACCGGTCAAAACTTTCCCGCTTGGCGCTCCGAAAGGAGTATCCATCGCAACTTCGCTGACATTCTCAAGCTGCTGCTGCAATACGTCACCAAGTCCTGTCCCACCTATCAATCCCACCAATTCTGCCATTACATCTCCCGATTATTTTTGCAATCCTGTGTTTATTGCTGATTGAAGTTTGTATTTTATATTTTCCAGTTCGGAGTGCCTTTAACCAGTCTGTTCTGGATAATCATACCGACAAAGGTTGTGAACGTCAGCACGACAGGTAGAAACCAGTTATAGTCATTAACGAGCGACCGTACGAAATTTGTGGGTTCAGTCTGATTCTGTTCATAAAGGTGCAGAAGTGCGAGCAGTCCGACAATTATCAGTATAGCTCCGCCGAAGCTTGTAAACAGCATCACAGCGATTCTGAAGACAATAAACGAAATCATTCCGCCTGCTATGACCCCTATTATGGCACCGGCCCAGAGATACTCCTGGGGCAGTCCGCAGGCAAACCATATCCCGCTCGTAATTATTCCGCCTGCCACGGCACCGAGAATACTTACCGCCCACTTCATAAGCGGTATGGAAAGAGCAGCAAGCACAGCCAGTCCGATTATTCCGCCCCAGAGAATCGAGCCGCCTATCATCTGGCCAACCTTCATACCTGCAAAAAGTCCGAGCATACCGAAACAGACCACAGTGATTACCTTAAAGATTCGCCAGCCGTAGAGGAGGTAAACCGCTCCGAAGGATACGGCAATAAGGGCCTGCAGCCACGTCAGGGAGCTTATCTGCTCCCAGATTAAATCTATCGGCACGATGGAAGTTTGCTTGGCGGCTTCTTCGCCGGCCTGAGCGAGAATAAAAAGCGTATTCATCCCGCACCTTCTTTCTGTTCAATCTTCTTTAAATCTGTTGTAATTCTATTTTTTAACTGAGTATATGCTCTTCCAATCTTCAAAAGATATACATAATACATTGAATATTTATAAGGTGCGGGATTCATTTTTTTTCTCCGTTCTATAGTGAGCTTGTCGAACCTATTTCTTTATCCGGCGAATCTGTCTGGCTCTGTTTCGCTGCCGGCGGCGAAAGAATAAGTTGTGCTGCCGTTCCGAAAATCACCATTGCCCCGAAAGCCGTCGCATAAAACCAAGGCCTTTCTGAAATATAACTTATGGGTTTTGACCCTTTATAAAAAAGCAGCATAATCATTCCTGTAAAAATAACTGCCGAACCAAGCGAGGAAGAAATAACTGCAATAAACAATCGCGGCATTATCAAGGCGGCAATGACAGCAATCACTGCGACCAACCCTGCCCCGGCATAACCGCCTGCCCCTGCCGAGGCGACTGCCTTTTTAGCCCTGTCGAAAAAATATTCTGCCATTTTAGTCGTTATTTCCAGTGCTGCCGGTGCATCTATAACCACGCCGCTCTGTTCATATTCAGGCCAGGTCGGATAAGGAAATTCGGCGACAAAATCATCTGCCGTAATCTCATCAGGATTATAAGTCTTATTGGTTTCCTGAAATTCAATCATAGACGACTCATTTTCCCCGGCCGTTAAACCACCGGCCAGAACTACCATTACAACCAAAACGCCGACAGCAGCGCCGAATATGCCGAACACAATCCTGTTGATAATTACTCCTGCAAACAAGCCGATTGCGCAAGCTGTCAGAACCACACCGGCAGGATAATTACCGATAACAAAAACGCCGGCTGCGGCGACTGCCGCCCCAACAAGTGCTCCGACTACTCTTCGCCAGCGCAATCCTGCCAGCCAGATGCAGAGCCCCGCCAGAACAACTATTATTCCCGGTCCTGTCAAAAGCTGGCTCTGAAATTTCTGAGCAAGACTCTGATAATATTCCAATACTTCGAGCATAGATAGTATTTGGTATATGGTATTTAGTATTTGGTACTTAGCGAAAAGCCGCCTTCGGCAGCTTTGAATCACTAAATACCAACAACCAATCTATAACTATTATCGGCCCTGTGCGTATAAAGTCTTGAATTAAAGCGGCCTTGTAAGGAAGTCTTTGAAAATGAGGATTTTAAGGTAATCAATGCGGATGAGAGGAATCGAACCTCCACGGGCGTAAGCCCACAGGTACCTGAAACCTGCGCGTCTGCCAGTTCCGCCACATCCGCTAAAGATGTTTTGAATGCCGCTCTCTCTTCTGCTTTCGCAGAAAGCGAGGGGGCAATAATCAGTTTAACATTCCAGCGATTTGCGTCAAGTAAATTCAGCGCTCCGTCGCCATAGCTATGGAGCGTCGGCGACTTCTGCCGTTGTTAAAGCAATTTCTGTACTTTATTAACCAGTTCTTTGACGTGCTGGACTGAAGCGGCAAAATCCCTCTTTTCCTTTTCGTCGAGGTCAAGCTCTATAATTTTTTCTACGCCGTCGGCACCGAGTATCACCGGCACACCGACGAAATATCCGCCGACATTATATTCTTTATTACAGTATGCACAGCACGGCAGAAATGTCTTTTTATCAAGCAGAACAGCTTGTGCCATTTTGACCGTCCCTGCCGCCGGCGCGTAATATGCGCTTGTTCCCATCAGGTTGACAACCTCGATTCCGCCCATTCGTGTTCTCTGCACAATATCCTCAATCGTTTTTTCATCGAGCAGCTCCGTCAGCGGAATTCCTGATACGGTAGTAAATCTCGGCAGCGGCACCATATCATCGCCGTGTCCGCCCATAAGAACACACTGGATATCGCTGGGGCTAACGGAAAGTTTTTCAGAAATGAAATATGTGAATCTGGCGGTATCGAGGGCCCCTGCCATTCCCATTATCTTATTCTTCTCAAAACCGCTTACAATTGCAGCAGCGTTTACCATTGCATCGAGCGGATTGCAGACGACTATAATAAAGCTGTCCGGAGAATATTTTACAATCTGCTCTGTTACGTTCTTGACTATTTGGGTATTTTTTGCAAGCAAATCGTCTCTGTTCATTCCAGGCTTTCTCGGCATACCGCTTGTGATTATAACTATATCGCTGCCGGCGGTTTGTGCCCAGTCGGTAGTGCCGATGATTTTGCAGTCATAGCCGCAAGTGGACCCGGCCTGGGCCATATCAAGAGCCTTTCCTTCCGCAAGCCCCTTAACAATATCGACAAGGACAATATCCCCAAGCAGGTTTTCTGCCGCGATAAAAGCTGCTGTTGCTCCGACGTTACCTGCGCCTGCGATTGTGATTTTTTTTCGTGCCACATCTGCCTCCGTAAAATTTGAGCTAATTCTGTTGTTCCTGCCCGCCACGTGGCGAGGCCTCGCCTTCAGCGGATGGAAAATTTATTTTTTCACACTCTTCAATAATCTTCTCATTTATCAAAGTCGGCATTCGCTGCTCATCGGCGGTTGCGAAAACAAGGACAAAGTTCTCACACTTTTGTCCTAATATGCTGCGAAAGCCCGCCTGAAAATTCTTGATATCTTTTTCAGCGTCGCCGCAATTTACCGCAATTGCATATACCTTTCCAGGCCCAAGTTTCACCGGCACAGTCCACTCTAAACCAGCCTGGTCAAAAGACGGCTGCCCCGCCGAACTCGGCATCAGTGCCGGCGCAAATGAAGAATAGAACCAGTCTGTTTTTTTCATCGGCTCGCTGAAAATAATTGTAATCGCCTTGACATTAGGGTCGATGTCTTCCGAATAAAGTCCAGGAACGGCATTAACAACAAAAGGTTTTGGCTTTTGTTCTTTCTTTTGAATTCTCCTGGCCGCTGTTCCCGATTGAATGTCCTGTATCATTTTAACGGATTTCAGAGCAGCGTCTCGCTGCAGCGGATAATTGTTTATAACAAATTCGAACTGCTCAACAGCCTGTTCTGTATGGCCCGTTTCAAACAGGCAAACTCCGATATGATAACTTGCTCTCGCCTTATATTTTTCATCTGTATCGGTGCTATCGCTGATGTCCCTGTAAATTTTAATTGCCTGCTCGAAATTCCCCTGCACCTGAGCCAGCAGTCCCAGTCTTAGTTGTGCATTCAAATCATTCTTCAAACCGGATGCTGTGGATGATTTATCAGCCTCTTCACTCAGACTGTCTTTTTCGAGCCGGCCGGCGGCATTTTCAGCCATTTGAGTGATTTGCAGACTTTTTAATATCTTTTCAAATTCGCTTTGCGCCCGTTGCACCTCTGTCTGGTAATCAAACAAATCTTTTCCAGCCGAAGCCAGAACTAATTTTACTGCACCTTTGTTTCTGAAGTATTCGCCTAAACGGTCTTTGGCCGCAGCTTCAGCTAAATCCCTGCCCTCGAGGACAAACATTGCAGTTTGAGGGTCAAGCAATTCAAAATTCTCTGCCTCTTCGATATTGGCAGGTAAGGTAATGACAAGACTCATACTGAATGTTGTAAAGAGAGCCGGCGGTAATGATTCGATTCGTTGATTTTCCGGGATAGTATCGTCTGCTGAATATTTTAACTCGAGCAGCGGTTCTTCCTCTGGGTTAAAGAGTATTTTTAAATTACTTTTAACCGAACCGATAAAGAAATCCGTTTTGTTTATATCCTTAAAATATGCGGTGCCTTTGAAATAACATTTGCCGTCATCGAGCAATTTCCAGGTTACCTCATTCCAGGCTTCAAACCCGCCGCTGGTCAGCATCTTTTTTATCTGGCCGAGAAAAAAAGGTTCTGCTGCAGCATAATTCATATCTGTAATGGCAGAGTAGACGGCATAATCAAAAAGTCCTTCAAAAGTTACCTTGCCGCTGCCGTCTTTATTTATACTGAGCACGGCCAAGCCGTCGATACAGCCGGCAGTAAAAATCAAAGGCAAAGCAAAAATTAACAGGTATTTTGTTTTTTCCACCAAGGGCCGCCTTAAAAAATTATTTGCGGTATTTTAAGAGCAACTCAACAGCCCAAAAGTCTAACTGACCGGTACATTTTTCTCAACTTTTTTGCTTATGGTTAATTTTGAGACATTTAACTACCTATTAATGAAGCACTAATAAAAATCTTAAATAAAAGGTGCAAAAATACTGGACAATACAAGCCCAGATATATTAGTAGCGATAAAATCAATGTTTTTAATATATTTTTGCCAAAATTTTTAAATCTTGACAAAGCTATGGTCCGATAGTTAAATTAGGCAGATAAGGCAAATTAGGAGGCCAAAGAATATGGACATTCAAGCAAGGGAGTAGGTATGGACACGACAAAAGAACTCTATACGACAGGAGAGGCTGCGGATGTATGCAGTCTCAGTCAGCAGACGATTATTCGCTGTTTTGATTCTGGCAGACTTCGTGGTTTTCGAATTCCGGGTTCGAAGTTTCGCAAGATTCCGCGCGACAATCTGTTGAAGTTTATGAAGGACAACAACATTCCGATGCAGAATCTGCGGTCGGGCAGGAAGCGTCTGCTTATAGTGGATGACGACGCTGAGATTGTGGAGCTGATGACGGATGTTCTGCAGCGAGATGGCAGATTTGATGTCAAGACCGCATCCACAGGTTATGATGCCGGCATCATGACGCAAAAGTTTCGGCCCGACCTTATTCTATTGGACTATATGCTGCCGGATGTAAACGGCAATATAGTATGCAAAACAATCAGGGAAAACCCGGAATTTGCAAACACAAGGATAATAATAATCAGCGGCGTAATAAATCAGACCGAGATAGATGACCTGCTCAAATCAGGGGCGGAGGCTTTTATGAAAAAGCCGTTCAGCATTACCGACCTTATCGACAAAATCGCTGCTGTGCTTGAAATCTGATTTATACATCGGAGGAAGAAACGCAGTTAATGACGCAGCCTGCGGCAAATATCTCTGCACAGAGGGTAAAGCTGTCTGTGTATCAACTGAATTGTTTAACCGCACATCCGGCTTGTGTTGCGCGGTGCATCGGCTGTCTATCCCAAGGCGGTTCTTATGAAGATATACCCTTTTTCCCTGAATCCGACCCTGCGATTGCCCTCGCCGTAATCAGCCTTTGCAGACAAAAAAACATATCGGTAGATTTTAAAAACCTTGACTTTTCAGCACTGTTGAAGCAATTATCAAAAGCCGACCTTCTCAAAACGATACTTGCTCTGAAGGTTTATGACATGGAGGATACGGATTTTCTGTCCTTGATAGCTTCGTTTGTCCGCCGCAGCGGCACGAGGGCTTTTGCCGCAAAACTTATTGCACAAAAAGTCGGTCTTTCCGACACATCTGAGGCATTTGCTACTGCCCTTTTTGCCAACACCGGCCTGTTTGCCCTTGCACAGCTTTTTACCAAGAGTCTTTTAATGCTTTTGGAAGAGGCGAAGGAGCAAAAAATTTCTCTCTTGAATCTTGAAAAGGAGCATCTCGGCATAACGGATAATATCATTTCACGCATGCTTTTGGAAAAGTGGCAGTTCGGTTCTTCCATCGCTGATGCTGCCTGGTTGTATCCGACAGATGCGGACACTTTAATAGATAAACTGCCTGACGGCCAAATTGTTTCGATTGTCCGCCTTGCTGATATACTGGCTGGTTCAGAACATCAGCAGGACTTGCGGAACTTGGCCCAGCGGTTATCTGTTACAGATTCCGATATAAATGAAATTAAGGAAAAGACGCAAACCTTCACGGCGCAAATCAACGAACTGCTCGGTCTTGAAATTGAAAATCCGGGGCAGTTTTATTCTGAAACCATAAAACAGACATATTTAAATCAATTGGCCGCTTTGCGGAACGAAGACATATTCTCGCAATTTATGCAGAAATTTACTGCTGCCTTAAATCCGCAGTTTTCTCCAATCGGTATTGCAGAAACTTCAGCAAGGATAATTTCTGAATGCTTTCTTGCTCAAAGTATTTGTGTTTTCACGACTGACCCCTGTCAGGCTGATGTATTATTGGCTTCGGTAATCGACGGCTGTTCTGCAAGGTCATTGCTGATAAATTGCCCCGGGGGGTTTTCAATATCACAGGTAGCTGCGGAAGACTTACAGCCGTGGCTTTATGAACAAATAGGCATCGAGAGTGAAAAAAGCTGCTTTGTCCCGATTAAATGTGAGCGGCAGACAATAGCAGGGATTATTCTTCGCGGCCCTATGCCTGATGAAAACTTATTTGAACAAATAACTGCCGTTCTTGGCAAGGTATTCGCCCTGGGCAGTAGAAGCGAACACGAAAAAACAATTGCCCAGTTAGCGGTGGATTGCCTGGCTCAATCCAAACCGCAGGAGCCCGCCGTCCAGCAAGCTCCACCAAAAGATGCCCTTGCCCAAACAGCCGCCGAGCTCGCAGCCGGTGCCGCACACGAACTGAACAATCCGCTTGCGGTAATATCCGGCAGAGCTCAACTGCTCGTGCAAAGCGAAACCGATGAAACAAAAAAGCTTATCTTAAATCAAATCATTGAAAAAACCAAAGATGCCCACGAAATCGTTGGTCAGCTTATGAGTTATGCAAGGCCTGCCCGGCCTGAGATTCGAACCGTCTCGCCGTTCGTTGTTATTAACAATTGTCTTGAAAAGGTAAAAACCCGTTATCTTTCAGAGCCGCTCGACATTAATCTTGAAAACATTGAATCGCTCAGCGATATCAAGGTTGATGCCGAACAGGTCGCCGAAGCGATTGCCCAGATAATTTATAATGCACTTGAGTCATACGAAAGCGGCAACGGCCCGGTACAGATTACCGGCAGAGAGCAGCCGCAGACAGGTTACATTGAAATCTGTATAAAAGACCAGGGCTGCGGCATGAGCGCCGAAACTCTACAAAAGGCCGCTCAGCCGTTTTTCTCAGAAAAAAGCGCCGGCAGACAAAGGGGCATGGGGCTGTCGCTTGCCGCCAGTTTCTTAAAGAACAACGGCTGCACTCTAAAAATAGAAAGCCAGCTCGACAAAGGCACAACAGTAACCATAAATCTGCCGCGCGCCGGCAAGTCCGAAAATTCCTGACAATCGCAATTCCACTTCCCGCAAACCGGCAAATATGGCCTCTATCAGCCGACAGCAGTGTCTTTATGGGACTAAAGGGTTAAAAAATTAAACCTTTGGCTTGGGTTAAACCGCCGTTTTTTTTATGTCGAAATGCAGAGTGAAGACAGTATGAATTTTTGGAGATACCCTGTTGAAGGAAGAAAGAAACTCAAAGTTGCGTCAGCTTGTCAGGAAGCTGAACAATATCAGGAGGATTCAGAAGCAGAAAATTGACATCCTCTGTAATGATATCATAACCGCACACGGAGCCTTTATAAACAATCTGAAAAGTTTCCGGTTCGCAGCGGATTTTTATGAGAACCTGCTGGGTGCAACGAATCTCGACGCGATTGCTGTCTCAGCAGGCGAATTTTTCGTTGAAAACATCGCGGGCTGCAGCACTGCGATAATTTTTACAACCCCCGACGCACCACAGATTCATTTTTATTCGAAAGACCCTCAGCTCGAGGACATCCCCTCTCATATCGGTCCGGATTTGACGGCGAAGATGGTTGAATCCGTCTGTCAGAGCAGTCAAATTTGTTCTGCTGACGATTTGTGCAGGATGGGCTTTTTTGCCGGCCCTGCGGTTTTAAAAAGAATTTCGCTGGCGGCAATCGGCCTTAACAATACAGGCCCTGCTCTCGGTATGATTTTACTTTACCGTTCGTCGGATAAACCGCTTTCCCATTCAGAACTGTCTGTGGCTTCATCGGTCGTCAAAGGACTTGCAAAAGCCGTCAAGGCCCTGCAGAGCGCAGACCGCCCCGTTGCGACGCGGTCGCACCGCGGCGAATGCGACAGCATTGCTTAATCGACAATAAACTTCCCGTTTTCGTAAATAACCTCGCCGTCAGCAAGGATTTGGCCGTCATTCATATCTGCAAGCAAGTCCCAGTGTATTGCCGATTCGTTTTTTCCGCCTGTTTCCGGATATGCAGCCCCAAGAGCCATGTGGATTGTCCCGCCCATCTTCTCATCGAACAGCATATTTTTGGTAAATTTGTTGACTCGCTGGTTATTTCCGATAGCTGCCTCTCCAAATCTCTCTGCCCCCGGTATTTCGAGAATCTTATTTAGAAGTTCCTCACCCTTAGCCGCCCGAGCCTTTACAACCTCGCCGTTTTTAACCTCAAGCGTTATATCTTCTATTTCCTGCCCCATATAAATTCCCGGATACGAAAAGCGAACTATACCGTTTACGGAATCTTCCACCGGAGCGGTAAAAACTTCTCCACTCGGCATATTATGTTTGCCTGATGAGTTAATCCATTTTTTGCCGTCCGTACTGAATCTGACATCGACATTACTGCTTTTAAAATGTATTTCTTTCCTGTTGTTCAGAAAATCCACGATTTTCTGCTGGTCTTTTTCCAGCTTCTTCCAGCAACCGACAGGGTCATCTTCATATAAAAAGCAGCAGTTATAGACAAAATCAGCATATTCGCTTTGGCTCATCCCGCACTCCTGTGCTTCAGCGTTTGTCGGAAAAACGCACAAAGTCCATCGAAGTTCTTGGGCAGCGGCTCTTTTCATAAATAACTTGTTCAGTTCCGCCCGGGCGGCGCTGTGCTTTTGTTTTTTGGCCGGGTCGACATTCTGCAGTTCCTTTAGATTAAACGGCGCAAGGACATTCAAAACGGCGTCGTAACTTTCACAGACATATCTGCTCAGACCGGAAACGTATTCAAGCTGACTGTCGGATGCATTGTCGAAAAAGATTTTTTCAGTTCCGTCAAGTGCAATTTTGAACTCCGGATGAGCCCCTGCCGCCAGTGCCTGAGCATAAACTTCGTTAAGCAGTTCTTCAGCCAGATATGTAGAGTGGATAAGAAGTTTATCGCCGGCTTTCAGCCCAAGCGAATATTCCGCCAGTAACTGTGCATATTTTTTGATGATATTATTCGTTGCCATAAGATTTTCACCTGCTTTCTTCCAGATTATACTTCTTGCCTGCCGTCAAAGAATAACTATAATAACTTTTCTTTTACAGAAATATAACAGCAGAAAGATTTATTTCAAGATGATAAATATTTTCATGGATTCGTTCGGCACTACCTTTGAGGCAATCCTTCAGATTTTGCTCATTTCTGTAGCTGCCGGATTACTTATCAGAAAAAATATCCTCACTCAGGAGCATCTCAAGGCGTTAGCAACGATAGGTATTCGAGTTCTTCTGCCCTGCCTGATATTTTCAAACATCCTCAAAAATTTTGACCCTCATCGGCTCAAAATCTGGCCGTTGATTCCTCTTGGAGCAATTTTGATGGTAGGTTTCGGCCTGTTGGTTTCTGCGTTACTATTTTGGCCGCAGTTAAGAAATAAAAGATTCCTTCTTGCTCCTGCCACTTTGCAGAACGGCGGCTATCTTATCCTGCCGCTGGGTAAAATACTTTATCCTGACCGGTTTGACGAATTTGCTATGTATTGTTTTCTTTATCTTTTGGGGTTAAGTCCTCTTATATGGTCTATGGGAAAATATCTGGTAAGCCCGGCGACAGGTGAAAAACTAACCTTGCGTGAGCTTTTTAGTCCGCCTTTTTATGCAAACATTGTCTCTATATTACTGGTATTGCTGCACCTGAAATTTATCATACCTTCGATTATATTAAATTCAGCCGACCTTGTAGGCTCTGCCACAGTCCCTGTAGCGACATTCGTCCTTGGCGCGGTGCTCGGCAGCATACCATTTAATATAAAACCATATCTTGCCAATGCAGGCAAAGTTATGCTGGTCAAATTAATTATTGTGCCGCTGGCTACGATTATTGTTTTGCGATTGATGAATTTTTATACAAGCTATCCATTGCTTTGCAGTCTTTTTGTCCTGCAGTCGTCCTCATCGCCTGCTACATCGCTTATTATTCTGGTCAAGCACTACGGCGGCGATGAGGAAGAACTCGGCTCGATATTATTCTTGTCTTATATAGCCTGTATAATAACAATCCCCTTCTGGCTCGCCGTCTGGACTGCTATAACAGTCTAACAAAAAGAAATTCCTTATTTCCTTGCTTTCTTACTTCTTTGCTTCTTGCCCCTCGCTTCTCTTTAATTTCTCTGTGGCTAAAATATTTTCAATAACTCTCCGGCCACACCGGCTCAAATCTCGTTCTTGTTCTTTCGCCGACGGTCATTTTTTCAGCTGTTTGCCGCCATTTATTATAATGAGCGGTCTGTTTATGTTTTGCGACGCCGCTTTCATCGAGATATGCCTCGACAAGAACAAAACGAGTCGGGTCATCGGATTGCTGAATAACGTCAAAGCGGGCAATTGCAGGCTCTTTTACGCTGCTTTGTGCGTTTTCAATACTTATCTTTTTAAATTCCTCGATATATTCCGGCTTAACCTGAACATATATATGAACTACGAACATTTTAACTGCCTCCGGTTTTTTATGCAGATTTTATAACATAAAATCGGTATAATGAAAAGACCATTTTTTAACGGATTTCGATTGAAATTTTCGGCAGAAAAAGTTTAATACATCTTTTTGGAGAAATGGATTTAATAACAGGAGTAGAAAAATGTCTTATCTCGACAAAAAATTCAGCCTTAGCGGCAAAACAGCGATTATAACCGGCGGCGGCGGAACGCTTTGCAGTGCCATTGCCGAGGGCTTTGCCTGCGCAGGGGCAAACGTGATACTCTGGGATATAAGACCTGACGCAATGAAACAAAAAGCCCAGATTATAGCCAAGGTCTGCGGCGACAAATCAAAAGTTTCATTTGTTGAAGTAAATCTGATGGAGGAGGATTCCATCGCCAGGGCTCTGGAAAAATCGGTGAAAATTTATGGCTCAGTCGAAATACTTTTAAACGGTGCCGGCGGCAATCGCGGCAAAGGCCCGCTCGTTGACGTAAAGACCGAGGATTTTGAATTCGTCTGGAAGCTTAATCTGCTCGCCGGCTGTATCCTGCCGACCAAGCACGTGGCAAAGTACTGGATAGACAACAAAATCAAGGGCAATATTATCAATATCGCTTCGATGGCAGGCTTCAATCCCCTTTCCGGTATATGGGCATACTCATCAGCCAAGGCAGCAGTAATAAATCAGACAATGGGACACGCAAAGGAGCTGGCACTGTACGGCATAAGGGTCAATGCAATTGCGCCAGGCTTTTTCATTGCCGACCAGAACAGAAAGCTTTTGTTAAACGACAATGATACACCGACCCAGAGAGGCAAAGACGTTCTTGCAAAGACTCCGATGGGTGAGTTTGGTTTGCCGGAATATCTGACGGGAGCAACGATATTTCTCGCTTCGGACGCAGCGGAATTTGTTACCGGCGTTATACTGCCGATAGACGGCGGCTATCTCTGCGACAATATTTAATTCAGAAAATATCCAACACAATTGTTCATACAAACCAAAAGGGCCGGTTCAGGAATCTGAACAGGCCCTGTGATAACAATCGAGATTACAAAACCGGTAACTAAAATCAATCAAATATATATGGTCCCTTGTTTACTCCTCCTCCTCCCCCGGCAGCTTATACCCTTTGATTTTTTCAAGCCAGTTTATAAGTCCCCGCGGGACCTTTACCCCCGGTTCTTCTTCTTCTTCTGAGGGCCCTGATTCCGGAGCGAGGAAAGATGTGATATCTCCGCCGAAGCCCTTTGTCTCATCAGGGTTATTGGCCGTTTTGGTCCACTTGGAGTCCAGTGTTACGGAAAGTGTTCCTGTGCCATGCTCTTCAAGAGTTTCATTTGGTTCACCTAAATTTTCACCGGATATATATTCCCAGGAACCCTTAAGGCTCTTCGCGACATTTACCTTCGTCTTGTTGTCCTCATCATCCAGTGTGCCGATGTCCGTCAGCGAGTTGGTCCCTAACAACAACCCCGTCAACTGTAAGCTGCTATCTCCGTTCCAGAGGTCAACGTTTAGAGCCGTTATATTTTTCCCTTTAGGCGGGCGGCCCGGCAGAATGTTTTGCAAAAAGTCCCCGCCGGTGGTCCAGACGTCGTACAGTTTTGTGGGCTTATTGTCCACCTTGTCGGTGTAATAATCTATATACTGTACGTCGTTCAGTACATTCGCATCCTCATCATTCACATCGAGTACTAAATAACCGCTTCCTGAGGCCTTTTCCAATAGCCAACCATTTGGGTAATTATCAAAATTCGCGCTTGTGCCGCTTGCAGTCAGCTTATAAACAAGGATGTACCCGTAGGCCGGTAAACATATAGCAAGAACAACCAGCAAGATTCCTAACTTTTTCATTTTTTTCCCCTTTCTAATCTAAAACTACACAACATTAAGAAAAACACACATATATTTACTTTCTTTATGAAGCCCCAATTATAATATTAGTTACCGACTTTACAATGTTAATAAGCTTTTATATAAAAATTTAAAAATTAATGCGATTTTTTTTTGCAAAATTTCTGAAAATATCCAGCACAATTGTGTCACACAAATCAAAAGGGCCGGTTCAGAAATCTGAACCGGCCCTGTGATAACAATCGAGAATCCAATACCAGCAATCAAAAATCAATCAATAGACACATAGTGTTTTGCTTCCAAATCATCGATGATTTTAGCAACAGTTGCCGCTTGAGTTTCGGGTGTACTGTCGTTCGCATTCTTGGTGTATTTGGAATCAAAGGTTAATGTCATATTGCCGAACTCCTCATCCCCATCTGTGTCCAAATCCCAGCATTCAGCAATCCCCTTCAGAGACCGAGGAATCTGGACTTTACTCTTATCAACTCTACCTATATCAACTCTCGTACATTTGCCATATAGGGCACTCCTAAAAGACCCTTCATCTTCCACGTCCTCCCACCAGACATAACCCAACACTCCCTTGTATGCGGTGCCTTGAATGTCAAATATTTCAAAGTCTCCCTCCTTCTCATTAGCATCAAAGGAATGATACCGCTTCTCTTTTCCATCTTTCCAGTACCCAATTATCTTTGGTGCTGCATTAAGTTCCCATGTGTCCGTATTGACGTCTAACACCATATATGCGGTTCCATTGTCCACACTGATTTTGGCAATAGTATTATTCGCATCAGTAAACTCAATTTTCGGATTGAGATGAGCCACAAGCTTATAAACAAGGATGTTGCCCGTGTTGCCCGTGTCGTTCGTGTCGTTCGTGTCGTTTTCCGGAACATTTACGGTCAAGGTCTCCGCGACGCTAATCGTCACCGCACCGTTTATGGCCAGGGCCCGGCCGTTCAGGGTGCCGCCGCCAAGGGTAATGCTCGTATTCGCGAGAATGTTTCCGGCGAAGGTGTTGTTGGCACCAAGGGTCAAGGAGGACCCCATCTGCCAGAACACATTGTTGGCCGACGCGCCATTAATCAATAACACCGTAGCGTTGATGGGTGTCGTCAGGGCGGTGCCGATCTGAAAGATCCACTGCGCGTTAGGATTTGAGTTACCATCCAGCGTCAGATTGCCGTCCGACCAAGGCGCAGCCGCAGCATAGGTGTAAACTCCCGGAAAGAGGGTCGCTCCGCCCAGGCCATTAGTGTCATTAGGTCCGGGCGTGCCGCCCGTAGCGCCCGCTGCTGCATTGTATGCGGCATTCGCGTCCGTGTGGGCCGAGGCCGCGTCCGCATCACCTGCGTGGATCGTTCCGTTCACAATCCCCGGAGGAAAGCCGGTAATCGCGGAACCCGGCGAGACACCGAGGTCTCCGTTGATGATGGTATTGCCGGTATTGGTCACCGTCGTGCCGCCCAGGACTGCGAAATCAGCCGCCGTACCCAGAGATATTGGCGTGGCCGTGGCCTGTGATGTGCCGATTGCCACCACAGCTACTACCAGGAATGCTGTTGCAATCTTCTTTTTATAGTTCTTTAAAAAACTTTTCATAAAATTACCCTTCCTTACTAACTTTTTCATTTTTTTCCCTTTCTAATTATCTTTTAAACAATCCGTTGAGCATAGCTCTACCACTCTCTTACTTATCAGGTTGCCCTTCCTGATAATAAAACTGATTCGAAGGCAGGAGGAACAACACTATAACTTTTTCATTTTTTTCCCTTTCTAATTATCTTTTAAACAATCCGTTGAGCATACCTCTACCACTCTCTTACTTATCAGGTTGCCGGTCTAACTTACCTGACTATAATAACAACAAGGATTTATTTGTAAATCGGTGTAGGGTCTGATTGTAGTGTAAGCCGAATTGACTATCTGCCTGTCGTTAAAATCCACTACACTGACACCGATTCGAAGGCAGGAGGAACAACCAATAACTTTTTCATTTTTTGTCTCCTTTCTAATTACATCATCTTAATAATTGGGCACAATTTCGCCAATACTTTATCTAATTGAAGCCGGCGAACAAAAATCACCTGGCAGCCGTAACAAATCCTAAAAAAAGCGACCCCGCCTCGAATGAGGCAGGGTCGCATAACAAACTCTAATAAAGAGTTCACAACTTCATAGCATTAGCTATTCGTCATGGTGCAGTTGTCCGATAATGCGCGTAGTTAACGCCATCAGATACTTGATTCCCGGTACTGGACGTGTTGTTAGGATCATAGTAAGGTCCTGTTGCAACGCCCCACCAGTTATACTGGGCATCGATGTTCACAGCGCCGCCGTCTTGATTACTCTCAATAGTCCCGTTGTATACACCATAGCCAGGGTCGGCACCGTCGGTGATATTGCCATATATGGAGTTATTCGGGTCGATAGTGATATTATTTGCATCAAGGACACAACCATACCTACTATCTATCGCTGAAGTAGGTTCCCTGATGTAGACACCGCATCCATTATCATGTAAATCGTTGTTCTTGATAATTACACCGTTTGCACCACCAATTCTGAGGTCAGCAGTATTCGGGTCGTAGGCATCGCTCTTCTTCGCGCCCAGGAATTTGATAGCAACTCCGCCGCTGTGCCGTGCGTCCTCTCCTAAGTCGTGGACGGTATTACCCGTTACTAACACGCCGTTAACCTCGGAACTTTCCGGCTGCCCGTCATACATATAGCCGACAGAATCATTGTAGGGATAACAAGCATAGAAGGTCAGGAAAGCGCACTTTAAGTACTGAGCGGTGTTATCTTCGATGGTAACCGCATAAGTGCCTGAGCCTTTTGTCGCACTGTGAATAACAATGCCCGTGGCGGGACCGCCTTCATTGGTGTTCCAGGCGTTGGCATCGTTGGCATCGCCAATGAACGTGTTACCACTAATCACGCAATCGTCGGTCAGCTTGACGGCAAAGATACCCCAGCCCTCACCAGAGCCGGCAGTAGCGGTACCATATCGGAACACGTTGTCCAGTATGTTGTGGCCTTTTGTGCCCGTAGCAACGTTGTAATCCCAGATAGGCGTTCCGCCGACCTTCGCAGGACCCACTCTTCTACCACCAATGAATATACAAGCCTGGTTGCCGCCGGCGCCAATTATGGTGCAGTTCTGGATAGTGGAGTAGTTGGCGTAAACCCAAATTGTGTGCTCCAGTGGATCACTAGCACGAGGAGCAGGAGCCAGAGTACCCTGCTTGATGGTGAAACCGTCAATAGTAACACCCTGGCCGCTTATTTCTATGGCGCTCTGGTTTGGTTCAGCCGAAACTATAATGGTGTTAGCATCGCCGCTCACCGATATAAGCGTAATGTTGGGCTCGTTAATATCCAGGGACTCATTATACGTTCCTGCCACGATAGGAACCATCACAGGGTAATAGCTACTACCACGCGCAGCATTCGCATCATTGATCTGAGTCTGGATGGTTTTCGTAGTTTGCGCTAATTTCCCGTTCGCATCGGAGAATTCGGTCATATTATGTGCGGCAGTGACATCTCTTGCTCGCACCTTGTAGCCATATACGCTATTTTCAGTAAGACCTGTGGCGTTGTAGTAGCTGCATGGGTCCCAATCCCTGACCATAGCGAGAGTACCTGTGGTGCGCCAGAATTGATACTCTACAGGACCAGTAGCATCAGTTGCGGGTGTTGCTGTCATTGCAATTGAAGTGGGGCCTGTGGCGTGAGGAAGTACCGCGAAGGTCGCCGGGTTTGGATCGGGCGGAGTTGTATCTACGGCAGTAACTGCGTTTGCATCGGCTGATGCAACGGTAAAATTCTGATTTGTAGACTTATCTCGGGCCTTTACATTGTATTTGTAATTAGTATTAGGAGTAAGGCCGGTGTCTATGAAGGTCGCAGAATCCTGCCAGGCATCGTGGTCACCGTTGTGATTAACATCGTTGAGATCGTTGCGGGTAACATTTGTAAAGTAATACTCTACACCATGAATATCATTTGCTTCCGTCGCGGTCATTGTAATTCGACTGTCGCTTAATGCATTAGGTTCGACTGCAAATGTCATTGGGTTTGGCAGAGGTGCATTGGTGTCTGCTGCTTGGTCAGTAGTTGCGTTCACATCGGCTGATGGAGCGGTTGTATTCCGCGTAGGTGCGGCGCTATCATGGGCCCTTACATTATATGTGTAAGTTTTATTCTCAGTAAGGCCGGTGTTTGTGAAGGTCTCATTTTCCTGCCAGGTACTGCTTTTATTGCCATCGGTAACATTTGTAAAGAGATACTCTACAGGACCAGTAGCATCAGTTGCAGTGTGCGCGGTCATTGCAATTGTAGATTCGCTTGTTGCATGAGGTGCGACATCAAATATCATTACGTTTGGTTCGGGCAGAGTCGTATCTGCAACAATTGGGACGTCGTGTATAGCTTGGAGGACAACTACGACAGCGGCAAGCGGGGTACCCGCTGCATTAGCAGCTTTCGTCCGCACAGTGTCCAATGTTGCAATCATAGTGCCCGAGCCTAACACGGCGTTGGACACAAGCATAGAGCCGCTCAGAGTTTTCGCGACAAGTTTATTCGCGGGAAGACCAACGTTCGTCAGCTTAGCTTTTCCATACAGTGTCGCATCTTTATCGCCGCAAAAATACTCAGCAACTATGTAGCCAGGTCCAGTCAGGTTGTGAAACACAACATCTGCGATTTTCGCCCCTTGCTCCGTACTACTATAGGTTACCTGTTGTGCTTCGTTGATATCCTGAGTCGCCAGATCGACATCAAGCACTAAGTAGCCCTTCTCTGTTTCCTTTGTCATTGTGCCAGGTGCGGTAAGGTTAAAAACTGTGTCCTTTGTAGTAGTTTTATAAACAAGGATGTCGCCGTAGCTGGGGATACACATCGCCGCTACAAACAATAATACCAATAACTTTTTCATTTTTTTCCCTTTCTAAATTATCTTTTAAACAATCCGTTGAGCATACCTCTACCACTCTCTTACTTATCAGGTTGCCCTTCCTGATAATAAAACTGATTCGAAGGCAGGAGGAACAACCTATAACTTTTTCATTTTTTTCCCTTTCTAATCTAAAACTACACAACTATATTAAGAAAAACACACATATATTTACTTTCTTTATGAAGCCTTAATTATAATATTAGTTACTGACTTTACAATAGTCAATAAGCTTTTATA
>JBGOWI010000070.1:0-9766 GCA_041478555.1 Phycisphaerae bacterium
GCGTCGCGCCAGGGCGACGCCTGCGGGTTGAGCGCGTAATTCATGTAGAAGACCGGGTAGTCCAGTTCTCCGACTTCCTTGAGCATTTCGGGCTGGACGTTCTGCTCGAGCATGGCCTTGACTGCTTTGATTTTGTATTCATCTTCTGACTGAAGTTCAGCCAGGATGCCCTCGTGAAAACGGACTTCAGATGTGGTGATGTTATAAAGCGTTTGAAATATTATCCTGTGGTAATGAAGACGAATACCAAACACTGCTATGACGAGCAAAACATTGACAATCAACGACATGATAAGAGGTATTTTTTTCATTTCATTCACCTTTCATAAGCCTGATAATATCTATTCTATACATTCACAACTTTAGTCCCTGCAATTATATCATGATTACACCTCTTTTCCTTGCCGAAAATAAACAGGATATCGACCAGGCCAAATATACGGCCTACAATGGAAGGGCGAAGGAGAAGAATTAAAGAGGTCAGACACCTTTTTTGCTCACAACCATTTTGGCAGGTGTTTCATTCTTGCATTTTTAGCCTGTCATTTTTATTTTTGCACTTTGATTTTTGATATTCGTTACCGCACAACGCACTACGCATAACGCACATCTATCAACCAGATACCAAATGCCATATACTAAATACCATCGACTAAAACCCGGCGCGTTCCTTTAGTTTTTGAAAAGCTCCTCAACTCAAAACTAAGAACTATGAATTTCTCCTTCACTTTGCTTGATAATTATCAAGTATCGTTTTTCAGCCCAAAATAATCGTTTTGAGTATTTGAATTTTGGTTATTCGAATTTGTTTCGGATTTCGATATTCGAATTTCGGATTTTTATATGTCTCTGTGTCCTCTTTTTCTCTGTGGCTTGATAATTCGTGTTTATTTGTGTGAATTCGTGGTTAATTTTTCGTGTCTTAGTGCCTTTGTGGCTATTTTTTTACTTGAATCCTTCAACCTTGCCTTTTGTATATTTTTCGCACGCCTTTTCGATGTCCACATCATTTATATTGGCGAGTGTGCACAGCCATGCGAATACATCGGCAAATTCTTCTTCTTTTTCTTCTTTGGTTGTTTTTTCAGAAGCAAGAATTGTAGCCAGTTCGCCGACCTCTTCGACGAGCCACATAAAGGTCTTTGGCGTTCCGCGAAGACTGTCCCGCTGCTTATACCTTTCGGCTATCAGCTTCTGAAAATCCTTTATTCTCATCTTGGCCCGTCCTCGCTCCGTCGCCAAAGCTATGGAATGTCAGCGACCGCAGCCCCGATTTCGTCGGGGCGGAGGGTGGAAAGTAGGTTTCAGTCAGAGAGCATTTCCGAAAGTTTTGCTGCGCCGAAGATTTCCCTGACGCGTTCTGTTGCCTGTCGGCAGGCTTTTTCCATCTTTAGGCTGAATGGTTCGTTGTTTGTCTGTTCGGCAAGTTGCAGATGGCTGAACAATGGGCCGTCGACAGCCTCGATGATTTCGAGCAGGGAGATATTTTCTGCCGGCCGGGCAAGGAAGAAGCCGCCGCGGGGGCCTCTCTTGCTGCGGAGCACATTAGCCCTTACAAGCTGCTGCAGTATCTTTAGCAGATACTCCAGCGGGATGTTATATTGCTTGGAAACTCGTGAGGCCAGCACCGCACCTTCTCTGTAGTACTGTGCTATGTACCCTACGGCGACCAGAGCATAACCTGTTGACCTGCTTATCTTCATTTTATGTCCTCCAAAAAATTGTTTACTACGTTCGGATACTTTTTGCTTTTCGACTGAAAATTTATATTTTAGCCGCAGGAGCCCAACCAGAATAGCGGTTATAAGACCTAAATAATGTATTAAGGTCTATTTACTATTCTACTATAGTTTGTCTTTGGGTGTTCAGAATTTCTGAGATTTTCTATCTGAAAAACAAAAAAAGTTCTTGTGTCGTGATTCAAGGCAAAACAGAACAGAAAACATCCAAAAACTCTTTAAATTTTCAAATTGTTACTTCTACTACCAGAACCTATCAGGACTTTCAAGAGTTTTTTTTAAATAAGTCAAAAAATTAACACAAATCCCTCTTTGCTTGACATTTTGACGGATTTTGCCTACGATTGTCGCTTTAAGAATCAGATAAGGAGTAAAACCTATGGAAGAGGTGAAACCGCGGATAAGTGTTTACTATGCTCAAAATGCAAGTGTCGTGACGTTGGCTGACGAGAAGATTCTTGATGATGAGGATATCAAGGCCCTCGAGGACTCTATAATGCCGCTTATCGATAATGCTGTTAATCTTGTGATTGATTTCAGCAATGTTCGTTTTCTTTCCAGCGCGGTCTTGGGGCTGTTGATAAGGATAAGTAAAAGGATTAATGAGAATAAAGGTCGGCTGAAACTTTGCAGCATCAGTCCCCGGATTTACGACATTTTCAAAATTACTCGGCTTGACGAAATTTTTGAAATCTACCCTGATGTCAAAAAAGCGATGCAGACTCTTAAATAGTTTCTTTTTAATTGGCTTACTTTAGCCCGGGTTTGTTTGGGACGATAATAAATTCATGACTTCCAAAGCTTGTACCCATGAAAAAATAGTTTCCAATGGGGCAATATCGGAACTTAGGCGGATATGCGCCAAAATCCTCTGCCATACGCAGAATCTTGAGTATTCGGACGACGACCTGTTTGCGATTCAGTTAGCTATAGAGGAGGCTATCGTGAACGCTGTCAAGCACGGCAATAAGCAGGACCCTGCGAGGGACGTCATTATTGAATATGATTTAACCCCTGAGAAAGTCGACATTCGTGTAACCGACCAGGGCAGAGGCTTCGACCCGGACAGTCTCGAAGACCCTCGTTTGGGCGATAACATCTATAAAACCGATGGCAGAGGGGTTTTGCTCATGAGGTCCTATATGGATAGCGTCGAATATAACGAGCTCGGCAATTCCGTTCGTATGACCAAATTCAACAGCAAACCCCGTTAGAAACCCTATTTATCGGAATGAAATTTCTAACGGGGGTAGAAGTAACCGGCTGGATGAAGTTTCTAACGGGGCAAATCCGCATAAGTTTAAGAGTTGTATAAAGCATTTCCCGTTTTTTGCCGATTTAATAGCATACTTACTCAGGGGCATACCAATGTTTAAAAAGATACTGGCGTTTGTTATTGCGGCTTATCTCCCGACCGCAACGGTTCTGTTTGTCGGCTGCGCGGAGGAAGAAAGCTATACCCCTCGGATAACCGGCATTGAGCCGGAGCTTCATCACAGCAACGCCAATTACTCAGCTTACAAGACGCCTTCAACCTCATACAAAACGGAAAATTACAAAACATACAAGTCCGATTCTTCCGCCCCTTACGGCTGGGTGCCGGCCGATAGATACGGAAAAGGCTGGAAGGCAATTATAATTCACCATTCAGCTACAGACACCGGCAATGTCGCTTCCATCGATGATTACCATCGCAAGAACAATGGCTGGGACGGCATCGGCTATGACTTTGTTATCGGCAACGGCGCCGGCAGCGGCAACGGCCAGGTCGAAACTACGTTCCGCTGGACAGGCCAGAAGACCGGCGCCCACTGCAAAACAGATGAATCGAACTGGGCCAACGAGGATGCGGTAGGAATCTGCCTTGTCGGCAATTTTGACAATTCAAGGCCCTCCAGCAGCCAGATGGCTTCGCTTATGAAACTTGTGCGCTTCCTTTCAGAGCGTTACAATATACCCGCAAGCCGAATCTACGGCCATAACACGACCCCCGGCCACATCACTAATACGGGCTGCCCCGGCAGAAATTTCCCGATGAGCTACGTAAAGACGCACCTGTAAAAATCGTCTATCGTCTGTCGGTTGCGAGGCTCGTTTCGTATATCGTCCTACGTTTAACGTAACCGTGACCCCCTCTCTTGCTTCGCAAGAAGCAGAGGGGGCAACCGCAACCGCTTAACCTATTTTTCCCTTTGCCTTGCCGCAAAAACATTGATATAATTCCCCTCAATCCCTTGAGGAGGCAACATCGGGACAAACACCGGGGAGGGAAAAAAATCAGCGTATACATAAAGCAGAAAATGTTGTTATTTGAAATCATTCACTATTATGCTGAACTACTATTAGTATATACTGTGTCAGAATTAGATTAAGACATAGGCGTGGGAAAATGATGGAGGATATATACAAAGTCGGGGATTATGTTTCTCATCCCTATAAACCTGAATGGGGGGAAGGAAAGATTGAAACTGTTACTGACAGTAGTGTGCATATATTTTTTTCTAAGGAACCAGAGCAGAAAACACAGATGTTTGGCCGTGTCGGTTTTCGTGGCGAGATAGCATGGGATAGTTCAGATGAAACTGGCGAGAAATACTCCGAGCAACTCAATGAAGATGAATTTGCTGAATATTTTAAAAAACCAGAGAAGATATATTCCTTGCAAGAGTTGGGGAAATCACCCCCACCTTCTGTTCCTGGTGTTTATGGGTGGTATTTTGATAAACTTCCCCCTTATGTGCCGAAGAAGGGTTGTACTGTTGTCAAAATAGGGTGGCTCTTCAGACGAAAGTGGCATTTGCTCTATATTGGTAATGCAAAAAATCTAAAAGATCGTGTTTTCAATTATCATATAAAAGGTAGGTATTATCCTGAAGGAACCATGTCTAGTTTCAGATTGTCTCTCGGATGTTTATTGTCAGAAAGATTAGGGCTGGTTCTTTCTTACCCTCCGGAGTCATTCGGCAAGAAAACCGAACAATTCGATAAGTGGTTTGAGAAGCATGCGAGAGCGGCTTGGATTAAAACAGGAAATATAGAAGCGGTGGAGAGCAAAGCCATCGCTAATTATACCTTACCGCTCAACTATGAACATAACACACGTCATCCCTTAGCAGATCCACTTAATGTTTTGAGAACGGAATTTAAAAATATTGCGAAAAACTCAGTTCGAAAACCGAGCAAGAAAGATTTCAAGAAAGCCTATAATAGATTTGTGAAGAAATGCAAAGCTTTAGGAATCAAAAAATAGGTGAGGAAAAAGAATAATTAGGAATAATAGGGGACGTCAGGAGAGAATTAAAGGTATCAGGTATTTTTCTGTTTGAAATTTTCAAACACAACCCCCGAAGCGGGGAACAGGAGAGGAGGAATTGAAGATTTAAGATTGAATATTTAGAGAGAAATCCGAAATCCTAATATCTAAATCCTAAACAAATCCTAATTACCGAAGTTCAAAACAGCGAAATCACCGTGATATTTTTTTGCGGCTTCGTCATAGGCCTTTGCCGCCTCGATTTCGTCATCGAATAGTCCAAGATATATGTATCTGCCGTCATATCTGATGGCTGCCTCCCATTTGCCGGCAGGCTTGTGCCACCAGACACCTTTGTATTTTGAGCTTCCGGGTCTCTTTTTGCGATTGCAGCAGTTCTGCGACTTTGTCGCAATTTTCAGGTTTGCCCTTCGGTTATCCAGGCCGTTGTGGTTCTTATGGTCAACAACCCTGTCATCAGGGGGCTGCATAATCCGGCGGTGCATATTTATAATCCTGCCGTTTTCTCTGCGTTGTGCATAGGAGGTATGAGAATATACTTTTGCACACCATTTGTGTTTGTTTAGTTCTTCAAAATCTTCCGGGTCAACGATTGCGTATTTGCCTTGCGTTAAGGCGATTTTCCTAAAAGCAAAGCCGTAGTGTCTCCGTCGGTGTCGAAGTACCACTGCGACGATTAGGCGTTCTATAAACTCGGGAATTGTAACAGAGATGGAAAAGGTAATTCTGATTGTATTGCTCCTGCAAAATTAAACTCTAAATCCTAAACCCTAAGCACTAAACAAATTCAAAACTCTAATTCTCAAATACCCGAAACAATTTTGAACATTTGAATCCCCGCTTTTGCGAGGACAGGTTTTGGTAATTTGGATTTGTTTAAGATTTAGATATTAGGAATTAGGATTTTTCTTCTATGTATCTGCTTCCGTATGAAGGGAGGGACTTGCGCGTTTTTGACGAATTTTGGACGAAAATTATTTATGCTGGATTTGTAAGTTTATGCCTGACATGGAGAAAAAAATTTTAATTTTTTCAAAGCGCGCAGGTTTTTACTTGCGCATTTTGTTAACTAAAACACGTCCGATAACCTTTATTCCTCAGATGTTTATATGATTTTGGTTAAACGTCTGCTTTTATGTGTCGAAATTATGCTTACGTGGTTTATGCAAATGCTCTGGAACGGAAAAATGACAATTAACAAAATCGCACAGATGGTTTTCGACAGTTTCGGGGATACTGATATTGTTATTGCAATTATTGCTCGCAGCGGCAGTTATGTCTCGAACAGGCTGGATATTTTTGAGCGGATTTTTGCCGAGAGGAGTTTATTGGATGAGCTTTGCAGGAGGGTTGATGACGGCTGTGAGCCTTTGATTTCGCAGATTGACGGCTATCTCGTTGCAGCTTCAGGTCTTTCGTCTGGTTTTGATGGTATTGGTTATGCGATAATGCTTCTGCCGGCTTGTAGTTTTGGGCAGTCTGAGCATCTCGATTTTGGATTCGACTCCGCTCACCACTTTATAGAAATCATACTTGAGCAGTTCTCTGTTATAGCCGGGTTAATTGAGCAGAACCAGCAGCTAAAGGATTACAGCGAGACCGAAAAAACAGGCGCAGAATTAGCTGCCTTTGCCAGCGTAAATTAGCTGTCCGCCTAAACCTGCAATTTTCTTTCCCGCCGTGCCATGTGCGCACAACACCATCCGCCTTCCATCCTCCGTCCCCCTATGCTTTCTTGCCTGCACCCGTTGGGTAGTCGCAGGCACGGGTGCGAAAGCAAGAACAGGGGGACTACGGAGGACAGGTCGCCAAGGCTACGGGTGGGCAAGAAAGATTCATTGATTTAGGGCTGTTTAATGCTATAATTCCCTGTCTATATGGATTTTCTGTATTTTTAGCGTATTTTTTGAGGGTTGACAGGTGAAGTTTCAGGTCTTTAAAGACGGCAAAATTGCGAACGATTTTGCACTTACGGGCGTTACACTATTCGGCACCGACAGGATACCATTTCGCAGCACGAAGTTTATAACCTTCAAGGATGGAATCATAGACTGCAAGACGAGGGGTTCCGAGCCGGCAGGATTGAGCCTGCTGTGGCCTGTCGATGGTTTCGGCAGCGTGTCGCTTTGCACGACGAGACTACCCGAAAGAGAACAGCCTTATATATTAAATGTGGAACTTGCTCGTGCGAAACTAATGGAGATAATCATTAAACGCGAGGACTGGGCAATTTTTGAGCAGAAGAACCACTTTGGAAGTCAGGCGAATGAAATTCAGTGGTTTTTCGTTCAGATGCTTGAAAACATCAATGAGCCGGCTAAGGCGTCTGTATTGGCCGATGAGTGTCTTGCAAAGGCCCTGAAATTCTCCGAACAGCTCGCAACAAAATACGCTGACCTTCTTTTTGAGGCCAGACTGAAGAGCCGCGGCTTTGCGCGCTCAAGCCTGGGCTGCATAATCGACCCGCAACAACTCGAAAACAAAGATTATCTTAAAGCAGTATTCGAACTCTTCGCTCATATTTCAATACCTGTTGACTGGTCCAAGATAGAGACTGTTCGAGGCGAATGCGATTTTACCGAAATGGACCACTGCATCGAACTTCTGGGTAGAAAGAGAATACTTCTCTGCGCAGGGCCGCTGTTGTGTTTTGACGAGAAGTTTGTGCCCGACTGGCTGAAGGGTCAGGATGATTTTGAAGCCATTCGCGAGGCCAGCTACGAATTTATAACAAAGGTTGTAACCAGATATGCAAAGTATGTTCACATCTGGCTTGTATTGAGCGGGTTGAACGCTTATAACTACTTTGGGTTCAGCTTCGAGCGTGTTCTGGAAATCACCAGAACCGCCTGTCTTGCCGCAAGAGAAGCCGACAACAGAAGCCTCAAGATGATTGATATAGTCTTTCCGTGGGGCGAATATTACGCGCATAATTCCGATACCATACCGCCGCTTGTCTATATCGACATGGTAACCCAGGCAGGCATAAACTACGATGCGCTCGGCGTTCAAATGGTGTTCGGCAAAGACCAGCCCGGCATGCATATACGCGATATGATGCAGGTTTCGGCAATGCTCGACTGTTTTGCACCGGTTCCAAAGCCTGTGCATATAACATCCTTCGGCGTGCCCGACACGCATAATGCCAAAAAACAACAGCCGCATGAGGCGGGACTGTGGTACAAGCCGTGGGACCAGATGCAGCAGTCGAAATGGATTGAGGATTTCTGCAAAATCGCCTTCAGCAAGCCTTTTGTTAATACTATAACCTATTCGGCTCTTGCGGATGGAAATAATAACGAACTTGTCGGCGAAGGACTGCTGACCGAGAAGTTTGAGCCAAAGAAGTCTTTCATGGCGATGGCAAAACTGCAGCGGAAAATTCTGCAGAAAGGTTAATCGAACTGACTGAAATGGTCAGTTTGATGGTCGTTAGTTATTTGATTGGTCTATGAATTATTCGAATGATGAAAATAAGCAGGCGGTTGAGCCGCTAACGATAACTTTCTTCGCAGGACTTGTTTTAAGTCTGTGTTTTGCCTTGCCGATTTTACGGCATTGCGAAAAAATCGTTTTTGCCCAGACCGGAAAACTCAATCCTAATGCTGCTTGTGTCAGCGAACTTGCCGAGCTGCCCTCAATAGGCGAAGAAAAAGCTCAGGCAATAATCGATTATCGCGACAAACAAAAGACAATCGGCAAACAGAAGGCCTTTGAATGTGCCAGCGACCTTGAAAACGTGAAGGGAATAGGTGCAAAGACCGTTGAAAAGATAAAGCCGTGGCTTGAATTTGATTGAATCAAAACAAATGGCTGAATGGGACATACACAAACCATCAGGCGTATGCAGCGGCACCGGCAGAACCATAGAGCCGGATGAAGAATTTATCGCTACGCTCGTCGAAACCCCGCAGGGACTTGTGCGCAGAGATTACTGTGCCGAATACTGGATGGCAAACAGGCCGAAGGTTTACTGCTACTGGAAAAGCACAATGCCAAAAGGCGACCAGAAGAAAAAAATCTTCGTGGATAATGATATGCTGCTGGCATTTTTCGAAAGGCTGGCCAGCGAGACCGATGAGGGAAAAGTAAACTTCCGTTTTGTTCTGACCCTTGTCCTGATGCGGAAACGCCTTGTCAAATACGATTCTTCAGAAGTCACTGGCGGCAAAGAAATATGGACCGTCAGAATCACGGGCCGAGATGAAAAGGCTCAGGTGATAAATCCGAACCTTACGGAAGACAAAATAGAACAATTGTCCGACCAGCTCGGCCAGATACTGCAGGTGGAATTTGATAGTCGTTAGTATTTAGTCGTTAGTTTGTCGAAATCGGCTTTGTCGACGATTGCTTTAACCCTGATTTCCCAGCCCCAAGAACGGCCGAAAATACTTGCAGTTTTAGAACGGATTTGATAATTCATGACAATCGGAAGGGGCAGCAGTGTTATTAAGGCGTGTATGCGGGAAATCCCGGATAATAGTGGTTTATTGGGAAAAGGCAGAGGATACAAAGTGCATTTTTATTTGAAAAATGAAGGATGTTTTTTTGATAAAAACACAAAAAAACAGGGTTGACATATCGACTTTTGCATGTTAGTTAGTTAAATAATTGCCGAAAATTAGTTTTCAGGGGAAGAGCAAGAAGAGGTTTCGAAATAAAAAGACAAACGTTCAATATTAACAATTTATTGTGGAGGTACAGAAAATGTTAGCTGTAATCGAATGGAAAAATCTTATCGTTGAGCCGGTCA
>JBGOWI010000052.1:0-16687 GCA_041478555.1 Phycisphaerae bacterium
TCCTTTTCATAAGGCAATTTGGTAGAAATAAACGCGAGACAGGCAGGCGGGAAAATAGATTTGTCCGTTGCGATGCTCCTGTGCGGCGTTACCTCCTCGTTCAAACTGCCGCGAGGGTCGCCCTTTTCCTCCATAAAAAATACAAAACGAGGATTAAGCTGGGTAGAACTTTCAACTTCGTCAGGGTGCTTTCTGAAATACTCAATCATTGCCGAAAGGCTTATCTGCTCTTTGCTGATTTTGCCCTGCTCGACCATTGCCTTCGACAGACTTTTGTAATCATGGCCGTTACTGGCGGCATAGCCGACGTTGAAAAATTTGCCGCCAGGAATCCTAATCCTGGCAGAACCCTGAACGTGAGCGATATAGACCTCAAAGGGGTCGCCGAGCCAAACCAGCTCCTGGCCCATAAGCGAACCTGAAACTTCAAGAATCTTCCTTGAAGGATACGGTTCAGTCTGCCCGTCCGGGCCGCGTCTGCCGATAATTTCGCCCTTGGGACCCTTTACAATATCAGGGGGCTGTTTGTAAAGAGGATACTGAAACTTATCTGTACGTTTGAGAGAGCCGTCAAAAATCGGGGTATAATAACCCGTAAACAGAACCGTACCTTTATCATCGCAGCCGACAGAGATATAAACGTCAAACTTTTGGCGTATCGCATCGTTTAACTGACTGCCGCGCAGGTTGGAATTCAACAGTTCAGCAAACGCTTTAAGGCTGTCAACCGCACGTTCATGAGTTATTTCGCCACACGGATAAAACTGCTTGCTGGAGGGCTTGGAAAGGTAGTTGAGGCTTTTGGCTACTGAACTCTTAAGGTCTTTCAGGTCGTGGCAAGCGAATGTAAAATCGGGAATATCAGCGGGATTCGTTATCTTTCGCAAGGCATGCTGGCCAGGCGGCAGGGGTCTGTCATACTGGGGCTTTTCTTCGAGACGCTGAACCTTCTTGGGCTTTTGACAACTGGCTGAAAACAAAGCGATAAGAACAAGTTCTAAAACAAGTATTGCCTTTTTCATAAATCTTCAAACTTTCAAAATAAGGAATAAGATTCAAGATTATAACCAAATTCCGCCTCGATGCCATCAAAATTTATTTGGTGATTACTTATTTGAGATTTTCCTGCCGGACAATTGCTTTATAACATCAAATAATGCCTGGGTGCCATCGGAGCCTCTGCCCTGAGCCTTCAGGACAGATAATAATTCCTTTGCCAGAGCTGTGCCGGGAAGGGGCTGATTTATCTTTTCAGCATATTCCAGAACTAATCTTAAATCCTTCAACTGCAAATCAACCGAAAAGGCGGGCCTAAAATCGCCTGCAATAATCTTCGGCCCCAAAGCCTTGAGCGAATGGCTGCCGGCAGCGCCAGCGGATGTGGCAGCCAATGTAGTTTCAAGGTCAAGGCCGGCACTTGCCGCAAAGGCAAGACCTTCGGCAATACTCATAATCGTATGAATTACCATTACCTGATTTGCAAGTTTTGTTATCTGCCCAAAACCACTTGGGCCGCAGAAAGTTACGCTTTTGCCCATCGCTTCAAAAATCGGTCTGACCTTTTCAACATATTCTTTCGGGCCGCCTGCCATAATTGATAGTTTAGCCTGTTCTGCACCAATTTGTCCGCCGCTGACAGGAGCATCAATCAAAATTACCTTTTTATCAGCAAGAGTTTTCGCCATCTGCTGCGTTTCAAACGGCGAAATAGTTGACATATCGATACAGATAAGACCCGCTCTGGCAGATTCGATTACGCCGCCTTTGCCCAGTAAAACCTGCCTTACATCAGGAGTATCGGTAACACATGTTATAACTACATCTGCATTTCGGGCTGCTGCGGCAGGAGTATCCGCCCATGTTGCGCCCGCTTTTATAACCTCTTCGGCCTTCGACTTTGTCCTTGAATGCACAGTCAATGGGAAACCGGCTTTTAGCAGATTAAGAGCCATTGGTTTGCCCATTATGCCCGTGCCGATGAAAGCTATGCAAAATTGAGCCATAAACTTTTCACCACGAAGAACACGAAGGTCACGAAGATATATAAAATTATTTAAAACTACTTTCTTATTTCTTTGTGGTTCTTCGTGTCCTTCATGGTTTTAGTATCTTCTTATAGAACAAATCTCTTTATACCGTCTTTTAATTTGCAAGCATTGAAGTTCATAAGTAGACCAATACCAATGCCGGCAAGTTTCATATAAGTAAGAAGCTGTGCCTCGTGAATCGGCAAAACTTTATCAACACTTTTAAGTTCAATAATTATTTCATTTTCAACGAGCACATCTATACGATAGCCGCAATCCAGTTTCATTCCTTTATATTCAACCGGTAATTCTTTCTGAATATCGTGTTGTATTCCAGCACATGTTAGCTCAAACGACAGACACCTTTCATAAGTGGATTCAAGCAATCCAGGTCCCAATCTTTTATGCACCTCAAGGGCGCATCCAATTACTTTTTTCGATAGTTCATCAAATTCCATTTCATATATCCACTTTACCATGAAGACCACGAAGGCTGCGAAGTAATTTAATTATACCTTTCTTCGTGTCCTTCGTGGTGTAATAATATTTTAATAAATTTCTTCGTGGTTTTTATTATCCGGTAATGCCGAGACGCTTGAGTGTGTTCCTTGACCAGCGAATACTTTTAAGCTGCGCCCAGCAAAGAAGTATAACAACAATCAGCCACAGACCTGTAAACCGCAGAAACATTACCGCGTCTGAAACTATAGCGGTTTTTTCAAAAGCGGTTTTGAAAAAACCTGACCAGGCGGCAAGCAGCTCCTGCGGAGTATATATTGCACCGGCTATAACGCCCTTAAACAATATCTGCCACGGCAAAATCAGGACAACCATAAAAAACGAGATGAAAACAGCCTTGGTAATATGCCTTATTCCGCCGAGCCTGCCGACAAGAGAAACCTTCATACAAAACAGCAAGGTCAGCGAATATATTACTGAACAGACAATAAGCAGGAAGTTACAAAGCCTTATCAACCAGGACAATTGCGAAAACTGAATCTTAATCTTAATCTTAACAGGGGGAATAGTTTTTGTGGGCGATGCTGCATTCGGCTCGGCCGCTGCGGTATTGGCATCAGCAGTTAAAGCCTGTGCGGCTTTTTCTATTTTCTCAGTCTTTCTCTCAACTTTTACAGTCTTCTCGACAGGTGCGGCAAGCTTCAAAAGCATCGCCGTAACAGGCGCCACATCCTTCTCTGCCTCTGTGCCGGGCTTGTCAACATATTCAGTCGGCACCAGCCAGAATATCCCCTGCAAAATCAACAGACAGAGAAAACTGACAAAGAAAAAGAAATTTTTACTGCTCTTCAGCGTGCCGATGGCTTCCAGACAATCAGTTGTCTCAAGAAGCTGGTCCTGTTTCTTTGCATCATCAGCCATTTTATCTCTCCTTAAATTTCAGTAATCCTTTCAGGTCTTTATCGCTTTTAGACTATTTTGTGCAGCAACTATGGTTTTTTCAATATCCTTTTTTGAATGGGCTGCAGAAATAAACATCGCCTCAAACGGACTGGGGGCAAGATATATACCCTGTTTGAGCATCCGAGCGAAAAACGCCCTGAAAACCTTCAAGTCTACCGACTTTGCGTCAGCAAAGTTGAAAACCTGTTTTTCAGTGAAAAAACAGCTTAAAAGCGAGCCTATGCGATTTACCGTCAAAGGCACTGACGCATATTTAGCGGCATCGAGCAATCCTGCACAGAGCATCCGGGACTTTCCCTCGAGCCGGCTGTAGAAATTTTTGTTTTTCAAGATTTTCAGAGTTGCAAGTGCCGCAGCGGTGGCGAGGGGATTGCCGCTCAATGTGCCGGCCTGATAAACCGCGCCTTGCGGCGACAGCAGGTCCACAATCTCAGCCCTTCCGCCAACTGCTGCACATGGAAGACCGCCGCCGATAATCTTTCCCAGACAGGTCAAATCAGGCTTGACCTTAAATATCTTTTCCGCTCCGCCGAAACAAAGCCGAAAACCGGTTATCACCTCATCAAAAATAAGAAGTGATTTATTATCGCTGCAGAGCTTCCTCAAAAAACGAAGGTAACCGCTTTTTGGTAAAACAACTCCCATATTCGCAGCGACCGGCTCGATTATACAGGCGGCGATTCTTTTTCCATATTCCTCAAAGACCCTCGCTGCTGAATCAATGTTGTTATAGTCAACAACTATCGTAAGGGCGGCAAGTGATTTCGGAACGCCGAGCGAAAGCGGTTTTGAAAATTCCGCCAAGCCCGAGCCGCCGCAAACAAGCATCGAATCGCTGTGGCCGTGATAGCAGCCGGACATCTTGACAATGTAATCTCTGCCGGTAAAGCCGCGGGCAAGACGAATTGCGGTCATCACAGCTTCTGTCCCGCTGCTGACAAGACGAAGCTTTTCAATTGAATCGAATGCACCGCAGATAATCTCAGCAAGAGCGGTCTCCGCAACTGTCGGTGCGCCGAACGAAGTGCCCCTGCCGGCAGCGGCTTTTACTGCAGCAACAACTGAAGGGTGACAATGGCCGAGCACAAGAGCACCCCATGAGCATACATAGTCGATATACTCGTTGCCGTCAAGGTCATAGACCTTTGAGCCTCTGCCCCTTGCAAAAAAGACAGGACTGCAATCGACAGAACCAAACGCCCGGACAGGCGAATTGACCCCGCCCGGAATAAAACGAGCAGCCCTTGCAAACTGCCCCTGTGATTTTTTAAATCCCTTCTTAACAGTAGACACAACAATCCCTCCCTTGGGGATGGCATAGCTATGATTAGTCGTCAGTTAATAGTCGACAGTTCCGGCTCGCTGAGATAATTTCTTAACTATAATCTCTAAGTGTCAAAAGAGCAATCCTACACCTATTTGTTCCATATTATCCCGAATTAAGGTTGTTAGCATAGACGCCTATTGCTTCAACCCTTTTTTGGTTTTTGCACAGTACAAATAGGTGCGGGATTTTTTATTGCAAAGCCAGGCAAATTACTTATACTCTGTTGTTCTGAAACAGAAAAATGCGTCTATGTAAGCCTTTTGTCCGACAAAGGTTACAATTGAAACAGTAAATTTTAACCGCTTTCTGGAGAGCTGATATGCATTTGGTCAAATGGTTTCGCAAAAATATGAACAAGCTGATGGCTATATTTGTCATACTCATCATGGTGGCTTTTATTATGCCCAGTGTGCTCAGTCAGCTTGCAAAACCCCGCTCAAAAGGGCCGACAAGAGCCATGTGGTATTTCGACAAGGACAAAAAAATCAGCTTTAACGACATCGGACAGGCCGCGAGGGAACTTGCCGCGATGCGAAGCCTTTACGTCGATAAGTTTTTTATCACTCAGCAGGATTTAAGGTTCATACTGCTCGGTCAGCTGCTTTTCCCGGAATCTGTTCCAGGTGCGGCACTGAGCGATGAAATAAAAGGCATCGCCATGCAAAGCCAGCTCTATATAAGCCCGGAGCGAATAGACGCCTTCTTTGAACAGGCTGGAGGAAGAGCCGAACTTTTCTGGATACTCTTAAAAGCCGAGGCGAAAAACGCAGGCTGCGCCATATCGCCACAACATGCAGGAGAAATACTGAAAACCCTTATACCAAAAATCACAAGCGACAGAATCGACGCCCAAACAGCCGTAAGAAACGCGGGGCAGGCTAACCAGATGACAGATGATACGGTGCTCGCAACCTTCGCAGATATCCTCGCCGTCATCAGCTACGCCAGAATAGTCACCGATACGGAAGATGTCACAGAGATGCAAATGGCGGCCTTGGCAGCAAGAACAAAAGAAACCGTAAATGCCGAGTTTGTAGGGTTCAGCAATGAGAAATTTATCGACAAAACAAGCGAACCTGACAAAACCGAGATTGCTCTGCAATTCGAGAAATATAAAAATTATTACCCAAACATAATAACAGAAGAAAATCCCTGCGGCTTCGGCTATAAACAAAAACCAAGAGTCGCGCTTGAATATATGATAGTAAAACTCGAAGATGTAAAAAAACTTGTAACACAACCAACAGAAGAAGATGCCGAGGAATTTTACCAGCAGAATCTCAACCGTTTTTCCGAACAGGTTCCTGCAGATGCAAACGACCCGAATTCCAAAATTATCGAAAGACAGAGAAGCTACGCCCAAGTCGCCGGCGCCATCAAAAATGCGCTGCTGGCAAGAAAGGCAAACACAAAGGCAATAAAGATTCTCGAAGACACCGTCGAACAGGCACAAGCCGGCTTCGAATCGCTTAATTCTGAAACCGCCTCCGTCCAGCAGTTCAAAGAAAAAACCACAGACTACGCCGACGCTGCAGAAAAAATCGCGCAACAAAACGATATAAAAATATACACAGGGAAAACCGCTCTTCTTACTGTTGAGGAAATACTGGCCGACCGGTGCCTCGGCTCACTCATGATGCGGACTCAGAGCAGAATACCGACAGGACTGGCAAGAATGGTCTTTGCGATAGAACAACTCGGTGACGAGGCCTTCAAACTCGGACCTTTCGAGCCGGCAAAGCCTAAAATGTACGTCAGTATCGGGCCTTTTACAGACAGCATGGGAACCATTGTCGTTATGGCTCGCGTTATTGAAACCAAAAATTCAGCCGTGCCGACCGATATAAACTTCAGTTACGAAAAGAATCTGCCGCAAGTTTCCGAAGACCGCCAGCAGGAGGAAAAAACTTTTGTCCTGAAGGAAAAGGTCAAACAGGACTGCAGGAAACTGGCAGCATTTAATATAGCCAGCCAAAAGGCAAATGAGTTTGTTGAGCTGGCCAAAAACAAAGGGTGGGAGGCGGCAATCGAAAAATTCAATTCACTTTATCCGGCCAGAGACAGCAACGAAAATCAAAAAAACTTTGAAATACAGAGCTGGAAACAAAAAGGCAGAATTTCTCAAACGGATATTGAAACTGCAAAACTAAGCTCGCCACAGTTGCCCGACGCCGAACGTTTTGTCAACCAGAGCATAATCTACGCAAAACTGATAGATGAATTTTATTCACTCTTTAAATCAAACCAAACCCAGGCCGAAAATGTCCCGGCTATTATTGAGTTCAAACCGCTGCTTGCCTGCTATGTGATAAAAAGCCTCAGCCGTAACCCGGCAACAATCGAGGACTACGAACAATCAAGGCAGCAAATCGCATACAAAGAAAATTATATACTGTCGCAGAGCATGACGCTCGAACACTTTATGCCGGATAATATTCTGAAAAGATTAAATCTCAGACCCGCATACGAACCAAACAAACCGGCCGAAAAAACCAAAACTGACACAAACGGAGCCTAAATGTGAGAGAATATACCGCTGGAAAATTCGGCCTGCGAGGTACCGCATATCTTTTTCTCGTCGGAATCGCCGCATGGTGGATTCCGGGAGCGGGACACTGGATAATCGGTCAGCCAAAAAGAGCGGCGATAATATTCTTCTCAATTGCATTTGCGTTTGTGCTGGGTATCTGGCTCGGCTCAATCGCCGTCATCGACGCAAAAACGCCATGGTACTGGGCTCAAATGTTAAATTCGCCTGCCGTTGCGTACCTTGCACATCTGAGCGGCAGCGTATATCACCTCGATTCTTTCGGAAAGCCGAGAGAGATTGGAGAAATTTATACCAGCATTGCAGGAATGCTTAACCTGCTGTGCGTCGTAAACGCCGTGTATACGGCTCATTGTATCAATATAAAAGAACGAAACCAATGACGAATATTTTTAATCTATATCAATATCTCCTCGCGGGATTTACATCGCCTGTATACATAGGCACAACTGCAAAGGCCCTGTTTCTCGCCCTGCCGCTGATTGCGGTTATATCAATAGTCTATAAAGCTATCAAGGTCGAAGAGATTAAGTTCGCTTCATTCCTGCGGGAGAGCATCCTCCTGTTCGGTTCAATAGTGGCCTTTATGATTGTAACGGCAATAGTTATCTTCGTGATTATGAAGGCTGTTATCGGCTGAACCAGTATAACTTACCAACCGATGGCCCAATCTGTAGATTTGAGCCAATCGGCAGCGATTAAACTTATATCTTCTAAATCAACTTTACCATTGCGATTCAAATCGCCGCTTAATTTCTCGTCTTCTTCGCCATAGTAACCGGCCAGATAAGAAAAATCAGCAAAATCGACCCTGCCGCTGTTATCCATATCAGAAAGCAATGACCAGTTATACGGCGGCATCGACGCCTCGGCAGTCCCGCCATACATACCCATATCAATTCTCAGGTTTTCGCCCCACAAGCTGCATGGGTCAGGCGGCACAGTCAAAAGTTCATTACCAAGAGGGTAGCCGGGATTACCTGCATCAATACATCTGCTTGTAACCCCGTCATAAGTCCAGCGCTGCCTTTGCGAGTCCCAGCGCCAGCCTTCACTTTTGAGATGATAATCGCCGTCGACCCAGAAATCGTCATTTGCGTTATCAGGGGTACCGTTAGAGTCCCAATAGCCCGGCTCAACAAAACAGGGGTCAATATTAATATTGCCCAAACCTTCCCATCCGCCACGCACATCACTGTACGAAATATCTATAGTAGTTCCCGTGCCGTTTTCCTGGTAAATTGAATTCCCTTCATCCCCCAGAATACAATTCACAAAATCTACCTTGATTGGCCCGCTAAAACCGCTACAATGCAGTGTACTGCCTTGAAGTCCATAACCTCCAGCAAATGTGCAATTCTCGAATCTTACCTGGCTATCCATCGTCACAAAACAACCAGTGTTATTGCCTGCCAATAAACAGTTTTGCACAACAATATTACTGCCCTGATATATATGTATAGCACCTTCTCCTCTGAAAGGAATAGGGGGAGAGATATCTGTAAGAGACCCATTACCGGTCAAAATACAGTTAGAAATTTTCCCCCGAATAACTCCCCAAATGCCAATTCCATCATTAGGTATCAGCCCATGTCCCCACCGTCCAACGTTTCGTATATGCAAGTTGCTTATCTGCAGTTCACCGACATTCACAAATTCAATTCCACCTCCCATACAGTCATGTATAACACAATTCTCAATAGAAACCTCCGCGGCATCAGAACATTGAACTCCATCATAATTCGAATTTATATTACAGTCCCGAATAGATATTTCCCCTCTACAAAATACCGTAATTGCCTTTCTGCCGCCAATAAATTCACAATTCCCGACATTTACTTTACAATAGCTAAAGCTACTACAATGCAAGCCCGTATACAAACAGTCGTCAAACCTGCAATTATTTATTGTCGTGCTACGATAATTCTGCATATAAACACCATCTTTCCCGCTGTCGGCAATAGTGCAGTTTGTAATAACCGGGCTGCTGCAGGCATCACAATAAACGGCATACTCATATGCGTTTATTATTGAAAAACCATCGAGAACCGTTTCAGATGTTTCGCCTGAAATGAATTTAAAGCCATTAGCCGTTTGCTGACAATCTACTATGCAGTTTTCAGCGCCGCCGATACTTTGCAGCACAACGTCTTTGCCGGCAAAATTTACATTTGTATTGCCGGAGCCTGTATATGTTCCATCCAGAACGCGGATATAGTCAAAATCATTTGCTGCATCAATTGCCGCCTGAATGGTATTAAAATCTGTCGGCACAATAAAAAGACTTCCGATATGCACCTGCAACCAGAGGTCAAGAGGACTGTTAGGAGCATTTTCGCCATATATTTTTATCCTGCAGAAATAATCGCCCAGCTCAAGGCTATTCGCATCAACCAATACATTAAGCTGCTGAACCTGGCCGGAAGATGTACTTTGAGAAGGTACAATAGTTAACCAGTTACAGTCTGAAACAATCTGGCAGTTAAGAATTCCGCTGCCGCAATTTTTTATAAATATATTTCCTTCTGTTTGATTACCGGCATTTTTAAAACAGACAATCCTTTCCGCCCAGGCTGCTATAACGGGCTGCTGGTTGTTATATTCGTATGCTCCCATATCGGCCGTCGCGATACCATCACCGTTGCCGTCAATAATCCGCGGACTTCCCTCTATGTCATTCGGCTCTGTTACAAAATTGGCATCGTTAGTCCCCGCATCAACGCAGGCAGAATCCGGCATAAGATGGAAGTCGAAATCAGAAACGAAACAGGGGTCAGAATCAATATTGCCTATTCCCGGATACGGTTCTTTTGGAATTGGAATTGGGGGGGAATCAAAAGTTTTGTAAGAATTAGTATATCTAACCTGCGTTAATGGCGTTATCCCTTTAATCTGCTCGCCCTGCTCGCCGAAATTATCCCGGATAATGCAGTTGGTTATATTCAGTGTCGTATTGCTTATTTCAACGCCCACGCCGTCGTTTTCGACTATCGTACAATTAGAAAGATTTTGAGTGCCACCGGAATAATAATAAATCCCTCGCCCCTTGTTCTTGGCTATAACACAGTTTGTTATTAGCGGGGGCCCATAAATGCCAACAGGGCGATTAATTCCCTCACCGCCGTTGCCTATGATTTTTGAATTCATAATTCTTTGGCAATATTCCAAACCATTACCCGAATTATATCCGATGAAACAGTTGTTAATTTCTTCACAACGTACTACGCCCGCTCCACCATTTCCGATGATTGAAGAATTCTCTACAGTCACACCCCCGCGGCCGTCCATATTATAGATACCGCCCACAGAAAACTGGCTGCCCCTTGTACCGTTACCGATAATCTGACAATCTGATATCTTCATAGTGCCAGAACGAATTTGTATTCCGTATGATTTATTCCCCTCTATTTTGCAATTTATAACCTCATTATTACCTCCGCTGCAGTAAATTCCGCCGGAAGAACCATTCGCAAAGTTATTTTTAATAATGCAGTTTTGAACTATTGTAGTATTAGAATCATTGTAATAGCCGGCTAAATTGACAGCATTACCCACATTGTTATCTGCAATCGTGCTCTCTGACAATACTGACGAACTTCTACCAAGATAAATCGCAGCACCACTGCCATATCTCCCTGTATTTGCTGTAAAATTGCAATGATGAATATATGGACTGCTTTGATCACAATATACGGCTGAACCATAATCATGCAGGCCATTAGTTACTGTAATTCCGCAAAGGACGGAATTGGTATCTTCACCGGTGTGGAAATAAAAACCCCTGTGCTTGTCCGTTTCTGAGCCATTACAATCAATTATCGTCGCGGCGATGACATTGGCGTCGTTGGGGTCAAGGCCGCTGATTGTTATGGCTTTGCCGTGATAATCGAGGTCCCTGTTTCCAAAGCCGGTGAACCGGCCGGGGGCAAGATAAATAATATCGCCGTCTTCTGAATCATCTATCGCCGCCTGAATATGAGGATATTGAACAACCACGCCGGCAAAACTTAAAGCCGGTCTTGAGGAACTCTGCGGAGGATAAACATACCTGTCTGTCGCCAAAACAAAAGGCGAAAAACAGATTAAAAAAATTATGAAAAAAAGAAATAAACTTTCTGCGTTCCAAAGCGGAAAAAACAGACCATCAAAAATCTTCCTCTCTGCCATTTTTGGCATCCTTTAACTAATCAGGCTTCAGTCAAAAAATATATTATAAGTGATATACTGCAAAAATCAAGATAAAAATGCCTTGTTTTGGCGAAAAATACCATTTTGGAAGGCGCTATTGAGGGCAGGTATGCAGAAAAAATTAAAAGCGTTTCCTGAATCTCGCTGTGGGGATATTCATTATTTTGCGGTATTTCGCAACCGTTCGGCGGGCTATGTCTTTTATCCCCATCTGCTCAAGCTTCTTCCTGATTGCCTCGTCGCCGAGCGGTTTTGATTTATCCTCGCTGTCAATTATCTGCTGCATTTTAGCGCGAATCGCTTCGAAACTTTCACTGCTGCCGTTATCCGTCTCCATCCCGCCGCCAAAAAGGTCCCTAAGCGGCATAATGCCCTGCGGAGACTGAATATATTTGCCGGAAACCGCACGAGACACCGTCGCCACGTGAACGCCAACCTTGTCCGCCACCTCAGACATCGGCAACGGCTTTAAATACATCGTACCCTTTTCAAAAAACTCTCTCTGACGGTCAACAACAGCCCGGCTTACCCGTAATAAAGTCTGCCTGCGCTGCTCAATCGCGTCCATCAGCCATCTTGCAGAGCGAATATTGGTTCTTAAAAAATCACGAGTCTTTCCGTCAAGCTTTTTGTCCCTGGCCATATCCGCATAATGCTCGTTTATCCGAAGGGCAGGAATGCTTTTTTCGGCAAGATAAACCTTAAAACCGCCGCCTTCGGCAGGGTCAACAATAACGTCGACCTTTACCGGATGACTTCGCTCCCTGCTTACCTGAAGGCCGGGAGAGGTGTCGAGCTTGCGCATGCGCAAAAGAGTCTCATTAATGCGCTCGATAGAACAGTTCATTCTCCTTGCAATTTCCGGCAGTTTGTTCTCAAGAAGCTTATCGAGATATTTTGAAACAAGCTGGGACTCAAAACTCATATCTTCGGAAGATTGAGCCATCTGTATCAATAAACACTCCCTTACGTCACGCGCCCCCACGCCGGCAGGCTCAAGCTGCTGAACTAATTCTAACGCCTTCTCAAGATGCTCCATGCCGAAATCGTGTTTGTCCTTGTTGTGAAGCTGCTCAAGCCGAACCTTCAGATAGCCCTTCTCGTCAATATAATCGATAATCAACTGGCCGGCTTTTTTGGTCTTTTCATCGGCATCCACAAGCCGCCACTGTTCAGTGAGATAGTCATGCAAAGACCGCCCCTTATCGGGAGTGTTGCTCATCGCCTCAAGTTTTCTGTCAGGCTCATCATCATACCGCGCACCCCTTGAAACCTCCGTCCGGGACAGATAGTCATCGGTATGCTCGGAAAAATCAGAAAGACGCTCAAAGTCATCGGCCTTGTTATCGTCGCGATTGACTACAAGGTCCTTTTCGCCGGCATCGGTATCAGACTGCTGCTGAACATCAGATTCGGAATCAGCCTGTGCTTCAGACGGCTCGGCAATTTCCAGAACAGGATTACTGTTAAGCTCTGCCTCTATCTTTTCCAGAAGTGCAAGCATCGGAAGCTGCAATATCTCCATCGATTGTATCATCCGCGGCGCAAGCTTCATCCGCTGCTCCAGCCGCATCTGATTTGTCATATCCAGCTTCATATAATCCGACTAATCCGGAAAAATAAACGCTATGCGCAAATTCTGTTCCAACTGTTACATAGTATAGCAAATACTGCCGCCAAATGCAATTAAACCTGCCCCAGTGAGCCGGAGAAGCCCCCCTGCGACGATAAAATGCACGCAATAGGATATTTACTCCCGGATTTCCCATATAAAAGTGGCGCATCTGATACTGATTCGATAGTGTATGGCCTATGGAATGGATTGAATTAAGTTTGGCCATTAAAAGATTATTGTAATTCGAGGAAGATTTTGATATAATGATGCAATTAGAAGGCTTGGTCGCACGGCCAAGCATTTAATCCGCCAGAGGCGGATTAATATGGAAAATGTCAGATGAGCTTTTGTTGCCAAAGAACGAAAAATTTTAAGGAGGGCAAAAAATGAGCAAGAGTTTATTATATGTTGGGTTAGTGGGTATTTTGCTCGCCGTAGCTGTGCCAAAGTTTAGCAGGGCAGATAACGGTCCTGAGCATCAGGTTTGGCAGCAGCGGCCAATCAAGCTTGGCACCAGCGGCGGAGATATCAATGACAGCAGCAAGCTTTGGTGTTGTGGAGGAACATTAGGTGCGCTTGTGGAAGATAACAGCAATCAGTATATTCTCAGTAATAATCATGTGTTAGCCCGCACGAACATTGGTTTGCAAGGTGAAAGAGTTATCCAGCCCGGTCTTATCGACCAGAGTCCCGTCTGTTATAAAAATACGACTGACACGATAGGGTATTTAAGCAATTTTGTCAATATCAAGTTCAAGAAAGGCACATCTGTGCCGCTGAATGAGGTGGATGGGGCAATTGCTGTGGTAGAGGCAGGCAAAGTAGAACCGAATGGTGTTATTCTTGATATTGGGCTGGTAAGTGCCAACACTGTTCCGGCTTTTATTGGGCAGGCTGTGCAAAAAAGCGGACGGACAACGGGACATACTATTGGGACTATTTCGGCGATAGATGTAGATGTAGATGTAAGCTACTCGAAGGAATGTGGAGGTAGAGGCACTCAAGTGGCGCGTTTCACCAAGCAGATTATGATTACACCCGGAGATTTTAGTGCTGCCGGGGATTCTGGTTCTTTAATTGTTGAGGCTGATGCTACAGACCTCGATAGCGGATTACCACGGGCAGTAGGATTGCTTTTTGCCGGCAGCTCCACAATGACCCTTGCTAACCCGATAGATGCTGTTTTAGGAGCTTTGGGCGTAGTGATGCCCGGCGGTACTGTGCCTATAGACAAGGTTGGTGTCATAAGTGGAACAGTTACGAGCAGCAGTAATGGCAGTCCTATCGAGGATGCCACAGTAACTGTGGATACCGGCCAGCGGGCGGTAACAGACCTTAACGGCAATTACCTCATTGGTGATGTTTCGGTTGGCGGCCATAGTGTAGAGGCGGCCGCGACGGGTTTCAAGTCACAGACGAAAACAGCGACGGTTTATGAAAATGCCGAGACGATTGTTAATTTTGCCCTGAAGACTCAGAAGGGCAGACCGAGGTCGAATAGTAGTGCGATTAGTCACGCTATCGTGGTGAAAAACCGTCACAAGGACAAAATTTTTCAGGTTGATGGTGTGGTAGGCACAGGTGTTGGGCCTGGCGAGAAGGAGCAGCCTGCAATTGAGGTTTATCTGAAAGAGGACTCGGCGCAGGTGCGTGCGCGAATTCCATCGGTGCTTGAAGATGTTCCTGTGCGGGTAGTTGTAACAGGGTCCTTTGAAGCATTCTGACAAGTAGCATACCAGCAATAGCGGCATGAATTTACTGATAGATAGCACTCTGTCGCGGCTCTGAACCAATAATTTTATTCGAGTTCGCAGCGGCCGAGAATAGCATCGGTAAGGACTGCACCGCCGGCATATTCGATTTGACTGCCGCCGGGAAGACCCCTCGCCAAACGAGTAACCTTAACGCCCAAAGGCTTGAGCAAGGAGCTGATATATAAAGCCGTGCCGTCACCTTCAACGGTCGGATTTGTCGCCATAACAACCTCGGTAATTTTACCGCCGCGAATCCGGCTGATAAGATGCTCAATTGTCAAGTCCTCCGGCTCAACACCCTCAAGCGGCGCGATACGGCCGCCAAGAACGTGATAGACCCATTTGCAAAGGCCGGTCTTCTCAAGGGCAATGAGGTCCTGGAAATGCTCGACAACACAAATAATGCTTTTATCGCGCTTGGAGTCGGTGCAAATCGAACATAAATCGCCCTCGGAAAGATTATAACATTGTCTGCATTGCCTGATGCTGCTCTTGACCTTTGCTATCGCATCTGCAAGAGAAAGGGCCTCATTTTTTTCCGATTTCAATATGTGAAAAGCAAGCCGTTCAGCCGTCTTGGGGCCGACGCCGGGAAATTTTGAAAGCTCTTCTATCAGTTTGTTAAGGCTCTGTGTGTATACAGTCATCCCGCACCTTCTTTCTAAACATTTTTATACATTTCTTTTATATATAAAAATCTTAATAAAATCAAGTTTTTTACAAATAATCCGATTCTCCATAATAACTTCAAAACAAATCCATCTTCAGATTTTATTTTATCCTTTTCCTTTTGTGACTTCGTGTCTTCGTGGTTAACGTTAAAATTCAAAACTGCAAATTCTCCATGATATTCTTTCGCCGCCTCATCGTATGCCCTTGCGGCATCTTCTTCATTTTCAAAGTATCCTAAATGTTTACTTATTCCGTTATATTTTATTTGGGCTCGCCATTTTTGGGTTTTTGGGACAAAACTGACTCCTTTATATTTAGAAGTCTTTGTTTCTGTTTTTCGTCTGACATTACAGTTATTTTGCGTGCGTGTAGCGAATCGCAAATTCTTCCTGGTATTATTCAGTCCGTTTCTGTCTCTATGGTCAACGATTGTCCCCGCCGGCGCATTCATAATTATTCTGTGCATTCGAACAATATCATTGCCTTCCATCTTCACGGCATAACGGCTTAAATTTGAATATTCGTTAAGCAGCCAGTTGAGTCCGGCTAATTTCTCATAATCTTGGGGGTCAACAATGGCGTATCGATGCTTTGCATCAACATCTTTGTCTGCAATTAGTTTTATACGTCTAAATGCGACGCCGTAGTGTTTTTTTCTGTAGCGCAGCAAAAAATAAACAACGATGCTTTCGATGAAAGCTGGATAGGGGATTGGTAGATATAATTTGGGCAAAGTAATTTTAGATTTTGGATTTTAGATTTGAGTCCGCTTACTTTTTAGAAAATCGATAATCGAAATTGGATCGCAATCGAGAAATTCCTGATTTCAACTTTCTATTTTCGACTTTCGATTGCTCTGTTGGCCAAGGGTCAACGGCCCTCCGTATTACCTGAAAACTTGCGCGTTTTTACTGATTTTTCAGTAAAAATTCCGGGTGAAAAGTTAATAAGTCCTTGTCAGATAAGGATGAAATTTTTTTTATTTCAGCAAAAAGCGCAAGAAAAAACTTGCGCGTTTTTCACTATGTGGACAAAATTAGTATGGGTTGGTTTTCGTTTAGCCCCCAGGGGACAGTTGAAAAGTTTTTGGATTGATTGCGCGGCGGAGTGGAGAAAAAATTATCGGGGTTTTCA
>JBGOWI010000029.1:0-28113 GCA_041478555.1 Phycisphaerae bacterium
AAATACCTCTTATCATGTCGTTGATTGTCAATGTTTTGCTCGTCATAGCAGTGTTTGGCATTCGTCTTCATTACCACAAGATGATATTTCAAGCACTTTATGACATCACCACATCTGAAGTCAGTTTTCACGAGTCCATCCTGGCTGAACTTCGGTCAAAAAATGAATACAAAATCGAAGCAGTTAAGACCATGCTCGAGAAGAATATTCAAGACGGAAAGGAGTCTGCAACAATTTGGAAAGCTGCGGCAGAGAGGAATAGGCTGAAGTAAATTAAAAATTAACCCCGGTGAGATAGCCGAAGCGGCATCTCACGGGGCAAGAAAGCAAAATGACATATCAAAATTCAAAATGATTTGTCAACTTTTCAATAACTAAAGGAACGCGCCGGGTTTTGACATCGGGGATTTAAAACTGAAGATTCAGACCTGCGTTGAGCGGTTGCGGTGGCGTAAGCCATCTTGATGATTGCGGGGCGAGGAGATAACTGAAAACTTAAAGTGGAAAGTCCAATGCTACTCTGCGAAGTAGCTTCGCTACGTAGCACGAGAACCGAAACTGAAAAGTTAAAACCAACGCCGCGGCGGGGAATCGCAAGATAAGTTGCGGCGGATAAAAAATAGGTGCCTGTCCCCAATTAATCTCATCTTCGTAGATGTCCCTATTTATTTATAGTTGTATTTCTTCAATAAAACTATTCGTCGATGTTTCGCTATAATTATTTAATTCATCACCTACAGGAAATCTAATAAAAAATGCATGTAAATAGTTCAATTCTTGCTTATAAGCCTTTAACTTCTGTTTGTCATTTTTATCTTGATTTTGATTCAAGGTCTTTTTAGCTTCAATCACCACAAAATTGTCCTTTGTTCCTCGATGATGGATAATGATATCTGGATATACCGTGGTTCCTTCCGTATCATCTGGAGTTATATTTTTCTTAATCTTAAAGGAAAGCAACTTTTTACTATCGTGCCCATCTCTATTATATTCACAATCGACATTATATTCGGGAAATTCCTGCTCAAGATAGACGGCCAGCTGATGTGTCAGGCTTCTTTCGTTAATCTTTACATCCAGTAAATACCTATCATGCTTAAGCAGGCATTTGAATGCACGAAAAATTTTTTCTTTTACAGCCATACATCTCCTATTCACCCTATTTATTTGATTTTATTTTTTTCTTATTTCTTCAAGTGTGTCGTGAATGCGAAAGATTACAATTAACCATTCGCAAACTATACGAATACCAATAACATTTATCAACCAAACGAGAATGGCAATTGCCAATGTAAACAATTTTGAATTTGTAGTAGAATATTCAGCAGATGTTGCCCATAATAAAGCAGCCAAACCAGTTATAATACACCATACCGGGAAAATCACTATAATAAGTTTTGGTGTCAACATTACGCGAAAAGTCCAAAAATTTTTGGAGAATCCATTGAGGCTACTCTCGTCATATATGTTTTTACTACTCGCAGTAAAAGACTGATTGCATTTTAAGCATTTTACCGTTTTACCCACATAAATATCGGGAACGTCAAATGTTATGACACATTGTGGACATTGAACTTTCATATTCTCTCCTTTCAAATCACATATTTTTTATGCCAACAGACAATGAGTGATTATTCATTTTAGTTTTACCTGTTCGTATTTCATATTTTAACCAATTCGATGTTGCCTCCTCAAGGAAGTCGGTGGGATTATAGCGGAGAAAAGGTAAAAAGTAAAGGCCCTTCGACTCTCTCGATGATACTCAAGACAGATTCGCTCAGGGCAGGCAAAAGAGATTATCGGGTGTGGGAATTTTGGAAATAAAACCGCCGGATAAACCGGGGGCTAACTACTTATTTCAATTGCGAGTTTTTCAAAAATATTGCGCTCAATTATGCCGCGAATACTTTCCCGCGGGACGGTCGGCAGATTCGTATCGGCAAGCAATCTATTAAAGCCTAAAAGCGTCTCGATGCAGCCCTGAGGTTTGCTGAAAGGCAGACCGCTACCAAAAAACAACTTGCTCAGAACGTTCGCCTCGTGAGCTGAAAGAACCAAATTATACACCTCCCATACCTTTTGAGGATTTATAGTCAAATCGCCGAAAACATTTTCGTGCTTTGCGAGCATACAAAGCGTCTCATTGACAAAAGGCTGACCCATAGAGCCGATGATGATTTTGAGGTCTTTGAATTTCTGCGCTATTTCATCCAGAAGAGACGGCCTTGTGAATTCGAGAACCGAATCAACGGTAAAAGGCGGAGCATTGTGAAAGAACAACGGAAATTTCAATTCCTCGGCAACCTCATAAAACTGCAGAGCCCTGCTGTGAGCAGGGTGGAACCCATCGCTGCTGCAATAAAGCACAGCACCCTTAAGACCCATATCATCTATAACGGCGGACCAGTATTTTCTTGAAATGTCATCCCTGACAGGATTGACAACGGCAAAGCCGACCATCTTTTTCGGATGCTTAGTAACATATTTACTGACAAGCTCGTTGGACTGACGGCTGGACCGGTCCTGACAGGCAAGCACAATACAGGCATCAACCGGCTCGGCTGCGGCAAAATGGTCATCAGCGCTTAATTGGCAGCCGGGACAGTTTATATGAGTATGGCAATCTATTATCACTGTTCTTTCCCAGAAAAGCCTTTGCAATCCAATAACTTATAATCCGGATTATAATATCGGCAATACAGAGATGATGTCAAGAACAATAAACTTGCCTCAGATTAGGGTATAGGGTATAGGGTTTAGGGAGGAAAGAGGTAAGGAAATAAGAAAGTAAAGAAAACCATTAAACTATTTATGCAAAAAATAAACGTCAAAAACAAAAATATACTAAAAAGCATTCTTGAAGAGCTTTATCGCAAATACAACCATAAAAGATTCATACCGCCGGACCCGCTGCAGTTTGTTTACCATTACAAAACAAAAGCGGATATGGAAATCGCAGGCTTTCTGGCGGCCTGCTTTGCATACGGAGCAGTCGAGCAGATTGAAAAATTCGTAACCAGCCTTTCAGGAAAAATGGGGAAAAGCCCTGCAAAATTTATTAAAAATTTCTCAGCCAAAGACAAAAAACTCTTTAAGCCTTTAAAATACCGCTTTAATACCAGCAAAGATATAATCAGCCTGTTTACTATCCTAAAAAAAGTATTAAATCGTTACGGCAGTATTGAAAAACTTTTCCTGAAAGGATACAGCGGAAGCGATGAGAATATCATACCGGCGGCAGAGAAATTCGTTCAGGCCTTACTCAAAATACATAACGGCAAAACTTCGGCCGGCCTGAAATTTCTGCTGTCGGACCCGGCAGGCGGCGGGACGTGCAAAAGGCTTTTCCTCTTCCTTCGCTGGATGGTGCGAAATGACGAGGTTGACAGCGGGTTATGGAAAAGAATTGACAAATCAAAACTCATCGTGCCTGTCGATGTGCATATCGGCCGATTGAGCAAAACTTTAGGCCTGCACAACAGGGAAACAGTCAACCTTAAGACCGCCCTCGAAATTACCGAAAGCTTCAGAAAAATCTGTCCAAAGGACCCTGTCAAATACGATTTTGCACTGTGCAGAATCGGGATTATTAAAAACTGCACAGGCAGGAAAAACGACTACTGCCCGGATTGCGAACTGGCCAAATTGTGCAAAAGCAGGGTTTAAGGGACAGGGGGCAGGATAAAAAAAGACTTTTTTCCTGCAAAGTTTTTGGGTAAAATGCCAATCGGTTGTTAGTCGATAGTAGAGGTAAGACAAATGAAACAGAGACTATTTTGGGGAATAGCGGCGGTAATTATGTTCATGACCGGCGGTACATTTTCGGCTCCCAAGCCGGCAATCGTGCCGGGGCCGAATCAATGGACATTAAATGTGGTTTTCAACCAGCCGCAGCAGATAACAGTTCAGCTGTCCGACCAGCCAAAAGCACAGCGGTTCTGGTACATTATCATAACTGTCACCAACAGCTTCAGCATTGATGTGCCCTTTTATCCGAGCTGTGAACTCTTGACGGACACCTTTCAGGCCATATCGGCATATAAAGACACAAGAAACATTGTTTTTGAAAAAATCAAGCTCCGGCATAAAAAGAAATATCCGCTGCTTGAGTCTCTTGAGTTTGCAGACAACAAAATTCTCCAGGGCGAAGATAATACAAAAGACCTTGTGATAATCTGGCCGGACTTCGATGCCAAGGCCAAAGAAATCCGGCTGTTTCTGGCAGGGCTGAGCAACGAAACAGCAGTTGTCGAACATCCGACCGAAAAAGACCCGAACGGTGCGCCGAAAAAATTGTATCTGAGAAAAACTCTCGAACTTCAGTATTCCATCGGCGGCGATGCAAACCTGCGAAGCGGCGGCACGCTCGTCTATAAGAACAGACGCTGGGTTATGAGATGAGAATTAAATTAAAAAATCAAAATTGTGGAACCCCGCACCTAAAACATTCAGGTGTGGGATGTTTTTTCTATATTCCATGCGGCTAATCCGGGACAGACAGTATCCGGCCACAGCGAGGGCACTGAACCCTGTCGGCTCTGAAATTCGGGGGAACTTTTAGTTTAAGGCCGCAGGAACAATCGACAAAACGATAGCCGCCGGCTCGCTGCATAATATCGCCGATATTTCTATGCTGATTTTTTACCGATACAGCCGGCTGCTGCGCCGATGGGTCGCGGACAGGAACGGCTTGTTCTGTCTTAAGTGCGGATGAAGGTATGGGAGTCGCGTATTTTGTCGTTCTCTTAAAGGCATCTGAATAATCTACAAAAGAAGCACCCGCCATACTGCGAAGTATTTTTATACGCTCCGATATCGGCGGATGAGTGCTCGTCAGGTCCGACAACTTCATTCCTGCTTTCTGGAGAGGATTGACAATATACATCGGGGCGGTAACTTTGTTGGCAACGGCAAGAGGCGTAGTATTTTGAGAAATTTTTTCAAGTGCACCTGCAAGGCCCTCCGGATAACGGGTAAGTCTGGCTGAGCCGGCATCGGCAAGATACTCGCGTCTTCTGGAAAGTGCAAAATACAGGAGCGTCGCCATAATCGGGGCAAGTATTGCACAGACAATCGCGATAAGAAGCAAGACAGCCTGCGCCCCGCCGGCACCCCTACCTCTTGACGAATATCGTCTGCTCGAACCGGCCATCGAACTGTAAAACATACTGCGAAGAAAGACCTGGGAAAGCAATGTTATCGCTCCGAGCATAATACCTGCAACAGTCACAAATAAAATATCACGATGAAGAATATGGCTCATCTCGTGGCCGATGACGCCCTGAAGCTCATCTCTGCTCAGCCTGCCGAGGAGTCCTGCAGTAACGGCGATTGAGGCGGTCTGCGGATTTCTGCCGGTGGCAAAGGCGTTGGGGGCAGGGTCGTTTATTATGTAAACCTTCGGCATAGGCAAAGAAGCGGCAACGGCCATTTCCTCAACAACGTTAAATAACTGCGGATGAATGTCCTTCGTAACCGGTAATGCTTTGCTGGCAGCAAGAAATATGGCATCGCCGCTGCTGAAACTAACCATCGCAAGAATGAGCCAGATAATCAGCGCGACAGTCAAGCCGAAGACGCCGGCCATCGGGTCAGGTGAAACTGCCATTCCTATTACCCAGCCCAAAAGGCCAAGCACCGCTGCCATCAAAATAAGCAGCAAAATTGAATTGCGTTTGTTGGCTCGAATCTGCTCCCACATAAACATTTAATTCTTAATTTTAAATTTTTAATTTACTGCACTGAAAATTTATATATCGTCAACTGCCGATAAACTTCGCCCGGCCGCAGAACTACCGATGGGAAATAAGGTTTATTGGGCGAATCAGGGAAGTGCTGCGTCTCAAGACAGAATGCGCCATACCTTTTGTAAACGGCGCCGCCTTTGCCTTTTACATCGCTGCGAGAATTACTGCTGTAAAACTGCACTCCGGGCTCAGTCGTGAAGACTTCCATTACCCTTCCGCTGACAGGCTCTACAACCCTGGCAGCCAGTGAAAGTTCGCCTGGGCAACTTTTATTTAAAACATAATTATGGTCATATCCGCCGACTTTTTTAATCCTTGCTCCAATCGGCACAGGTTTTCTGAAATCAAGGCTTGTGCCTGCGACCTTTCTAATCTCGCCTGTCGGAATACAGTCAACTGCCGGCGTATAATTATCTGCATTTATCATCATCTTATGGCCCAGCACATCGCCGCTGCCGTGACCGGCAAGATTGAAATAACTGTGGTTGGTAAGATTAATGATTGTTTTTTTGTCTGTAGTTGCTTCATAACCGATTTTCAGTTTGTCATTATTGGTCAGGGTGTATGTAACCGTAACTTTCAGATTGCCGGGGTAACCTTCCTCGCCGTCAGGACTTAAATATTTGAAGACTACACTGCATCGCTTGTCGGTTTTAACTTCCTTACTTTGCCAGAGGACTTTATTAAAGCCTTTAATCCCGCCGTGGATGTGGTTTTTGCCGTTATTGGCAGCAAGTTTGTATTCTCTGCCGTCAAGCTTGAATTCGGCATTTGCTATGCGATTGGCAAATCGCCCGACCGTACAGCCGAAATAAGATTTGTCGTTTATGAAACCAGCAAGGTCATCATAGCCAAGAACGATATCGGCTTGTTTACCATTTTTGTCGGGCACCTTGAGAGAAACAAGCGTTGCACCGAACGAGATAAGTTTCACCTCGATGCCGTTTTTATTTCTCAGTGTAAAAAAATTCACATCTTCATTTGAGTCCAGCTTTCCGAACAGACCTGTCGTCAGTTCAGGCGAAACGGCCGACGATATACAGGGCGGAAAACTTAGAACCGCCAACATCAGGACGAACAACAAAATCGAATTATGCTTATTAGCCATGATTCGCTCCCATATAATCCTTAACTAATTCTTCTTAATTTTTAATTTTGAATTTTTAATTATTCCTGCAGGCCATTCAAAATTAAAAATTCAACATTAGAAACTTACCTTTGGGACGGCTTTCTCGGCGGAATCTTCAATTTCAAAAAAGTCGTGTTCCTTGAAATTGAACATTCCTGCAATGACATTCGACGGGAACATCTGAATTTTATTGTTGAAAAACAAGACCTGGTCATTATAGGCCTGGCGTGCAAAGGCGATTTTGTTTTCGGTGCTGGAAAGCTCTTCCTGGAGGGCAAGAAAATTCTGATTGGCCTTTAAATCCGGATATGCCTCGACCGTCAGCAGGAATTTGCTCAACGCTCTGCCGAGAACGCCTTCGGCTTTTGCAGCGTCGGCAACGTTTTTTGCGCCCATCGCCTGGCTGCGGGCATTGGTAACGGCCTCGAGAGTTCCGCGTTCATGCTTCATATAGCCTTTGGCAGTTTCAATGAGGTTTGGTATCAGGTCGTGGCGTCTTTTGAGCTGAACATCAATCTGCGACCAGGCATTATCGACCTGATTTCGCAGCCTGACCAAAGCGTTATATATGCCGATAACGGCAACAACAATAACAATCAATACAAGAATAATTATTAAACCGATTGACATAAAAATCCTTTCCGACTTTAAACTGTACTGAACTTATGAACGGTAATATGGTTGTAAACCTGTCCCGGCTCAAGCACAACCGAAGGGAAATCCGGATGGTTGGGCGAATCGGGAAAATGCTGCGTTTCGAGACAAAAGGCATCGTGCTTTCCATAAATGGCGCCGGATTTGCCTTTTACGGCGCTGAGGAAATTGCCGGTATAGAACTGTATTGCCGGTTCAGTTGTGAAAATTTCTAATACTGTGCCGGTCTGAGGTTCGACGACCTTTGCAGCAAAAGAAAGCTCCGCCGGGGTCGGCTTGTCAAGAACATAATTGAAATCGTATCCAAGTTTGAACCTGCCGATATTTTCGCTGATTGGTTTTGACTCTGTAAGGTCAAAATCAGTGCCCTTGACCGCTATGATTTGGCCGGTAGGAATGTAATCGTCATCAACGACCGTAATCCTGTCGGCATTTATTTTTATCCGATGAGAAAGGATATTGCCCCTGTCGTGGCCGGCAAGATTGAAATAGCTGTGATTTGTAAGATTAACGATTGTTTTTTTGTCGGTGGAAGCCTGATAGCTGATTTTCAGCTCGTTATCATCCGTCAAGGTATAAGTAACTGAAACATTCAGATTGCCGGGGTAGCCTTCCTCGCCGTCAGGACTTAAATATTTGAAAACCACGCCGCAGAGGCTGTCTTTTTCGAATTCCCGGCCCTGCCAAGGGGCTTTGTTGAAACCTCTAATCCCACCGTGAAGGTGATGTTTTCCGTCATTTGCAGCCAGTCTGTACCGGCTGGCGTCAAGTTTGAATTTCGCATTTGCTATACGATTTGCGAACCGCCCCGTTGTGCAGCCGAAATAGCATGTGTCATTGACATAACTTTCAAGGTCATCATAGCCGAGAACGATATCGGCAGATTTTCCGTTTTTGTCGGGAACCTTGAGCGAAACAAGTGTCGCCCCGAATGAGATTAGTTTTGCCTCTGAGCCGATTTTGTTTTTTAAAGTAAAAAATTCGACGCTTCTGTTTTTGCTCAGGTTTCCGAAAATACCTTTTTCAACTGCCATTTTTTACCTCGCTTTTATTGCGACCGAACATTTCTGAAAGGAGTTTTATTATTTTTTGCTCTCTGTCGAAACTGGCTTTGGAAAGCACCTGCGGCAATTCTCCTTTGTCAAACCACAGACCATGACCTTTCGGACAACGGTCAATAATCACAGGTTCATCATGGGGACTTACAAGAACTTTATGCATTTTTTTCAGACATATCGGACAGGGCCGAGACCGTTCTTTTGAGAATTTTACCTGTTCAAATGAACCAATAAGTATTCGGCCCTGATGCGCATCTCCAAACAGCAGTTCAAGCTCACCTGCATCAAGCCAGATGCCGCCGCAGGCCGTACAATGGTCAACTTCGACTCGACTGAGCTCGTCGCAGGCAACCTGCTCAAGCTCCAGCACAATCATCGGATTTTTACAGACAGGGCAGTTCACTTTACCCCCACACCAATGTAATAAGTTTTGAACACTGTCTTTCTGATAAAAATTTAGTTTTCATTTTTTTTTACCTCACAAGTTTCCCCTTAACCCCCACACTTGCTTTCGCAAGAAAGCGTGGGGGTGCGGGGGTTTACCACTTTTTCCGCCACCATAAGATACCCGTTATCAGTGCGGACATAAGAGCTACAAAAAAAATAACCCAGAAGGAAAAGGGGGAGTCATGCCTCAGCGGTATGGTAACGTTCATCGAAAAGATACTCACAACAAGAGTCGGCAGCATAATCACAATGGTTAAGATGGTCAGGGCCTTGATGCGAATGTTAAGATTGTTGCTGATAATAGAAGCCCGGGCATCCATCAGGCTGGCCAGAACCTGTGAGAATATCCCAATCTGATCGAGACATTGGGTGTTCTCAATTGAGATATCGTCGAGAAATTCGAGGTTTTCCTGTGTGAATGGAATCTTGGGGGTAGAGCTTTTCAGTTTATTAATAAGTGCTGCGTTCGAGTGTGTGGCATTAAGGTAATAAACAAGGCTTTTTTCAAGCGTGAAGAGATTGAGCAGATGTTTATTTTCCATCGAAACATTTATCTGCTGCTCGAGCTCTCCGGAGATTTGATTGATAGCCTTGAGGTGCTCGACAAAATGCGAAATCGCCCGGTAGATAAGCTTAAGTGATATGTCAAGAAGGGAAGTTACTTTGTTAAAAATCTTGCCCTCGAACAAGGGGGCATCTTCCGAAATGACTATTACAAGGCGGTCAGTGAAGATAAACACGCCGCCTGAAAGCACTTTGAACAAAAATTCATCCTGCGGGGCGTAGTGTTTGGGGCGCTTGAGAATCATTGCGATGTGCTCCGGCTCAAATTCAAGACGGCTGGGCTCGTCGGGGTCGAGCGAAGAAATAAGAGTATGTTCGTCTATCTTGAGCTGTTCAACAAGGTACTTTCGTTCGTTTTCATCGGGGGCAACATAGACAAAAACAGTGGCATTATAACCATCACATTCAACCAGTTTGCCATCCAATATCTGCAGGGTTCTGAGCATAAAAACACTCCGCTACCAATTTGTATACGCTAATCAGTATAAAACCTTAATTTTAACAATCAATAGCCCAATGGAAAAGAGAAAAATCCATATCCCCAGACGAGCCCCCGTGCCCCTGTTCTTGCTTTCGCAAGAAAGCACAGGGGCAAGAGCGGGGGTTAAATCCTTTGACATTTTCCTGTGCCGGGCTTACAATCGCAGAGAAATTCGGCTCGACTGAGCTCGCCGAAGTCAGAAAAGAAAGGACCGAAAATGGAATCAGTGGAAAATCCTTGTCTGCCAAATCAGCTCCAACAGCCTGCCAAAAAGGGGATGGGCTGGAAGATACTTGTGGGAATTATTTTAGGCTTCTCAATTATCGCCAATCTGGTGCTTGTGGTTGCCCTTGCGGCCTCTGTAATCGTATTTGCAGCCGGCAAAAGCGAATATTTCCTCGAAAAGGTTTTGGAAGAAGGACCTGGCGCAAACAAGATAGCAGTCATAAAAATTGAAGGCATCATCGATAATAAACTGGCAGAAGACGTGAGCCGACAAATAAAGGCGGCAAGAAAGGACAAGGCCGTAAAGGCGGTGATTTTCAGAACGAACAGTCCCGGCGGCGGCATAGCGGCGAGCGACAGGATTTACGACCAGATTAGCAGATTTCGAGCCGAGGCCAACAAACCTGCAGTCGCCTTTATGGAAACCGTTGCCGCATCAGGCGGCCTGTACACATCCTGCGCCTGCGACAAAATTATCGCTGAACCTACCACAATTACAGGCTCAATAGGCGTAATAATGGGACACCTGGTCTTGCAGGAACTGTTCGAGCAGAAGTTAGGCATAAAACCCGTAATTATCAAATCAGGCATGAGGAAAGACTGGCCGACAACATTCGAGCCGGTAACAGAAGAACAGATTCAATACATAAATGAGAAATTGATATCGCCTGCTTATGAAAGGTTCGTAAACATCGTGGCAAAGTCAAGAAAAGATGTGCTGGCAATCGAACAAATCAGGGTCCTTGCCGACGGAAGCATCTATAACGCACCGGAAGCGCTCGAAAACAAGCTGATTGATGAAATCGGCTATATGCAGGAGGCAATTGCACTTGCCAAATCGCTTGCAAAGATTACCGATGCGAGGGTTGTCGAATACGAAAAGCCTTTTTCCTTTGAAAGCTTCCTGGATGCAAAAAGCATATTCAGACTCGACAGGGATGCCATTTACGAGTTTACAACGCCTCAATTGATGTATCTGTGGGATGCAGGGCTGGGCTTTTAGAAACAAAAAAACCCGCCCCTATTTGGGGACTGATTATTTCTTTTTACAAGACAGCAAAAGCCCCATAACGGCAAAAATCGCAAGCGTAGAAGGTTCCGGCACCGGCAAAGCCGACGAGATGTATTCAAGCTGAGTATTATTGCCCAGCCAGATGTCGCCGGTTGCATAAAACCTGCCTGTAAGCTGTGCGTTTCTATCAACACCTAAATCTCCGTTGTAAACCTTTAATATTGCTGTCAGACGCACATCGTTATCTAACCAGACATCGTGGTCAAAGACATTGATGAACAGACTGCCCGAGCCGGATTTGAGGAATGATACGCTACCAGCCGTACTGAATTGGCCGACAACATTAAGTGTTACATCTCCAGCGGAAGTATCAATATTGACAACGCCATCCCTGTTCATCCAGAAGTTTCTCAGGCTATACTGTCCTGCTGAAAGGTTAAGGGTCGTATTTTTATTAAAACTCCAGTTGCGATATTCGCCGGGCAGAAGCGTCGTAGTGCTGTATCGCGAGCCGTATATATTATCCGTGCCTATCGTGCTCTGCTGCAGCTGGTCAAGAGCCGGCAGGTCGAAACTGTCAAAAGTGAAAGAGCCCTGCTGAGTTGAACCTGTGATTGTGACATTATTGCCGGTAGAAAGATTGTAACCGCTACCAGGTCTTACATCGCCGGCAATCGTTGAATTATTTCCTATCCAGATATTCTTATTGCCGAGGACGTCGCCGGTCATAACGGCGTTGTTGCCAAGATTGATGTTATATGTTTTGGCACCGATATCGCCTGTAATATTCGCATTTGAACCGAATGAAACACTGCTGCCTGTCCAGCTGCCTGCAAGATTCAGATTGTTGCCGGCCTGGGCCTGTTTATTGGCAAGGACGGTACCATTAACAGTCGCGTTGTTGCCCAGCCATATTCCATCTTCGGTGTAGATTGAGCGAAGGTTCGCACCCCTACTTGGGGAGATTTTGCCGCCGGAAGCAATAGCAGCATTGACAGAAACACCGCTGCCCATACCGATAGTCCCGCCGGCCCAGAGGGCGAGCTCATCAATGTTTATGGTCGTTGCCTGTGCAGACAGTGCAACAAGCAAGACAAAAGAATATACTGCAATAAGCGTTTGTCCAAACTTCGACACTCTAAACCCCCAAAATATTTCAAGCATTCAGCACACCGCTTTTTGTGCTAAAATCCCCAAAACCGGCCGGCATATAGATAATCTCCCTACACAAGGGGTTATCTACTAATATATACGAACTAAAATCGAACAATGGCAAACGCGAGGCAAATAAAATCTGCGGCGTCCGGTAAAACGAGGAAACTATTGGTGTAAAGACATGCTTATCCGAAAATTTTTAAAAATTTTTTTGAACTGTCTAAACAGCTCTTCGCTTGAAATCAGTGGTTAGTCGATAGGAAAGGAATAGGATATTGAATGTAGAAAGTTGACCACGCCGATTTATCGGGGTTCGCCTGCGCTGACTTCGCCGACTATCCAGGAAACAGCATAAGGGGTGAAACAGTCCGGTAAATTGGAACTTAGACTGTTGGATACAACAAATTCATATTCAGAATTCGGGTCAAGGTCAGTATAAATATGCTCAACGTTATCTACAGGGCTGTTACTGTAATCAACAAGCCGACCGCGGCCGTCGGCATCGATTGCCCATAACTCGAGCTGCAAATCCGCCCATTTTTGCCAGTCAGGGGCAAAAGGATATTCGTCTTCATAAACTCTGTTCCAGACGAGTGTTACAGAAACATAAGGCTTTTTCCCCATCTCTTGCTTCGCAAGAAGCAGAGGGGGCGTTTTGAAGCGGTAAACCTTTTCGGCAATATAATCGGGCTCGATTGCGCCGGCATCCCAGCCGGCTGAGCGTACGGGGCCATCCTGCTGCATACCGGCTGTAAGAACACCGTATGCCGCGAATCCGTCAACCATTCCGGCACCCTGTTTAAAATCAAGGGGATACTCATAGTCATCATCGCTCTGCGGCCAGCCTTTGTGCCAGCCTGTAAGCTTCTTCGCAGAGGTCATTAAAATCGACTTCATAATGAAATTGCATGCAAACGGAGAGGCGGCAAGCTGAAGCTGTGGTTCGCTTTTGGCCTTCTGGATAAGCAGTGAAGCAACACCTGTAACAACAGGAGCGGCAAAACTCGAATAGTCTCCACAGGGCATAAAACCATCTTCAGAACCGGCAACGGCAACAAGACAATTGCCGGGTGCGACAATATCGGGCTTGCAGCGTCCATCAAGAGTAGGTCCTGCTGTCGAATGATTCGCATCAGGTATGCTAAATTCCGAAAGTCTGCCTGCCGAATCAACTACACCGACAGCAAGCACATTAGCACCTGCCGCAGGGTAAAGCGGCAAATCATACGCTGCCCTTCCATTGCCGATAGCAGCGATTACCAGAAGGCCGAAATTTTCAGCCATTTTGTCTATACCTCTCGTCCACCAGTCCTCAGATGCCCAGCCAAGACTGATCGAAAGCAAATCGACATCGGGCCATCTGCCTGAAAAAACATACTCAACAAGAAAATGCCGAAACTCATAAACGTCAAGCCTTGCAGCAGGACAAGCGCCTTCATAGGAAAAGGCGCCCAAACCCGCCAAAGACGCATCAGGGTCAAGACCTGCCAGTATTGAAGCGATGGCGGTTGAGTGGCTTGATGTGCCGGCATCGCCAGTCCCACCGTCATAAAACCTTACCTTTACATCCCTAAAACTATTGTGTGAAATGTCCGGCCTGTAATCGTTCTGCGGTTTTGAACCAATGTACGTATCGCTTCTGCAGACAAGACCAATATCTACCCCCCTGCCCGTAAGATTCGGGTCGACATCGCTAATTTTGTACACGCCAGCAACCTCAAGCGCTCCAGGCTGTACCCCCTTTGCTTCTTGCGAAGCAAGAGAGGGGGTTGCCAGCGCCGTACAAAACAGCAAGAAAAACGCCCCTAAATTTGAAAATCGCCGGACCAAAAAAAATCCCTTAAAAATCGAAAAAGACTTAAATGCATTATACCACATTTTACTTGGTTTTTCCAGACCGCCTGGTTTAATTTTTAAGTCTTTGTAATTGCACAGTTAACGGCACAAACCCCCGCTCTTGCTTCGCCTGCCCCCGCGTCTCCCGACGCGAGTCGGGGCGGCGGGCAAGAAAGCGCGGGGATGCACTTGCCAAACACGGCCGCAGTTGATATACTCTTTGAGCTGTTTCGGACTTTTGGTGTTCCGGATTAAGCAATATATATGGATTCGACAGGCTCACCATAAATGGAAGTACTTTTAAGCTCCGATAAAATCGCCGATTGCATCACTGCCCTGGCCGGTGAGATTGTCTCAAAGACAACCAGAGCAGACAAAATCGCTGTTATCGGCATTCGCAGCCGGGGGGAAATTCTTGCCAAACGCCTGGGCGATATATTATCGAAAAAGCTAAAAACCGAAGTCCCCTGCGGCACTCTGGATATAACACTCTACCGGGACGACATAAATAATCCTCAGGGCGATTCTCAGCCGGTTGTAAGAAGCACCGAAATCGGTTTTGATATCGACGAAAAAATAATAATTCTCGTCGATGATGTTCTGTACACGGGTAGAAGCATTCGTGCCGCAATGGATGCACTGATTGACCTCGGCAGGCCAAAAGCTATCAGACTTGCTGTTCTTGTCGACAGAACCGGAAAGGAACTGCCAATCGCGGCAGACTTCGCCGGTTTAAAAGTTGATTTGCCCGCCGACAAATCGGTGCAAGTAAATTTTGTTGAATCCGACGGCAAAGACCAGGTGATTGTAACTTAATTCAGGACGGAACTTGAAAAACAAGCAGATTATCTGGAAACACAAGCATCTCATCGGGCTGCGAGAGTTGAGCAGAGAAGAGATTGAACATATTCTTGACACTGCCCAGGGTTTTGAGGAGATAAGCACAAGAAGCGTCAAAAAGGCACCTACTCTTCGCGGCAAGGTGGTGGTAAATCTGTTTTTTGAAGACAGCACACGAACCCGCAACAGCTTTTCTCTGGCGGCAAATAGATTAAGCGCAGACGTTATAGAGTTCACTCAGAAAAGCAGCAGCGTAAGCAAGGGCGAAACTCTGCTGGACACCGCAAGAAACCTCGAAGCGATGGGCATCGACATAGTTGTCATAAGACACAGCGCGGGAGGTGCTCCGAAATTTCTGAGCAGAAACATAAACGCCAGCGTTGTCAACGCCGGCGACGGCTACTGCGAACATCCGACTCAGGGGCTTTTAGACGTTTATACGATACGCAAGATGCGAGGCAGCCTCGAAGGACTTAAAATAGCAATCGTGGGCGACATCGCCCATTCGCGCGTTGCCAGAAGCGATATATATGCAATGACGAAACTCGGCGCCGAAGTAATTCTGGTCGGCCCGCCTACCCTGATGCCTGCAAAAGTCGAGCAGCTTCCGGTCAGGGTAAGCTATTCGCTGGATGATGTTATCGGCGAACTTGACGTAATAAATATGCTGCGAATTCAGTTTGAAAGAATGGGTTCAAATCCATTCCCATCAATAAAGGAATATTCGCACTACTTTGGTCTGACTGTTGAGAGGATGAAGAAAGTAAAAAAAGATATTCTTGTCATGCATCCGGGGCCGATTAACAGAGGGCTTGAGATGGAAAGCGAGGTTGCCGACGGCCCGAACAGCGTAATCCTCCAGCAGGTAACCAACGGTCTTGCGGTTCGGATGGCGGTGCTGTTCCTCGTCAATCAGGGCGCGATGATGAAACAATAGTTTTGAGTTTTTAATTTTGAGTTTTGAGTTAAATGGCAAAAAACATCCTTATAAAAAATGGCCGTGTAATCGACCCTGCAAACAAGGTTGACCGAAAATGCGATTTGCTCATTCTTGACGGCAAAATTGCCGAGGTGGGGAAAGTTGAGCCGAAGGCCGATTTAATCATTGATGCGGCGGGTAAACTTGTTCTGCCGGGACTTATTGATATTCACGTGCATTTCCGCGAACCGGGTGATGAAGAGGAAGAAACAATTGCTTCAGGCTCGGCTGCCGCTGTTGCGGGCGGATTTACATCGGTGGTATGTATGCCGAATACCGACCCTGCGATTGACGATGCGACAAGCGTCGAATACATCCACCGAATGGGCAGACAGGCAAGAAAGACACACGTATATGTGATGGGGGCAATTACAAAAGACAGGGCCGGCGAGCAGCTCAGCGAAATGGGCTTTATGGTTCAGGCAGGTGCGGTCGGTTTTACCGACGACGGAAGCGGCGTGCAAAACCCTGCGATGATGCTAAAAGCGCTCAAATATGCATCAATGTTCAAAAACGCTGTCTTAGCCCAGCACTGTCAGGACAATTCGCTTGCCGGTTCAGGTGTGATGAATTCGAGTTATAACTCAACGGTTCTGGGACTGCCGGGAATAGACCCGCTTGCCGAAGAAATGATGCTCTGGCGGGATATTCAGCTTGTCAGAAAAACCAATATGCGATACCACGTTCAGCATATTTCGACAGCCCGCTCGGTGGAGCTTATCCGCCAGGCAAAAAAGGAAGGACTGCCGATAACCTGCGAGGCTGCGCCGCATCATCTGCTTTTGACCGATGATTCATGCTGCGATTACGACACAAACTATAAGGTCAATCCGCCGCTGAGAACCGACGCCGACATCAAGGCAATAAAGCAGGCGATAAAAGACGGCATAATCGATGCACTCGCATCAGACCATGCGCCGCATCTGAAAAGCGAAAAGGAGCTTGAGTTTCTGGCGGCGCCATTCGGAATAGCAAGCCTCGAATGTGCGCTCGGTTTATATATAAAGGCATTGATTGAGCCGAAAATAATAGATTGGCCGCAGCTTGTTTCCATTATGGCCGAAAGGCCTGCAAAAATAATCAGCGTTGATAAAGGCACTTTAGGCAAAGGAAAACAGGCTGATATTACCATTATCGACCCTGATTGCGAATACAGGGTCGATGTTAACAAGTTCCGGTCAAAGAGCAAAAACTGTCCTTATGACGGCTGGAAGCTGAAAGGTAAAGTTGAATACACAATCGTCGGCGGAGAGATAAGATACTCGGCGCAGGAACGAGCCAGTGCTGATTGACGGCTACAACCTGCTGCGAGCTGTGCAGAATCTTTCGGAGCAATCTTTTAATATTACCGATGTTCAACTCTGTCTGGTCTTGAGCGAATATCTTTACAGAATAAAAAAGAAAGGCAGTATCGTTTTTGACGGCACAGGGCCGAGAGATAAGACTGCCTTTAAAAACATAAGAAATCTTGAGGTTGTTTTCTCCGGCTCCAGCCGCGAAGCGGATGATATTATTGAAGAACTGGTGCTTGAAAATACGGCGCCGAAAAGGCTCATCGTCGTCAGCAGCGACAGACGCATAAAAACCGCTGCGAAAAAAAGGAAGGCAACAGCCCTTGATTCCGCTGATTTCTGGATGGAAGTAATAAAGACCATTGAGAAAAAAAGAAAGAGAAAACCGGAACCGCAGGCAAAATTTACAGGCATAACCGAAGCCGAAACAGACTACTGGCTCAAAGAATTCAAGCTTTTAAAATAAATCCAGGAAGACAATTATGGCCTATACAATCGGACTTGACTATGGAACAAACTCGGTAAGATGCGTTGTAGTCAATACAAACAATGGCAATGAAATCGGGACGGCAGTTTTCCCATACCCATCGGGTAAAGAGGGCATTATTCTCGACCACTGCGATGCAAATCTGGCAAGACAAGAACCTGGCGACTATTTAAAAGGCATCGAACAAAGCGTCAAAGACACACTAAATGCGGCAAAGAAAAATGACAGGAAATTTTCGCCTGAAAAAATCATCGGCATCGGAGTCGATACAACCGGCTCAACGCCAATTCCGGTCGATAAAAACGGCACACCGCTGTCGATGCTGGCCAAATTTAAAAAAAAACCAAATGCTATGGCCTGGCTGTGGAAGGACCACACAGGATACGCTGAGGCAGCAGAGATTACCACTCTTGCGGCAAAATATCATCCGGAATATCTTGCAAAATGCGGCGGTATATATTCATCGGAATGGTTCTTCAGCAAAATCCTGCATTGTCTGCGGGTAGACAAAAAAGTTTTCGACGCTGCATATAGCTGGGTCGAATGTGCAGACTATATACCAGCGGTTCTCGTGGGCGATTGCAAACCCGAAAATATAAAGCGGAGCAGATGTGCAGCAGGACATAAGGCAATGTTCAACGAAGACCGGGGCGGTCTGCCTGCAAAAAGTTTTTTAAATAAACTCAATCCCAAACTCGGCGCTCTGCGAGACAGACTCTATAAAAAAACCTATACGGTCGATGTGGCCGCAGGCGGACTTTGCAAAGAGTGGGCGAAGAAGCTGGGGCTTGTTGAAAATATTCCTGTGGCAGTCGGTGCATTCGATGCACATCTTGGCGGAGTAGGTTCAGGCATAAAACAGGGAACTCTCGTAAAAATAATAGGCACAAGCACTTGCGATATACTCGTAAGTCCGAAAAAAGGCAGGCTTGCCGATATCCCCGGCCTGTGCGGTATAGTTGACGGCTCTGTTCTGCCGAATTTCTGGGGACTCGAGGCAGGCCAATCGGCTGTGGGCGACATATTCAACTGGTTTGTAAATTATATTCAGCCCGGCGGAAAACACAGCGGTTCTCACGAAGAGCTTACAAAAAAAGCTGCAAAACTAAAACCTGCTCAATCAGGATTGCTCGCTCTTGACTGGAACAACGGCAACAGGACAATTCTGGTTGACCAGAGACTGACTGGACTTCTTCTTGGCCAGACGCTTCATACAAAGCCGGAGGAAATTTACAGGGCGTTAATCGAAGCAACTGCATTCGGCGCTCTTACAATAATCAACCGCTTTGAAGAATACGGCATAAAAATAAAAGAGGTCATCAACTGCGGCGGCATTGCTGAAAAGAATCCTCTGCTGATGCAGATTTATGCAGATATTACGGGCAGAGAAATGAAGGTCTCGCACTCGGCTCAAAGCTGCGCGTTAGGTTCTGCCATCGCAGCAGCAGTAGTCGCAGGCAAAAAGTGCGGCGGTTTTGATAATTTCGCCTCTGCACAGGCTGTGATGTGCGGCGTAAAGAAAAAAACCTATCTGCCAAACGCAAAAAATCATAAAATTTATACAGAGCTTTATAAACTTTATAAAAAACTACACGACGCATTCGGCATAAAAGGCCGCAAAGATACATTAGCTGATGTTATGAAAAAACTGCTCGAAATTAAAGAAAAGGTCAATAAATAATGCTCGAGAAACTAAAAAAATCCGTTTGTGTCGCAAATTTAGAACTTCAAAAACAGAATCTCGTCATCTATAGCTTTGGCAATGTAAGCGGCATCGACCGCAAAAAAGGCATCGTTGCCATAAAACCGAGCGGCATACCATATGAGAAATTAACGCCGGAGAGAATTGTTCTGCTCGATTTACAGGGCAATGTAATCGAAGGCAAACTGCGGCCGTCATCAGATACGCCGACTCATCTGGAACTATACCGATGTTTTCCCGACATCGGCGGAGTGTGCCATACGCATTCAACATACGCAACGATGTGGGCTCAGGCCTGTCGAGAAATTCCGCCTTTAGGCACAACCGCTGCCGATTATTTTTACGGGGCTGTGCCGGTAACCGACATTATGACAGAAGCTGAAATAAAAAATGATTATGAACTTAATACCGGCAAAACAATAGTAAAGAGATTTAAAAATATCGACCCGCTTGAGATGCCTGCTGTTCTGGCAGCCTGTCACGGACCTTTTACCTGGGGTAAAAGTCCCGAAGAGGCTGTGGAAAACGCAGCGGTTCTCGAAAATACGGCTAAAATCGCATTCGGCACTGTAATTCTAAGACCTGATATAAAACCGATTTCCAAAGACCTGCTCGACAAACATTATTTTAGAAAGCACGGTAAAGACGCATATTACGGCCAGAAAGAATAACTTGACCGCATAAAACTATACGAATATCATACTGTTTTAAATTTTTTAAAAGAGTTTTATATATGGCAAAAATGACTTTCGGAGTTATCGTCGGCAATAGAGGTTTTTTCCCTGCTCTGCTTGCCAAAAAAGGCCGGCAGAACATACTGAACGTCCTTAAAAATGCCGGCTGCGATGCAGTTTGTCTGACGGAAAAGGACACGAAGTTCGGCAGTGTCGAAACATACAGCGATGCGAATAAGTGCGCTGAGCTTTTTTCAAAAAACGCAGATAAAATCGACGGCATTATCGTAACCCTGCCGAACTTCGGCGACGAAAAAGGGGTCGCCGAGGTCATTAAAAGCTCAGGCCTGAACGTGCCAATCCTGATTCAGGCCGAGCCTGATGAGTCTGCAAAGATGAAGATTGCAAACAGGCGTGATTCATTTTGCGGGAAAATCAGCGTCTGCAATAACCTCAGGCAATCCGGCGTTCCATTCACTCTTACAAAATTACATACAACCAAAGTTAATTCACCAGAATTTAAAAAAGAACTGGATGATTTCGCATCGGTTTGCCGAATAGTCAAGGGCCTTAAAAATGTAAGGTTCGGGGCAATCGGCGCAAGAACCGGAGCGTTCAACACGGTCCGCTATAGTGAAAAAATCCTCGAACTTGCCGGAATTTCAGTCGAGACAATTGATTTATCCGAGGTTTTCGGCAGAACAGAAAGATTAAAAGACAACGACAGGATTGTAAAAGACAAACTGGCGGCAATAAAAAAATACCTGTCGACCAAAGGCATCCCGAGTAATGCTCTTTTGAAAATGGCAAAATTTGCCTGCGTTGTTGAAAACTGGGTCAAAGACCTCAATCTTATGGGGACCGCTATTCAATGCTGGACGAGTATGGAAGAATTCTTCGGCGTGGTACCGTGCACAGTAATGAGTATGATGAGTCAGGGACTATTGCCGAGCGCCTGCGAGGTTGACATAACCGGTCTTCTGGCGATGTATATTCTGCAGCTTGCAAGCGAAAAACCAAGCGCACTGCTGGACTGGAACAACAATTTCGCGAATAATCCGGACAAGTGCGTGCTGTTCCACTGCAGCAATCTGCCGAGGTCATTTTTCAAATCGCCAAAAATGGATTACCAGGAAATCATCGCCGGCTCTGTCGGAAAACAGAATACATACGGCACGATTGTCGGCAAAATTGCTCCAAACAAGACGACTTTCTGCAGAGTTACAACAGATGATGCGGCCGGCATAATAACCGGCTACACGGGACAGGGCGAATTTACCGCAGATAAACTCAACAGCTTCGGCGGCTATGGCGTGATGAAGGTTAAAAATCTGCAAACGCTTTTGCAGTATATCTGCAAAGCGGGTTTCGAGCATCACGTCGCTGCCAATCTATGCTCCAAAGCCGACGCCATCACAGAAGCCCTCGATAATTATCTGGGCTGGGAAATCTATCGACACCAGTAAAAAATGAAACTGCTGGCAAAAAAATCCCGACTTCGCGGCACGGTCGCTATTCCTGCGTCCAAATCACATACTATCCGCGCTGTTGTGATTGCCGCTCTGGCGGAAGGAAAAGGGGTTATACGAAATCCTCTCATTTCAAACGATACATTTAGTGCGGTCGATTGCTACAGAGTATTGGGTGCCGCTATAAATACGACAGACAACCACTGCTGGACAGTTACAGGAACAGCAGGAAAAATCAAAATACCGGATAAAATCATTGACGTCGGCAATTCCGGCACAACACTGCGGCTTGCAGTCGGCTCAGCCGCACTTGCGCCAAAAGGAAAAAAGACAACCTTTACCGGCGATGCACAAATCCAGACCAGACCCCTGGGCCCACTGCTCAATTCACTGAACGAACTCGGTGCAAAGACAAGATGCCTGAAAAACAACGGCTCTGCTCCTGTCGAAGTTGAAGGACGAATCATCGGCGGCAAAACAACTATCGAATGTTTAACAAGTCAGTATTTAAGCAGTCTTCTTTTGGCAACACCGCTTGCAGAGAAAGACACTTTGATTGATGTGCCGCTGCTTAATGAGCCTGACTATGTAAGAATGACGCTCGACTGGCTCGACAGTCAGGGTATTGAATATGAAAATCAGGAAATGAGCCGCTTCAAGGTCAAAGGCGGCCAGAAATACAGGGCTTTCGACAGGCAGATTCCCGCTGATTTTTCAAGTGCAACATTTTTTCTCTGTGCCGGTGCAATACTCGATGCGGATATTACAATTACCGGCCTTGACTTTTCCGACAGCCAACCCGACAAAGCGGTCGTCGATTATCTCAAACAGATGGGGGCGAAAATCGAAGCTGCACAAACCGGTGTTCGCGTAAAATCAAGTTCTCTTAAGGGCATTGAAATCGATATGAACAGAACGCCTGACGCCCTGCCGGCTATGGCAGTAACCGCAGCTTTTGCTGCCGGGACAACAAAATTTTTAAACATCCCGCAGGCCAGAAAAAAAGAAACGGACCGGATAAAATGTATGGCTGAAGAACTTACCAAACTGGGGGCAAAGATTGAAGAACTGCCGGACGGTCTGATTGTCCACGGCAGCAGGCTCAAGGCTGCTGAACTCGACGGCAGAGGCGACCACAGGATTGTAATGGCGCTATCACTCGCGGCGATGACGCTCGACGAACCCTGTACAATCGACACAGCAGAAGCGATGAACGTAACGTTTCCGGATTACGTTAAGCTAATGAAACAGCTCGGGGCAGATATAAATTTAATGTAGGGTTTTTCAAGTTTCTCTAATCCAAACCAGCATTTCGCCTTCACCCCGATTGCCCCAGAGAAAATAAGGAACTGCTTTGGCGGAAACAACCTTCGCCTGAAAATCATCTGCTTTTCCATAAAGCCTGGTTTTATCGCCGCTGTGACGTTTTGCAGCCGCTTTTATAACAACACAACCGCCTAAAAGCCTGCTGTCAAACTCAGCTTTCAATCGGGTATTCTTTGGAATAACAACACAATTCAAATTCCTGCCGTTATCTATCTGCTCCAGACAATATACGACGGGACCCCGCTGAATCGCTATACGCCCTGCATTATGCCTTACTGCCGGCTGAGCTGAAACTCCTTCAATGGGCATAGACAAAACCAATTCAACCTGATCGCCTTTTTTCCACAGGCGATAAATTCTCGCATAACCTTTTTTTGTAATCTCCGAGACTTTTTGATTCCTGCCGTTAATCTTCAGGCTCACTTTTCGGCACCAGCCGGGAATGCGAAGCGACAGCGTAAACGCAGACTCAATTTCTGGTGAGACATCTATGCAAATTTTTTCATCCCATGGATAATCCGTCTTTTGTGCTACAACAACTTTTCTGCCATTGAGGTTAACCTTGGTTCTGCTCGAAGTATAAAGATTTAAGTATAACTCATTTTCAGTATGTGAGTAAATATATTCTCCTAAAGACGTCAGCAGTCGCAGCAGATTCGGCGGACAGCAGGCACACTTAAACCACTTCTGTCTGGTAGATGTTATGGAACTGCCGGGCGAATTTTTGCCGTTAACCGGATAAGACGCCAGAGGATTCGCATAGGAATACAGCCTGCCATCCAGCGACATCCCGCTCAAAACGCTGTTATAAAGCACCTGCTCCATCAAATCACTGTAGCGGCCGTTCATCTCGATGTGGAGCATACGATGCGCCCAGAAAACAAATCCGATTGAAGCACAGGTTTCCGCATAGGCCGTCTCATTCGGCAGGTCATAATCAACAGTGAACCCTTCATTGCTGCCGCTTGAGCCTATGCCGCCCGTAATATACATTCGTTTCTGTGTAAGATTATCCCAAAGCTGTTTAGTTGCCTGTATCAGTTCCTTATCGGCTGTCTCAAGGCCCACATCCACCATTGCACAATACATATATGCAGCTCTAACAGCATGGCCGACAACCTCTCTTTGCAGACGAACAGGCAAATGCGACTGGTTATACTGATAACCACCTTTTCTTACAGCATCGTCAAATTCCTTTCTACTGACAAGCACAATATTTCCGCTGCGCTCTGTCTCGAAATAATTCGGCTTTTGACCCCGCTGGTCGAGGAAAAATTTGGCCAATCTGAGGTAGCGTTTATCGCCGGTAACGTGATATAACTTAACCAAGGCCAGCTCTACTTCCTGATGGCCGGGATAGCCTTTTCTTTGGCCCTTATGCGGGCCGAAAACTTTATTGATACAGTCGGCATTTCGAATCGCCACATCAAGAAATTTTCGTTTATTTGTGGCTTTACAATAAGCGACAGCAGCTTCAATCAGGTGGCCGGCACAATAAAGCTCGTGACTATAACAAAGATTGCACCATCGCTTATCTTTATCCTGAATAGTAAAACGGGTATTAAGGTAGCCATCTTTCTGCTGACAACGGGCGATAAGGTCTATGAGCTTATCAATTTTTCTTTCCAGTTCCTTATTGGGGTTGGTCGCAAGGCTATAGGCTGCTGCTTCAAGCCACTTTACAACGTCGCTGTCCTGCCATAAACAGCCTTTGAATGTTCCCTTCATTTTGCCGGCTGCGATTTTAAAGTTTTTAACCGCGTGGCTTTCTTCCGCACCGCGTACCCGGTCGTTCAGTATTTTCCACTGGAGAGGGATAATTACCTTTCTTGCCAGTTCCATCCGCTTACCCCAAAAACCGTTGCGAACCGACACCTTTTCAAGAGAAACAGGAAAGTATTTCATTTTTCACAGCTCCTTTCACCATAAGTATTATCACGGCAAACCTGTGTATTTTGTAAACTAATACCCATTTTTCAAGACTAAAATTTGCCTTGAAGCAAAGGAGGGTATATCCGTTTATACTCTTGCGACTGAATCTTACATAAAAGAAATAGGAGAAACGATGTTAGGCTGTCATTTCGGAAGGATGTTTCAGGTAACAGTTGCCGGCGGTTCATATAGGAACTTGCGTCTGTTCGCTGCGGCCTTTGCCAAAGGCAGGAGCCGATTAACAAACATCGGCCATCTGCGACTCAAAGAGTGCGACAGATTAGCGGTTATGGCCTGTGAACTGAATAAAATGGGCGTATCCGCCAAATGTGATGAAGATTCATTGATAATAGAAGGGACCCGGCAAGCTCACGGAGCAAAAATAGACCCCCATAATGACCATAGAATAGCGATGAGCTTTGCGGTCGCAGGGCTTGCAGCCGGCCAGCAGATTATTGAAGATGAAAACTGCGTGGCTAAATCATTCCCGGATTTTTGGGAAAGATTTGAAATTTTTTATAAAAAATAGATACATACTCCCAATTCAAACCGACCATCTTTACAAGTCTGAGTTCGTTTATCCGTTATAGGTCGGTCGTGATTTCTCACCTACTTTCTTCCAGTGCATCAGTGCACTTTCCCGCGTGTCAAAATCCTCTTCGGTAAACAGTATTTTAGTCTGCCCAATTAGAATCTCGTCATTCTCGACCAGGACCGTCTCCCCCATGATTTTATGCATGTTGAGGAACGTTCCGTGTTTACTGCCCATATCCTCAGCATAATATTTCCCTGTGCCTTTATCGAACCGTATCCTGAAGTGTCTGCGCGAAACCATATCGTCCAGTATCTGCAGCGGAAGCGATTCTGCTCTCCCAATCACGCTTATTCGCTGACCAAGCGGGAGGAATTCACCCGTTCGGTCTCCTGATATCACAATTAAGGATGCCATATCAACTCCTTGAATAAAACCTTATGTTCGCCCCTGCGTATCCGACAGAAATAACCAAGTGTAATTTTATCACATCAGAAGACACGTGAAAATAGATGTCTTGCAAATTTATTCACTCGAAACTTACTTCAGCGGCAGTTCCTTAACGGCATAAAGGGCTTTTACCTCGGCTTCACTGAGGGCGTAGCTGTAGATGCGGACGTCATCAATCAGGCCGTTCCAGTAGTGCCCTGTATCTTTCGCGTTTTCGCCAATCAAAATGTGGATTTCGTCTGTTGTATTTGTTGCCATACTGGCAGGCCATAACGCTTCATTGTCCAGTTTGCCGTCCATATACAGATAAAACTTTGTTCCATCGTACACTAAGGCGACGTGGTGCCATTTCCCGTCGTTCGCGTCTATAGTTCCATATGCGTCAGCCAATGGGAATTTACCATTGCGCGTGAATTCTATGCCGCCATCTCCCGTGGTAATGAGGGCCTGCAAATCTTTATCGAACGCCTTGGCCTTTATCCAGGCCGCAATCGTGAGTAAATCGATATGGTTGAAGACTGGATCATTCCCGCAGTCCACATAGTCGCCATCCCCGTCCAGACACAGAACATTTCCCCTTTCGGGGTCTGAAATAATCTTCGCATCACCGATGAGCTTGCCGTGCAGATTGTTACCGGATGAGTCAACGACTCTACCATGTTTAGCTTCGTCAAATTTGTACCAGACAACCATTTTTTCTGCCGCAAAGTTTTTACTATAAGCTTTGCCGGCCTGATATAGCCTGAGCCGTGCTTCATAATTATTACGCAGCCATGTTGCACGTTCATCTTCCGGCAGCAAAGACAGCAAACCAATCGCTTCTTTCTGCCACTTAACGGCGGCAGCAAAATCGCCGGCCTCAGAATATGCTATTGCGAGGGTGCTGACATAATCGTGGTTTTTCCAGTTCGTCAGCTCACATGCTTTAGTTGCTGCCTTAACCGCCTTGACGCCGTCGTGCAGTTCGGCAAAAGGACAAGCAATCCACAACCAGGCAAGGTCGTTAAATGCCTGCGCATAGTTTGGGTCAACGTGTGCTGCCGCCTCATAACCGGCAATCATTTCGCTAAAACTCTGGCTGGGGGGCCCGGCCTTGACGCGATAGTAGAGTGCTCTGGCCAGTGCCTTGGTGATACTCTGTGTGCCTCCGGCAATGTTAGGGTCTTCCAATGCCCTCAGCTCTTCCACAAGTTGTGAAGCCTCATCGAGTTTCCCGGCTTTAATGCGTTCCCACGCGAGGTAAACCTTACTGTTCCCGCCGGCAAAGAGCTGTTCCACTTCATAAAGGTAATGCTCTTCAGGGGCATATTGGTCGTCTTCAAACATCCCTCGCAGTTGCTCGAGAGAAGCTTGTGCTTCCTGGCTGCGGCCGAGCCGGTGAAGGGCCATCGCGATATATGCTATGTCGCGTGGATTGGACTTATTGTTAAGCACTATCCGGCGGTACTTGTCGACGCGCTTCAGCGTCACAACGGCCTCCTCGTACGTCCCCGCCTTGTACTGCTCCATACCCAGCGAGCCAACGTATTCCATGAGCATCGTAAGGTCTTCGATGGGGTTCAGCGTGCTTAGATTTTCCCCACTCAGTCGCCGCCGGATTTCCATCGCCTTGACGAACAGCGGCTCCGCCTCATTGTAACGGCACTGCATGCAGTACAGCCAGCCCAAGCTGTTCATAGATTTCAGCGTGTCTGGATTTTCCTCACCCAGTACGCGCCGCCGGATTTCCAGCGCCTTGACTAACAGCGGCTCTGCCTCGTTGTAACGGCCCTGAGTGTAGTACAGCTCGCCCAAGCTGTTCATGGAGCCAAGCGTGTCTAGGTTTTCCTCACCCAGTACGCGCCGCCGGATTTCCAGCGCCTTAACGAGCAGTGGCTCTGCCTCGCTGTGACGGCCCTGAGTTTTGTACAGCCAGCCCAGGCTGTTCATGGAGCCCAGCGTGTCTGGATGTTCCTCACCCAGTACGCGCCGCCGGATTTCCAGCGCCTTAACGAGCAGTGGCTCTGCCTCGCTGTAACGGCCCTGAGTTTTGTACAGCCAGCCCAGGCTGTTCATGGAGCCAAGCGTGTCTGGATTTTCCTCACCCAGTACGCGCCGCCGGATTTCCAGCGCCTTGACTAAC
>JBGOWI010000064.1:0-11703 GCA_041478555.1 Phycisphaerae bacterium
GATGGGACAATGTAAAAATTCAAGAACTTGAAACGAAAGACAAGATACGCTTCACGAGAAAGGAAAAGGTTTTATCATGAACTGGAAAACGATTTTATCTGTTGTTATTATCACTGCGGTCTTATTTATAACAGGCTGTCAGTTTCTTTATGATTTGTGGCCTGCCGACATATCGCCATTGGCGGTTAAATACGTTGGCAAAGACCCCAACAGCATCAATTTGCTTAACAGCAACATTCATACTGCTCGGAATTTGCGTAATGAGATAATAGATACCTATACCGACCAGCAGCTACGGCTTGATTACTTAGCCAATCTTAACAAGGAAAAATATCAGCAGGTTATCGGCCTTCTCGATTTATCCATAAAACAGGCCGAGCAGGATAGAATGACGGCAATAGGCACGCTCCAGCAGCCCGGCTGGTTACTGGCTGGTTTGCTGACTCTTCTGCCTGTGGGGACTTATGTTGCCGGCTGGCGAACTCTATGGCCTGCTCATTACACAGAAGAGGAAGTCCAGGCAGCAATCGCAAAGGCAAAAGCCGATGCGACTCTGCGTAGTAGCTGCGCTACATAGCACGAGAGCGACAAACAACAGCATCTGGAAAAGCTCTTTATTATCGGGCCTTGAAGAGAAAAGAACCATCTTTTTGCCTCAAATTCTGTCTTCATTCTGAATGCGCAGGAGAAATAAGTCGATGATTCTGACAAGGGATTAACCATAAAGCGCATGTGCAGAAATGAATCCCGTTAGAAATTATAAATGGAAAAGAAGAGTTCTAACGGGACGAATCCTGTTTAAAATATCAAAGTGTAAAAGTTTATAATGGAAAAGGGATTTCTAACGGGATGAAGACCAGAAGACAGCGAAAAGTTCTCGTTATTGACGATAGCCAGGCAAATCTTATCCTTCTCAAGGCTCATCTTGGCAGCATGGGTCTTGATGCACTTCTTGCTGAAAGTGCTGCTGATGGTATAGGAACGGCAGTTGAGCAAAAGCCGGATATTATTCTGCTTGATGTGATGATGCCGGAGATTGACGGTTTTGAGATATGCAGACAGCTTAAGGCCGATGTCCGCACATCTTCAATTCCGATTATTTTTGTTTCTGCAAGAGACCAGAGCGAGGACAAGGTTTCCGGTCTGAAACTTGGTGCGATTGACTATGTAACCAAGCCTTTCAACAGAGGCGAACTTCAGGCGCGAATCGGCATAGTGCTTCAGATGATTGAGCTTCAGGAGAGACTGCTTCTTCTTGCAAATACCGACGAACTTACGGGTCTGGCGAACAGGCGGCACTTTTTTGAAGTTCTCGAGCGTGAAATACTGCAGGCCAAGATACGCGGCGGCTCGGTTGCCGTTATGATGTTTGATATCGACCATTTCAAGAATGTTAACGATAGTTTCGGCCACCTGAGCGGCGACAGGATTCTGCAGCAGCTCGGCAAGATTCTGAATGAAAACATTTATCCGCTCGATATGGCCGCTCGTTATGGCGGAGAAGAATTTATTGTTCTTATGCCGTCAATGCCTGTAGAAATTGCAACACAAAGGGCAGACAAACTCCGTCAGATAATTGACAAATACCACTGGGAAGTATCCAATCAACCCATATCGGTTACGTGCAGTGTAGGTGTTACTGTTTTTAATGGAGCCGATGCGGCAGACCCGTATGACCTGATAAGAAGAGCTGACGATGCTCTTTATGCAGCCAAACATCGCGGCAGAAACCGTGTTGTTTCGTATGACCAGGTCAATCCTGACGAGCAGTTACAGAGGCGTCAAAGTGAAGACTTCCATGAACTGCAGGCGAAAATTTCATCGCTGGCCCAGCAGATAAAAACACAGACGCTCGGCACGATTGCGGCATTTGTAAAGGCGATTGCAGCCAAGGACCCTTATCTTGCTCATCATGTCGAAAATGTCAGGGTCTATGTAACCGAAATTGCCAAGCAGATGGAGGTGTCACAGGCCTTGGTGGAACAGCTTCAGACAGCGGCGATGCTGCACGACCTCGGCAAAATCGTGATTCCCGATGATATTCTCCAAAAAACAGCGTCTCTTACCGACCAAGAACGTAAAATTATTGAGCGTCATCCGATTGCAAGTGCCGAAATTCTTGCACCAGTCGGCTTATTCAATCAGGAAGTGGTAATTATACGGCATCATCACGAAAACTTTGATGGCACCGGTTACCCCAACGGCCTTGTCGGCAAAAACATTCCCATCGGCTCAAGAATTCTTGCCGTTGCCAATTGTTTTGATGCGATGACCTCAAAGCACTGGAATGTCTGCCCAAAATCAGCTGACGATGCAATCGGCGAAATTGTCAGCCTTGCCGGTGCTCAGTTCGACCCGGAAGCTGTAGAGGCCTTCAGAATCGTATATGCCGCAAATCACAACGACTGGCCTTTGTCGCAAAAACGGAAAGCGTCAAGTTGTGCCTGATTGCCCCCCGATTAACCATTGCATGATTAATTCAGTAACAAACCGCTAAATTACTTAAGCGGTTTTTTTCTGACTGCTGATGTATGATATCGACTAATCTGTTGAAAAGTTCCGACATATGGTAAGTTTTGGTCAAGAGGTCTTTTGAGTTTTGAGCCCAGCCAATTGCTGCCGGCAGCATTATTGCTTCGGTTGTATTTTCCTCAAGTTCGCCGCAAAGGCGAATGACAGCTTCAAGGATGCTTACAGGCAGCTGCAACAGCTGATTGTTCTGATTATCCGATGCATTACAAAAATTCGGGCCGGCGACTATATGCTCTCTGCATGCAAGAGGTCTTGAGCGATAAATCATACAACTGTTTTCAGACAGAAAAGGACATGCAAGATTCTGTTTTCTGCGTGCTAATTCGATGGACCGCTGCAGGACTTTTCGTTCGTTGTTTGGCATGAGATTAATTTCTCTGCACAGCCATAACGCTTCTGGTGCCGACATCGGCACAGGATTCCGGCAGCAGGTGCAGCCTTTTTGGCAGGGGATATTCCAGCCTGATTTTTGTGCCTGGTCAGCAGCGGTTTTTACGATTCTGTCGCAGATTGCCTGTGCAGGCGGAACTATATCGCAGATTTGCACCGGCACGTCCGCAAAGCCTATTGTCAGGTTCAGTTCTTTGCCGAAGATGTCAATATTCAGGTTGACCCTGCTTAGTCCATCACAGAGATTATCGTCGAACTTGTCCGATTCGTCTATTATGAAAGCGGCACAGTGTTTTTGTGTTTTTAGCTTGTTTACACTATTTGCGCACATATTCGTATGTAGTATCGGAGCAGAACACCTGCCTCTTAAGCGCAGAAAGTGCTGCAAAATATGTGCAGCGTTAATTTTTTGAATTAGTCCTATAAACTGTCTGATTTATCCGCCTGTGCCTGCCCGTCGTAGGCGGGGCGGGTTTATTTTGTGATGCGTTTTGTAAGCTCTGCGAGCTGCGATTGAATTTTATCGTTAGTTTGCTGCAGTTCGCCGATTTTGCCGCAGGCGTGCATTACGGTGGTATGGTCTCTTCCGCCGAGATGCCCGCCGATTTCCTCAAGGCTGTGGCTGGTAAGGTTTCTCGCAAGGTACATACAAATCTGTCTGGGCATAGTGATGCTCTGGCTGCGTCTTTTACTTTGTAAATCGGCGGGACGAACATCGTAGTATGCAGTTACGACCTTTATTATGTCGGTGATAGAGATATTTTTGTCGGTAGTTTCTTTATCGCCCAGAGCTTTTCTGGCGATATCAAGACTGATTTCTTCGCCTGTAGCACCGGCCAGAGCATAAAGTGTCGTCAGCGCTCCTTCAAGTTCGCGTATATTTGCCTTGACCATTCCTGCAATGGATTCAGCGACCTCATCTGAGATTTTCATTCCTCGAAGTCTTGCCTTTTTCTGTACGATAGCCACCCTCGTTTCATAAGTTGGGGCGTCAATTCTTGCCACCAGTCCCCATTTGAATCTGCTTATAAGCCTTTCAGGCAGAGACGGTATCTGTCCCGGAGCCTCATCGGCGCTTAGGACAATCTGTCTGCGGTTGTCATAGAGCGCGTTGAAGGTGTGGAAAAATTCTTCCTGGCTTTGTTCGCGTTCTCTGAGAAACTGCACATCGTCAATCACAAGCAAATCGACTGTTCGGTAGAGATTTTTGAACTCGGCGAGCGAACCAGCCTCAATTGCGCTAATGAAGCGGTTGACAAACTCTTCGCAGCTTAAGAACTGGATTTTTGCTTTGGCAAAGTTGCTTCTGGTTTCACGACAGATTGCATGGAGCAGATGGGTTTTGCCCAGTCCTACGCTGCCGTAGATGAACAGGGGATTATATGTTGTTCCGAGCGAATTGCTTACAGCGATACAGCTTGCGTGTGCGAGCCGGTTGCACGGCCCTACGACAAAATTATCAAATGTATAATCCGGATGCAGACGAGGGTCTGCCTCTGCTGTTGAGGAAAGGTTATCTTTTTCGGCCTTACCATCGGTGCTGAACTTTATGCTTACCAGATATCCTGTAATCTGCTGAGCGGCACGGGCAAAGCTGGTGATGCAATTGTCCTGCAGAAAGCCTGCGCTTTGGACGTCCGGACAGGTTATTTCGAGCAGTCCGCCGCTGAAGTTCCTTATCGCAAGGTCATCAAACCATCTTCGGCTGTTGGCAGGGTCGAGTATCTTGACCCGCTCCACAATCGCTTCGAATATTTCTCTTGCGTCCTGTGCCAATTTCTTCCTTTGCCTCGCTGCTCTGTCAAAACAGACGACACATCCGTGTAATTTGTTACAAAAAATTTGCCCAAACCACTGGGCATGTTTGAATTGCCAGACGTGTCATCCTTGACAGTAAAAATCTACAGCTCCGGAGCAATTTTGTCAAAAGAAAAATGCGATATATTTTAAATTATTGTAAATCCCGCACCTACTTTGATGTTGCAGCATCAAACTGCCTTTCAAAAGTCATTTCAAAAGTAACTCATTTGCAGTTGAGGCTTAAATTGTCAAAGTAGGTGCGGGATAAAACTTTTTAACCTCTTTATTTTAGCCGTTTTGCCACAGGCTTTACCTTTATTTTTTATCTGATACAATGGAAGAAAAGATATGTGGAGCTTTTATGGGAATTTTTACCAGAACTCTCGATTATATCAAAGGCCATCTCGGCAGAACCCGCGATAAGATTAAATCTTCCCTCCAGGCCGTCCTGGTCTTTGGCAGAGATATTGACGATGCGATGCTTGATAAGCTCGCCGAGACGCTGATAAGAGATGATATTGGGGTTGAAACTACGGACAAACTGATTTCGGATTTGAGGGATGCTTACCGTTCGAGAAAAATTGCAAAGACTGAGGATATTATTCCGTTTCTTAAGGAACACATCAAGAGTTACTGGCCGATTCAGGACCGTCAGTTGAACAGGTCTTCGGCGGGACCTACTGTTATTCTTATTGCGGGCGTCAACGGCTCAGGCAAAACCACAAGCATTGCCAAACTTGCTTATACGTTAAGCCGCAACGGCGAAAAGGTCATTGTTGCCGCCTGCGATACTTTTCGAGCAGCAGCAGTTGAGCAGCTTACAATCTGGGCGCAGCGAATCGGTGTCGATATTGTCAAACAGCCGTCAGGTTCAGACCCTGCTGCGGTTGCCTTTGATGCCTGTTCGGCAGCGGTTGCGCGGGATGCCAAATTCCTGATTCTCGATACAGGTGGCAGGCTGCACACGCAGAAAAACCTTATGAAAGAGCTTACGAAAATCCGTGATGTCGCGGCAAAACAGATACCCTCGGCCCCGCATGAAGTTCTGCTGGTTCTCGATGCTACGACGGGCCAGAACGCCATCGCGCAGGCAAAGATGTTTACTGAGGCCATAAATGTAACCGGCATATTTCTTGCCAAGCTTGACGGGACCGCCCGCGGCGGGATAGTAATTGCCATAAAAGACCAGCTCGACATACCTGTAAAATTTGTAGGTCTTGGCGAAAAGCTGGCGGATATTGCCGAGTTCGACCCGAATACCTTTGTCGAGGCACTGTTTAACTGATTTAAGCAGTTTTTACGTTGAATTTATCAGCTCAATAATTTTTCCATAAGTTCTTGTGATAAAAGCAGTTATGCTAAAAAAATCAATGGAATTTTGCTTTTTACCCGTTTATTTGTTATGATGAGCCTACTGATGAAGACAAGAAGTTAATTAAAGGGCTTGAAATTGGCAGCGATAAAAAGTTTTTATTACAGAATTTGGATTCCGTTTACTTCTAATAAAAAGCGGATTTTGCTGCTTGCGATAGCAAGTTATATTGCGTTATGCTGATTACGCGCAGTTGCGCTCGGTGATGTTTAAAATATTTGTGTTTCTCCTTGGCCGACCTTAAGGTCGGCCAATTTTTTGCGCCGATGTTTTAATTGACAAAAACCACTCTTTTTCATATCCTTTTCAATGTTAATAGTAAAAAATTCGTCCGCCGAAGCTTGCCTGCCGCAGGCAGGGCGGACTCCACAATTTTGATTTTTAATTTTTGATTTTTTATTTATGTTAATCGTTACTGGCGGCTCAGGCTTTATAGGTTCGGCAATAGTTGCAGGCCTTAACGCAAAAGGCGTTACAGATATTCTGATTGTCGATATTCTCGGCAAAGATGAGAAGTGGAAGAATCTGCGAAATCTCACCTTTGCCGATTATCTCGAAGCCGATAGTTTTCTCCAGATAATTACTGCCGGCAGATTCGGCTTGCCTGTCGAAGCGGTATTCCATCTGGGTGCCTGTTCTTCTACGACCGAAACGGACGCCTCATTTCTGCTGAAAAACAATTTTGAGTATTCAAAGGCCGTTGCCGACTTTGCCCTTGAAAAGAAAGCTCGATTGATTTACGCCTCAAGCGCAGCCACTTACGGCGACGGCTCAAAAGGTTTCAGTGATGATGAATCGAAACTATCCGAACTTCAGCCGCTCAATATGTATGGTTACTCAAAGCAGATGTTTGATTTATGGGCGCAGAATAATGGAATGTTGAAAAAAATTGTCGGCCTTAAGTTCTTTAATGTCTTCGGCCCAAATGAGTATCACAAGGCCGATATGCGGAGTTTCGTTTTAAAAGGTTTCCAGCAGATAAAACAAACAGGCAAGGTAAGGCTTTTCAAATCGCACAATCCTAAATACAAAGACGGCGGCCAGATGAGGGATTTTCTGTATATAAAGGATGCTGTCGATATGACATTGTTTTTCCTTGAAAACAAAAAGCCTTGCGGCATTTTCAATATCGGCTCAGGCCTTGCCCGCACCTGGCTGGACTTGGCAAATGCGGTCTTTGCAGCGATGGGCAGAAAGCCGAATATTGAGTTTATTGATACCCCGCCGGCAATTCGCGACAAATATCAGTATTTTACGCAGGCCGATATCAGCAAACTTCGCTCTGCCGGCTGCAGCAAGCAAATTACCCCGCTCGAAGATGCTGTCAGGGACTATGTTCAAAATTATTTGAAGCCCGGCCGATACCTTTCTGCCAACGATATTTAGGTTAGCCTCCGGTTTGACTGAGGATTTTTATTTCGAAAGCACGCCGCCTGCAGTGATAATTTGTGGGTCGTTTTTGTTTTTATCCGAAGTGGCTCAAACCCTTAACCTTCGGAACAATAGTTCGATATGCAGACCGTAACTGATACCGATTGTACTTAATAACAGCGCTTTTAATGGATTATTTGATGTAGCTCATGGCGATTCTGGGCCAAATAACTATTGAATCTATCTGCTGCCTCAAACATGTGAAGCGCAAGAATTAATTACAATTGGTATGAGATATTGCCAAGGCCTTATAATGCTGTTTTGGCCAAAAACGAGGGGCACAAATGGTTGACAAGTGAATAATAAGCAGCTGCCAAAGGACGACCAACCGACTAATTTCTGAACAAAATAACGTAAAATCGCAAAAAAGCATCTGAACTAAAGCTTATACACATAACAAGCCAAAGGGATTATTTCGTCCGATAAGTTGCAAATGCATAGTCAAGGACAAAGTGCAACGAAAAAAAGATGGGGGGAGGGGGTAAGTCATAATAAAACAAGCACTTATGGTATTTTAAGAAAGATATGGGGAATATCAACAGGTTTTAGATTTATTTGACTTCCTTCGTAATTTATTAAAGCCGATAAATCCATTGGTAATGATTTTGCTTCTTTATCTTTAAGGGGAAAAGGTGCAGCTATATCAGGGGTAAAACTATGTTGCGTAGAGACATAACCTATATTCTGTTATTCTTCCTGTTGGCTATTGCGTTTTTCCCCGGCTGCGGTCAAAAACCGCAAGAGCAGGAGCTTACCAGCATTACTATTGCTTTTCAGGAATGGGTGGGTTACGGCCTGTTTTATCTTGCCCAGGAAAAAGGTTTCTGCAAAGAGGAGGGTATAGAAATTGTCTTTATGGATGAGCAATTAGATTCAGCCCGGCGTGATGCCTTTAAGCAGGGCATGCTCGATTGCGAAGCAGGGACTCTTGACTTGCTCATCTCAAAAGCAGCTCAGGATACGCCGATTGTAGGGGTTATGGAAATCGACCAATCGTTCGGAAGCGACGGCATAGTCGCCGCCGAAAATATCAAGAAATTGGATGACTTAATTGGAAAAAGAGTAGCTTTGGCAAGAGACGATGTCGGCGAAACATTTATTTCAACCCTGTTTTACAAAAATGGATTATCGCTTAATAACGTGATTATTGTGCCTAAGCTGCCGGAAGAAGTATCGCAGGCATTTTTAAATGGCGAGGCAGATGCCTGCGTAACTTGGGAACCGCAGCTAACAAAGGCTCTCAAAAGGCCAGGCTCGCATATTTTAACGAGCACCAAAGAACACCCGGGTATAATCATTGATATCTTGAATGTGCGAAGGGATTTGGTAGAGAACAATCCGGGATTAGTGAAGAGATTAATACGCGGTTGGTTCAATGCCCTTGAGTTTTACAAGGAACATCCGAATGAGGCAAGTGAGATTATCGCCAAATATTATAAGATTACTCCCGAGCAATATAGAAAGCAGGTCGAAGGGCTTTTGTGGAATGACTACGAAAAACAGCAATCTACTTCGGAATACAAAGAATGGGTTGAGACCTTTGATGTTATTGCCGAACTTAAATTAGCGAACGGCAGAATTCCCCGAAAGCCCGATGCTCCAAAATTCTTAAACCATACGCTCCTGGAAAAACTCTATGAAGATAGCAAATAAAATAAGCCTCTCTTTTCTTGTCGTTGCTTTAATTCTTGTGAGCACTGCTGGAACTACTGTCTATATAATTGTGAAAGATAATTTGCAGAAGTCTATATATAACAATTTAGCTACGACGGTTGCTTCACGGGCCAATCATATAGAAACCTACCTCGAAATGTTGAAAATCTCTGTCGGACAGTTATCTAAAAGTGATACTCTGGAGAATTTTTTAAAAATAAAAGACAGAGAAGATTCCCAGCAGAACGAAGCCTTCCAACTGGCTATGCGCAGGTTCAAGAGGACAAAAGAGACTAATTCTTCGGTACTTGAATTTTTGCTGCTGGATGCAACAGGGAAAGTGGTGGCCTCCAGTAACGAAAGCAGCATCGGAGCAGATAAGTCCACGGATGCTTATTTTCTCGGCGGGCAGAAAGAGGCCTTCATCAAGGATGTATATTATTCCCAGTCAGTTAAAGAACCTTTAATAGCCGTATCCGCGCCATTTTTAGACAGCCATACAGGGGAATTCTTAGGCGTGCTTGTAGCAAGAGTGAGATTAAATGAGTTAAATAATATCGTTACAAATAGAACCGGTCTGGGTAAGACCGGCGAGATATATATCGTCAATAAGTATGGTTATATGATTACTCCTTCCAGATTCACTGAAGATGCAGTTTTAAAACAGAGGGTGGATACTGAGAATGTAAGGAGGGTCCGGTTACATAAAGACAGGGAACACGTATTATCCGAAGAGGAAATGGCGAATGTTTTTCCCGATTATCGCGGCCAGAAGGTTCTGGGAACACATGAATTCATACCTCAGATGCAGTGGGCGGTTTTAGCCGAGATAAATGCAAAAGAAGCATTTGCGCCTTTGGCTGAACTGCGACGGGTCTTTTCCCTGATTTTATATATAGCGGTCAACGCCGCCTGGTTATTAGGCATATCTATTGCGAGATTTATTTCTAAGCCGCTTCATAGGCTGCATAAGGGAACCGAAATAATCGGCAGCGGCAATTTAGATTACAAGGTAGGCACTGATGCAAAAGATGAGGTGGGACAGCTTTCCCGTGCTTTTGATGCAATGACGAATAATTTAAAAAATACAACAACCTCTATTAAAAGTCTCAATAAAGAAGTTGTCCAGCGCAAATGGGCGGAGATGAAACTGCGGGAAAGTGAGGAGAAGTACCACAGCCTCTTCGAAAGCTCCCATGACGCCATCATGATACTAACAAGTGAAAAGGGATTTATTAGTGGTAATCCGGCAACATTAAAACTATTTGGCTGCAAAGATGAAAAAGAATTTACCTCTTTGACACCTGCAGATTTGTCGCCAAAATATCAGCCCGATGGTACGGTTTCTTCCATAAAGGCACAGGAAATGATGAAAATAGCAATGGAAAAAGGCAGTCATTTCTTTGAGTGGATGTATAAGCGTATGGACAACACAGAGTTTCCTGCTACAGTTTTATTGACGAGCACAGAAATCAAAGACGAAAAAGTGTTACAAGCCACTGTTCGAGATATAACCGAGAGCAAAAAAGCTGAGAAAGAAATGAAAGAGGCGGTTGAAATGAAGGCGAAGTTCGTCTCTACCGCTTCGCATGAACTGCGAACGCCTTTAACAGCTATAAAAGAAAGTATAAATCTGGTACATAGCGAAATGACCGGTCCGCTTAATGATAACCAGAAAGAGTTTTTGGGTATCGCAAAGAGAAATGTAGACCGGCTTGCCAGATTAATAAATGACGTTTTGGATTTTCAGAAAATTTGCGCCGGAAGAATGGTGTTCAACCTGCAATCGGCCAGCATAAATGAAGTTATTAATATGGTTGAAGAGACAATGAGACCGCTTGCAAAAGAAAAAGGGTTGGATTTTATAATCGAACTTGACCAAGCCGTCCCTGTTGTGAATTTTGATAAGGACAAAATCACTCAGGTACTTATTAATCTTGTTAATAATGCAATCAAGTTTACTGAAACAGGCAGCATAAGAATCACGACATCCCGGCATGAGGATAATATCCGAGTATCTATTCAGGATTCCGGATGTGGAATCAAAAAGGAAGATATACCAAGGCTGTTTCAGGAATTTGAACAATTAGCTACTGCAGATAGCGATAGAAAAACAGGCGGAACAGGTTTAGGGCTTGCAATTTCCAAAAAAATCATAGAAAACCACGGCGGTAAAATATGGGCCGAATCGGATTATGGAAAAGGAACAACTTTTTATTTTGAATTACCTAGCGTTTTGGAGGCAATACTATGTCAGATAGAATCTTAGTTGTCGATGACGAGCAGGATCTTTTAAGAATCGTTGCCTTTAGTCTGCAAACATGGGGCTATGAAGTCATAACTGCCGACAACGGTCAGGAAGGATTGAATAAAATATCGGCTGAAAAACCAGACCTTATCTTGCTTGATGCCAGTATGCCCGCAATGGATGGCTTTCAAATGCTCGAACAAGTGCGCAGCAATCCCGAATGGCAGGATATCCCCGTGATAATGCTGACTGCCCATTCAGACCCCAAAACCATAGA
>JBGOWI010000013.1:0-43830 GCA_041478555.1 Phycisphaerae bacterium
AAACCCGGTTGAAGTTTACTTCAGAAAGGGTTTGGTTTGAATTTACAGTGTTTGCAAAACACCGCCTTAAAGCAATCTCTCTGTGTTCTCTGTGAACTCTGACTTCGACGAGCTCAGTCGAGTCGTGGCTAAAAAAATCCGTGTCATCAGCGTAATCAGCGATTAAAAATCTTCGTGCCTTAGTGCCTTAGTGGCTATCTTTTCTCCACATAAGCACAAACGCGCAAGCCGAAGCGGAGCGGAAACCCCGACCTGTCGAAATGGTTATTATCTCTGTGTTCTCTGTGGGCTCTGTGGCTTAAAATATACTTTTTATATCCTCTGTGGCTCCTTCGCACAAAACGCGCAAGCCGAAGCGGAGCGGAGGTCTCGCCATAGCCTTAGGCGACCTGTCCTCCGTAGTCCGTCTTGGCGGACGAAGGATGGACGGCGGATCGCAAAGTTTACCTGAATAGTCCACATAGTCAATTTCGCGCAAGTCGTAGTTGCAGATTTTGACAGAAATTCATAAAAAATCTGAAAAAACAGGTTCATTTTTTGAAAAAATCCGTAAAAATCGTTATAAATCCGAAATTTCTGGGGGCCTTTTTAGCGTAATTTTAAAAACTTGCGCGTTTTTGGTCAAAAACTTGCGCAAATTTTTGACAAAAGCGTTCATAAGTCCTTATTTTACGTTGGTCTTTTTGTCATAACTCCTTTATTTTCATTGCCTTTTTTGCCATAACTCCTTATTTTTTTCGTTTCGAAACCCCCTTTCTTTGCTTTGTAAGAAGCATAGGGGGTTGTGTCGAAGCCTTGGCGAAGTGAGGATTCGTACCTCTCTTTTTGTGTTAATCTGTGCAAACTTTAACGCCTTTAACGACAATTTTTGAACATTTGAATTTAAATTATTCGGATTTGTTTCGGATTTCGATATTCGGGTTTCGGATTTTTATAATTGAAGGGAACTTATACAACTTTCCGATGTCAAAGTATATATAGTTATTTGACTTGTGTAAGGGCTGTTTGTCGGATGGTAAAAACGCTCAGAATAACGATGTTCCTGATAGCTTTGGCGGCTCTGGGTCTTATTATCTTCATTGCCGCAAAGGGGATAGCTTCTGACAAAGATATGGAGAAATTTCTCGCTGCTCCCGGCATAGCTGAGCAGTTGCAGGCCGGTTCTGCCGGAGGAGAGGCTTCTAATAATCTCGAGCAGGACACGCCTTTGATTCGTCAGGCGAAGCAGCTTGCGTTGCGTATAAATCCGCCGCCTCCGCCCCAGCCCGTAAAAGTGGAGCCTCCTCCTGATGCCCCGCGTCCGAAAGCCACTATAACTGCGAAGTTTACGCTCGTTGGCACAAGCTATCATACCGGCGATGAGAAGAATTCCTGGGCCCTTATAAACGAGGTCGGCAAGGGCTGGCACTGGGTAAAGCAGGGTGAAAAGATTGGGTATTTGGTAGTAGAAGGAATCGGCGATGGGGTTGTGCTGATTCGCGACGAAGGCAATACTTATGAACTTGTTGCTGAAAGGCAGGAAAAACCCGATTACGTAAAATCTTTTACAGGCACAATTACGTCGGAAAAGACTATTCCTGCCTGGCAGGGTAAGGAAGGCACTGTAACTGAGGCGGTATCAGAAGATAAGACCAGCGTTTCCAGTACTGAAAACACACAACCTGTGCCGACAGAGAGCCCCAAACCTACAAAAGAAGAAGTTCAGGAAAACATAGATTGGATAAGACAGATTCAAGAGAATCCTGCATCGCTGGGCATGACAGTCGAGGAGGCAAAAGAACTCGGAGACCTCGGCGATATGCTCAAAACCTTTGAGACAGAACTCAAAGGCCTTGAACCCAATGAACCGAATGTTGCGGTGGAACCTAATTCCGTCAAAATACCGAATGTTGCGGTGGAACCTAATTCCGTCAAAATTAAGGACGTCAACTCGTCGGGGCGAAGCCCGCCGCAGCCCGATGAGCAAAAAAGCTCCTCTGAAATTACCGAAAAGCAGCGAGCTGAGCCGAACAAAGCTGCTCCGGGACCATCAAAAAGACGGCTCAGACGAGATGGAAGATAAATAATTCTAAAGAGACGGCAGGGAGGAAAATTCATAAGAAAGGCAGGGAGAGGTACTTCAGCATAAGTATTTTATTTTTAAGCATTTTATGCCATTTTGTCCGATAAAACAATATAAACGACTTGACGGAGTAAACAAGCAGGTGAAAAAACATTTGTGCCTAAATTGGTTTAAAAACCGGCACCTGCAAAAGGTGATACTGCCGGTTTTACTGCTGTTGGCAGTTATGTCGATAGGCGATATCTGTATACCATCCGCCTTCGCCAAGGCTTCGTCGGATAAACAGGAGAACCAGCTCGTCGGGGCGGAACCCGCCGCAGCCCGGCAGGATTTGCATCAGCCGATACGAGTCAGAATCTTCACCCTTCGCAGTATCACCGCTCAGCAGGCAAAGGAGTATCTGGGGCTGGCTCAGATTGCCGATACCGTTCTTGCGATACCCGGCACAACCGCTATGTCGGTTACGGGCAGCCCCGAACAGCTTGTCTATGCAACCACTGTTATCAAACTTGTGGATGCCAACGAAAAATTCGATGTTCAATTCCTCGACATAACGCCAAATAAAGCGCTGCCTGCCGCTGAAGAAATCGAGGCACAATTGGGACGTGGATACTCAGTCGGCTCGCTGATGGAAGGACCCGCCTCGGGAGCAGTTGTAAAGGCAATAGTCTGCCCGCATAAAGACAAACTGCTGATAATCACACCCCAGGAACAAACAAATAAAATTACAGAAACAGTTCAAAAATCTCTCGTTGAAAAACAACGCGAGGCAGAACCAAATCAACAGAGCTTACCACCATCGTCGCAGGCACAGCCGCCCGGGCAGCCTCGGCAGGCAGTCGCCTCTGCCAATGATGTTGTATTTGTTGAAGAACCGCTCGTTATTGAGCCAAACACAACTCAAACATCCGCACCTGTTAAAATTACTTCCGAGCCGAATCGGCCAAAGACCGAAGACGATATGCTCGGCGAGGTCTTGAACGAACTTGCAGAGGCAGCAAAGGCTGAAAAAGAAGCTGAAAAACCCCCGGTTCAACCGGGGGCAAATCAGCCTCCAAAGCTTGTTGCTGAACTAAATGTTCAGCGGCCGCAATCTGCCTTCGCTGAAGCTTCGTCGGACAAGCAGAAAATTGTCGAACAGCAACCTGCCGAACAGGTTAAACAAACTGAAGTTATGGCGAAAGAGCCAGCCATACAACAACAGAAGCAAGAGCCCGAACAGAAGACAGAAGAAATACAAAAACAACCTTCAACGCAGCCGCAGCCAGCTCTGCCGGAAACCGAGCAGGCCCCTGAGGGGCAGGTGCAGGAAAACCTGCCCGAGGAAGCCAACGGCTCTGTTCAACAGCCGACTGAGGAGGCAAAGATACCCGCTGTGCCTGCTGTTGATATTCCCAATGGAGATGAAATACTTGAACTTAATCTGCCTGAGAAACTCGAAATTGTCGCGCTTGTCGATTTGGTCGGAAAATATCTGAATCTCAATTATCTCTATGATGAGACAAAGGTAGTGGGAAGCGTAACAATTAAAGTACAGGGCAGGCTGAGGGTTCGGGAGCTTTACGACCTGCTTGAGTCGGTACTCAAGTTTCGCGGTTTTGTAATGAGCAGAAAGGGAAAACTGGTTACCATTGTCCCTGCCGCTGAGGTGCTGGACCAGGACCCGACTTTTGCGGAGGGCATCAAGCCTGGCGATGTTGTTGTAACAAAGGTTTTTCATCTGCGGTATATAACGACTGTGGCGGCCAAGAATCTGCTGAACGGAATGAAGCTCGGCTCAAACACTACTGAAATACCTGAAAGCGGCACGCTTGTCGTTACCGAATATGCCTTCAGGATACAAAGGATAGAAGATTTGCTGGCGATTGTCGATGTGCCTGGCCCGCCGAAGGAATTTAAATTGCGAATCCTGAATTACACGCTTGCAGAAAGCCTTGTGCCGAAGATACAGGCCCTTGCCGAGCAACTCGGCACAGTGAATATTACCGTCGGCACAACAACGCCGACCCCAACACCTGCCCCGACGCCACGTGCTGTCCGGGCACGACAACCCGTACAGGCACAGCCGCCGCAGACTGCCGACACCGGCAAGAAAGTATATATTGACTTTGACAAGCGAACAAACCGGATACTTATGATAGGTCTTGCCAATGAAATAGCGGCCGTTGAACAGATAATTGATTCGCTGGATGTGCCGCAGCAGGACCTGAGAATTGTCAGAGAGTATGAAATTCAATATGTCGATACCGATAAGATTGTCGAAGCGCTGAAAGAATTCGGAATTATTGTATCGGCCGGAGCACCAGCGGCCGGGCCCGCCGGCGAAAAACCGGCTCCTGCTGGAGCAGCCGCAGGAACTGTTTCGCTCGACCAGCCACAGGTGGTTAAGCTCGAAGCAACCAACTCTCTGCTTGTAAATGCAACGCCGGAACAGCATATCCAGATTTCACGGATTGTTTCATACATCGACCGTGAGCCGGTCGAGGCGGCCATACCTTACAGGATTTACAGGCTCGAAAACCAGGAGCCGGAAGCACTGGCAGAAGTCCTTAACAACCTCATACAGAAAACAATCAAGGACAAGGAAGGTAAAATTCAGCAGACCATAAAGTATACTGAAGAAAATATATCTGTAGTGCCGGACAAAAACACATTCTCTCTTATTGTCTATGCGAGCAAAAAGAACCAGGAATGGATAGGAAACCTTATTAAAAGTCTCGACAGGCGCAGGCCACAGGTCCTGATAGATGTCTCGCTGGTTGAGATTACACGGGACGATGATTTCAACTATGATTTGAGCATTGTAGCCAATGCCAAAAATCTGGTAACGGGAAATCTTGCTGTTACGGGCAGCCAACTGATTTCCACGGCTTCCGGCAGCAATCTTGAGGGCGGCTTTGACCTGACAGATAGTACAGGAGCCAATCTCGGAGCAGTAAAAGGCTTTTACAGCAATGATAGAATTCAGGCATTGCTGACACTTATGGACAAAAAAAGTTACGGCAGAATCCTTGCCAAGCCGAAGGTGCTGGTTAACGATAACGAACAAGGCGATATTCTGACAACAGAAAGAACATACGTGAGCAGTACAACAAATGTCTACCCCGTCGCCACAAGCGGTCAGACTCCTGTTCCTGTTACAACTCAAACGTGGACGCCTTATGAAGCAAAGATTGAACTTAAGATTACTCCGCAAATCAGTGAAGGAGACCTGCTGCGACTCGAAATTGTGATGACTCGCGAAGATTTTGAAAATCTTGCGAAGGCAACGGCGAGAGGTTCTCCACCGGATTATGCGACGAGCAATGTCAATACCATCGTTACCGTTCCGGATGGAAGCACTATAATACTTGGCGGGCTTACAAAACTTAATCAAGCGAAGGCCACCAGTAAAGTGCCGCTGCTGGGGGATATCCCCATTGCGGGGGCTTTATTCCGCAATACATCAAAAGTCGATGCGGGAAGCAAGCTTTATATATTTGTAAAAGCCACTATTCTTCGGCCGGAACAGACCGCCGGTCTCAAGCAGCTTGAGAAAATCTCGCGGACCAACAGAATTGAATTTGAAAAGGCTGAGTCGGAATTTCAGCAGCACCAGTATTCCCCGGGTATAAAGCCGGAGCCTGTACAGCCGGGGAAAGTGCTCGAACAGGATATTGAAGAATCTAATGAGCCCCAGATGCTGAGCCGGAAGTAAACTGGAAAATACAGATGAGAGACTTGCTGATAAAAACGGCTCAAAGGACGGGAATAGTTGATGCTGATTTGCTTGCGAAATTTCTTGAGCAGAACGCGGACAGCCCGCAGCGGCTCGACGAACTTTTGCTTACGTGCCCGCAGTTTACAGAAGAGGCGGTGCTGAGATTTTTTGCTGAAGTTTTAAAAATTGATTTTTTTGCTGAAATCGACTCCGCCAGTGTGCCGAAGCTGTTCGTCGAAAATGTGCCGGCCACTTATGCACAACATCATTATCTTATCGGCATAAAAAACCGCGCTGACGATGCCGAAATTACCGTAGTTCTGTCGAAACCCTTTGATACGGATTCGGTGGACAACGTCTCAAGACTTACGAAATTGCCGGTTAATATCGCCCTTGCCACAAGGGCCGCAATAACCGCTGCAATCGATGTCGCTTATGAGCAGAAGACGACGGTCATCGACGAAGTTGCCGAGGAACTTGACTCGCAGAACCTCGACCAGCTTGTCAACGAGGTTGCAACGGCGGACGACCTGCTCGACGTTGTAAATCGTCCGCCGGTTATCAGACTTGTCAACGATATTCTCTTCCGTGCATTACAGTTAAGAGCCAGCGATATTCACGTGCATCCTTATGAAGGAAAGATTCAAATCCGCTACAGAATTGACGGCATTCTGTATGACACTTTAACTCTTAACCGGAATGTTCTGCCTCTTGTTGTATCCCGTATAAAAGTTATGGCGGGAATGGATATTGCCGAACGGAGAATGCCGCAGGACGGAAGGTCCTCGGTAAGAGTGGGAAATCGTGAAATCGACATCCGCGTCAGCACCGTGCCGACAAGCTACGGTGAAAGATGCGTATTAAGATTGCTCGATAAAAGTACGGGGCTGTTCAGCCTTACCGAGCTTGGTATGTGGGAAGATGACCTCAAGGTGTTTGATTCGCTGCTCGACCGTTCTCACGGTGTGATATTTGTTACGGGTCCTACCGGCAGCGGAAAAAGCACCACACTTTATGCCGCCCTTAACAGAATGAACGCTGTTGAAAAAAATATTATTACCATCGAAGACCCCATAGAATATCAGCTCGAAGGGATAAGTCAGATGCAGGTTGCCACAAGAAAGGGGATGACTTTTGTAACTGCATTGAGGCACGTTCTAAGGCAGGACCCGGATGTCATAATGGTCGGCGAGGTCCGCGATGAAGAGACAGCCAGAATGGCGATACAGTCGTCTCTGACGGGTCATCTTGTCTTCAGCACTCTGCATACAAACGATTCGGCAGGCGCCATCAGCAGACTTCTGGACCTCGGCGTCGAACCTTACCTTGTGAGTTCGTCGCTTATCTCTGTGCTTGCTCAAAGATTAGTGCGAAAAACCTGTCCCGAATGCAGACAGAGATATGAACCTGCAGGACATGAACTGCGAGAGCTCGGCATAGGTGCGGACAAATCCAGCGGTCAGTTCTACGTCGGGACAGGGTGCAGCAAGTGTTTTAACACCGGCTATAAAGGCAGAACCGGCATATATGAACTTATGATGGTTGATGAGGAAATCCGTGAAATGATTCACGTTCGTCAAACCGCGGGTGCGATAAAGGAAAAAGCAATTGAGAAAGGGCTTCAGACCCTGCGAATGGACGGAGCAAGGAAGGTTGTAGAGGGAATTACGACAATTGCGGAAGTTTTGCGTGTAACTCAAGCAGACATATAACGATTTAATTTAATATTTAATATTTAATATTTAATATTTCAGGAATATTATGAGTATATTACCTTCTAAAAATTTGTTAACTTCCGAAAAGTTGAGGAAAAGAACTAATGAATTTGCGCATCGGTGCGTAAAACTCGCATTTGCTCTGGAAGGGACAAAATTAGGCAATCATATATCAGGACAGTTAATAAGGTGTTCAACATCTGTAGCTGCAAATTACAGAGCCTGTTGTCTGGCACAATCAAGGTCCCATTTCAGGTCAAAAATCAGTATAGTCCTTGAAGAAACAGATGAATGTTTATTCTGGATGGAATTTTCAGTTGAAGAAAAACTGATTCAGGAAAGAAAGATTAAAAATCTTATTAAAGAAGCCCAAGAGCTTACAGCTACATTTTATTCGACAAGAAAAACGCTGAGTGTAAAAAAATGACGAGCATTTTTAAATCTTAAACCTTCAATTTTAAATTTTAAATTCTTATGCCCAGGTATTCTTATACAGCGTTGGCGAGCGGCGGAAAGGCCGTAAAAGGAACGGTAACTGCGGAAAGTCCGTACTCGGCCAGAAAGCAGCTCCGCTCACGCGGCATCCATGCTACGGACATAAAACAGGTGTCGACCGAAAGCGAAGTCAAAAGCAGCCTCTTGAGCTTTCTGGGCAGGACGAAAAAGTCGCATATTATTGATTTTACCAAACAGATGTCCATTCTGCTCAATTCCGAAATAAAACTGACTGAATCGCTTTCGGTGATGATTGAGCAGACCTCCGATGCACGTTTCAGAAATGTAATCACGGATATACGCGACAGGGTCGTTACCGGCGAGTCATTTACCGATGCACTGGGCGACTATACGGAATATTTCGACGTTATATATATAAGCATGATTAAGGTGGGCGAGGCCACCGGCACGCTCGGAAAAACGATGGAAACCATTTCGGGATTTATGGAAAAACGGCGGCGCATCGAATCGAAAGTGATGACTGCTATGATTTATCCGGCATTCATACTGACAATCGGCATGGCTGCCATCATATTCCTTACGACTTTCGTTCTGCCGAAAATTATCGTTCAGCTTCAAAAGGCCAAAATGCAGCTGCCGCTGATTACCAGGATATTAATGGCTGTCAGTCATATTCTTACCAGTTACTGGTATATAGCCCTGATTGTCATTTTTGCCGTTGTTTTTGCCATGCGCAAGTTCCTTCGCAGCGAAAAAGGCTCTTACCTGCGGGACAAAACCCTTTTGGCTCTGCCCATATTCGGCCCGTTGATAAGACAGAGAGTCGTCTCCCGTTTTACATCGACCCTTTCCACACTGCTCGGCTCGGGCCTGAGTATGGCTGAATCGCTCAGAGTTGTCGCTGAGGTTACAGGCAATGTCATTATGGTTGATGCAGTAAAAAAGGCTCGCGACAGAATCCTTTCCGGCGCGGATATTGCAACACCTTTAAAAGAAAGCGGAGTAATCAGTCCTGCAATTGCGCATATGGTCGCCGTTGGTGAAAAAAGCGGCGAACTTACGAAAATGCTCCAGAGTATAAGTGAAAATCTGGAGGCTTCGTCTGATATTGTAATTGAAAGATTGAGCGCCGCGCTGGAACCGGTTATTATCGTCATAATGGCGTTTTTTGTAGGCTTAATAGCGCTGGCGGCACTGCTGCCGATACTGAGATTTTCCGCAGGAAACTTTTAATTGCCGAACAAAATAAAAAGAATTTTTTAGAAAAGGGTCTTTATATGATACAAAAATACAGAAAAAGAAAAGGTTTCACGCTCGTTGAAATCATGGCCGTGATTATTATCATCGGCCTGCTTGCCGCAATCGTGTCGGTGAACTTTCTGGGACAAACCGATAAGGCCCGTGTTATCACGACTAAAGCCAATCTGAAAATGCTCCATAACGCAGTTGCTCAGTTCAAGATGGATACCGGAAGATACCCAACAGCAGAAGAAGGGCTCTCCGTGCTGATTGAGCCGCCAAGCGATGTGACAGGTTATCAGCAGGGCGGATACCTTGATTCGACGGCAGTTCCCAAGGATGCATGGGGCAACGAATTCATATACGTCGTCTATCCTGAGAGCGGCAAACCATACGTAATTATCAGCGACGGCGCCGACGGCCAGGAGGGCGGCGAAGACTACGATAAGGACCTGTACAGCACCGATGCAGGATGAAAAATGAATCCGTGCCGCTTAAATCGTTTGTCGGCTCGCGGCATCGCCAGGGTTGGAGCGGTGCTGGCGGAAGTCATTATGGTGCTTTTCATCGTCGCAATGTTCACGATGCTCGCAATGATTAACCTCTCAGATGTGCTCAGCAAAAACAGTTTCAAAAGCAGGGCACATGACCTTGTAAAGCTCTTTCAAATGGCAGCGACAAGCTCAGGCCAGACCGGAAGAAGATATGAAATAATTATAGACTTTGTGCAGAACTCATATACGCTGCGGGAAATTACTACCGGTCTTGTGGCTGTCGAAGATATAAAGGAAGAAGAAATTATCCAGACAGGACAATTCAGCGACCGTTTCCAGTTGTCCTATGTGATGTTCGACGACGGCGACTGGACGAACGAGGCGCCGGCCCTGTTCAGGGTCGGCAAAAGCGGCTGGCAGTACGGCGGCAAAATCGTCGTTGCCGACGAGGACGGCAGAGAGTATTCAATCGTAATCAACAGATTGAGCCGAATGATTGGCCTTTTCGACGGTGATGTGGGAATTCTTATGCCGAGAAGCGAAGATGAAATGGGTTTTTAGAAAAATTCCGTTGCGGAACCGCAAAGCTTTTACGCTGATTGAGGTTACGGTTGCGCTGATTATACTCGGCATGATAACAGCAACAGTGCTTGTTGTCGTCAACAGGGCAATCGATACCGTTGTCCTGTGGCAAACTAAAATGCAGGCGTTCGATATTGCCAGGGAGAATATGGAAAAAATCCTTGTCCAATCCGCCGTCAGCGATTCCGTTGAGTATGGAATAAGCGAAGAAAACCCCGATATTACATGGGAAACAACCGTTGAATCATTCTATGAGCCGATAACAAACAATATGTGGGTGCGGGCAGTGTGTTCGGCAGAATTTACCGATGACAACGGCGAAGAACAGAAAATCGAGCTTACACACTGGCTTACCAGCCTTAGTAAAGAACAGGTGCTGCAGATACTCGAACAGAAGCAGAGAGAAAGAGAATACTATGAGGCAACGGCTGAAAACGCCGGCCAGGTACCACAAGACCAGCAGCAGGAACAGACGACGGACCAGCAGCAGACCGAGCAAAGTCAGCAGGATGAAGAAGCTGTAACATGGAAGGAGATAGAGAGCTGGCTCGGTCCGCCGCCGAAAGGTTACGAACACTGGGGGAAAGTGCCGGAAGAGCAGTTCTGGAAAGCCGTAATGGAAAATTCATTCAAAAACAAATGAAACGAAACTGCAAAAAGAAATATTGTTTCGGACTTCGGCGAGCTCAGTCGAGCCGAATATCAGGCTTCACACTTGCCGAGGCTATGGCTACTCTTGCAATAGCTGCGATGATTATGGTTGCCGCCATAAGCATCTACACAGGAATAAGACGAGCTGAAGCCGTAATAAATAAACGACTCGAAAGCGGATTTCTGGCTATGGAAATACTCCAGAGAATCACAGAAGATATCGACAGACTTGCACTGCCGGGCTCCGATGTGACAATGTCCATAAAAAACAAAATCGAGCCGGGCGGATACAAAAGCGCTCAGATGATTATCGAAAGCAAAATTTACGACAAGGACAACAAGCCGCAGGTCTTCGAAAAAATCGTCTGGCAGAGCCATCCGGACCCGGATGCGAACGGCCTTATAATCTATCGCGCTCACGGCGGATATACCCTTGAAGACAAAATGCTCGAAGAGCCCAAGGAAAAATACGAAAGAGAATGGTTTATCCCGATATGCAGCGGCGCCACCCTTTTTTCAATCGACACAATCAACGACAGCAACACGAACCAGACATGGGAAGGCCAGAACCTGCCGCCGGCCGTTAAGATTTCAATATCTTTCACCGGACCGCAGCAGGACTTGCTGGGCAACCCGATTATTCCTGAAGAAGCGATAAAAACAAGAACCGTTGTCATCGACCGTTTCCGACAATTGGCTTATCAATTCATATACAAAGAATTTTTAATCGATGCCAATCGAATTGCTGATATGAACGACCAAAACATGCCTCCGGAACCAAATGAATTTGATGCGAACAAAGAACCTAATGAAATATCGGGACTGATAAATGAGCAGCCAAGAAAATAAAATTCGTTTTTGCAGACATCGTTCGGGTGTTGCATTGATACTTGTGATAGTCGTGCTTGTTGTACTTACCGCCATAGTATACAGGCTGAGTTCTTCTATCAGCCAGTGGAAGCACAGACAGCAATATATGATTGATTACCAGACCGCAAGATATGCCTGCGAATCAGGCCTGAAATATGCACTGGCTGCAATTAGCGGCCTTGAGCCTGTTTACATCTCGAGACCAAACGAGCCGGACTTCTCAGACCTTTTCAATATGAGCGACGAGGAATACAAACAGATGATGCAGGACTGGGCACAACAGCTCGGAGCAGAAGTTGACGCAAACAACCTCAACAAAAATGATTTTACCGCAAACTTCATGGATTTCAGTTCTTTGTTCGAAGCCAATGACACCAACAGTTTGAGCGAGACTGATTTTAACAGTCAGTCGATGTTCGGGCCGAATGATATCAATGGTATTAGCGATATCAATGCCCCAGGTCTGCAAGAGCCAAAAAAACTTATTGTCCACGGTCCTTATGGGCCGCCCTGGCCGTATGTAACAGAACCAGTTGAAATAGAGTTCGGCGATGCACGTATAATGATAGAAATTATCGATGAAAACGCCAAACTACCCCTGTGCTGGGGCATCTCCTCAGACCCGGATGTGAAAGGAGAAACAAAGGCTGCCATCGTTACTTTCTGCGAATGGATGCAGATGGAACCGAATGATATTGAACCTCTATTAACACAACTGAAGGCTGTAAAGGAGATAAAACCGTTCAGCATAAATCTAAAACCGGTCGTTACCGTTGCAGCGCAGCAGGTCCAGCCTGGCGGTCAAGAGGAGGGAAAAGCCGAAACTCCGCGGAGCAGGAGGATATCCCGCAGAACCAGACGGGCGAGAAGCAGAACCGTGCAGGAAACCAGACCCGATATCGGCCACACAAGAGATTTTGCAAAGCTGATGCACAGCCCGATGATTGACCTTGAAAAGCTCGCAAAACCGGTTAACGAGGATGAAAATCGCTCAGAGTCGGCCCTTAAGTATATCAGCCTCTGGGGCACAGGACAGGTAAATGTAAATACCGCACCAAGGCAGGTGCTTGAAGCTGCCTTTACCTTCGGCGGAGATGCGCCTGAAATTGCAGAACAGATAATAAAACTGAGAAAAGCCGAACCTTTCAGAGATATCGACGACCTCAAGAAAAGACTTTTCAGCCACTCCGACTCAATCGAAAAGTCCAAGCCGTATATAACTACCCAAAGCAATTACTTTGCGGTTCGAGTGAGGGCAACAAGCGGCGTGGCAAAAGTATGTGCAACAGCAGGAATCAGAAAAGAAAAAGGAAGTTTTCAGAAAATCGGTATAATTGTTGAATAGTTGATAGTGGTTAGTTTCCGCCTTCGCTAAAGCTTCGGCGGATAAAATGGAGTAATGGCGTTTGGAACAGAACAGATGTCTGGGAATTTATGTTGAGCCTGACAAGGCCACGGTTGTCTTTGCGGCAAGAGCGGGCGGCAAAATTGAAGTCATAGAGCAGTTTTGTATTGCCGCCGCCCAGCAGCAGCAACAGCAATCCTTTAGCTTTGCTCAAACCGCAAAGGATATCGCCGCTGCCTGCCAGGAAAAACAGCTTGTCTTTGCGGATATTGCCGTTGCTGTTGACTGCAGGCTCTACAGACAGCAGATTCTGCACTCTGAATTTACCGAGCCCAGACAAATTGCTCAGACGATAAAATTCGATGCTGAAGAGGCACTGGCTGTAAACGCTGCTGAGACAGCCGTTGCGTTCGAAATAGCGGCGAAAGGCCTTTCAGGCTCGGAAGTAACAGTGTTTGCCATCTCTGCCGGCGTAATGTCGGAAATAATACTCGCACTGCAGAACAGCAAACTCGACCCCGTCACGGTTGAGCCGGATTCGATATGCCTTAGAAGAATGATACAACAAATGCCGGGGTGGAATGAAGACCCAAAACCGATGTGGATGGCGATTTCAAAAAATAAATGTTTTATCATTTCACCGCCTGGGCAGAAAGGTAATGCTCCGGTAAGGGCGTTTCTTACCGGCATCGGTCAGAGCAGAGGCGCATTGCTTGCGAGAGAGATGATGCTTACTACTGCGGCGGTCGGGACTTGGCGGCAGGGGCGGAAAATCATGATATATGATTCAGTCAGTCAGGTTGACACCGAGGCTCTGGCTCAACAGTCAGGCCTTGCTGTTGAAACTTTTGACCCGTCTGAGACAATCGCTGCAAAAACCGAACAACTGCTCCAGTGCGATAGTCTGGATGTGATAATCGCCGCAGGCGCCGCAGCAGGGGTGCTTGTTAAAGGCGAAAAAGTCGATTTTAGGCCGTTTTTCCTCCCTTATCAGGGCAAAAGAGCAATTCTCGAAAAAACCATTAAAATGCTCAGTGTGAGCATGGCGGTGCTGTTTATCGCAGTCGGGATATTTTTCCATCTGTGGTATTACAGGACGAACAATGATAGAAACCGCCTGAAGGAAAAGTTCAGGGCTGAATACGCTATCGCAATGACAGGGGCGAAATTTACAAAAGGCTCGGAAGCGGTCAGAAAACTCAAAAGCGAAATAAACAGGATAAAAGACGTTAAAAGCGGACTGTTAAGCACTGCAGGAGAGGATTCTGTGGAAGCGAGACTTACCTTCTTATTCGAGGTCCTTAACGGTGTGCCGAAGGATGTCGATATCGAAATTGAAAAAATTGCCATTACGACAAAGACCATGAATATCACCGGAAGCACGAGCAGCAGGGGATATCTGCCCCTTTTTGGGGCCGTCGACAAACACCCAAAACTTACAAGGGGCCAGTCGAGTTATCAGTCAAAAGACAACAGAGACCATTTCAGACTGACCATAGAATTAAAACAATAAAGGTGGGCGAGTGAAGGATATTTATAAGAAACCAATTTTTTATTATGTGCTTCTGCCGATAGCGGTTGGCTTATGGCCTGTCTGGCTTTTCGGCCTGGGAATTCCGGCCTCCAAAAACAACCTGGAGAAAGAAATCAAAGACTACAATGAGGCTCAAAAACTTATCGGAGAAATACTCGGCGAGCTTGACCCGCAGAGACTTGATTACGCAAAGGCCAAAAAGGACGGCGACGCGTTCGATTATACGACCGCAATCGACCAGGTAACCAGATTCTGCGGGATTGCCCCAAATGATTACAAGCTCAGCTCCAGCCCGCTAAGAAATATGAAAGGCGGTCAGAAAAGCCAGGATGCCGCTGTAACTGTCGACAGAATAGACATTGGAAGGCTTGCGAAGTTTCTGTCTGTAATGCATATGCGATGGGTAAACCTGCAGTGTACAAACGTGACACTGGCGAAAATCAAGGACGAAAAGGACGCATGGAAGGCAGATGTGAGATTCATATACTACCAATAAAAAAATCAAAAATCAAAATGCAAAATTGTGGAGCCGCCTTTCGGCGGAATTTTCTTTAATATTTGACTTCTGCACCATTTTTTCTTAACATATCCTGCCTGTGTCCCAAAATCTTAGATTTGCAGAGGTATTATGGCTAAAGAAAAAATAAGTCTCAAACGCCGACCTTTTCTGTTGATTATTCGGGACGGCTGGGGCTATAACCCCAATCCAAAGGAGGACCCGTATAATGCGATAAAGCAGGCTGATACGCCTGTGGACGATATGCTGATGAGCCAGTATCCGAATTGTCTCATCCATACGAGCGGTGAAGATGTAGGTCTGCCGGAAGGCACTATGGGGAACAGCGAAGTCGGACATCAGAACCTCGGGGCAGGAAGAATTGTGGACCAGGAATCGGTGAGAATCAGCAAGGCTGTTCGCGACGGCTCTTTCTTTGAGAACGAACAGTTCGGCAAGCTGATAGATTTTATCAGAGAGCATAATAGCAAATTGCATCTTCTTGGCCTGTGCAGCGATATCGGCGTACACTCGTTTCTGGAACATCTCTACGGCCTGTTTGAGCTTGCAAAGAGAAATAACCTTACAAAAGTTTATTTGCATGCTTTTACGGATGGCAGAGATTCTCCGCCGGACAGCGGAAAAGACTATCTGGACAGAATAGAAAATAAAATGTCCGAAATCGGCGCAGGCAAAATAGCCACCGTTATGGGACGATTCTACGCAATGGACAGAGACAGCAGATGGGACAGGGTGCAAAGGGCCTATGACTGTATGACGCTGTGCAAGGGTGGCAAGGCGAAAAGCGCAACAGAAGCCATCGAACAAAGCTATCAAAAGAAGGTAACCGATGAATTTATCGAGCCGGTCTGCATCGTTGATGAAAACGACCAGCCGAGGGCGAAAATAGAGGACGGCGACGGCATTATCTTTTTTAATTTTCGCGGCGACAGGCCCAGAGAAATCACTCGTGCCTTCGTCGATGATGCGTTTACAGGATTTGTCAGAACCGCAAGGCCGAAGGTTTATTATCTGTGTATGACGGAATATGATGCGACGATTCCCGCGCCGGCGGCGTTTTCAAAACCGCCGAAGATGAAAAATATCTCGGCAGCTTATTTCAGCTCTCTGGGACTGAAGCAGTTCAGATGCGCCGAAACCGAAAAATATGCACACGTTACGTTTTTCTTTAATGACTATACCGAAACTCCTTTCCCCGGCGAAGACAGACAGATTGTCCCGTCGCCAAAGGTTCGGACTTATGATTTAAAGCCGGAGATGAGCGCTTATGAGGTCTGCGATGTTGTGCTGCAGCGGCTCGATACCGAAAAATACGATGTTGTAGTTGTCAATTTTGCCAATCCGGATATGGTTGGGCATACCGGTATTCTTGAGGCTGCAGTCAAGGCAGCCGAGACAGTTGACCAGTGCGTCGGCAGAATTCTCGAAAAGGTAAAACAGCTTGGCGGAGCGGCAATTATCACCGCAGACCACGGCAACTTCGAGAAAATGCGGGACGAAAACGGCGGCCCGCATACCGCGCATACAATCGGCGATGTGCCGCTGGTTATTTTCGATGAGCTTAATAAAAACAGAAAACTTCGCAGCGGCGGAAGACTCGCAGATGTTATGCCGACACTGCTTGAAATGATGGAGCTGTCGCAGCCGGAGGAAATGACGGGAAAGTCATTGTTTGAAAAATAAGTGTTTAAACGCTGATTACGCAGATTACACAGATTTAAAAAGAAATTAAGAATCAGCGGCATCAGCGAAATCAGTGTTTAAATTTATTCGTGTAATTTGTGAGGCGGTCGGATGACTACAAAACAAACCAGTAAAATGGCGATGGTTGCCTTGAAATGTCTCCGAGAAGCCGTGCGGGAAGAACTAAGGAAAAAAGCATTGCTTGGCCAATATGTTATTATAAACCGTAATGGCAAGGCCTGCCGCATTTCGGCCAAACAGGCCCTAAAAATTGCCAGGACAAAATGATTAACTCAATGGGGGAAATGTGTCTGGCGGAACTGCATCAGATAATCGTTTTAGGGCTTGGCAAGCCCATTCAATGTTTTCCTTCGGGGTATAGTGTTTTTCGGGGAATCCTTTCCTTTTGTACCCATCAAGAAACCTTTCGTACCATTCATTAAACACATTATTTGTAATTTCTGATAATTCGGGTATTTTCAATTCTTCCGAAAGTTTAAATATTGCCAAGCATCCTGATGCCCAGGCTTGGCCAGCCACCTTTTCCGCTTCCTCAAATTTTTTGTCTTTTAGCAAGCCGTCAATGCTTCTATAATGATTTACTGCCTCTTCCCATAGTTTGTATGTTTCAGGCTTCATAAGTTCACCTCGAATTTCTGGAAAAATAGAAACAATCACTTATTTTAAGTTGAAAATATGGAAAATGCAAGCAGTGTCAATCAGTGTAAATCCGTGTCTTAATGAAATACTGGAATTTCCTCAAAGAAATGAATACAATAAGACTATGGGACAGATAAAAATACTTGACCGGAATATGGTTAATATGATTGCCGCAGGCGAGGTAATTGAAAGACCTGCCAGCGTGGTCAAGGAACTTATGGAAAACGGCATCGACGCCGGCGCAACCGAAATAAATGTTCATATAGAAGATGGGGGAAGAAAACTTATTCGCGTAGTCGATAACGGCTGTGGGATGGACGACGAGGACCTTGCTCTTGCTTATGAGCCGCACGCCACCAGCAAACTTAAAACCAGTGCGGATTTGCTCAACATTTCCACCATGGGCTTTCGCGGCGAAGCGCTTGCAAGTGTTGCCGCTGTCGCCAAAGTTACCATAATCAGCAGGTGCCCGGACTTGCTCCAGGCCGGCAGAATCGAAATCGACTGTGGCAGCAGAGATGACGTCCGTCCGTGCAGTGCCGATACCGGAACAACGGTCGAGGTGCGAAATCTTTTCTATAAAATGCCTGCCAGAAAAAAATTCCTCCGAACCGCAAACACGGAAATGACTCATATTATTGAGCAGTTTACAAGAATCGCTCTTGCTCATACCGATATTTGTATGACTTTGTTTCATAACGACAGAGAGCTCTACAGACTGCCCGGCGGCTGGGGTGCGAGACAACGAATTGGAAATTTGTTTTCCGCCGACCTTGCCCAGTCTCTGCTTGAGCTGCAGAGTACCGAACGAAATCTTAAGCTCTCTGCTCTGCTTTGCAGGTCTGAGAGCGGCCGGGCAAATGCCAGGTTTCAGTACTTTTTCCTGAACGGCAGATTTATCCGCGACAAATTTCTCTCTCATGCAGTCAGAGAGGCCTACCGCGGCCTCATCGAGCCGGATAAGTATCCGATGGTTTTCCTTTTTCTTCAAATGCCGCCTCAGAACTTTGATGTGAACGTCCATCCGACAAAAATAGAGGTGAGATTTGACGATTCAAATCTTGTATATTCACAGATTCTCGCTCTTGTGCGCGAAAAACTGCTGTCGATAGACCTGGATATACAGGCAAAACTGCCGAAGACCGACCAAATATCAATATCACAGGAAAGCCAGGAAACAAAACAGCAGATTACCAGTGCAATGGCGGAGTTTTTCAGCCAAAACAGGCAGGGCACGGCTCCGCAGCGGCATTTTGACTTTTCAAAAGTTGCAAAGAAAAGCGATTCTGCCGCTGTTGAGCAGAGAGACCGTTTTTATGATGAATCTGCTTTGCAGACTGCGCCTGTGCCGCAGTATCTTCAAATTCACGACAGCTACATAATATCTCAGACTGAAGACGGATTTTTAATCATTGACCAGCACGCCCTGCACGAGAGAATAATATATGAAGACCTGTGCAGACGTCTTGCCTCCGACAGCGGTGCAAAACTCGAATCCCAGAAACTGCTCATACCTGAAAGTTTTGAACTGACTGACGCTGGGGCGCAGATACTCGAAGCAAACAAGGATTTGCTCGAACGTCTCGGCATTGAACTTGAACCCTTTGGGCCGGGAATTTGGGCGGTACAATCATTTCCAAGCCTTTTAAGCGGCGTTAAACCTGTTGAATTCCTCATAGATTTGCTGGATGTGCTTGCCGACAGCGTGGGTAAAATCGATTCTGAAAGACTTCTGCATAAAGTTCTTGATTTGGCGGCGTGTAAAGCGGCTGTAAAAGCAGGACAGAAATTAAACCACGCTGAAATCAGCGAGCTGCTGTCCGATAAAAACGCCATTGAACGGGTCAGCCGCTGCCCGCATGGAAGACCAACCGCCATAAAATTCAGCCTTGCAGAACTGGAAAAACAATTCAAAAGAACCTGATAAGTCCTTTTTACGTATCAATTTAAGAATAAAACTAAAATAGCTTGCAAAGCAACTGCACCCTTAATATATTATTTGCTCTTAAAATGCGGGGCTTTTTGGCCGATAAATGCCAAAGGCCTATGAGAGTGGCTTATGCTCAGGAAAATTATTAACTGGCAGAAACAGGTAATGAAAAAGAAAGAAGACATAAAGAGGAAACCGCCTCAGAACAAAGGTTCAAAAAAAACAGTTCTGAAGAAGAAACCTGCGCAGATATACACAAAGACGAGCGAATACCTCAATGACCAGGAGGTCGAACACTACAAACAGCTTTTGCTTAACAAGATGCAGGAAATCGTCGGCGATGTCAATTCCATCGAGTATGAAGCCCTGAAAAAATCCAGACTCGATGCTACTGGAGACCTGTCAAGTATGCCCATACATATGGCTGATATTGGCACCGACAATTATGAGCAGGAATTTGCCCTGAATCTGCTTGACGGCGAAAGGAAACTGCTGCGCGAGATTATCGATGCTCTGCAGCGAATTGAGGAAGGCGCTTATGGCATATGTGAGGTTACCGGCAGAGCGATTTCAAAGGAAAGACTTGAAGCAAGACCGTGGGCAAGATATTGCATCGAATACGCTAAACTCGTCGAAAAAGGAATCGTCAGGGAAGGCGAGCCGGTCCCGGAAAACGTTGAGCTCAACTGACCTGTAATACTCTAATTATAACCTGTAATGCCCGCTAAGTTATTGCAGCGGGCTTTTTTGTTTTTATAATAATAAGTTATGAAAAGGCGCTGTCCAATATGCGGGAAAAGGGTAGGGAAACCTTCGAAAGATAAAAAGCAAAACGCCCAGATTTCAAAATTTTTCCCCTTCTGTTCAGAAAGATGCAAACTGGTTGACCTAAACGCGTGGCTTGAAAGCGAATATATCATTTCAAGCCCTCTCGATGAGCAGAAAAAAGATAAGCCGGATAAGCCGGAAAATATGTTGAAATAGACACTTAAAGAGAGATAATGTTATTCTGGTCGTTTTGTTTTGAAGGGATTATAAGATGACGGAACAAAAGAACGTGGCTGAATGTTGCAGCGGTTTTCTGTTTTTAAATATCTTCAAAACGTTTCGGATAGCAATTCAGCCGGGAAGGTTTCTCACGGTTTTTCTGGCACTGGCGGTTATTTTTGTTGTCGGCTGGCTGATGGATTTCAGCAAAACCGTCGTAGTTTCAGGAAAACTGACTCCACGAGAACTGCGCAGCTCCACATTGACCGGCTCGGTAACATGGCCGACCGAACTACACTGCTTCGTCAGCGATTCGCAGCGCGTTGATGATTTCATCAAGAGATACAAGGGCACAGCAGGAGGCCAGGGCGTTTTCAAGGTCTGGTCGAATTTCTGCCTGACGCGGTTCAATCAGGCTGCCGCTTCTGTTGTAGTGCTGAATTTCGGTAATTTTGTCATTTCCGTAACGGAATGTGTCGCTGCCTGTATATGGGCTTTAAAATACCATACGGTTTACAGCATTATTTTTCTTTTAATCGCGCTGGCGTTTGTTTCCGCAGCCGGCGGTGCAATCTGCAGGGGAGCGGCTCTGCAGTTTTCGAAGGATGAAAGACCAGGCATAATCCAGTGCCTTAGATTCGCTCTTAAAAAGTTTATTTCATTTTTCTTTGCTCCGCTGGCACCGGTAATACTGATTGCTATCTTCGGACTGGGCATCTTTCTGCTCGGCCTGATAACGAACATTCCGTGGGCAGGGGAACTTATCATGGCCTTATTTATTATAGTGGTCCTTGTTGCGGGACTCCTGATGACCTTTGCGATTATCGGCTTGGGCGCAGGCATCAATCTCATGTTCGGCGCAATTGCGTATGAGAACTCCGATGCCTTTGATGCCGTAAGCAGGTCGTTCAGCTATGTCTATGCAAAGCCGTGGCGGCTGGCATTTTATACCTTGCTTGCTGCCGTCTATGGCTCAATCAGTTATTTATTCGTAAGATTTTTTGCCTTTGTCCTGCTCGGCATAAGCAGATGGTTTATGTCGCTGGGCATCTGGACAAGCGGAAACAAAGCTCAGCAGCTCAATAAGCTTGTCGCAATCTGGCCAAAACCCGAATTCTTCAATCTGCTCGGCAGCGGACTGGAAGTCTCAAAAAACGCAACTGAGTCTATCGCAGCATTTGTTGTCCATCTGGCCGTGCTTGTTGTTGCGGGATTGGTTATTGCCTTTGCTGTCAGTTTCTATTTTTCAGCCAGTACTATTATCTATTGTCTGCTGAGAAATAAAGTTGATAACACCGCTCTTGACAATGTCTTCATCGAAGCCGAGCAGACAGTTCAGCTCGGTCAGACTCAAAGCTCTGAGCTGCCGGAGTAATTTTTAACAAGAATTTGCGAAAGTAAACATGGTCGAAGAAAATCAAAATATTCAGAGTCCCAAAGAACCCGATGAAAAAATAAATCCGTTGGCGCTGCCTGCCGGATTGCTGCGATTTCGAAAGCAGATAATAATGCTTGCGCATATCGTTGTTTTTGCATTGGGTCTGATGATGGCTTTTCTGCTCGTCAACAACATGCAGTTCCAGCGAGAATGGTTTGTTACTCAGTATCCCGGACTTCTTATATTTTTCATTATAGTAAAGCTGATTGTATTCGGCTATTTCAGGCAGTTTCAGGGTTGGTGGCGGTTTGTAGGCATTTCAGACCTGCTGGCGATAGTCAAGGCCTCTCTTGTCAGTACGTTAATTCTGGTCGTTTTGTGGTTTAGTCTTCTGATGGCTGAGCCGGTCAGAATGAAATTGCGCGAATTTACTACTATCAGCCAAGCCATTTTCATTCTCGATATGTTTGCAACGATTGTTCTGCTTGGCGGTCTGCGTATGGCTGTGCGGCTCTATCATGAGGAGTTTCTTACCGAGGCGGGCGGCAAACTGAAAAGATTCCTGATTGTAGGGGCAGGTAACGCGGGCGAAGCACTGCTGAGAGAGCTGCACCGTATGCCGGTCGGACAGTATGATGTAATAGGCTTTATTGATGACGACCCTGCAAAGCAGGGTATGAACATTCACGGTATTCCTGTCCTTGGAAGGGTTGACCAGCTGCCGCAAATCTGCGAAAAACAGAATATCGAGGAAATTGCCATTGCTATGCCAAGCGCCACGGCAAGGCAGCTGCGAAAGGTAGTTCAGATATGTGAAGGCGCAAAGGTGAGATTCAGAACCGTCCCGTCAGTTGCCGACATCGCAAGCGGGAAATATCGCGTTTCACAAATTCGCGATGTCGATATCAACGACCTGCTGGGACGGGAAACTGTGAAACTTGACCTTGATATTATCGAGCAGTATCTCAAGAACAAGATTATCCTCGTAACAGGAGCCGGCGGTTCCATCGGCTCGGAAATGTCCAGACAGGTCTGCTACTTCGAGCCGAAACTTTTGCTCCTTCTCGAACAGGCGGAAAATGCATTGTTTTTTATCGAAAGGGAGCTGCGCAAAAGTTTTCCGAAGGTTGTTATGGAAACTCTTATATGCGATATCACCGATAAAAAAAGAGTTGAGCAGATTTTTGAAAAATTCAAACCTGAAGTTGTTATTCATGCCGCCGCTCATAAACATGTGCCGATGATGGAAATCAATCCCGGCGAGGCGATAAAGAATAATGTCGTCGGAACAAGGACAGTTGCTGACGCGGCGGATAAATACGGTGTCGGTCACTTTGTGATGATAAGCACGGACAAAGCCGTAAATCCGACAAGTATTATGGGTTCTTCCAAACGCATCGCTGAGATGTATATTCAGGACCTTAACAGGACCAGCAATACGCATTTTGTAACGGTCAGATTCGGCAATGTTCTGGGCTCGACTGGTTCTGTTGTGCCGATATTTAAAAGTCAGATTGCTTCCGGCGGACCTGTAACCGTAACGCATCCGGAAATGAAAAGATACTTTATGACGATACCGGAAGCGTCCCAGCTCGTTCTCCAGGCTGCCGCTATGGGAAAAGGAGGAGAAATTTTTGTGCTCGACATGGGAGACCCTGTCAAAATCGTCGACCTCGCAAAGGAGCTTATTACGTTGAGTGGTTTTCGGCCCGGCGAAGATATCGAAATTGTCTTTACCGGCATTCGGCCCGGAGAAAAACTTTTCGAAGAGCTGTCCATTAAAGGCGAAGATATGATGCCCACCCGCCATGCCAAAATTGGAATCTGGGAGAATAATATTCCCCTTACCCGAGAACAGCTCCACCAGATGATAAATAGTCTCGTCGTAACAGCGGATACACAGGATTATACACAAATTGTCTCTGCAATGAAGCAGATTGTGCCTGAATACATAAGCAGCAAAGTCAGTAAAAACTGATAATCCTGCAGACAAAGGTGCATAAAAAAACCCGCCCCTGAGGGGCGGGTTTTTTTGTTATTCAGATTGCCTCATCATTTTTGTTCCTGTTCATCACGGGGATGAGCATTGTCATAGACTTCCTTGAGTTTTTTTGTAGTAAGATGTGTGTAAATCTGAGTTGTTGACAGCGACTGATGGCCTAAAAGTTCCTGAACACTCCGCAAATCAGCCCCGTTATTGAGCATATGGGTTGCAAAGCTGTGTCTTAACGTATGCGGACTGATTGTCGGGTCGAGGCCTGCTATCTTGAGGTATTTGTCCATCTTTCTGCGAACGCTTCTTGTGCTCAGCCTTTTGCCGTGCTTGTTTACAAACAGGACCTTCGAATCAAAATTACCGTTGCCCTGTGCCCGTCTGTTGCGAAATTCCATGTAGTGCTGGATTGCCTGAAGCGCAGATGAGCCGATCGGAGTTAATCTTTCCTTCTTGCCTTTTCCTCTGACATGCAGAACTTCGCCGAGAAAATCAATATCCTCGATGTTAAGTCCAACCAGTTCGCTTACCCTTACGCCCGTGCTGTAAAGGGTTTCCATTATCGCACGGTCCCTTGCTCCCAGCCAGTTATCGGTCGGCGGTGTTTCGAGCAGTTTCCTGACCTGGTCGTATTCGAGGAACTTGGGCAGTTTCTTGTCCTGCTTGGGCGTTCTGACCGCCATAACAGGATTAGTGCTCAGATGTCCCCGTTTTACCAGGAATTTGTAGAAGCTTCTTAGAGTTGCCAGTTTTCTTGCAACCGTTGATTTCGAATATTGCTTGTCGTTCAGAACAGCCATATAGGCTCGAACGCTGTCAGTTGTTATCGACAAAAGAAGCTGTTCAATTTTCGTTTCTGTCTGAGTGGCGACAGAACCGCTCGTTTGGTCGCTGCCGGACCAGCCCTCTGAAGGATGACCATGCTCGCCGCCTAAGTATTGACAGAACTGCTCAAGGTCGGCGTGGTAGCATTTTGCTGTGTGTTCTGAGAAATGTTTTTCAAAATTCAGATAATCCAGAAACTCATGAATAATCGCACAATTTTCCATTTTATTATCTCCAAATCGCCTCGATAACGACGAAAGTTTCGCTTCTATTGAATTTCAAAATGCTCAACTGCTTCCAATGCCGGTTCGTTCAGGAGCCTGTCAGCTTCGCTTATCAGAGACTGAATAAGCTTGAAACTTAACACGGCAGCGTCGAACCAGTCAAAACTGGTTCGGCTGTCTGACGCCTGCGAAATCAGCGCTTCAAGGAGCGCATCTTCGCAGCCCGCCTGATAACGAAATATGTACTTTTCAGAGCCTTTCTTGAGAACGAGTTGTCTTAAATTCTGCTGCACCTGCCCACTTATTTTTTAACAAGGTAATTACATTATAGTTATCGGCCGCAATAACCGGACCGATAACCAGTTTTTAAAATTTTTCCACAATTAGCTGTTTTATCGCTGGTTGATATATAAAAATTATCGGCCATAAATTGTTATTTTCTTTAGAGGTTAAGCCAAAAGATTTTAAATAAGTGCTTTTTTTTAAGGATGTTAGCTTGACTGACTTTCGAGTAGGAATCACCCTTTGCAGGACTTTTGGCAGGTTACGTGCGGTCGATGTGGAATATCAGTATTGTCAAGGCCAAAAAGGACTTTTAAGGTCTGCTTTTTTCCTTAACTTTTGGCTGTTTCGTGAATTTTTTTGCAGCTTGTCAGAAGTTTTTCGACCCATTCGATGGGCATAATAGAAGCTGCGTCGGATTTGGCGTTTTTGGGGTCGGTATGGACTTCGAGAAACAAGCCATCGGCACCGGCTGCGACAGCAGCCTTGGCTAAAACCGGTGCCATATCTCTTGTGCCGGCTGTAGCACTGCCCAATCCGCCCGGCTGTTGGGTGCTGTGGGTGGCGTCAAAAACAACCGGACAGCCAAGTTTCTTCATAGCGGGTATCGCTGTCATATCATTGACAAGGCGGTTATAGCCGAAAAATGTCCCGCGTTCGGTAAGCAGTATCTTTTCATTGCCGGTTGAGCGGATTTTTTCAACCGCATTTTTCATCTCCTCCGGCGACATGAATTGCCCTTTTTTGACATTGACCGGTTTGCCTGTCTTTCCGCAGGCGACAAGCAGGTCGGTTTGTCTGCACAGAAAGGCAGGCACCTGAAGACAGTCAACAACTTTGGCTGCCGGCCAGACCTGCTGAATTTCATGAACATCGGTCAATACCGCAAGCGAGGTTTTTTGTTTTACCTTTGCCAGAATCTCCAGACCCTTTTGCAGACCAGGTCCGCGATAGCTTTTAATGCTGCTGCGATTGGCCTTGTCGAAACTTGCCTTGAAAATTATCGGTATGCCGGTTTTTTGACTTATTTCCAGAAGTCGCTCGGCAATATCAAGGCAGATTTCTTCGGTTTCAATGACACAGGGACCTGCAATGACAAATAATCCGCCGTCGGGTTCGATTTTTACATCACCTATTTTGAACATATCGTTTTCTCTTAAATCTCATTCAAAAATTCTGAATATTCTTTTCCTCATTCCGACAGGTTTTCCATCGGGCGGGACAAGAATCTTAACCGCCTGAGGAATAATGGTAACCTCAAGCGGCAATTCAGGGCCGGGGTCGCCGTCAAGCTCGGTTTTGATGGGGCTTTGGGAATATATTTTGATTTTTTTGCATTGTTTGTAAATGACATTTTTGCTTTTGCGATGGTTTTTAAATGTTGTCATAAGAGCGTGTTTGAGCAGATGCGGCCTTGAGCGGCACTTGTAAATGCAAAGGTCGAGCAGCCCGTCACCGTAATTTGCTATTTGCAGGATGGGCAGTCCGAGGGCGTATCTGGAAATATTGCCGAAAATGACGATACCATGGTCTGAGAAGATTATTTCATTCTCGACTTCAACGGTTATCTTCGGGAAATCATAGCTCCAGAAAGTCTGCCAGATAGGCCAGAAATAATGCAGGTGAGTGATGTTGCCCTGTCTTTGCATATCAACGAGCCTTACGACCTCGCCGTCAAAGCCCACGCCGCCGACTGAAGTGAAAGATTTGTCGTTGGCCTTGCACAAATCCAGCGGCCGTAAAATCCCCGCCTCAAAAACGTTTATCACGTTTTTGAATGTTGTTTTGTAGCCGAGCTCATTGGCCAGCAGATTTTCTGTGCCGCAGGGCAGAAGCATCAGCGGTTTGTCGCTGCCTTCAAGACCATGAACTACTTCCCTGATTGTGCCGTCGCCGCCGGCGATTATAACCATTGAGCAGTCGTATTTGACCGCGGAGTCCGCCGCAAGAGACTGTGCATGAGACAGTGACTCGGTATGGTCAATCTTCATCCTGAAGTTTTTTTGCCGCAGATACTCGATGAACTTTTTTACCATCAGCTTGTTGCTGCTTGCGCCGGCTTTGATATTTATTATCAGCGATATATAGCCGTTTTCGGGGTTCATTGCTTTGTATCGAATGTTATCTTTCTTTTCTTTATGCCGGTTTTTTTAATCGCCTCTTCCATAAGATGTGCATAGCTTTGAGGTATGTGCGACAGGTGCTCAAGGCCGAGTTGTTTTTGTGCATTCTCAATCAGCGCGTCGTTCGGCCCTTCAATCTCCACAAATTTGCCGAGCAGCGGCAATTCATCCAGCGCAACCTTGCAGCCGGCAAAATTCCACAGACTTCTTTTCTTCTCGAATTCAAGTCTTTCTCTGTAGCCGAGCTGCTGGAAAATATGGGCAAGCTCCTCAGCCTTTTCGACCCTTAAGCCGATTTCACGGCGGGTCTTGAAACGGTGATTTTCTCGTGCGCCTTTATAGGTCAGCTCGATTATTTCGGTTGCTGAATTGCGGTGCTTTCGTATGCGAAGACATCTGTCGGAATTGACCAGCGAATCTTCCGAGTCGTCATAATAGGCATCTGTCTGAATAAAATCGCCGTCAAATTCGGCCCCCAACTGCGCCAGTTTCCGCGCTATCGGCTCAAGACTTTCAACTTTTAATTTCAGCTCTATTTCCAACGCCATATCATTAACCTGTAACAATATTAACTAACCGGGATTTTATCACTATTACTTTTTTTATCTGTTTGCCTTTGATTGCTGAAGCAACCTTCCGGCAGGCAAGAGCCTTTTGTCTTATCTGCTCTTCGTCCGCATCGATAGAAACGGTGATTTTGTCTTTGATTTTTCCCAAAACCTGAACGGCAAGCTCAATCTCCTTTTCCCTTGCAAGATTTTCATCATATTGCGGCCAGGACTCGCAGGCCAACGTGTTTTTGTGGCCGAGTTTTTGCCGCAATTCCTCTGCAATGTGCGGCGCAAAGGGCGCTAAGATAAGCACAAATGTTTCAATTGCCTTTTTCGGCCTTGCCTGGAGTCTGCTTATGTGATTTACAAAAATCATCATCTGGCTTATTGCTGTGTTGAAACGGAAATTTTCAATATCCCGCGTAACCTTCCTTATAGTCTGATGAAGCAGCCTCTGAGTTTCTTCATCGGCATCGCAGTTTTTTATATTGCTGCTTAATTGGCCGCTTTGTTCGTCGATTATTGTCCGCCACAGTTTATTCAAGAATCGATGAACGCCTTCAACGCCCTGCGTGCTCCACGGCTTTACGGTCTCCAGCGGGCCCATGAACATTTCATAAAGCCTCATCGAGTCGGCGCCGTAGTCGGCAATGACATTGTCGGGATTGACAACATTGCCTCTGGATTTGCTCATCTTCTGGTTGTCTTCGCCGAGTATCATTCCCTGATTGACCAGCTTGGTAAATGGTTCGGCTGTACTGACGTAGCCTAAGTCATAAAGAAGTTTGTGCCAGAATCGCGAATAGAGCAGATGAAGCACCGCATGCTCGGCTCCGCCGATATATAAATCCACAGGCATCCAGTAATTTTCCTTTTTCTTATCCCAGCCTGCCTTGTTATTCTTCGGGTCGAGATAACGCAGATAATACCAGCAGCTTCCTGCCCACTGCGGCATTGTATTAGTCTCTCTTTTTGCCATTGAGCCGTTGGGCAATTTTACATTAAGCCAGTCGTCAATCTTCGCAAGCGGTGATTCACCCGTGCCGCACGGTTTGTAGCTTTCTACCTGCGGCAAAGTTAAAGGCAAATCTTTTTCGTCGAGTGCAATTATGCTGCCGTCTTCACAGTGCAGCAGCGGGAAAGGCTCACCCCAGTATCGCTGTCTTGAAAACAGCCAATCGCGCAGTTTGTAATTGATTGCCTTTTTGCCGAGGTTTTTATCTTCAAGCCATTTTGTGATTTTTTCCTTAAATTCTGCCGTCGAAAGGCCGGTAAATTTTCCGCTGTTTATCGCAATACCATCGCCGATGAAACAGGCATTACCTTTTCTTACCTGCTCGGCAAGGGTTTTGTCATTGGGCTCTACAACAGCGATAATCGGCAGATTAAATTTTTTTGCAAATTCAAAGTCGCGCTCATCATGAGCCGGCACACTCATTATCGCGCCTGTGCCGTAGCTTATAAGGACATAGTCGCTTATCCAGATTGGAATTTTTGCGTCATTAACCGGATTGATTGCAAAGGCGCCTGTAAATACGCCTGTTTTTTCCTTTGCAAGGTCTGTTCTGTCGAGGTCGCTTTTGCTCTGTGCCTGTTTTTTGTATTCAGCAACAGCCTTTTTCTTTTCGATAGTTGTTATCTGGTCAACAAGCGGATGCTCCGGCGCAAGCACCATATATGTTGCGCCAAAAAGCGTATCAGGCCGAGTTGTAAAGACCCTGATAATATCATCAAAGCCGTCAATCTTAAAATCAACCTCGGCTCCGATACTCTTGCCAATCCAGTCGGTCTGCAATTTCTTTATAGACTGCGGCCAATCGACAAGTTTCAAGTCGTTAAGCAGCCTGTCTGCATATTTTGTAATCCGCAGCATCCATTGTCGCATCGGTTTTCGTATTACTGCATAGCCACCTCGTTCGCTTACGCCGCCGATGACCTCTTCATTCGCCAGAACAGTCCCCAGTTCCGGGCACCAGTTTACAGGCACTTCATCCTCATAAGCGAGCCGGTGTTCGTTTATGAACTCTCCTTTTTCTTCTTTAGTCAGTTCAAACCATTTACGTGTACCGGCCGGTTCGCCCATAACTGCCGGTATGGGATTGGCAGAGAAGACCTCGTCGTCCGGACCAATGCGTAACTTTCCAGCTTCGAGTTTCTTTATCAGCTCGGAGATTGGTTTTGCCTTCTGTTCTACTTCGTCAAAGTAGCTGTTGAAGAATTTCAGGAATATCCACTGTGTCCATTCGTAGTAGTTCGGGTCTGTGGTATCGACCTGCCTGTCCCAGTCATAAGAAAAGCCAAGCGATTTAATCTGCCTGCGCATTATTTCGATGTTCTGCTGGGTAGTTTTGGCAGGATGTGTGCCGGTCTGGACGGCATATTGCTCTGCCGGCAGGCCGAATGCGTCCCAGCCGATAGGGTGAAGGACGTTAAAGCCTTTCATTCGTTTGTAGCGGGCGATTATATCGCTTGCGGTATAGCCTTCCGGATGGCCTACGTGCAGACCCTGTGCGGAAGGATACGGGAACATATCCAGCACGTAGTATTTGGGCTTGCTCTTGTCGCCGTCAACAGCGGCAAAAGTCTTGTTTTGTTCCCAGTACTTTTGCCACTTTTTCTCAATCTCGTTAAAGTTATAGGTTCCCTTGTTTTCGTTCATAGTTTTTAAAGTCCCCAGTGAGGGCAGGTTCTGCTGGATGGGCAGCTATGGCATTTTGACACTGCCGAATGCTGTTTTACCACCGCTGAAAAAGTTGAAAATTGTTTTTTTAGATTATTTCCACCGCAGGACGGACAGGTATGAGCGGTGCTGGAATTCTGCTTTTCCAGAAATTCGCTTACCTTTCCGCAGTCAGCGCATTTATATTCAAAAATTGGCATAAAATCCTTTTAAAATCAGGTTTTAAGGTTTAAAAACCCAATAGTATAACTCTTTAATTTGCTTGAAGCAAGGAAAAGGTTGAACTAATAGGAGCTGGAAGGTCGGGAATGGGGTAGCGGAGAGTAATTTAAGATTTAAAAAGCTTGGCTGTGCTGATTCCAGAAATCTTCAATCAATAAATACCCTCTTTATGTGCCTATCATATATGTTTTCTGTAACCGTTTTTGCGATTGTATCTTCGTATTTTTCGAGAGCCTCGAGGAAGCAATGGCCCATCTTTACTGCGATTTTATAGCCGATGTGGATAAGCTGACGAAAGTTGGGATTGTAATCTTTACATTTCTTGTCGTGCCGCAGAACTTTTGCAAATTTCACACCATCCCATTTTGCAACCTCATCAGGTGAAGGCAATTTACTTTTGTCAATATCAATGACCGTTGCATAAGGTGCGCAAAGCTCGTCGAAGTGTTCAAGTGCCTGTTCGTAAACCTCCTTGGCAATGTCAAGGCCGCAACCGCCTGCAAGGGCAAGGCCGATGATTTCCTCAAGCCAGGTTGTGCCGGCGGTTTTTAGATGCAAACCGGCATTGAATCTCTTTATCGTTTTTTTCATCGGCGTATAAATTGAAAATTTATCGCTGCCGGAATGAACGCTTAATTTCAGGTTTGCCGGCAGGCCGAATTCTCTGATTGCAAAATTGATAACTGCTATGTCTTCGTTGAATTCTTTTTCGAATTGTTTGACATCGCCGACGTAGTCAACGCCTTTGTTAAATCTGCCGGTAAATTTCGGCGCTATTGTTTGAGCGGGTATACCTTCAGCCGCGATGGCAGACAATATAAATAACATCTCAACGGGGCTTTGCGGCTGGTTCGATTCGTCCACTGAGACTTCGGTTACGAAATTTTTGCTGCTTTTTTTCTCAGCCACGTGCTTGTAAATTTCGCCTGCCTTTTTAACTGCAAGCAGGAATTTTGCCCCGATTTTTTCAAGGTCGCTCTGTGTTATATTTAATTTGCCTTCGATATCGGGGATTTCGATTTTGCCGATATATTTTTTATTTTGTGCAATGAAGTTTTTAAGGTCTTTATCGTCGCATTTTTGGCTGATGTAATCGGCAACGTCGAGCGTAAAAAAGTTGCTCGAATCGATAAATAAATCAACATTATTAATGTTTATATGGTCTGCATCAACATAGTATGAATCCTTCCAGCCGAGCGCCTTTACGGCAGCATCTGCTTCAATTCTGACGTCGGCAGGCGCCGTTCCGATGATGGAATGTTCTCTGTTGGATTTGTTCCAGACGGGGACGATATTACAGCCTTGCTGTTTTGCTTTTATTATGGCGGCAAGCTGGGCTTTGCCCTGATGGGCGAATCTGTCGCCAATGCCGATTGAGAATTTTTCAAGTTTCATCTAATAAACCTTTCAATAATTATAGCCACCAAAACACAAAGACACGAAGTATTATTATTTATTTACTATTTGCCGGTCAAGAAGAAAAGCACTTTCATTTTTCGCATTTTTGCCTTATTATTTTATGTGTAGAAGGTTGCAAAGGATAATTTTATGTCTAAAAAAATCCTGATACTTAATGGAAGCCCTAAAAAGGATGGAAACACTGCATAAATCAGAGTTTTAAGGAGAACGCTGTGAAAAAAGGAAAAATATTACTCGCTTTTCAGGTAATTTTGTTTGCGGCCATTATGGTTTTTGTTTCGTCCTGTTCGGCGATAACGCCTTATGGAAATGTCGGCTGCGCAAAATCGTATGATGGCGAGCTTATAAGCTATTCTGTATTCGGCAAAGGCGATATTACACTCGTTTTTGTCCACGGCTGGAGCGGCGACAGCAGATATTGGCGCTATCAGATTCCATATTTTTCTCAAAAATATAGAGTAGTTACCGTTGACCTTGCAGGGCACGGAAATTCAGAGCAGAACCGGAAAGTATATTCGCTCGAAGCATTCGGACAGGATATAAAGGCAGTTGTCGAAGATGTCAACGCAAAGAAAGTTATCCTTATCGGCCATTCGATGTCAGGCGAAATCGTCGCTGAAGCGGCCAGGCTCATGCCGGACCGTGTCATCGGTATTATCGGAGCCGATTCAATACAAAATGTTGAAGACACTATGTCGAAAGAGCAATTTAAACAAATGGTCGATGGATTTCAAAAAGATTTTAAAGGCGAAGTTAAAAAATTTGTCGAGCCGATGCTTGGTAAAGAAATCAAGCCGGAATTAAAAAAATGGATTATTAATGATATTTCCTGCGAGCCTCCGTATGTGGCTATAAGTGCATTTAAAGAATATGTTATAAAATTTGAAAATAAAGGAATCGCGAATATTTTCAAAGAAGTTAAAGTTCCTGTGCGATGTGTCAATGCCGACCTTTGGCCGACGAATCCGGAAGCTAACAGGCGGTATATGTCGTCTTTCGAAGTAACGTATATAAAAGGTGCAGGGCATTTTGTAATGCTTGAAAGGCCAAGAGAATTTAATAAAAAACTTAACGACAGCATTAAAGAAATAATAAAAATTAATAAAGAACAGAATTAAAGTTATGTCAAAAGTGCCGATTCGTATAGGAAAATACTGGGTTTATATCGTTAGCTGTAAAGACGGGACATATTATACAGGGTACACTAATAACATAGAAAAACGTATTGCTTTACATAATAGCGGCAATGGGGCAAAATATCTTAGAAATAAATTACCGGTAACATTGGTTTATGCTAAAGAATACCGGTATTATAAGAATGCTTTACATAGAGAAAGAGATATTAAGAAATTAACTCATCAGCAAAAAGAAGAACTTATAAGAATTTATGAAATCAACAATCAATGTAATTGTGGTTGAAGGCTGCCCCCATAGATTTGCAGCGGCAAATCTAAACGTGGGGGCACCCATGTTTAGGTTTTCAGAAAAACAGAGAGGTAGTTTATGTTGGCATTTTCATCGGATTTTTTGGGTGCTCCCGCAGTTTTGCTTCGGCAAAACTATGCGCGGGAGCAACCGTGTTTAGGTTTGCACAAAAAACAAAGGAAATAAGAAATGAGAATTTTTGTGCAAACCTACGGTTGTCAGATGAACAAGCTCGACACGAATCTGGTAGTCAATTCATTTATGCAGGCGGGTTTCGAGCTGACGGAGCAGGTCGGCGAGGCTGATGTTGTCCTTGTAAACACCTGTTCTGTTCGTAATCACGCCGAAGAAAGAGTTCTGTCGCTGCTGGGTCATTTGAAACATATAAAAAAAAGCCAACCTGAAATAATCGTCGCAGTATTCGGCTGCATGGCTCAAAGGCTCAAGGACAATTTACTCAGCCACGAGGCGGTTAATATCGTCTGCGGACCGCTGCAGATACCGGAACTTGTAAACCTTGTAAACAAGGCGTTCGAAAATAAACTAAAACAAAGCATGGTAAGCAGCAATATCCGCAGCAAACCTTCACCGCAGCAGTCGCAGAAGCTTGATGATTTTGAATTGTTTTATGATTCGGCGAAAAGTAATCTTCCTGCACAGGCTTTTGTTCGTGTGATGCACGGCTGTGATAAATTCTGCTCATACTGTGTTGTCCCTTATGTCCGCGGGCCGGAGGTATCACGCTCGCCTGAAAAAATTATAACGCAGATTAAAAAACTCGCCGAAGCCGGCATGAAGCAGATAACTCTGCTTGGACAGACGGTAAATTCATATCACTATACTCAAAACGGCAAAGAATTTTCATTTGCAGATTTGCTTTATGAAGCGAGCAAGGTAAACGGCATAGAATGGATTAAATTTGTTACCTGTTATCCGAAAAATTTTGACGAGAGAATTTTCCAGGCAATGGCTGATTCGCCGAAGGTTTGCCGGTATCTGCATATACCTGCACAAAGCGGCTCGGACAGAATCCTGAAGGCAATGAACAGACATTATGCCTGTGCCGAATATCTCGACTTGCTGCGAAAGGCAAGAGAGATTGTGTCTGATGTTGCAATAGCAGGCGATTTTATCGTTGGTTTTCCCGGCGAAACAGAAGAAGATTTTCAAAAAAGCGTTGAGCTTGTTAAAAAAGCTCAATACAAAAATTGTTTCATCTTCAAGTATTCGCCCCGACCCGGCACAGGAGCAGATGATAGATTTACCGATGACGTCCCGATGGAAGTGAAAAAACAAAGAAATATCAAGTTATTGGCTGTGCAGGAAAAAATCAGCGAAAAGCTGAACAAATCATTCATCGGTAAAATCGTAAAAGTCCTCGTCGAAGGCATAAGCAAAAAAGCCCATCTTGACGGCAGCGGCAAAGAAGAATACCCTCAGCTTATGGGGCGAACCAGCGGCGATTACATTGTTGTCTTTAACGGTCTGGCAAGTCTGGCAGGTGAGTTTGTAAATGTGAAAATCAGGCGAACAAGTGCGTTAACACTTTTCGGAGAAATTACATAAAACCAGGTCGGCTTATTTTTTTCTCCCAGTTTTCTTCTGCTTCGGGTTTTCTTAGATAAAACGGCACAAGGCTGACAGGGTCACAAAATTTTTCTTTCACTGCCATTTGTGAGCCAATTCTGAAAACATTGCCGGCTCTTGGCGACCAGTATTCCTTATCGAGTATCTTAATATTGTCAGTCTCAAATTTTTTCGCGTAATAAAGCAGACCTTCGCCGAGCAGCCAGACAGGTTCATCAGAGCTGCCAAATTTTTCTTTGAACTCTTCTGCCTTCATCAGACAATCCGGTAGGGTTTTTTGCCATATTCCATTTCTTCTCTCAAAGGCTGCGATGAAAAACTGTCCTCTTTTTGCGTCAATGACCGTAGCAATTTTTCTGATGCTGCTGTCGTCAACATTCAGTGCCATTGCATCGGTTGTGCCGACCGCGACAATTCGGCTCTGTGCCGCAAGGGCCATCATCTTTGCAACCGTTACCGAGATTCGAATTCCGGTAAAACTGCCGGGACCAATTGAAATATAGATACGCTTTATCCGATTAGCCTTTTTGCCGGATTTCTCGAGAAGTTCAATTATTGTGTCAAATAATTCGGCACTGTGTCGCAGGGGGGCCGAAAATGTTTTTTCGTCCGATAATTTGCTGCCACAGCCGACAGCTACAGAGCCAATCCTTCCTGATGTTTCCAACGCCAGGGCAAAAGGTTTGTATGTAATTTCTGATTTTGCCATAAGTTCAGTTCGAATAGTGAATTATCAGATATACCTGCTTTTGCCGAATCAGCCGATTTTTGAAATTTTTTACTCTACAATTGAATATTCTAAGCCGATGATATTACCGATAATGATAATGGATATTCCTGCGAAAATCTATTCTGAAAAAGGATGGCTGTTGAAGAAGTGCTTGAATGAGATTTAGCTTGAAAAAACTTGAATTTTCTGTTAAAATAGCTAATCTGGGTAAGGATTGTAAAATCAACAAGATATGTTAAACTGAACAGTTGAGTAAACAGAGCATTACTTTGACGGCTGTTAAATGATTATTTGGTAACGGGAGACAACCAGTGGCTATTGGTATATCGAGAGCAAGGTTGCCTTTAGGTATTATCTTATTGGCTTTGTTGATTTGTTTGTCGGCAGTTTCGCTTAATTTTGCTGCTGATGAAAAGGATGTGAAAGTACAGACTCTCAGGCAAACGGGTAAACAACTGCTTGATGTAGGTTACGAGCAATACCGACGCGGCATGTATGACAACGCAAAAGAAACTCTTGGCAAAGCTGCCGCATACAAAGAGTATCTCAGCGTTTCTGACGCAAGTAAACTCGATGCACTTCTCGAAAAGCTGGGTTCACAGCCGACTTCTGATGCCAATCAGGCTCCCAAGCAGAACATCGCTGCTCAGGAGGAGTCAGCAGCAGTGCAGCAGGCAGAGCCGAATGTTATCGAACAGCCGACGACGATACAACAGACAGAACCAGTTATCACGGAACAGCAGAAAGAGCCGGCCATTGTCGAGCAGCCGGTTCAGACACAACCCCAGGTTCAGCAATCGGCTGCCGGTCCCGAATATATTGAGTTTGTACCCATAGAAGCCAACGACATCAATCAGCCGGCACAGTCACCAATGCCTGTTACACAGACGCAACTTCGGCCGGAATTTATTGCTCCCGTTCCGCAGGAGCCCAATCTTGGCGTTGAAGTTAACCAGCCGCAGCAACCACAACAGCCTCAACAGATTCAACCCAAAATCCCTGCCGCTGAAAAAGCAAAGGAAGATTATATTGAGGTTGTCAGGCAAAAGCAGCGCATTCAGCAAAGCTACACAAAGGCTGTTGTAAATGAAGCCATTGCAAAGGCAAAAGAATATGCCGATAAGGAAGACTTCCTCAAGGCAAAAGATGAAATCTCCCGGGTGTCGGCAGTCATTGAAAAGAACAAACTGCTGCTCGGCGATACCGATTATGCCCAATACAGTGCTTCTCTGCAGCAGCTTTTAGATGAAATAAATACCCGCCAGACCGAAATTGAGCGTCTCAAAGCCGAAAAGGCAAAGACCGAGGCTCAGACCGCCCAGCAAAAGCTCCGCGCACAGCAGACTGCTGACAGGCAGAAAAGAATTCAGGACCTCTTGACAGGCTCGATGGAATATCAGGAACAGCAGAGATATGAAGAAGCTTTGGCTCAGCTTGATGCACTTTTGGCCATTGACCCGACTAACAGAGAAGCTATAAGAAACAAGCAGATGCTCGAAGATATTGTCAATCTTCGCAGACAGCTTGAAGTGAAAAAAGAAATGGGAAAAGGAGAAGAGGCAATTCTGACTGACACGCAGAGGTCGATGATTCCGCATGCGGATTTGGTTACTTATCCCCGGAATTGGCAGGATATAGTTGCCAAAAGGAAACCCACGTTAATCACGGGTCTTGCTCCTGCCGACGCCGCGGTTTACAAACAGCTCGAAACGCTGGTCAATTTAAGTGCTCTCACTCCGGATACGCCGCTTGATGAAGCTATCGAGATAATCAGGACTTCCATTGACCCGCCGCTGAAAATCATCGTCCGCTGGAGAGACCTTGAGGAAAATGCATACGTTGAACCTGATACGGTTATTGGTATGCAGGGACTTAGCGGTATTGTACTGAGCAAAGGCTTGGGTGAACTTCTTAATTCGGTGTCGGGAGGTGTTACAGGAATATCTTTTGTTGTTGAAGACGGAGTTATAACAATAGCGACGACTGGGTCACTTCCGACCAGGCTGGTTACGCACGTTTATGATATTGCCGAACTTGTTGGCGTAAAAGCTGATTTTAGGACGGACGTATGGCAGCCATCAGTCGGAGAGGGGGCGCCGTCCCCTCCTTCTTCTCCGCAGCCGACTATAGATTTAAACGTCGAACGCTCGCAAAATGCCAATATCATGTTGCTGATGATACAGGAAACGATTGCCCCGATGAGCTGGTTAGTCAACGGCGGCGAAGCTACAATCAGTGTATCCGGAGACTTCACGAAGCTTATTGTAAGTCAGACGCCTCAGATTCACGAGCAGGTTCAGAAATTGCTGGAAGATTTATGTGGAACACTCGGCCAGCAGGTTTCCATAGAAGCCAGGTTCCTGTTTGTTACCGAAAATTTTCTCGAAGATATTGGTTTGGGTGTTAGCAGCTTATATATAAAGGGAAGCGGGATTAGTAGTAAACTTGGCGATATGATTTTTGAATTCGGTCAGATTGGCCAGCCTAGCACGCCTGGTCAGCTTGGCCCATACGAGTTTACGGCTCCGGAAGCAACGCAAGTTCCAGGTAGTTTGGCGACCGGATTTACGACGGGTGGAGGAACCATGCTACCGGCGATGAACCTTGTTGGTGGTATCTCGTATGGGACACCGGTGCTTGACGATTTGGCTGTTACGTTCCTGTTGAGGGCGACACAGGCCCACAGAGATGCAAAGATGGTCACCGCGCCGAGGGTTACTGTCATCAGCGGAGAAAGGGCCACCATCAATTTAAGCAAGACAGTTAGATATATTTCAAATTATACCTTTGAGGATATAACGGCTGCAGGCGAAAATCAGCCGACAAGAACTCTTGGCAGCCCTACGACAGAAACAGATGGCGGGGGTGTGGTGTTAGATGTTACCCCGACAATAAGCGCTGATAAAAAATACGTTATCCTTTACATCGAGGCCAGTTATAGAACGGTGGACCTTAAGGATTATACAGTCTATTCTCCGACTACTGCTACGGCTTACCCAATTCAGCTTCCTCTTGCAGAGACTTCTACGGTTCAGACAAATGTAAGTGTGCCGGACGGCGGTACATTGCTGATAGGCGGCCAGAAACTCGGTGCTGAGATCAACAAGGAAGCCGGTGTGCCGGTTCTTTCAAAAGTGCCGCTTCTCGGAAGACTATTCAGCGCCCGCAGCAAGGTAAAAGACCAGAATGTACTGCTGATACTTGTCAAGCCTACAATTATGCTGCGGGAAGAAGCTGAACGTGAATTTTTCGCTCCGCTTGAGTAATTGCGGAATTTTCAGGTAAATCGGGTTTCGGGTGTGTCGTTGAGTGTTTCTCTTACCCTTTGGATTGACATTCATACCTTTACTTGACTTTAATTTCACAAGCACCGGTATTTACCATTTGGTAACTGAGTAAACGTAAGTTTCCCATTTAAATTCTGTTACATGTATAGTTTCATGCCCAGTTTCATACTCTATACCATTACTGTCTTTTGAAAACATCCTTTTGGTGCGGGTGTAAGTTAACAAAACTTTATTTAGCTCTATTTCTTCAAGTTGCTGGATCCTCATCAATGCAGCCTGAAGCTACTTACCAGATACTTCATATTGTCGACGTGCCGTTTGAATGTCTCTACAGAAAATAACCTTGCACCCTGCATATGGGCTTTGTTGCTTCCACTCATCAAAGCTGTCTATCAGGCCGTCAGCAAAGCCGATATCTACCGCTCGTTTTGCTGTCAATGTCAACAATGAACCTGGGTAGTTAACAACAAAGAAATCTTTTCCTGTTCTATCCTTAAACTCTCTGCCATCGCATATTTCAAATTTACCATCTGCTGTTTTCACCGCCAGAACCTCAAATTGCCTATCTACCATTGCCTGAGCAATTAGTCCACTTCTTCCTACTTGTTCGGCTATACTGGCACAATATGCACGGTCAACCGAACCGAACTTTTCTGCTACATCACCACCAAATACATCATTGGCACTTCTTGGTACGCCATTGATATAGTAGACAGACATCGCTGCGCCTATTACCGAACCTTTTGTCATATAAAGTTTATCACATCCTATTGCTATTATCGCACCAGCTGAATATGCTCCTCTGTTCTTCCCCCCGCCCACAACACTAATAACCGGAGTAAGACCTACTGACGCAATCGCCGCACAATATCGCTCCATAAAATCAGCTCGGCCTCCAGGTGTGTCAATCTTTATCACTATCGCCAAAGGTCCCTGATTCTCCGATGCTTTGATAGCCTTCTCAAACGCTTCTGTTTCGCACTCAAGCAACAAAGGTTCATTTAACTCTATCACAAAAATTTGCTTCTTGCGACCCGCAGGACTGTAAGTCGCTTTATACTCTGACAGCTCAATATACTTGATTTCCTCTCTTGTAGTGCTCCGCACTGCCACTTTTGTTCCTCTGAAAATTTTCGTAGCATATCCGTCAAATTGCTCACCTGTTTTTTTATTAATAAATGTATCCGCCTGCCCACCGCAGGTAAACCAAAGCAACACAATAAATAACAATTTATTCCATCTCATCGTTATGTTCCTTAAACTGGGATTTCCCATATAACATAGTATATTCTTGCTTAGCTGCACCGCTGAGCCTCATTTCCGACAGGATACCAAACCTATCTTAAAAAATCAAGATTTTCGTCGGCCTTTTTTTTGTGTCCTGCTATTCAAATCTCTGTTTTACTGCCTGATAGCCGTAGTGCATCAGCAGATTATCCAGTATAATCATCGCAGTATAATTTTCCGCTACCAGCCAGATTCGTGCCACAATTGTTGGGTCTCGTCGCGTAATCGCAGCCAGTGTTTTATTCTCAAGTGTGTATTTGTCGATTGTATGCTGCTGCTTGTCTATTGTCGGCGTCGGTTTTACCGCAAGTCTTATAATTATATCCTGCCCTGTTGACAGTCCGCCGGTTATGCCGCCTGCGTTGTTGGATTCGAACACTACTTTGCCTTTTTCTGCCCGCATCTGGTCGTTGTTTTGAGAGCCGGTCATATTCTTCACGGCAAAACCGGCGCCGATTTCGACCCCTTTAACCGCACCGATTCCGAGCATTTTTCCAAGCTCCGCATCGAGCTTGTCAAATATCGGCTCTCCCAGCCCGACAGGAGCGCCTTTGACAATAACTTCGATAACGCCACCGGCTGAATCGCCGCCTGCCGAGATTTTATTGCAGGCCTTTACCATTTCTTCTGCCGTCTCTGTGTCGGGACAGTTAAGAATATGGTGAACGCCGTATTTGGCCTTTATTTCAGCAGCATTTGTTTTCGGGGCTTTATCGCGAATCTTGTCGATTTCTTTTTCGATTTCGGTAAAGACAGCCATTTTTTCAAGAAACCTCATTTCATTGTTTATTCTGCCTCTTACATAGATTTCCTGATAAAACGGGTCGAGGTCACAGCGCATTTTTTTATAGTTCTGTGTGTATTTGAAGGCTTTTGCACTGTCGATTTGGCCGCAGCGAACAGACGCAAGTTCCTTTATATAGCCGAAAACCTCAATGCCGCATTTTTGCAGTACTTTTTTTGCGACAAAGCCGCCTGCCACGATTGTTGAAGAATATCTTCCGCTGAAAAATCCCGCACCGATAGCGTCGTCTGCCGGACCGTATTTTATAAATGAAGCGTAAGAGGCATGTCCCGGCCGGGGCGTACGGTTTGTGTCCTGATACTGCTTGACATGTATAAAATGCCTGTCGAGGTTCGGGATGAGTATAGTCAGAGGTGTGCCGTTGGTCAGGCCTTTGTTTTTCGCACCCTCGACAGTGTCAGCGGCGTTAATGCCTGTGTAGATTATCGGCAAATCCGGCTCTTTGCGAGGCGAGCTTAATTCATCTGCTCCCGGCTTTCGTAAAAGTAAGTCGCCGTATATTTCCTGCTCCGTTATCGCCATAGCAGGCGGATGACCCTGCACCACGACAGTCAGTCCATCCTGATATGAGCCGCCTGCTACAGTTACCTGGAACAATCTTCCAAAATGACAGCCTAACATCGTTTCTCCTATTATTTTTTATGCGAAATTCAACCGCAGAAGTATAAACAGATATGCACTTTGATTCAAGGCAAATTTGCCAAAGAGTTTGTATCGAGATAAGCTATTTTGTTGTTCCTATTTATTAGTTTTGCAGGTAAAATGAGTATATGAGTGAGGTAACGCTTATTTTGGCAGCCATCGAACGAGGCGATGTACGTGCCGTAGATGAGCTTTTTCCACTGGTATATGAGGAACTGCGCCGGCTTGCCGCTCAGCGATTGCGCAAGGAGTCGCCCGGCCAAACTCTTCAAGCGACAGCATTAGTTCACGAGGCGTATCTGCGTCTCGTAGGCTCTGAGAATCAGAATTGGACCGGCCGCGGTCATTTCTTCGCGGCGGCGGCTGAAGCCATGCGCCGGATTCTTATCGATAACGCACGTCGCAAGAAGAGTCTGAAACGCGGCGGCGGCCGCCAGCGAATCGAACTCGATGAGGCAGCCGTAGCAAACGACGACAAAACGTCTTTGGACGACCTCATCGCCCTGGACGAGGCCCTTGAGAAACTCTCGAAGAAAGACAAGGTCAAAGCTGATTTGGTTAAACTCCGTTATTTTGCCGGTTTAACCAGCGAACAGGCAGCGGAAGTTTTGGGCATCTCCTCTTCCACAGCCGACCGCCATTGGGCTTATGCCCGTTCCTGGCTGCGTTTAGAGATGGCAAAAGGCGACCGGACAGCGCGAGGCTGAAAACCGTTTTTTGAGAATTTTTCGTTTTTTATGAGGCTTTTCATCTCTGTTTCTCGCATTGTATATTGGCCATGTAAAGGCTGTTTCGCAAATCAATTTTTAAGGAGATGTATTGTGAAAACTAAAATAAAAATAGCCGCTTTTTACCTGCTGGCGGTTGTTTTGGGCGGCTGTGTGCCGTCTGTGCATCCGCTCTTTACAGAAAACGACCTGATTTGCGACGCTAATCTTGTCGGTAACTGGGCGGAAAATAACCCGAAAACCGTCTGGACGTTTACGGAGAAAGATAACAAAACGTATAGGCTTACATACATTGCCGACGGCAAGTCCGGAACGTTTACGGCAGGCCTTGGCACTGTGGGGTCAGAGCGGTATCTTAATATTTATCCTGAAGACCCCAATCTGCCGCAGAATGATTTTTATAAAAACCACTTATTGTATATGAATACGTTTATAAAGGTTAAATTTATAGACCCGAATTTGACAATGCAAATGATGGATGCCGACAACGTCAAAAAACTTCTGAAGAAAAACCCCAATCTCCTCAAACATGAATTTGTAGGGGACAGACTAATACTGACTGCTTCAACAAAAGATCTCCAGAAATTTATGCGAAAATATTCTTCAGATAAAAATCTTAAAATCTTTGGTGACCCCGGCATGCTGCACCGTATAAGACCGTATAAGTTCGCAGGACCCGAATAAGACAGAATGAACCGATGCATAGAGAAATTAATCAGCCACTCATGGTCATAAAGTCAAAAAAAATTGATGATGCGATAAGGAAGCAGCTTGACAAAATTGCTCACAGTACCCTTCGCACTGTATAGTAAAGGAGCATATAAGGAGTTATCCAATGTGTGCCGAGCATAAAAAAGATGAAGAAGCGATTTTCAATGATGCAATCAAGATAAAAACCGATGCTGAACGGGCTGCTTTTATCAAATCAGCTTGCGGAGATGATATCGAACTGTTGGCTCGTGTCGAAGCCTTACTCAAGGTTCACTTTGAAGACAAAAGCTTTCTTGAGTCGCCTCCAGCCGGTATAGACAGCACGCTTGATGCTCCGCCGCTGACCGAAGGTCCCGGTATGAGCATCGGCCGGTACAAGCTGCTTCAGTTAATAGGTGAAGGCGGTTTCGGTGTCGTCTATATGGCCGAACAGCAAGAGCCTATTCGCCGAAAAGTTGCATTGAAGATTATCAAGCTGGGTATGGATACCAAACAGGTCATCGCCC
>JBGOWI010000023.1:0-32528 GCA_041478555.1 Phycisphaerae bacterium
CCTGCAGGAATAAGTGTTACACACGACCGCAGCGGCAAAATCAATTTAATCGATTACCTCCGCAAACAGAGAAAAGACCAGCAAAGCCTGAAAATCGTTCATCGGCTTGACAAGGACACAAGCGGAATAATGATTCTCGCAAAAAATACGGATGCACAAAGAAAATTTTCACAGTACTTCGAAAAAGGCCAAGTCCAAAAGATATATCTGGCACTTATAACAGGTTCGCCTTCAGAACAGAGTGGAATGATTGATGCACCACTAATGCAGAGCAGAAAAAATCCTGAAAGAATCCAGGTCGATTATAAAAACGGCAAAGACGCTCAAACCTTATGGGAACTCCTGGCAGATTTCGGCAACATCAGCCTCATAGCCGCCCGACCGCAAACAGGCAGAACACACCAGATTCGAGTCCACCTGCAATATGCCGGTATGCCGCTTGTCATCGACCCGCTCTACGGACAGAATCAGGCCGTAATGCTGTCGAGTTTCAAAGCCGATTATAAGTTAGGCAAATTCTCAGAAGAAAAACCGCTTATAGACAGACTTACTCTCTGTGCGTACCAGCTGGAAATCGAAGACTTTCTCGACGGCCGGGGACTGTTGCTCATCGCGCCGCTGGAAAAAAAGTTTAAGGCAACAATCAAAATGCTGACAAAATACAACCCTCACGGGCCGAATGCTTTTATTAACGAACAAAACTTCAAACGCCTGCTGGATTCGGAATCCCTTATACTAAAGATATAGCAAAACCTGATTTTACTTGCAGATTTGACTTACTTTCGGTAAGCTTTTATCCCGCACCTATTTGCACGGTGGTATCGTAAATGAAAGCTGTTTGGATTACAGCAGTATTATCTGGTTTTTTACATATATTGCCACAATACAAATAGGTGCGGGACATAAGTTGGGAACAATTATGGCTGAAAAAACTGTAAAAATAGCGATAGTAGGCTTCGGAACCGTCGGAAGCGGTGTTGCAAAAATCCTGCTCGAAGATGCGGATTACATCGAGGCAAAAATCGGCATAAGACTCGAACTTGCCCGAGTCGTCGATATCGACACAAAGAGCAAAAGAAAAGTTACTCTGCCAAAAGGCATTCTGACGGATAACCTCAACAGTGTCCTTGAAGACAAAAGTATCGAAATAGGCATCGAACTTGTCGGCGGAACAAAGGCTGCAAAAGATATTCAGCTAAAACTGCTTGCAAGCGGCAAGGATGTTGTAACGGCAAATAAGGCTCTTCTGGCTGAATACGGAAATGAACTCTATACAGCAGCACACAAGGCTGATAAGTGCATTGCATTCGAGGCAAGCTGCGCAGGCGGAATACCGATAATATCCGCGATAAGAACGGGACTGGCCGCAAATAAAATCCAGGCCATATATGCAATCGTCAACGGAACATGCAACTATATCCTTTCCAATATGACGAAAAAGAATATGCAGTTCACAGAGGCATTAAAACAGGCGCAGGAGAAAGGATATGCTGAAGCCGACCCGACGCTCGACATAAACGGTTACGACAGCGCACATAAACTTGCCATACTGGCTTCAATCGCATTCGGCTGCGAAATAACACCCGACGACATCTATATCCAGGGCATTGAAAATATCGATATATCCGATATCCGCTACGGCAGAGAGATGGGATATACGCTGAAACTTCTTGCCATCGGAGAAAGACTCAATGGAGGCAGAATTTTTCTGCGTGTCCATCCTTCATTTATTGCGAGCGACAATACACTTGCAAGAGTTGACGGGGCATTCAACGCGGTCAGCATATTCGGTCATGCTGTGGGACAAACCATGTTCTACGGCAGAGGCGCCGGGATGATGCCTACCGCTTCTGCCATCGTGGCCGATATTATCGAAGTTGCAATGGGAAACTCAAAAAAACTTTTCAAGCACCTTAAGCTTGAGCCGAGAAATAAAATCAAGAATTTCATCAGCCGTATCGACGAGCTTACCAGCAGATTCTATATAAAACTCAGGGTGCTCGATAAGCCCGGCGTCTTTGCCCAAATCTGTACCATACTTGCCAATAAAGACATAAGCCTTTCAGGCGTTCTCCAGCACGAGGAACACAACGCCAATAACGTGGTGCCGGCCGTCGTGATAACACATCAGGCTCAGCAGAAAAAAATTACCGCGGCACTTGAAGACCTCGGCAGACTTGAGATTGTCAAAGAAAACCCCGTCTGCATAAGGATAGTCGATATACCGGAGGACAACGATTGAGCAAATTTGCAATCATAGTGCCGGATGGGGCCGCTGATGAGCCTATCGAACAGTTCGGCGGCAAAACTGTACTCGAAGCTGCCGAGATACCGAACATCGACATTATAAGCCAAACCGGCAGACAGGGTATGGTCCACACAATCGCTAAAAATACGACCCCGGGAAGCGATGTTGCAATGATGAGCCTGCTCGGATACGACCCGCGGAGATTCTATACCGGCAGAGCACCAATCGAAGCTGTCGCTATGAATATCCGGCTTGAGCCGACAGACTGGGTGTTCAGGTGCAATCTCGTAACTATAGCCGATGATAAAATGGCAGACCACAGTGCAGGACATATCTCGACAAAAGAAGGAGCAAAACTCATAGAAGATTTGAATAAAGTTCTCGGCAGCAGCGCTATCAAATTCTATCCCGGCGTAAGCTACAGACATCTGTGTGTGATAAAAGGAGTTGATTTCGACGTTTATACCGAGCCGCCGCACGATATCATCGGACAACAAATCGCAAGAAATCTGCCGAGAGGTAAAAATGCCGAGATTCTTCTCGATTTGATGGCAAGGTCAAGACAATTGTTCGCAGAGCACGAAATAAACAAGGTCAGGCGCGACCTTGGCGAAAATCCGGTCAGCTCTATATGGCTGTGGGGACAGGGGAAAAAAGCTGCGATGGAAAGCTTTTATGACAAATTCGGTTTGAAAGGAGCTGCTGTTACCGCTGTTGACCTGGTCAGAGGACTTGCAAAACTCATCGGCTTTGACCTTATAAAAGTCGAAGGCGCAACAGGATTCGTGGACACAAATTACAAGGGGAAAGCACAGGCTGCAATAGAAGCTCTTGATAAATATGATATCGTTCTTGTACATATTGAAGGCCCTGACGAGGCAGGACATGCGGGAAATGCCGAGCTGAAGAAAAAGGCTGTCGAGAGAATCGATAAATATATAGTCGGACCGGTTTACCAGGCCCTGCATAAGTATGACAACTGGCGAATACTCGTTATGCCGGACCATCCGACACCGGTAAGTTCGCAGGCTCATTCCAGCCAGCCTGTGCCTTTCGCTATGGCTGGAACTGGTGTTGCGGGAATTTTAAAAAAACCTTTCAGCGAGGCTAATGCTGCACAGGCAGGCTTAAAAATTGAGAACGGCTATGAACTGATGGAGTATTTTATAAAAGGTTGATATTCAGAAACTGCTATGGCAAAGAGCGAAATAATTGTACAGAAATTCGGCGGAACATCGGTAGCAAATGCGGAGAAAATCAAAAAGGCGGCACAGCGGGCAATAAAGGCTTTCGAAGAAGGCAAACAGGTAGTGGTGGTTGCTTCTGCCCGCGGACAGCAAACCGATGAACTTATTGCCGATGCACTCGAAGTAAATCCCAATCCGCCAAAACGAGAGATGGACCAGCTTCTAAGTACCGGCGAACAGCAGACCGTTTCGCTTGTGGCCATGGCAATCAACGGGATGGGGCATAATGCCATAAGCCTCACGGGTGCACAAATACGAATGATTACAGACAGCGTACACACAAAAGCGAGAATCAAAAGCATCGACGCAGAGAGAATAAAAAAACATCTTGACACCGGAAATATCGTTATCGTCGCAGGCTTTCAGGGAATCGATGAAAACGAAAATATAACGACGCTGGGCAGAGGCGGCTCGGACACAACGGCAGTGGCACTGGCAGCAGCATTAAAAGCAGATATGTGTGAGATATATACTGATGTTGACGGCGTGTACACAACAGACCCGCGAATATTCAAGGATGCCGTCAAAATGGAACAGATAAGCTATGACGAAATTCTCGAAATGGCAAGTCTCGGTGCAGGCGTTATGCACAGCAGGTCAATCGAATTCGGAAAAAAATATAACGTAACCATACACGTAAGAAGCAGTATGTCGGAAAATAAAGGAACTTTAATTACTCATGAGGTGCCACAAATGGAAGGTATACTTGTATCGGGCGCGACAATTGAAAAGAACCTGGCCAAGATAAGCATGGTTGGTGTTGACAACAAGCCCGGCAATGCGGCAAAAATTTTCGCACACCTTGCAGAAGCAAAGGTAAGCGTCAACGACATCATCCAGACAGAAGTCAGCGAAGAAAAGGCAAATGTCTCGTTTACAGTGAACAAAAATGACTTTGCCGATGCCAAAAAAGCCGTTGAGGAAATCAAGGACAAGGTCAACTGCCAAAGTGTCTTCTACCGTGACGATATTGCCGAGATTTCGGTAATCGGAGTCGGAATGAGGACACATTATGGTGTTGCAAATATGATGTTCAGCGCGCTGGCAAATGAAAAAATCAATATCGATTCAATAACCACAAGCGAAATTAGAATAAGCTGTATCGTGGACAAGAACCAGGGCGATAAGGCACTGATTAGCGTATGCAAGGTCTTTGAGCTGGATAAACCCGTCGAAAAACGAAGTTATGTGAAATAAATTGAAGGCGAAAAAAACAAGATTCGCACAAAGCCGACAGAGGCGAAATACACTGCTGCTGTCGGCTTTTTTACTTCTTGCAGCAGTTGTATGGTTCGATAGAAGTTTTCACTCCCACTACAAAACATACTTCCGGCACCAAAAGGCACAGGAGACAGACGACTGGGATAAATACAACGAAAAAAGCTTCACTGTAGTAAAGGTTGTTGACGGCGATACAATCGATATAAACGTGCCGGATAGAAATTTTACGACTACCAGAATTCGTCTGCTCGGCATTGATACGCCGGAAACCGAAAAAAGCCCCGGTGGAGCTATGTATTATGGCAAAGAGGCAAGCGAATTTGCCGCCAAAACGGTACTTGGGCAGAATGTTACCGTAATTATGGATAAATTGTCAAAACCACGCGATAAATATCATCGACTGCTCTGCTATATCAGGTTCGCTGATGGTAGAATTTTAAACGAAGAACTGGTTTCAGAAGGCTTTGCATACGCCGATACGCGATTCCCGCACAGTTATTATAAAGAATATATCCAGCTTGAAAAAACTGCTCAAAAACAAAAAAAAGGACTCTGGGAAAAAGTTGCACAAAACCAAATGCCGCAGTGGCGTAAAAAAATCAAATATTAAACCCCTTTGATTATTGAATATTATATTCCTTTATCTTTCGATAAAGGGTTCTTTCGCCGATGCCGAGCAGCCTGGCGGCCTGTTCACGATTGTTATGCACCTTTGCAAGCGTATCGACAATGGCCTGCTTTTCCAGCTCATTGAGCGCTACGCCGCCAAGACCGCCTGCGGCAGAGACCTGGCCGGAAAGCTGCATCGGCTGATATATCTCGCCAGGAATGTCCTTGACATCGAGAGTGTCCGAATCACTCATCACAACCATTGTTCTGATGCAGTTTCGCAACTGCCTTATGTTGCCGGGCGCAACAACGCCTGTCAAAAAAGGGGACAATAAAATATCTCCTTACCCCGATTAGAGCTGTTTTGCCGCTTCAGCTTCAGCTTTTAACTGAGCCAGAGCCGCCTTACGGGAAAGCTTAAACCGGCCCTGCTCGTCAATTGCAAGAAGCTTTACAGGGATTTCATCTCCAACTTTACAGATGTTTTCGACACTCTTGACGAAACCGTCGGCCAGTTCGCTTATATGACAAAGGCCTTCGATGCCGGGCAGGATTTCAACAAACGCCCCAAAATCCTTTACGGAAACCACTCTTGCATTAGGATAAACACGACCAACAGTCGGAGGCTCGGTCATGGCCTGTATAATTCTCTTGGCCTCCAAATGACCATCTCCTCCTACACAGCTTATATAAACAGTGCCGTCCTCTTCTATTTCAATCTTGGTGTTTGTCTTTTCCTGAATGCCTTTAATAACCTTGCCGCCCGGGCCAATGATTTTGCCTATAAGTTCAGGGTCAATTTCTATGCTGGTCAGCTTCGGTGCATACTTGCTCAACTCCGGCCTTGAAGCGCTTATTGTCTGATTCATTATGTCGAGCATCGCCAGGCGAGCCTGCCTCGCCATTTCAAGTGCCTCAACCATAATCTCATGCGGCAAAGATGCAGCTTTTATATCAAGCTGAATAGCTGTTATGCCTGTCTTCGTTCCTGCAACCTTGAAGTCCATATCGCCAAAATAGTCTTCATCGCCTATTATATCCGTAAGAAGGACGTGTTTATCATCCTCTTTTACCATACCGATTGATACACCGGCAACGGGCTTATCGATAGGCACACCTGCATCCATAAGTGCAAGCGTTCCGCCGCAGACTGCCGCCATGGAACTGGAGCCATTCGATTCGGTTATGTCCGAGACAATCTTGATTATATATGCAAAATTGTCAGTGTTAGGCCTTACCTTTTCAAGAGCCTTTTCAGCCAAAGCGCCATGGCCGATTTCCCTTCTGCCGGGTCCGCGAATCGGCTTGACCTCGCCCACACTATACGGCGGAAAATTATAGTGCAGCATAAATTTCTGGCCGTATTCTTCTAAAAGGCCGTCAACTATCTGCTCATCCCTGCCTGTGCCGAGCGTAACCGAAGTAAGAGCCTGCGTTTCGCCCCTTGTAAAAAGAGATGAGCCGTGAGAACGCGGCAATAAACCCACCTCGCATGTTACAGGTCTTATTTCTGTATAACCTCTGCCGTCAGGTCTTTTCCCATCGAGTATCAGCTGCCTTACTACTTTTCTTTGTACATTGTAAAGGATTCTATTAAAAAGGCTCTTTGAGCAGCGAGCCTCGTCACCGCCTTGGGGTACAGTACAATAAATTGCCTCTGCCTTTTCTACTATTGCCTTGAGAGCTTCATTTCTTTCAGACTTTGATTTAATCCCAAATGCCTGCCCGAAATCATCTGAGTATTTTTCAGCGATTTCGTCGGCAAGCTGCTGGTCCCATTCTATTTCGGGAACTTCCTTTTCCTGACCGCATTTTGCGACCAGCTCGTCAATCAAATCACAGATTGCTTTTATTGACTGATGCGCTAATTGAATACCTTCTGCCACAACATCTTCAGAAACCTGTTTTGCATCAACCTCTATCATATTTATGGCGTCGCGACGGCCGGTCAGGATAAGATTGAAATCGCTCTTTTCCCGCTGGCCATGTGCCGGGTTAATCTCAAATTTACCGTCTATCCTGCTCAACCTGACAGCACCAATAGGGCCTTGAAACGGCACTTTGCTGATAGAAAGAGCAGCACTTGCACCAATCATCCCGAGCACATCCGGGTCATTCTGCTGGTCTGCGCTTATGACGGTAACTACAATCTGGACTTCATTAAAGTAACCGTCAGGAAAAAGCGGCCGCAACGGTCTGTCAATCAGTCTGGCGGTTATAATTTCCTTTGTGCTGGGCCTGCCCTCTCTTTTCATAAAACCGCCGGGAAACTTGCCGGCAGCAGACAATTTTTCACGATATTCAACGCTTAACGGAAAATAGTCAACGTCCTTATCTCTAAACGGCGGTGCAGAAGTTACCGCTGCAAGTACCATCGTATCGCCATAAGTTACAACAACAGCAGCGTCGGCCTGCTTTGCAATCTTTCCAGTTTCCAGAACAAGAGAGTTTTGGCCAATCTGTTTTTCAACCCTAAAAACATTTGTCATTATTTACCTCAAAACTAAGTTTTTGCGGCCACAAAGGCACAAAGACACGAAGTTAATTTAATTTATATCATCTTTTCTTAGTGCCTTGGTGTCTTCGTGGCTAATTATTTGCGGAGTCCGAGACGATTGATAACTTCTCTGTATCGTTTTATATCCTTTTTGCTGATGTACTTAAGCAGGGCTGACCTGTTGCCGACCATCTTCAACAAGCCCCGCCTCGAAGAATGGTCCTTGGGATGGGTCTTGAAATGTTCAGTCAGCTCGTTGATTCTTGATGTAAGAATGGCAATCTGAACCTCCGGTGAACCGGTGTCGCTTTCAGCAGTTTTGTTCTCTTCAATTATTTTCGTCTTTTTTTCCTTCGTTAACATCTGTTAATACTGCCTTTCCAAAAAACGGCTTTATTTGCCTTGAACTTGGCTCGACTGAGCTCGCCAAGGTCTAATTCTGGCGGATTTCGCAATTATAACAATAAAATTAACCCTTGCAATAAGTTTTATTTCGCTGACAAAAAGAGGGACAATAGATGCGACTAAAATCGGCTTAACGCCATAAGTGTTTTTATTAAATAGACTTATAAACAGCGGCTAAATATCAATGCCCTATAAGCGTAGAAATCCTGAATACCGGAAGCAAAAGGGCTACCGCGATAGTGCCTATGATACAACCCATTATTATTATCATCAAAGGCTCAATCATGCTGGTTACGGCTTTGATTGAGCCCCTGAGTTTCTTGTCGTAAAAGTCGCTGACCTTTTCACATACAGAACCGAGAGTGCCGCCCTTTTCGCCGGCTCGAATCATCTGTATGACCGCAGGCGGAATAAGTTCACTATATGAAGCAAGATGCATGGCTTCCGAGAACTGAAACCCTGCTTCCACCCTGTCACAGGTCTCAGACCAGAACCGGTCAAAATACTCATTATCACAGGCACTTCTGACAACATGCAGCGTCTCAAGAAGTGTTACACCGGTAGTAAGCATAGTAGCCATTATCCTCGTGCTTCTGGTCATTATGGTGTCAACAAACATTGTGCCCAGCACAGGCGTATGAATTTTCAGCCAGTCAAGGGCTCTTCTGCCCCAGGGCGTACTGACGGCATAAAAGACCGCCCCTAAAAGAGCCATCAGAACGATTAAAATCAGAGAAGCTGATTTGAAATCGCTCATCAATTTGCTGAAATTTACAAGAATCTGTGTAAGTTTCGGCAAAGCCCGGCCTCTTGACTCATAAATCTTTGTAAACTTCGGCAGAACAAAAAACAAAAGCGTAGTAGTTGCGACAACGGCCATAGTCATCACGATTGACGGATAAATCAGTGCACCTTTAATCTGCTTTTTGGTCTCCACTTCACTCTCGAGATACCTCTGGAGCACCTCGAGCATTTCCGGCATTCGACCGGAAGCTTCCGAAGCTTCGACTATGCTGACAAACATCGGCGTAAAAACCCGCGGAAAGGCTGAAAGCGCGACTGAAAAACTCTCACCGCTCTGAAGTTTGTCGGATATATCAAAAAGCATGTTCTGGAATGTGCCGGGGTTCATCCGGGTAACGACAGCTTCAACCGCGTCACTCAAAACAACGCCGCTTGACAGCATCACAGACAACTGACTTGTGAAAAGCAATAGCTCCGACCGTTTGACTTTCGGAAATGGTACTAACTGCGACAATATAGGTTTTCCTGAAAGCAGCGAATCAAGTAATCCAGCCATTTTTTGTCCTCAAAAACAAAAGGTTCTACTCTTCGGATGCCGTTACACGCAGAACTTCATCAATCGTTGTTATGCCGGCCTTCACCTTATTCAGACCATCAAGACGCAGAGATGTCATTCCGTTCTTGATTGCAAGTTCTCTTATTTTCCTAAGACTTGTGTTTTCAGCTATCATTTCCTGAATGTCCGAAGTTGTAACAAACAATTCATGTATGGCAATCCGGCCCAGATACCCCGTATTCCTGCATTTTTTACAGCCTATACCCCGATAAAACTTCGTGGGCGAGTTCAGAGCTTTTTCCATCACCTTCCTGATTGATACGGCCGGTTCGTATTCCTCCTTGCAGTTGGAACAGACTTTTCTAACAAGCCTCTGAGCAAGAACCCCAACAAGAGAGGCTCCCACAAGATATGGTGCAACACCAAGATCGATAAGTCTGGTGACAGCATTGGGGGCATCGTTGGTATGCAATGTTGAAAGTACCAGGTGACCCGTAAGAGCAGCCTGTGCCGCGATGTTTGCCGTTTCCTGGTCGCGGACTTCGCCAATCATCAAAATATCCGGGTCCTGACGAAGAAGACTTCTCAGTGCGGAGGCAAATGTGAAACCGGCAGCTTCACTGATTCCAAACTGATTAATACCGGATATATTCGCTTCAACCGGGTCCTCAACGGTGCATATATTCACTTCTTCACTATTCAGTTCCGAAAGTATTGCGTAAAGCGTCGTATTTTTACCCGAACTTGTCGGACCTGTAACGAGAATAATGCCATTGGGAGAACGGATTTTTTCCTTAAGCAGCTTGAGATTGTCATAACTGAAACCCAACGTTTCAAGGTTAAATAAAATTCGCCTGACATCAAGGATTCTTACAACAACCTTTTCGCCAAAACTGCCGGGCATTACAGAAATTCTCAAATCTATCGGTCGACCGTCAACCATAACATGTATTCCGCCGTCCTGCGGCATTCTGCGCTGAGCTATATCAAGTTCAGCCATAATCTTAATACGCGAAACTATCGCTGCGAGCATCTGGTAAGGAGGTCGAATCTTCTCATATAATCTGCCGTCAACACGGTATCTTACGCGAAGCTTTTTATTGTCCGGCTCTATATGAATATCGCTGGCGTTTTCATGCACGGCATTGTAGATAAGATAATTGACAAGCTTTACAATAGGTGATTGACCCGCAACCTCTTCAAGGTTGGATATATCCTCCGAAATGTTTTCAATAAGTGCAAAATCCTCAAGGCCTGTTTCATCAATTATGTCGTCGATGACAAATACGTTGGAAGCCGGCATATACGCCTGAAGTGTTGCCTGGATGTCCTTTGCAGTTGCACAGACTACCTGAACAGTGCAACCACTGAGTCTTTCGATTTCATCAATCAAAAATACATTGGTAGGCTCACTTACCGCAACGGTCAGAACATCACCAACTCTGAACAGAGGCAGAACATAGTGCTCTTCAAGAAAGTCCCGAGGCAGAATCTCAATAATATTCGGGTCACATATCTTTGGGCTTATCTGCGCATAAGGAACGCCGTAAGCCTCTGCAAGAGCCGAGGCAATATCATTCTCAGAACAGTAGCCTTTTTCAACCAACAGTTCGCCAAGAAGCTTCTGATGGCCGCTGTCGCTCTGGCGCGAAAGCACTTCCTCTATCTGTTCAGCTGTTACAATACCTTTCTGCCGGAGTATTTCGCCAAGCTGAAGTTTTGTCGCCGCCATTTCCTTCATATCTTTAACCTGTCCTTTTATGTAAAGCTTTTGACCGCTTCACTCAATTCTTCATAACGGTCCAGCTTGCTGTCAAGCCGTGTAACTTCGAGAATCTTTTTGATATTATCGTCAAGAGCCGCAAGTTTAAGCTGACTCTTGTTTTCATGACAATAATCCCTCAGCCAGAGCAACATCCCAAGACCGCTGCTGTCGATAAAGGGCATCTTGCTCATGTCAAGAACAATGCCGGATATCTGCCTTCTAACAAGTTCGGACATTGTATCCTGAAACATCTTACAGTATTCTTCCACAAACTCACCGCGAAGTTCCGCAACCGTAACATCGTTATAGTCCTGATGATTTATCTTCATCCCGCACCTTCTTTCTGTTCAATCTTCTTTTGCCGTAAGGCATACTGCGTAAAACCAGTTGTAATTCTGTTTTTTAATTGACTATATGCTCTTCCAATCTTCAAAAGATATACATGATACATTGAATATTTAGAAGGTGTGGGATTCATCTCAAAAGTGCTCCTATCGCAACAGTGCCATATTCGCTGAAACTGTCGCCGGAATAATTTTCAACTCTACCGCCCTGGAGTACTTCCCACAGCTTATCAACATCGCTGTTGATGAATATTGAACCTATCTCAGGGTCAAACTGGCCTCCAAGGCCCTTTTCTATTTCACTTATCGCAGCCTCGACTCCTAAAGCCTCCCTATAAGTCCTCTTGGAAGTCATTGCATCAAAGGCGTCAGCTATCATCACAACCTTACCGGCAAGAGGAATATCATCGCCGACAAGACCTTTGGGATAGCCTTTGCCGTTATACCATTCATGATGACAGAGTACGCCCGGAACCACATCGACCATCTGGCGTATTTCCGATAGTATGCCGGCTCCTATCGCAGGATGAGCTTTCATCTGGCCGTATTCGGCTTCAGTGAGTCTGCCCTGCTTTCCTAATACTGACTCGGGTACGCCTATTTTGCCGATATCATGCAGCAGGCCGGCAAGATAAATTTTCTGTATCTCATCCGCTGTCAGTTCTCCGGTTATCTGAGCATAGTGCTCAGCTATCCATTTCGAAATGAACGCCACTCGTTCTGAATGTCCTCTGGTATACTGGTCCTTGGCATCTATACTATTTGTAAGAGCCTTTAATGAGCCAATCAAAAGCTCCTTAAGTTCACGAAACAGACTCTCATTCTCGATAAAAACCGCACATTCGTTTGCAACTGAATTAAAAAGTTTTACATCGACACTATCAAAATCAGCCTTGTCAAGTCTGTTGGTGGCAACCATCATGCCGATAACCCTGTCTTTGCCGTGAAGCGGCACTGCTATTATATTCTTTATCCTGCCGAACCATTCATACTTGAACGGCGAATCAACCTCACTGTCAAGCAGGGCATCAGAACCGCTCCGCAGTTCCACAAGAAGCCTTTCGAGAAGAATCTCATGCATATTAGAGTGCTTATGGTCGATGGCAATAAGACCGGTACCGGCAGTAAGAACAAGTTTCTTTGTGCCGTTAACACGCTTTTCAAGAAAAATCGCAATGCCTTCAACATTCACAAGCTCGGTCAGGCTATCGCATGCCATCTGAAGATAATTCGAGTCGGACTGCGTTATCTTCATATTAGTGCTCATCTTATACAGCAGCATAAGCTCCTCGTATGTCTGCGACAGCTCATTGCTGACCAATTCCATCTGCTGCAGATTCCTATGAGTTTCCTGAAAGGCAGCCATGAACATTTTTAGAATCTGCTGCATATACTTCGAAACGTTTATCTCACCTTTATCGACGGCAGACGGTATCCCCTGTTCTTGCTTTCGCAAGAAAGCACAGGGGCAATCGAGCACAAGAACAGCATCTGCTCTGCCTCCAACCATAAGATTCACACAAAGTATCTGCTCGAATTTGCCGAAGGTCTGCAAGCGGTCTGACTGAGAATCCAGAACATGTTTTGCACAGGCCGCTGCCGACTCATAATCACTTATGAACTCACCTCCGTCGAAATTGAACAGCAGATTAAGCTGGGGGTCATAAACAATAAGATTTGCACCAAAGGCAGCTATGTCCCGTCCAAAGTCTTTCAGAAGTCTGGACTGTATGGAACTCAGCTGATTGCCCGCTGTCTTTAACATGGTTGTTTATCCCTTTCTTTAACTTACTGCAGAACCCTGTAATACATTTTCAACATGAGTTAAAAGCTCTTTCGGACTAAAGGGCTTGCTGAGACATTCCGCGATGTTGAGTTTTTCCTCCTTTTCGTCATCTATTGCAAAGCCTCTTGCCGTGAGCATTATAACGGGAACATTTTCAAATCCAGGCGTACCACGAATCTTCTCTATCAGCTCAATCCCCGTCAGGCCGGGCATCTGATAGTCGGTTATTATAATGTCCGGTTTTTCCTCACAGCAGAGTTTATATGCGTCATCGCCATTATCCGCAGTCACGACCTCAAAACCATTGTTGCGAAGCTTCATCGCCACTACCTGAACTATGTGGACTTCATCATCAGCTACAAGAACCTTTTTATTTCCCATTTGCTCACCCCTTAAAACATGGATTACTTTACAAGAGTTTTTTCCGCTGCTATTAACGGCAGTTCAAATCCGAAACTGCTGCCCTTTCCGACCTCGCTTGTTACAAAGACCCGACCCTGATGCACTTTTTCCACAATCTGCTTTACCAGATTAAGTCCGAGCCCTGTTCCCTTTGCACATTTATTGTTCGCCTTCACTCTGTAGAATTTATCGAATATGCGAGGCAATTCCTCAGCAGGAATACCAACACCTGTATCGGTTATGGTTACCCTGACGACCTGTTCCGATTCGTCAACCTCACTGTTCATGGTTACCCTTCCGCCGTTGGGCGTGTATTTGACCGCATTGCTCAAAAGATTAATTACCACCTGCGAAATCATGTCCTTATCGGCATTAACCTGGTCAAAAACAATCGCGGTCTGGTCCTCCACCTTAATATCCTTCTCAGCAGCATAGCTTTTTATCATCTGCACCGCATCGCGGACAATAAGAGCCGTACTTACAGGCTCCCTGTTAACCTTTATAAGGCCGGACTCTATCCGGGATATGTTCAGAATGTCTTCTATAAGACGATTCAGTCTCTGTGCCTGGTTCTGAATGATTGAGTAAAACTCATTCCTCGTTTTTTCGTCCGCCGCCTCGCCGTCAACAAGCATCTCAGAATATGCGGTAATCGACGCAAGCGGCGTCTTAAGCTCATGCGAAACATGACTTACAAAGTCATTCTTCATCTGCGATATTTCCTTTTCGCGGGTGATATCGTGCAGAACAGTAACCACCCCGCAGACCTGCTCGTCTTCATCAAAAATGCACGAAATGATGCAGTTATAGGTAAGAATATCATCTTCAGCTCCAAACTGAAATTCGTGTCTTACATGCCGTATCCCAGTGGTTCTGCTGTTTCTGATGAGTTTTACAAGTTCCTTTTTTGCTACCAGCTCCTCAAGAGGCTTTAGTGTTATCTCTTTAACATCAAAACCGAAAAACTCCCCCGCCGGCTCGTTGGCCATAAGCAACCTGTCGTTCGCATCGGTAACAATCACAGCATCAGATATGCTGTAAATAATCGCTTCAGTGTTGCGCTTCTGCCTTTTTAAAAGCTGAACCGCCAATCGCAAATCCTTGGTCTCCTTGTTGCATTGAGAAGCCTTGTCTCGCTGGCCTTTGTAATCGTTCTTGAGACTTTCAACCTGAACAAGAATCGCCTTTCTTTCCATAAACAAATACCACACCAGCCATCCTGTAACGCCAAAGGCCGACAGACAGGCCAACACTTCGACCAGACTTGTGCCGCCAAAAGGTATGGCAGCAAAAAGCAGCAAACAAATCAATACCAACTGAACCGGTAAAATGTAACGCTTGCCAAACACGGTCAGCCCTCCTGATTCGATTTTACAAGGAGTTTTTGCAGCTCACTGTCGGCACCAAACTGTGCAGCCTTCTCATAGGCGGCTTTCGCCCGCTCAGCATTACCCATCTTTTCATAACATCTTGCCGTCATAAGCCAGGCAAAATGAGCATGGCCGACATTCGAAGCAGCTTTTTGAAAATCATCGATTGCCTGTCTGTAATTTCCGCTTTTGTAGTTGGCCGAACCACTCAACAAATATGCTTCCATCATATCGGGCTTTAGTGCAATCGCTTTTTTGCTGCATATAAGCGCCTGTCTGGGTAAATCGGCCCCCAGCGCCGCCTGACCCATCGAAAGCCAGAGCTGCGCATTGGCTTTGTCCTGAGCCGTAAGCAGAGAATAATATTTCATCGCCAAGCTGTAATCCCCGGCATTAGTCGCAGAAAGGGCCATAATATTCAGATACCCGTTCTTGGCCGTATTGTCGGTGCATCGCTGATATAACTGTTTGTGAATGTCGTGAGCTTTCTGCCAGCTGCCCGCCAGAATATAACACGAGCCGAGGGCTTCAAGCAGTTCGGCATTGTTCGGCATGGTCAAATGCACCTGCTCGTAGAGCCCAACTGCTTTGTCGTTCTGCCCCCATGCAAGATACATCTGGGCAGCAGCAATTTTCAAATCAGTATCGGCAGGGTTGGCTGCGATTTTGTCCTGATAAAGCTTCTCGGCTGAGACAAAATCATTTTGTGCAACATACATTCTGCCGACCGCAATGGTGTAATCGATGTTATCAGGTGAAAGCTCAAGAGCCTTTTGATACCACTTAAATGCACCGGCTTCATCGTTGAGACGTTCGCAGACCAGAGCGAGCAAAAACCAACCTTCATCGCTGGTCTGCTTTAGATTTACATAGGTCAAAAAACTGCTCTTTGCCCCGGAGAAATCTCCCTGAACCAGTCTGACCTTGCCCAGCAGCAGATGAGCATCGGGAAGATTCAAATCTGAATTGATACACTCCTTTGCAACAGCCTCGGCCTGCTCATATTGGCCTGTGTCGAACTGCTCTATCGCTGCTGAAAGTCTCATTTCAGAAGAGGTTTTCTGCCATTTCGCCCGCATTTCCTGCTTCTTCTGTGTATGTGTATTCTGGCAACCGGCCAAAATAACAAGGCTTAAAACAACGGCTGCTATTCGGATTTTTCTTATGCTAACCATAAAATCGCTCCTTATCTCCGCTTCCACATAATATTCTGCTCTTTTTGAATCTGCTCGTACATAATGCGTTCAAGTGCGCGATACTTGTCCGGCCGGATGTCGGCAAGAATCTTTTCCTTAAGCTGAACCGCTTCAAGAGCATTCGGCCTGAAACCTATAATCCAGTTCAGCTCGGCCAGAGCCTTGTCGTATTCCTTATCAGCATAATATTCGATAGCTTTTGCGTAACTATTTTCATAAATACGCGCTCTCGCTATCGGGTTCATTCTCTTTCTTGAACCCTCGACAATCCGGCTGATGTCATCCTGTTTCCTTTCAGAAGCAGACGCAAGGTCTTCCGGTTCATTGATAATATGCGGCGTTATCAATATGACAAGCTCTGTGCGGATATTGGTGTCTTTGGTTTTTTTGAACAACGCACCGACAATGGGTATATCGCCTAAAACCGGCACTTGCGAATCGCTACTTGTAAGGTCTTCCTTGAACAGGCCGCCGATAATAATCGTCCTGCCGTCCTTTACCATTATATTGGTCTTAACCTGCGTAATGGATTTTAACGGTAAAGTACTACAAGCATCTGTCTGAATAGAGCCGGTGCTCAGTTCAGGGTTAATTTCCATACGAACATACCCATTGTCACATATATAAGGCCTGAACTTCAAAATTGTGCCGCTTATGAGAAAATCCACCGAAGTTGTTGTGGTCTGACCTTGAGTTGTGCTCGCTGTATATCCTCTTTCTTCACCGATGTTTATATAACCGGCCTGTTTATTCAATGCCAGAATCTTGGGGTTGGCAAGCACCGTCGTATCGGTTATACCTTCAAGGGCTTTAATTGAAGCTACTATTTCATCGTTTGTAAGTGTCATACTAAGACCCGTTGTTACAGTACTTGCAAGGTTCATAGACATACCAACAGGAGTCGAAGTTGCCGTGATGCCGCCTATTTTTCTCCAGTCTATGCCAAATTCTGTCTCTTCGCTGAGCATTGCCTTAAGAACCGTAACTTCAATCAGAATCTGCTGAGGCCTCACGTCTACTTCTTTAATCATCCGCTCAATCTGGTCAAGTCTTTCAGGAAAATCGTAAACAACTATCGTATCCCTCATACTGAGCTTATCGCCGCCCTGGCCTGCCTCGGTATCGAGTGCCGCAGGAGTAGTCGAGGCAATCTTGCCGAACTCGCTCATAACAGGCATTATGAGAGTCTTGACTTCGGCCGCGTTGACATAATAAAGCTCAAAAACTCTGCTGGTCATATTCTCTATATCCTTGGCCAGTTTTGTGTATTCCGCGGCTGAGTAAACCCTGATAAAACCTCCTGTGGTCTTATAACGATAGTCGCTGCCTAAAATGGCATCGAGGGCTTCCTCGAATGTAACCTCATAAAGACTCGTTACATTCAGCTTGCCGATAACCTGCGCGGACGGAATTATGTTTCTGTGATACTTGGCGGCAAGAAAACGAAGAGCGTCTCTTACCGACATATCCTTTCTGAAATTGATGCACTGCACTGGCTGGTCGAGAAAGGAATCTTCGGCTACGGTCCGTTGCTGGTAATCAATTATAAGACCGCTGTCGGCCTGGTCGAGAAGAACGGGTTCATTATCCGCCGCCCGGTTCGGCTCCGTCTGATTCGGCTCCGTCTGGCCTATCGCTGCAGCCGCCGTCACAGTTATTACAATTACACACAGCAGTAAAAAATTTCTGCCCTTTACCCCCACACCAATACATTGGTGTTGGGGGTTCACTTTTATTTTTCTTCTTTCACGTCTCATTTTTTTCTTCCTTTATCATTCATTCTTAAAAAGAAGCTCAGGAATTTTTTTGGTAATGATTATGCCGTTACATTCAAGTTCAACCCTGTTTTCCAGGATGTTTACGACCTTGAAATCGTAAGCCTGACCGCGAAATACAAACCTGAAGCTCTGGCCCTTTTCAAGAAGCCTGTCTCCAATAAATGCCTGCGGCTTCTTGTCATTTACAATTGCAATAAGCTCCAGTTCTTCCGCCGCCGCTGCCAAACCGTCTGAAAGCTGCAGGTTTCCCGCACCTGACATATTTACATCGCTATCCAAAGCGAATTCGCCCTGTTTTCTGAACCCCTTGAAGTCTCTGGCAGTAAAGAAATCATTTGCAAGAACATCGTGCCTCTGGCTGATTACAGGCAGCTCAGTATAAATTACTTTCAAGACCGCCGACTTGGCAGCGATATCAACTGCATTTATATCAGGAATTGCCGAGGCCGTTTTCGGCCCACCTTTGCCCACAAGGACCCTCATCCACAAAACAGCCATGACAAAAAACAAAAAAAACGCCACTGTCAGTTTTTTACGCTGAGCTGCGATCTTTGCCGCTGCGGCTCTCTGTCTGCCATCACTTCTTTGTGCCGTCTGCTTCACTTAATTCGTCCTGTAAAATATATTCACCTTCGCCTGCATGGTAACATCGCCGTCAATTTTATCATTAGCCGTAAGCCCGACCTCTTCTATCTGAATAATTCTCTCGAAACCCTCCAATGCCTTGAAAAATCTGAAAATCTGCACAAGTTTCCCCTTGCAGCGGATACGCACAGGTATCTGAGACAAACCACAAGCCGTCGTTTCTGTCTCCGCACCAGGCTGGACTACAAGCTCGCTAAGGCCGTGCTTCTGCATTACCGATGTAAGGTCATGAAGAAATAAACCGTGTGACCTGCCGACAGGAATCTTTGCATCAAAATCGCCGACCTGTTCTTTTATCTTTTCAATCCCTTTGTACATCTGCGGCAAAACCTCCAGGCGGGCACTTACTGCGGTATTCTCAACAAGAAGCCTTGTATTGGCAGCCTTGAGGCTTTTGGTTTTCTTATCCAGCGGCAGATACTGAAGAAGTATAAAGGCTACCGCAAGAGTCACAACTGCAATCGACATAACAAATTGTTTTCTTTCTATCTTCTGCATTTGTTTAATTCGCCAATCTGTAATTGGCCAGATAGCAGGTTATCTCAAATTCGCTGGCCTGATATTGACCTGTTATCGTATTTCTTGAAAAACCGGGAACAATCTGAAAAAAATAATTTGACTGTTCGAGCCTGTTAATCACTTCAGCAACCTGTGCGGCATCTGCAGCAAGACCTGCAAGCGTTATTCTAAATCTCACCTTTTTCTCAGACAGCGTCGGTCGACCGCTGGCGGTGGAAATTACTTTTATGCCTGTTTTTCCGCTCTGTTCAGGAATCAGCTCAGCTTTTATTTCCAATTTTTTCAGAATAATACCGCCGTCAAGCAAATGTGTAAGTTCAGCAATTACATTAGAGACGACTATATGGGATTTAACTGATTCAAGTATCTTGCACCTTGACTTCAACTGCCGATATTCGCCATCAGCCTGGTTATATTCGGTCTCGGAACGCTCCTGGATAAGTTTGGCATTGCGAAGCGTTGTATTCCTTGCCTTCACTACCACAACCCTGCCGTTGGCAAAAATGCTCCATGCCGCCATAATAAAAACAATAAGACCAAGCGCAATGTAAAATTCGCGGTGCTTCTTCTGCTGTAAACATCCCTGCTTATACCATTCAGGAAGAAAATCAATTTCTTTCATAAACCTTATCCTGTCCAACCATATCCATACCCTTAAGACAAAGCCCGGTTGCAACAGCCCACTCATAGAGCATCGCCCTTTTATCCGCAGGAAATTCAACCCTCGAAAGGTCAAAACCTCTCAGCGGCTCGGTTACTTCTATCTCAATATTCAAATGCTGTCTGAGAGCGTCTATAAGCGTCTGTTCATAAGCTTCGCCGCCGGTAAAAACGACCTGGCTGGGCCTTTGCCCGCGGAATGCTACTGCATAGTATCTGAAACAGAGCGATATCTCCCTTGCCAGCTCGTCAATAACAGAATGCATACTGTCAATTACTATCTGCTGCATCGCAGGTTCGATTTCGCCGGCTTCAGCCTTATTTTTCAGCTTGCTCCTCAAATGCATTGCCTCGTCAAGACCGATACCAAGCCTCGATGCAACCTGCCGGTTTATCTGTTCGCCCGCAATGTCTATCTGTTTGGCAAAAATTATTTCGCCCGCTTTGCCGATTATGACTGTTGTGTGACTGGAGCCCACGTCAACGAAAACATTCGCCTTTTCCTGGTCAGCCGTCCTCCGCAGAGACCTCTGCAGAGACCTGAATAAGGCACAAGGAACCGTATCAATCGCAATCGGAGTTACGCCTGCCTGTTCCAGCATTTCTATATGCTCCCTGAGAGATTCCTTGTCGATGGCAAAGAGGATAACTTCATTCTTGACTTCATCACCCTGATGAATGTTTCCCGCCGAGAAAAATCTGACCTCATGAGTATCGGTCTTTAGGCCGAAACGCTCTATCATGCCGCCCTTTATCGTCTTTTCAATCTCTTCATCATCAAAGGTGTCAAGCCGAAGACTTTTTATAATCAGCTTACAGCCGGGCAGACATGAGATAACTTTCCTCTTCTGAAAATGTCCTCTGGCAAGAATTTCCTTTATGGCGGCTACTGTCGCATCCCTGGCCGCCTGCTGGTCATTCCCGATTTCAGGGCCCAGATGTGCCTCATCTGCTGCAATCACAGCCGGCTTATCGCTGCCGCTTTCAAGCTGCAACATCTTCACTGAATTGCTGCCAACGTCCAGTCCGATTGGACTCGTCTTTGTCCTTAGAAACTCAAGCATACTTTCAACCTGCTATTCAATGCTTACATATCCTGTTACAGGCTCAACCCTGACCGTCAATCTGTTACCCTCGGCACGCAACTGTACCGAACCATTGTTCAGAGGACTGTCGGAGGAATCATCATGAGCATAAGGCGCTCCAAGGTAATCAAACCTCACTCCATTCTTTGAGTTAAAATTTGCACTTACAATATCAACCTTGTTGAGTCGACTGTCATTTGCGAAACTTACGACATACTTAGCCCCGATATGCACAGGGTGATTAACATCATTGTCATTAGCATCCTTTATCCTGTAGCTTTCGTTCGAATCATTAAAAACCACCGAATAACTCCTGCCAGTACTCATCGCCATGCTCTTTGCATACTCAAGGTCGCAGGCAATCATATTGGCGGCAGTTTTTAACTGCACCGAAGCTGCCGAGGTGTATAACGGCACGGCAATCGCTGCCAGGATGGCCATTATCATCATCACAATGACCAACTCTACCAGCGTAAATGCCGGTAAATCATATTGACCGTTTCTTGTCATTTTTCAGCCTTTAAACGCAGAAAAACTGCACTAATCCATTATGTTTCTTCGTCTTATGAGAACTTCAGCTTAACTGCCTCGATGGGGGATTTTTACTATAGCCCCCTCCGCTTCTTGCGAAGCAAGAGAGGAGGTGAAACTTTTTATCGGTCTTTCGGGCTGCAGAAAAATGCCTCTCCTGCCCTGAGCCTGTCGTAGGGTCTGTCAGAGCTTTTTTAGCCTCTCTGACGGCCTGTTTACCCCCACACCAAAACTTTGGTGTAGGGGTTTATCAGTCAAAGGCCCTTATGTTCTGCAAAGTCATTAAAGGCCGCAACAGGATTTTTCTGATATAGAACCCTTCGATGTTGCGGCATTAAGAGCTGATTTCAGAAGGTTTTCTGGAAATGCCCGATAACATTAAATTGAAGAATGAAGAATTAAAATTATTAAAGAAAGATAGTCCCGCCACAGGCGGTTCCACGACTCGACTGCCCTCGACAGGCTCGGGCCGTGAGCTTGTCGAACGGAGCTCGTCGAAGTCAAATCTTCAATCCTTGCCCCGTGAGATGACGCTTCGGCTATCTCATCGGGGTTAAATCCTTGCCCTGTGAGATGTCCCTTGGCTATCTCATCAGGGTTCAATTTTCAATTCGTTTGATTGATTTATAGAAAGCCCCTGCCGCAGGTGACCAGCGGTCTTTTGAACCTCCAGGCCAGTGATAAATGGCCGCTTTTGTCGGCGCGGCATTTACCGTTATTGCACTGCCCCAGTCCATCTTCCAATAGCCCATAGGGTCCTCTATTGTCCCCCCAGAATAGAGTTGCCCAATTGTACTTGGGGCAAAAGTGCAGTTGTAAATAAGTACCTCGTCAATAATACCGTTAAACCATCTTCCAGATACCTCAGAATTTCCGCCGATATAAATGGACGCCGAGTTTGAACTGATAGAACCGTTCGCCGGACAGTTGTTATCCTCCTGACCATCGACATAGAGATACAGTCTACTGCCGTCATAGATACCTGCAACATGATGCCACTGGCCATCGTTTACATCGATATTACCATGAACACTGTCACCCCCGACGCCGGAAAGGCCGCTGCACGCAAATTCCATAAAGTTTGTATTCGCCCATCGCTGCAGACGCCAGGAGGTGTTACCTTTTGTTATAATGGCCGCAGAACTATTGCTGAATGAATCCACCTTTATCCATGCCGCAACAGTAATTAGGCCGGACTCGGTAATATCAAGCTCATGGTTTCCTATATCTATAAAATCACCATCCCCGTCAAAATTGATTGCACCATCGACTTTACCATCCACCCAGTTACAATCTCCGTTTACAATACCGTCATAGCCGTTACCCGAATAATCAGGAAGAATATATCTGATTCCATCGTCGGTAAAAAGCGAACCTGTTATACTTGTGAATGCGTTGTAAATAGACGTTTCAATACGACCATCAACAAAAACCAGTCCATTGCAATCCAATGCGGCGTCTTTTCCTATTATAAGATTGCCGCTAACATAGATGGCAGGAACATTCTTCTTGGCCGTAATAACATTGGATACGCCGGTAACTATCAGATTGCCGTCTACCGCAAGACAGCCGTTAATTATGACATTGCTCCCGATCTCCAAATCGCCGCTTCTGTAAAAAACCTCTGTTGAACCGCCTAAAGTTGTGTCACTAAGGGGGCTGGTTATTGACTGTATTGAGAAATTTGAAGTAAGCAGACCATAGTTAATATTGGGTTCGTTAACCGGCGAAACAGTAAAACGGTCGCCGTTTATTGAACCTGAACCAGGCAAAACTCCATAAACATCGCCTGTTATACTCATACCGGGATACAGCGTAACAGCCGTCCCCGACCAGAATCCTATGGCAGGGTCGTCGAGTCTCATCTGGGCGGTCAAACTGCTTTGAGCGACGCTGCTGCCGCCGGCCTGCCTGTACGCCAAAGATGTTATCCGCCAGTTAAGCCAGTTAGGCTCGCAAACATCCACGGTAACGTCATAATAATCGTTCGAATCGCTATTTAACTGTTGTTCTGTTGCGTGCCACCAGTGTTCCTCTTCTTCCGATACATCCTGCGGATTTAAAATCAGACCCCTTGCATGTTCAAGGCCTGATTCTGCAAGATAATCCATATCAGCCTTGAGCTCCATATTCTGCCCGCAGAGAAGCTCCGTATCGCCGCGAATAATAAAACCAAGGCCGACAACAACTATGGCTGTTATAAGCACCAGAATGATAATCAGGGCTATTCCCTTACCGCGATTGTATTGTCTGTAAAGTTTCATTACATATCGTCGTCAACCGAAACAATCTGGCCGCCGTCAAGTAAATAATCAGCCTGACATCGCAGGTATGCCGTTAATTGATAGTTTTGAATCACGCCTTTTTGCCGGATTCCGAAAAACAAATTAAGCCTTTTTGAAAAAGGCGGCGGCTGGTCGGTTGTAAAAGTTACATAACTGCAATTATTAATGAGGTTAACGTCATTTACCTGGGTGTTCGCTCCAAGCCATGTTCTGGCCTGGCCGTTCCCAATCGACCCAAGAGTTCTCGGAAAGGAGACAACCGCAGCGGTAGGAGTAAAACTAATCAGCTTCAAGCAGTTATTACTGCTGTCGTATTCGATATAGACTATTTCGTTGGGGTCTATCTGACTATTGCCGTTGTCATCCGCCTGCCAGATTGCCACACTATTGTCCCACTTATAACATATCAGCTTACTGTTTCGTATAAGTTCACCGAGACGCATAGTCGTATAGCGGATTCTGCTTTGTATCTCCGATGTATCATCCGCAGAATCATTTGCACTGCCGAGAGCAAAAGACAACGTCGCTATGGCAGCGAGGATTATACTCATTACCCAGACCGCCATCAGCAATTCGGCAAGTGTAAAACCCCTCACCAATTTGCACCGTGATTGGACAAATAAAGGGCAAGCAGGAACAGCTTTGCCAGCACATTGAAAATTCTCTCGGGCAATGTAAATTGGTGTGGGGGTCATTTACTTTTCAGCCTCACGACCTCCGCAAGTTTAAGGTCGTTTTGATACACTTTAACAGTTATCCTGATAAAATTATACGCCCCGAAACTCTGCTGCTGCGCCGGCCTATAATACTCACAGACCGCCTCTCTGCTGAAATCCGCGTACATCGGGTCGGTAAAATCAGCACCGGCTGCGTTTTTTATATGCCCTTTCTGCTCGGTATAACCGTCATAGTCGTGTTTTATCAGATTAAAACCATTAGGGTCAGCGATAATCTGCTCAACCAAATCACAGGCAAGTTTTGCTGCGATTGTCTGACTGCAGCCCTGCTCCTGGACTGCAGCGCTTGAAGCAAACGGTAAAATCAGCCCCGCTGCAGCTATCCCAAGAATTACAAGTGCTATAAGGGCCTCAATGAGAGTGAAAGCATTGTTTTTTAAGTCTTTAACTTTCAATTAACTTTGTGCCTTTGTGTCTGTGCTTGTCCGCCATAGCTTTTAGCGACCTGTCCTCCATAGTCCGCTTTGGCGGACGAAGGATGGAAGGCGGATGGCTAATTTTTTTTGTTAAGCAAAAAAACGGCTGGCCAATCCGCAACCACCAGACTGACCAGCCTGTATCTTTTCTCCGATTCTGCTCGTCGCGGCGAAGGCCGCAGCCGCAGCAGGATAAACCGGAGCTTCGCCGTCAGATTACAGAGCAGCGTGTTCAGCACTGTCGTCCGCGTTAAATGCACCTGTCGTAGGATCGTAATGCCAACCGCCGCTGAGATCGCCAGCACCTGCAGTCGAACTTACGTCAACACTGTCATCGAACGGATTTGTCGGTATCTTTTGCAGATAAGGGCCATAAACGTTTGGGTCCGGAGCCTGGGGGATAGCCAGTGTACCATTAATCATTGTGTACTTTATCATTGAATCCTCGAAAGAAACGCTTGGTGCCGTTCCCGGCAGGTCGCCGCTGTGATGAAACTTGTAAAGCTGAATCTGCGAACGGACTGTCTGCAGGTCGCTCACTAAACTCGACAATTTCGCTTCCTCGCTCGCATCGCTGAACTGTGGAATCACTATCGCAGCAAGAATACCCAGAATGATTACCACTATCAAAATCTCAACCAGCGTAAAACCATTTCTCTTTTTCATTTTCTTGTATCAAGGAAAATTTTTCTTTTTTATTCTCAAATACCATCCAATCCCCCTTCCTGCAACTGCTATCGGCCATGCAGTGCGGGGACTTGACTTATTACTCTATCTGTCCTTTCTGTTCGACATAGCCGCTATAGGTGGATACTGCCATTTGATTATAGTCAGCCGGCGATAATCTACTCGACAAGGTCAGGTATGATGGCGGCTGTTTTTTCTGTTAAACACAAAAACGGCTGGTCAATCTGCAACCACCAGACCGACCAGCCTGTATCTTTTCTCCGATTCTATCGGAGCTTCGCCGCAAGGTTACAGAGCGCCATGGGCAGCATTGTCGTCCGCGTTGAAAGCGCCGGTAGCTTTGTTGAATTCCCAGCCGGAAGCAGTGCCGCCATTGCCGATGGTACCATCCTCCGCAACTACAGCCGAGTCATTGAACGGATTTATCGGTATCTTTTGCAGATAAGGGCCATAAACGCCACCGTTTGGGTCCGGAGCCTGGGTGGTAGCTGATGTACCATCAGCTATTGTGTAAGTCGTCATTGCCGCTTCGAAATCAACGCCAGTTACCGATCCCGGTATGTTCAGCCCATCGCCGTGGCTGTGCTGAACCTTGTAAAGCTGAATCTGCGAACGGATTGACTGCAGGTCGCTCACTAAACTCGACAATTTCGCTTCCTCGCTCGCATCGCTGAACTGCGGAATCACTATGGCGGCAAGAATACCCAGAATGACCACCACTATCAAAATTTCAACCAGCGTAAAACCATTTCTCTTTTTCATTTCTTTCTCCCTTGTTTTAAGGAAAAATTTTATTTTTTATTCTTAATACTATCCGATTCGCCGCGGTGCGACCGCGTCGCAACGGGCTGCTTCCTGCAACTGCTATCGGTTAAGCAGTGCAGGGACTTAACTTATTACCTTATCTGCCCACCTTTCATCTTTAAATATCATTTGCAACGTCTTATAAAATTATCGGTTTTCAATTTCCAATACGGCCGGACAGATACATCCGGCAAATACACTGCCAGTTAAAATATAAGAAATAAAGAATGATGTGCAAAACTGACGGTTCTTTTAAACGCTCAAGGCTTGTGCATCTTTCAGGCCGATAATCCTGATAATCCGGCTTTTCGGGCCGTTGTGCTGCATTTCGATATGAATACAGTCCAGGCCGCCAAGTGCCTGTGCAACTTTATCGGCCCATTCGATAAGGATAGCACTGTCAGGCCCGATAAATTCTTCAAAGCCCAGCGCCTCAAATTCAGCGATTGTGTTTATCCGGTATGCATCGATATGAAAAATATTGAACCTGCCTTTATACTCATTAACGATGACAAAGGTTGGACTGTTGACAAGTTTTGGCTTTGCCGCCCCTGCCCCTGCCGCGATGCCCTTTATCAGAGTTGTCTTTCCGCTGCCCAATGGACCGGCCAGGCAAACAACCTTTTCCGGTTCAAGTAATATGCCTATCTTTTTACCAATGTCGAATGTCTTTTCGACAGAATCTGAAATAATCTGTACCGTTTGTTTATTCATTACATTTGAAAAACTGTTTCGAATTTTGGTAATTTGGATTTTGAATTTGCCTGCCCTGTGAGATGTCCCTTGGACTATCTCTCTGGGGTTTCGAGTTTCGGATTTAGGATTTAGGATTTTTTATTAAATGGTCATAGCCTCCGGGTAATAATTCAACAACTCTGCCGTCAGGCATTTTTATTTTTACCGAAGACCCTCTGACAATTTTACCTATGGCAGTAAGCTTGACTTTAAAAAGCCAGTTTCTTTTCAAATGTTCAAAACATTTTTTCGATATCGTAAACAGCAGTTCAAAATCTTCACCGTCATTAAGGGCTGCTTTTAAAGGATTGGCAGTTTTTTTCGCCTGGCTTGAAACAGGGATATCATCAGCTTCCAAACAAGCGCCTTTTTTGCTCAATCTGCTTATGTGATTCAAATCGGTGCTTAAACCGTCGCTTATATCTATCATTGCATTTGCGCCGGCTTTGGCAATTGCAAGCGATTCCCCAAGGCGTGGCTTGAAATCAAGATGCTTTTTAAATATCGAGCCGCCCAGAAAGCCCGTTACACAAATTATATCGCCGATTTTCGCTGTGCTTCTTTTAACAGGTTTTGTCGCACCAGGCCTGCTTAACATCGCAACACTAACCGCCAATGGTTTCGCCCACGATGTAATATCTCCGCCAATAAGAGGACAATTATATTTCTTCGCCGCTGTGAGTATCCCTTTGTGCAGTTTTTTCAGCTTCGCCGAACTAAAATTTCTCGGCAAAGCAACCGAAACAACCGCTGCAACGGGAACAGTTGCCATAGCGGCACAGTCGCTCAAACTTGCCGCCATTGACTTGTAGCCGATTTGCTCAAGGGTTGCCTTTTTAGTGTCGAAGTGCACACCGTCGAGAAGCATATCGGTTGTGATAAGCACCGAAGAGCCTTTAGTCAGCCTGACCTGTGCCATATCGTCACCGATACCGATGGGGAACTTTGCGGCACTTAATTTTCCCTTAGCTGCAAAGTATTGAACAATCTCGGCCTCTTTTGTGCTCATCGCTCTGAAAGCTGCTTTTTCCAGTAATTAACCTGCTCAGCCATCTGCAAAGGCGATGGCGCCGCTGCTGTAACGTATGAAGCGGCAACATTTTTACTGCCTAAATACTGATAAACATCCTCTTCGATAAACTCGCAGTATTTCTTGAACTGTTCAATCGTGATATCGGCAAGGACCTTGCCGCCTTTCTCGCATTGAGCAACGATAGAACCGACTATGCCGTGAGCGGTGCGGAACGGCATCCCTTTTTTAACAAGATATTCTGCAAGCGATGTGGCATCAGGAAAACCTTTATCAAGACCGGCAGAAATCTTTTCCATATTAAACGTTGTGTTCTCAACTATTGCGCAGGCCATATCAACACAGGCCTCTATCGTATCCGACGCATTAAAGACATGGCGTTTATCTTCCTGCAGGTCACGATTATAACCGCTCGGCTGGGCCTTTAAGATAGTAAGAATCGCCACAAGCGAACCGTAAACTGCGCCGGCTTTTGAGCGAATAAGCTCTAAGTTATCGGGATTGCGCTTCTGCGGCATCATACTGGACGAAGTGCAGAAGGCATCATCGATACGCATAAAATCAAACTCGGTTGTCGAGAAGATAATCCAGTCTTCAGCTAATTTCGTCAGGTGCGCAGAAACAAGACAGCAGTCAAAGATGAACTCTGCACAGAAATCTCTGTCGGACACCGAATCAATCGTATTATAGGTAATATCTGAAAAGCCCAAAAGACTACAGGTCTGCTTTCTATCCAAAGGTAATGAAGAACCTGCAATCGCCCCGCTGCCAAGAGGAGAAACATTCAGAAGCAGTCGACAGTTTTTCAGCCGAAGCCAGTCGCGGTTGAGCTGTTCGACAAAACTTAAAAGATAAGCTGCGATAGAAACCGGCTGAGCACGCTGCAAATGTGTGTATGCAGGCATAATATCGGCTGCATACTTTTCCGCCAGTTTTACAAAGGCCTTTTGCAGCAGAGTTATTTTAGTCTGGATTATCTCTATCTCGTCGCGCATCCACAGACGCATATCGGTTGCAACCTGGTCGTTTCTGCTTCGGCCGGTATGAAGCTTTTTGCCCGCATCGCCGATTTTTGCAATCAGGGCAGCCTCAATCACCATGTGAATATCTTCGTAAGTCTTGTCAAATTTAAATTTTCCTTCGGCTATCTGGTGCGAAATCTCAATAAGAGCCTCTTTTATCTGTTTAAATTCTTCCTTTGTGAGCAGCTTTTGCTCGCTGAGCATCTCGACGTGTGCAATTGAGCCGACAATATCATACTTATAGAGACGCTTGTCCACCGAAAGCGACTCAACAAAATCAACAGCAAGAGAGTCCGTAGTCTTGCTGAGTCTGTGCTCCCAGCTTTTTTGCGGTTCAGCCATAATTTCCTCCGTAAAATATTACTCTTGAGAAATTATAACGGCAAATCTTAAATTTTAAATCTTAAATTTTAAATTATCTTTGTGTCTTGGTGTCTTTGTAGCTCATCTTTCGGCCTTGTCTTCCATCTGTTGTGAATCCACCAGTATTGTGTCGGGTCCTTGCGGATTGACTCCTCAAACGCCTTTGTGTATTCCTGCGTAATCCACATTAGCGGGTCATCCTTGTCCTTCCATTCCTCAGGCATAATCAGCCTTGCTACCTCCATCTCAAAAAAGAACCTGTTGTCAATCCTTCTGCTGACGCCAACGCCTATCGGAAGGTTGTATTGAATTGCCAGCAGGCCGATGCTCTTATATGTGCTTGCCTTTCTGCCGAAAAAATCAACAAAAATCCCCTTTTTACCCGCATTCTGGTCGGCTATAAAACATAAAGTCGAGCCCTGCCGAACAATCCGCTCCATCATTTCCGATGCGCCTTTTTTATCGATGATTTTCTGCCCTTTGCGCTGCCGGACATCGTATAGATACTTGTTAAGGAATCTGTTATCAAACGGCCTTGCAATGCTGTAAACATCGAAGCCGAACTCGCCCAGCAGATAGCCCATTATCTCAAAATTGCCGTAATGCGCCGCAACAAGCAGCAAGGGCCGCCTTTCTGCCATCATCCATTTTATCCGTTCGACGTTTTTGTAGCTCGAATACTCCTCCCAGTTGTCCTTGCGTATCAATCTGGGAGCAAAAATCACATCCACCGTAAGCATTACAAGATGCTCGAAACTCCGTCTGCCTGTCTGTTCTATCCAATCCTCGTCTTTGTCGGGAAAACTTGCCCGAAGATTGTCTATCGCTTTTTGTCTGCCGCGATGGTAATGCTTCCATAAGCCTCTGCCCAAAAAACAGGCAAATCTCAGCATCCTTTCAACGGAAAATAAAAAGACAAAAAACAGGAATATCCTCAGCAGAACATACAAAAACCACTGTTCAATAATGGTCCGTTTTCGCTTATGTCTTTTTCTTTGTCGCTGCTCTTGAGACATATAAAGTAATCTTATTCAGTAATTATAAATTTTTTGTTGCAAGATTTACTATAAATGCTTCGATTGCCGTCTGTGCGGTAGTTTGGCCGGTTTTAATCCGATAATCAATCTCGGCAAGCTGCCGCAGGCAGTCGCCAATCTTTTCAAGCGTCATTTTTTTCAAAGTTTCGAAAAATTCGTTCCGGTTCCAGATACGAAGTTTTTTTGATACAACGTCCGGCGAAAAACCTTCTTTCAGCATTGCAGATGCGTTGAACATCCTGCGAAAATGCCAGGCAAAAGCCCCGACAACCTTATATTCAGCCTCCCTGTCGGACTGAAACATTATGCGCAACTTTTCAAAAGCTTTGCCGGTGTCCCCTGCCGTCATTGAATCGATTACCTCAAATGCGTCAAAAATCCTGTTTCGGCCGACAAGTGCCGCAATATCTTTTTCGGTTATGGCTTTTGCGGAGTTTGTGTAGGCGGCAAGTTTATCTATTTCGCTGCACAGCACTCCCGGCTCATCGCCGGCAAGTTCGATAAGCATTTGCGCAGCATTGTAAGAAAGTTCCTTACTGTGTTGTTGTCTCGCATAATTGCGAATATAAGAGACAAGAGAGCTTGATTTCAATTCGCCAATCTCAATCAATTTGCCGACTTTGGGAAGTTTCTTCGCCAATCTCGTATTGGACGGCCACGATGAAACGGTCATTACAAGAATGCCGGTTGAAGAAGGATTATCAAAATATCTTTCGAGAATTTTGCGATTATCAGGAGTGGTTTCTTTAGCCTCCTCTTTATTTTCTTCGTCTTCTTTCGGACTCTTCAAAATGGTCTTGTCGGCATTTTCTATTACGACAACACGGCGGTCGGTAAGAAAAGGCAGTGTCCGCAACTCATCAAGCACGTTTGTTATCTGAATATCCCGCCCTTCAGTTCGCCAAAGGCCGGTCGTTCTTTGCTCCGGCTTGATTAACTCGTCTAATAGTCTTTCGCACTCATTTTTAACGAGAAATTCGTCTTTGCCGGCTATAACATATACTTGTCCGCCCTGGCGGATCGGCTTTATCTCTGTTTTTTTCACTACCGGCATTTATTCCAAAATCCAAATTTACCCGCCTCAGGCGGATGATTTTTTACTTCTACCTTCTGCGTTCTGCGTTCTGTATTCTTTCCCATTATACCCCCCAATCCTGTTTCTGCAAATATTTGTCTGCTTCAGCGACCGGGTTAGCCCCGCCATTACTATGGCAGGGTTCGCCGTTGAGTTTGGAATAAAAAAAAATTATTTATTGACAATTAATTTCAGTACTTCAGTTACACTTTGGTCTAAATATTGTTCAAACGTTTTATCATCAATCGATTTGAATGCATTTTCATCTACATTAGTATATTTAGCAAAGATTGATTTAACTTTATTGAGGATATCAGCTTTGTTTCCTATCTTTCTTATTTGAAAAGAAGCAAACCAATCATTAGGTGTTTCTTCTAATGGAGGTTTACCAACATATCTAACATTATAGCAAAAGTATCCATATTTACTTTTCCGTACTTCTATAACTTGCCCCAAATCTCCCCAAGCTAAAACATAATCACCAATGCTTGCTTTAGAAGCAGTCAATTCTCTATAAGGATTAAAACCTGCATTTTTTATTCCTGAAACAAATTTATTTACATTCTGGGGTTGGTATAGTGACGGGGGAACTTATGAAAATTTTATAAACTCAATAAACAAAATTGCATCAAAAAGTGATCAAAATTCAATTGTTTATATCAATATTTTAAGCCATGGCAGTGAAGGTCCGCCATCTTCAATGGAATTTGCCAATGGTCAGGGAAATCA
>JBGOWI010000061.1:0-13045 GCA_041478555.1 Phycisphaerae bacterium
CGGGCATACCGGCCGTTACCTTGAATCAGCGGCAGGCAAACCGAGCCTTGACATATTCAAATTGGCGAGGGAAGGGCTGCTTATGCCTTTGCGCGCGGCGATATATAAAGCAAGGGAAACAAAACATACGGTAAAAAGAGAATCGGAGAATGTATTGCATAATAGCCACAGGATGCGGGTTAATATAACCGTTGTTCCTGTGAAATCCGGCCCCCTTAAAGAAGAATTCTTTCTGGTGCTTTTTGACGAAATTGGCAGGGCAGTTGCGTCTAATAATTTGCCAAAAGCACGCGGGAAAATATTCGTAAAGGGAAAATCCGTTAAAAGTGATGAATATATCAATAGTCTGCAGAAAGAACTCGCGGAAAATAAAGAATACCTTCAGACAGTTATAGAAGAACAAGAGAGCGCGAATGAAGAAGTGAAAACAGCCAATGAGGAAATACTGTCAAGCAATGAAGAGCTGCAAAGCACTAACGAGGAACTGGAAACGGCTAAAGAGGAACTGCAGTCTTCAAATGAAGAATTGATTACCACCAACGAGGAGCTGCAGAAACGTAATGCGGAGGTCATTCTGCTGAATGATGACTTGATAAACTTACTTAGCAGTACCAATATGCCGATAATAATGATGGAGACAGACCTTGTGATACGCAGGATAACTCCTCAATGTGAAAAGGCGCTTAATGTAGTTCCCTCCGATATCGGCAGGCCAATAAGCAAAATTAAACTCAACGTAGATATTCCGGATTTTGAGAAAATACTTTTGGATGTAATAGAGTCCCTTCATCCAAAGACATTTGAAATAAAAAACAGAGAAGGAAACTGGTATTCGGTATATATCAGGCCATACCGCACTTTAGATAATAAGATTAACGGCGTGGTCGCGATTTTTATTGATATCACCGATAGCAAGAAAGCACAGCAAATAATCGAGGACGCTCGTATATATGCTGAAAACATCGTAGAGACAATGCGGGAGCCTTTAATAGTGCTGGATACTGACCTAAAGGTAATCTCAGCCAACAAATCTTTCTATCAGACCTTTAAGGTTGACCATAAGGAAACCGAGGGCCGGTTCATTTACGATTTGGGCAACCGACAGTGGGACATTCCCAAACTGCGAACGCTCTTAGAGGTGATTCTTTCCAAGAACAAAGCCATCGATAACTACGAGATTGAGCACAACTTTGAGACCATCGGACCGAAAACAATGCTTTTCAATGCCCGACGTCTTATCACTATGCAGATGATACTCATTACTATTGACGACATCACCGAGCGGAAGCAATTGGAAGAAGAGCTAAAAAACGATACAGAGATAAAATCGAAGTTTACCTCTATGGTTTCACATGAACTCAGAAGCCCGCTCGGATCTATCAAAGAGGGCATAAATCTTGTTTTAGAGGGCTTGGCAGGAAATATCAATGATGAGCAGAGGGACCTCCTGGATACCGCGAAAAGGAATACCGATAGATTGGGACGCTTGATTAATAATGTTTTGGATTTCCAGAAAGTGGCATCAGGGAAAATAGTGTTTGATATCCGGAAAAATGATATTAACGAAGCAGTGCTGGAGGTCAATAAAGCCATGAGTCTTTTGGCAAAAGAAAAGGGCTTAGATTTAGTAGTAGATGCAGACGATAGCATACCCAAGGTAAGGTTTGATAAAGACAAGATTGTTGGGGTGCTTACTAATTTGGTGAGTAATGCTGTAAAATACACCGAAAAAGGAAATATTACTATCAGCACGAAGCAGGAAGATAATACGGTGCATGTAATCGTGCAGGATACCGGCATGGGTATTAAAGCCGAAGATATGGAAAAGCTTTTTTGTGCCTTTGAGCAATTAAACGGCACAAGAGATAAGAAAAAAGGCGGCACCGGCCTGGGGTTGGCGATTTCTAAAGAGATAATTCTTGCCCATAAAGGAAAAATCTGGGCAGAGTCAGAAGCGGGTAAAGGCTCGGCTTTTCATTTTACTATTCCTAAGAAGCTTGAGCGGAGAAAGAAAATTGGAGAGATTCTTATTGAAGAAGGAAAAATCACCGGGAAAGATTTAAAAAAGGCATTGGAAAAGCAAGAAAAGCAGAAATGATTTTTGTCTATCGTATATTGTAAAAAAAATATTTGAGATACAAACGCCAAAGTACGAGATGCGGAGGTTCTTATGGCAAAGACAATTTTGATAGTCGATGACGAAAAAGATTGGGTACGGATGCTGACTATGAGATTAGAACACGCAGGATACCAGGTAGAAGCAGCATTTGATGCTATACAAGCGATTGCGCAGACGATAGACTTAAAACCAGATTTGGTACTTTTGGATATCATAATGCCTGCAGGTAGCGGCATTGGAGTGCTTGAGAATCTAAGGGTGAATGTCAAAACATTTAACATACCTGTAATAGCGCTCACAGGAAGAAGCGATAAGCAAACAAAAGAAGCTGCAGAGAAATTGGGTATATCCGGGTATTTTGTGAAACCAGTAGATATGGACGAGTTGCTAGAGAAGCTAAAAGAAGTTTTAATTAAGAAATGAATCAGATTCACTATTTAATAAAAGCGTTTCTTTAATGTTAAATAGTAGTAACAAGGAGAGGTCTATGGGCAAAAAAATACTAATTGTTGACGACGAGCCCGACCTGCTAAAAGTTACATTACTTAGATTAAAGAAGACAGGTTATGAGGCATTTGGCGGTGTAGACGGCCGGGAGGCCCTGGATCTGGCGCGCCAAATTATACCCGATTTGATAATTCTTGATGTGTATCTTCCGGTGATTAATGGCGATGATGTTGCCAAAATATTGAAGAGGGACAACGAGTTAAAGCATATCCCTATAATTTTAATCTCTGCCACTGCCAAGACTCTTGAAGAAAGAGCCATGGAGAGCGGAGCGGACGCTTATCTTTCCAAGCCGTTTGAACCTGAAGAGTTGATCGGCATAGTAAAAAAGATCCTGGGATAAGATGGAGGGGCAAAAATGGATAACACTAATTCTGGGCTGAAGAAGATTTTGGTTATAGATGATGAAGGGGATCTTCTGAATCTGGCAAGGCAAAGGCTTAAGTCTTTGCCTTGCAGATAGTTATAAATCGAGACCGAAGGGGCTCTCCACAGTCCTATGGACTCCTTACGGAGGACACCTTACGGCGGAACCGGCAACCTTCGGATAGGCAGTCCTGTATTGCCACCGTAAATGCTTATTAAGCAATGGCTTACGATGCAGGTTTTGGCCGAAAACGAGGGGTACAAATGATTGACAAGTGAATAATAAGCAGCTACCAAGTGACGGCTGACACGAATTTGTTATAATGTTAAAAAATAATAAGCGAACTGGTGGGAGTTGAAGCCTAATTGAAAGTTCAATGCCGGTTATGTCCGAAAGAGTGTCTCATTAAGCCGGGCCAGAGCGGCGAATGCCGGGTAAGAATAAACATTGACGGCGTCCTGCGAACGGTTGTGTATTCTTATCCCTGTTCGATTCATGTTGACCCGGTCGAGAAGAAACCTTTTTTCCATTTTCTTCCTGGCACAAAAACCCTATCACTGGCAACCGTTGGCTGTAATCTCCACTGCAAAAACTGCCAGAACTGGGAAATCTCACAGGCAAACCCTGAAGACAGCGAGGCTTTTTTCTGCCCGCCGGAAAAACTCGTTGAGCTCGCCAAAACCAATCAGTGCACGTCTTTAGCTTACACTTATACAGACCCGGTTATTTATTACGAATACACTTTAGACAGCTCAAAGCTGGCAAGAGCCACCGGTATCCGCAATATTCTCGTTACCGCCGGATACATAAATAAAGAACCCTGGAAAGAACTCCTCCAATATATAGATGCGGCCAGGATAGACTTGAAATCTATTTCCGACGATTTTTACAGAGAGGTCTGCTCAGCAACCTTAAAACCTGTTCTGGACTGTCTGGTTCTGACCAAGGCAAGCGGCGTTCATCTCGAAGTTATAAACCTCGTTATCCCCACTCTCAATGATAAGCCGCAGCAAATTCGCGCACTTGCTCAGTGGGTAAAGGTAAATCTCGGCAGCGATACGCCTTTGCATTTTTCGCAGTTCTACCCACAATACAAAATGCAATACCTGCCTCCGACTTCAGCCGAGACGCTCGATACGGCCCGCCAGATAGCGATGAGTGAAGGAATGCAATACGTCTATATCGGCAATATCACCAGCGAAACCGGCCAGAATACTTATTGTCCCGGCTGCAAGACACTACTTATCGAGCGAAGCGGCTTTACAGTTCTGAAAAATCAGCTAAAAAACGGAAATTGTCCAACCTGCGGCCAAAAAATTTACGGAGTTTGGAAATGACGCGAAGAGAATTTGTCCAGTTTGTTCTCAAAACAGCCTCGGCAATAGCCGTCGGCGCATATTTTATTACCGACAAGGTTTCGCCTCGAAGATTTATTCGTGCCGTTCGGCAAAAAAAATATCCGGGCAGTGTAAAACAATTGTCAAACATTAACACACAAGGTAAATGGAGAGGCTAAAATGCAAAAGAAATCAAAAAAGTTGCTGCGGAATATTTTTATTTTCATTGCGACAGGTTTTCTCCTGACCGTTTTGGCAGGATGCGCCAGACTTCCAAAAACAACGAAAGAAATACCGGCTCCTGAAGAAAAGCGGGCTTCTGCACAGCCCAAAGTTGTGTTCAGTTCGACGCTGGCGGGCCGATGGTATTCGGCAGACGCAAATGCGCTCAGAAAAGAAGTTGGTCAGCTTTTCCAAAACATTGATGTTAAACCCACCAACGATATCATTGCGTTGATTCTGCCTCACGCAGGCTATCAGTATTCCGGCCGAATCGCTGCTATGGGAATCCAGAGCCTCGGCAGACAATACAAGCGAATTATAGTCATAGGCCCTTCGCACTATATGCCGATGGAAGATGTGCTAAGTGTCCCACAGGCCGCGGACTATCGGACGCCGTTGGGCGATGTTGCAATCGATGTTGAATTCATCAAAAAGCTCCTCAGCTACCCGCAGTTTCAGGTAGTTGAACAGGCAAACCAGCGCGAGCACAGCACTCAGATACAGGTCCCCCTGCTGCAGCATACGCAGAAGGATTTTAAACTTGTGCTTATTGTTGCCGGTCAGTGCTCAATGCAAACTATAGCCAAAGCCGCTTCGATTCTTAATAGTCTTATAGACCCCGATACACTGGTAATCGCCAGTTCGGATTTTGTCCATTATGGCCCTAACTACGGCTATGTGCCTTTTACAGAAAATGTGCCGGAAGAGATAAAAAATCTCGATATGGGCGCATATAAATATATTGAGCAGCTCGACAGCAATGGTTTTATAGAATACAAAAACAAAACCGGTGCAACGATATGCGGCGATGTTCCGATTGCAATACTGCTTTCGATGCTCGATAAATCATCACAGGTTCAGTTAATAAAATACGCCACCTCAGGTCAACTGACAGGCGATTTCAGCAATTCTGTCAGTTACTTTGCAGTTTCTTTTTCCGGTCAGTGGTCAAAATCTCTGCCTGTCAAACAGGAAAGTAACAATTCAGGGCTGACCGAAGAAGATAAAAAGCAGCTTTTGGTTCTTGCCAGAAAATCAATCGTTCATTTTCTCGATAAGCGCGAAATGCTGGAGGTATCTGACGATACTCTTAGCGACCGACTGAAAGTCCCGCGTGCCGCATTTGTTACGCTGAACAAAATTGTGGAGCCTCGTCTGCCCGGGCCCCGGCCCAGCTATCAGTTAAGAGGCTGTATCGGCGATATTTTCCCGCGGCAGCCTTTGTATAAATCCGTCATCTCCAACGCTGTCAACGCCGCCGTTAATGACCCGCGATTTTATCCGGTCAGCAAGGATGAGTTAAACGATATTGTAATCGAAATATCCGCCCTGACACCGCCGAAACCTGTCGGTTCAGCACAAGACATCAGGATTGGGATTGACGGAGTTGTTCTGAGAAAAGATGGCTATTCTGCCGTTTTCCTGCCGCAGGTCGCACCGGAGCAAAATTGGAGCCGCGATGAAATGCTCGAACATCTGTCCTTAAAAGCCGGCTTACCCGCTGATGCATGGAAACAGGGTGCCAGTTTTCTCGTATTCCAAGCTGAGGTTTTTGGCGAAACTGAAAAATGAAATTTGCCCGCTGTTTTCTGATATTCTGTTACGGCCTTTTCACTATTGCCGCACAGGCTTTGCTTTTCCGTGAGTTTATCACGGCGTTTGAAGGCAATGATATAAGTGTCGGCCTGTTTTTCGCATCGTGGCTCTTCTGGATTGGTGCAGGCGCAATAATTGCATACCGCCCTTCTAAAATCACCGCCTGGCTGCTTGAAAATATTGACCTTTTATTTTTCGCCTATATTCCCGCTTTTATACTTGAACTGATTTTAATCATCCAGGCCAGGCAAATCGCAGACGTCAGCTCCTACGCATTGCTGTCCATTCGTACAATGGTGTTTTTGTCGATACTTGTTAACGCCCCAGTTAGTATCATCACCGGCATATTCTTTCCGCTTGCCTGCCGATGGATTGAACGGGACAGCCTGTTTCCTGTTTCGAATGTCTACATCCTCGAAGCTGCAGGCAGCTTCCTCGGCGGTATCGGCACAACCATTCTGCTCGGCCTTGGCGTAAATTCTATAACTATTTTCTTTCTGCTGGCATTCATTATTTCCTTTGCCGTATTTATTGTTCGCACAAAGTCAAAGACAAAACTTGTTTTTTCTTTTTTAATCGCCGTTTGTATCCTGCTGTGTCTGTCCGCCGGTGTTGATAAGCGTCTTAATCGCTATATTCAGATTGTAAAATGGACTAAATTATTGCCGGCCGAGGCTCTGGCAGGCTCGTTTCAAACCGCTCAGGCTGAATATCTTTACGGAACATATCACAACCAGTGGGTTATTGTCAGCCAGGGCAGCACCTGCGAGGCTCTGCCTGACAAGGCCGCCAGCGGCCGAATCGCAGCAACCGTTCTGTCTCAAAAACCGGATGCAAAAAAAATACTGGTTATCGGCTCCGGTTTAGGCCTTTGTTATGAATTTCTCCTGCTGAACCAGATTGAACAGGTAACCTGGACGCACTGCGACAGCCGGTATGCACAAAAGGTTGACAGTTTCCTGCCGGCTCATTTCAAAATCAGCGATTCCCGCCTGTCTCGCCCTGCCGGCGACATTCGCAGCCAACTGGACGGACTGAAAAACTTCTATGACATTGTGGTAATCAATTTGCCCCCGATAACCAGTTCGGTTTTGAACCGTTACTTTACTGTCGAATTTTACCAGCAGCTTAAAAAATCGATGTCAGCAGATGGTGTTATAGCCGTCCGGGTTACCGGCGGCGAGAATATTATGGGTACAGAGCTGATTGATTTGGGCGCCTCGGCAAAGAGCACGCTCGAAAAGGTTTTTTCGCATCTTGTCCTGACGCCCGGCGATGATACATGGTTTATCGCATCAGATTCCGACCGGCTTACGGATACTCCCGGCACTTTGCAGGACCGTTTCACAAAGATAAAAAACGCTGAGGCTGTATTTGCACCGTCCGCGCTGCTCTCCATTTATCTGCCTGACCGTGCTGCCGCTGCAATGGAAGGTTACAATAGCTCGGATTTGCCGCAAACCTTGCTCATAAATAGAGACTCAAGACCTCTGGCCAACCTGTATAGTCTCCTGCTTGCCTCAAAACAATCAGGAGCACCGATTACAAGGATTGTAAAACTTCTTGCATTGGCAGGCATTGCCGTATTTCTGATTCCGGTCTTTGTTTTTGTTATTCTGCGGCTTTTTTATATTGCCCGCACATCGGACTGCGGCGGGCTCCGCCCCGACGAGCAAAATCAAAATTACGTTTCGAGCCCCGTTAGAAAGCTGCTGGCTGATAGAAAGCCTTATATTGTCGTTTTTTCTAACGGGGCGAGCTTCGACAGCAGTTTTCTGGTCTTCTCGGCCGGCTGGCTCGGCATCGGCACAGTAATTGTGCTGATGTATCTGTATCAGACTATATTCGGCTCCTTGTACCTGCATATCGGCGTTATTTCCTCTTTGTTTATGATTGGCCTTACTGCCGGCGCTGCTCTGCTCCGATACCTGCCGGGCCGTTTACATCAAAGGTTGTTTATGGCAATTCTGGCTCACGCAATACTGCTCATTACAGTTGCCTCTCTGCCCGTCGATTTCTGGACGCACCAGAGTTTTGCAGCAGTATTTTTCCTGTGCGGTTTGTGCAGCGGCGCATATTTCCCCATCGCCGCAGGACAGCTTGCCGAGGGCGGCTTTGAGACAGGTCTTGCCGGCGCAAAACTCGAAATGGCAGACCATATAGGCGCATCAATAGGCAGTCTGGCAACCGGCCTTGCCCTTGTCCCGCTGCTCGGAACGAAAGGGACGATATTGATATTTCTTGTTCTTATTCTGGCCAATACTCCGGCAGCCTTGCTTAAAACGCTCAAAACAAAAAAGACATTTTTATCTGCTGCACCTGCTCGCCAGTTCCGCAGGGTCGGATACATCCTGTTCGGCATAGCTGCTTCTGTAATTATCTGTTCAAACTTACTTACATTTGAATCAGTGCATCTTAGTCCCTCTTTGCCGCAGTATACAGCCCAGATGCTCGCAGGACAGTTGCACATTGAGCCTGCCCAGTTTGCTCTGCCGGGCTCGGCAGGAAAAATCAGTTATTTTAAAGTTTACGAAACAAAAGAAAAACTATCCGGCTATATCTTCAGTACGGAGGATTTGGCACCTCAGATTCGCGGCTTTGGCGGCAAAATCAATCTTGCCGTTTACATCGACACCGCAGGCAAATTAATAGATTTTCATGTAATTCGTTCCAATGAGACTCCTTCTTACCTGCAGATGCTGACCGACTGGCGCAAGACACTCAAAGGACGTCAGCTGTTCCAGCCTCATCCGTTTGGCGATGTCGATTCTGTTACAGGCGCAACGGTCAGCTCCCAGGCTATCTCTTCAGCACTCGAACTGGCAAGCAAAAAGTTCGCAGACGAGGTGCTTGGTCAAACTGTATCTGTTTCTGCTGCAGGAAAAAAAACATTCCTGCGCACTTATTTGCCCGACCGCAGCGGGTTTTATCTTTTAATCGCAGTTGTTTTTTCTCTTCTGGTCATATACAAAGGCAATTTCTGGAGCAGATTGGCCGTCCTTGTATTCAACCTTGTCATCGGCGGTTTTATTCTTAATGCACAATATTCCAGCGAGCAGGTTATCACGCTGCTCTCAGGACAGATGCCTGCTTGGGGGTTGTCAGGTATATTTTTGCTGATAGCCGGCGTTCCCCTTCTGGCTTTGCTTTTCGGCAACATCTATTGCGGATATCTCTGTCCGTTTGGTGTTGTGCAGGAACTGTTCAGCTATATTGTGCCGGACAGATTAAAAAAACCTGTTCCTTATGAAACGATGCGAAAAGCAAGATTTATAAAGTATATAATACTTTTCATTGTTGTAATGGTATTTTTCCTTTCTCGCAGCAAACAGACTCTCGTCCCGGACCCGCTGATTGCAGCTTTCAACCTTCATATTTTGCATGTCTCTTTACGGTCTGTAGTTTTTGTAATAACGATACTTGCTATTGTCGGTTCTGTTTTCTATAGGCGGTTCTGGTGCAGGTATCTTTGTCCTGTCGGTGCTTTTCTGTCTTTGTTTAATAATCTGGTCGTTCGCAAGCAGCTGGTTCCTGCAAAAAATTTTGCCGTATGTGAGTTCGGCCTGACTGCCAAGGATAATATGGATTGCATTTACTGCGACAGATGCCGCTATCGGCTCAAATCCTCTTTTTTGCCGAGGCCTGCAGCAGAATATCCGCCTGGCGGACTGGCGCGATATCTTTTATTTTCGGTATTGATAATCGGAGTTCTTGTGTCGGCTTTTTACATAGATAAATTCTTCGATGCCATTCCTTCGCCAGCCGAGTATTCAGCCGCTTTTACCTCTTCAGCCGGTCAATCGCGGGATGTCGATTTACAGCGGATTCGCACTATGATTGAAGAAAAAAGGCTTTCCGACCGCGAAGCTGGCTTCTATGAGAAAAGTCAGTAACTGTGCGAATTTGTCTATGTTAAAAATCCTGCGATAAAATGTCTTTAATAACCTGTAATTCCTCGGCTTTAATCCTTGACATTTGTGGAAAAAACTGGTATAATTCTTGGTAAAATCAGGAAGATAAGCTAAATTTTCCTGCTGTTTCAACCGAAGAAGATTTGTCTTGACTTTACTGAAAACAATGTGTAAGTACTTATTTAAACACAGCATAGAAGAAGAAAAAAAAGAAGAAGAAATGATGGAGCGCAGAGAGGCGATGAAGACATAATAAGGCAGAGGAGACGGGCTTACAGTGTTTCGGGGCAGACTCGCCCGAAACAACAGTCAGTTTCTTCGCATTGTTTACTCCCTTTCTAATTTCCCCAACAAGGATGTGTAGAGACGGTGTATACAGCGTGTATAGCCCGAAAAGAACTGACTCTTTATTTTTAAAAGGTTCGGAGGTACGAACAATGAAATCATCCCTAACAACCAAAACAAAGGTTATAGTATTGACTCTATGCGCTATGGTAATTTCCGCTGTAGCCACACCTGCAAATGCCTATGACTATCGTGCAAAGTTCCTGCAGGAAGCTCAATGGCTCACCACCCAGCAGGCAGCGAGCGGCGGAATAGTAGAAGGAGAGGACTACACATCCGTTGTCGAAACAGACAACACACAAGAAGCAATATGGATATGGTCTCGCTATGCCGAATTAACCGGAGACTATACCACCTATCAAACAAGAATAAATAATGCCTGGACTTACTGCATTGCCAACCCGGCATGGCTGGAAGGCGGCTCCCTCACAACTCCACTACCTTATTACAGTACATATAACATTGGTTGGGGGCTGCTGGCAGAGATGAAATACAGGCAGGTTTACTTAGGCAGAGCGGGATACGTTGACCATACATCCTATGGCACATCGTGCGCAGACGCCCTGGTTAACTATACGCCCGGCACAGGTGACAATACACAGGCTTTGTGCATCGGCATTGCTGCTGGTGCTTTGCATATATATGGCGTTGACAGAGGCAATGCCACATACCGCAGCAGATCCGCCACACTTGGAAACACCTTGCGAACATGGCTGGAGGCTGATACCTCCAGATTTGGCGCAGAGAGCTGGGCAGTTTCAGGCGGAATGGCCGTTTGGGGCGTTCTGAACTCATATTTTCAGGAAAATTCCGGCGGAGCCGCTTGGGCGGAAACCGCAAATACATATATGCCTCTTAATGCAATGAACAACGTGACCAACAACTATGAATACGGCATGGATGGATGGTATGCCTGGGGTCATTACGCTATCAGTCAGTACCGAGGCGCTGATTCATTCACCAAGTACAATAATGTCATCGATAAAATCTTAGCTTCCGATAACGATGCCGATGGCGGCAACCGCCAGGGTCTTACTTATGCCGATACTTCGGATTATGCCTGGGCCACGAATATACCGCATTTTGCCATAAACTATGGTCTAATAGGAACGACGAATTATACTATTTCCGGAACGATAACATCAGGCGGCTCGCCCCTCGCCGGCGTAGTGATGAGAGGGCTGCCCGGAAACAACCTTACCGACGCAAACAGTTCTCCTACTACCGATGCGAGCGGTTTTTATACTACTCAGGTTCCCGCCGGTTTCTACGGCACGGTAACACCCGCAAAGGTTGGATATTCGTTCACGCCGGCCAACAGGACATACAGCAATTTATCATCTAATCAAACAGGTCAGAACTATACTGCAACGGCCAGTACCTATGTTCAAATCTTAGGTTCATGGGTAACAGGCACAACTCATGCAAAGGAAACCGGCACCAACCGTGCATTGGTTTTTGTTGCACATGCCGAGAGTAGTAGTGCATCAAGTCTGACTGGTGTGACTTATGGCGGACGAGCAATGACGAAGATCACCGATAAAATCATAGGTTCATCCTCCAGCCGAGCATACGTTGCGGCATTTATCCTCAACGATGCCGACGTCAATGCTGCAACCAACACCACCTTTACTCCCACCTGGACCAACGCACCTGCCACTGTTACATACTCCAGTGTATTCCTTTCGGATGTTAATCAAACAACTCTTGTAGGAGCTACTGCCAGTAACGGCTTAACAAGTGTTGTTTCAACAGCAACAACTCCGCTTGCCACGAGCAACGGCGATATGGTAATTGAAAATGCTGCCAGTAGCAACACAGGCACATACTTAACTACAACCGGCTGGACCAAAGACATTGACCTTTCCGTAACTGGCTATGATGGTATGGGTGGACACAGGTCCGCAGCAGGTATCAATGAAACACCGACCATAACCCAAGGAACAACAGCGTCAACCCGTAACCATTCGCTCATTGGCTTTGTGGTCAAGGTCGCACCGCCAAGTGTTACTCGCACCCTGACGGTTTATCCTTCGGCGAACGGCACTGTAGCCACGCCAGGTATCGGCGACTTCAACTACCCTAATGGCACTTATGCAAGTATCATTGCATCAGCAAATACAGGTTATCATTTCGTTAACTGGACTGGCTCAGCGGTAACGGCGGGTAAGGTAGCTGATCCAAACTCAGCTACAACCACCGTCCTTATGGATGCCAACTATAATGTCCAGGCTAACTTCACAATAAATCAATATACCATTACAGCTTCAGCCGGTCCGAACGGCACAATTAGTCCATCAGGGACATTCCCCAAGGATTACAACTCAAGCCAGCTGTTCACGGCAACGCCCGCTGCCGGCTATGATGTTAACGAATGGCGAGTGGATGGCGGCATAGTCGATGGCAACAGCACTACCTATACACTGAGTACTATCACAGCCGGTCATACTGTGACTGTGTCGTTTAAGATAAAGACCTTTAACATTACCGGCTCAGCCGGCCCCAACGGCTCGATTAGTCCATCCGGAACAATTGTCAAGGATTACAACTCAAGCCAGCTGTTCACGGCAACGCCCGCTGCCGGTTATGATGTCAACGAATGGCGAGTGGATGGCGGCATAGTTGACGGCAACAGCACTAC
>JBGOWI010000048.1:0-17436 GCA_041478555.1 Phycisphaerae bacterium
ATTCTTTCCCCACATGGAACTAAACACCGATAATATTCATAAGTATACGTGCTGTTATTATTCTGCTTGGAATAAACAGTTTGAGTAACGCTCCTTTTTTCCGCTTCATTATCAATTTGACTTATTAATTCCCCATTATACTTATCCTGAACTATAAGAATCTGCCCATTTTCGGCACATATCTTTTTTAAGTCCATTATTTCCGAATCTATGTCAATGTCTTGCTCATCTAAGGGGACAATTACATATGAAAAGACAATAATATTGAAGGGCTTTAAATTTTTCGCAATTCTTTTAAACTGCACAAATGTTCTGGGGAATTTATTATCGAGAAAAAAGGCTTTGTCCAAAGAAATATTATGTAAACCTTTTATTTTCCTAAAATAATTAAATAACATCTCCTTTCCTAAACCTAAACATATACTGGAAGTATCATTCAATACAAAATTAAAAGCGATTTTTGAATCAACCTTTTGAGCTTCGGATAAAATTTCCGTGATGCAACCCAATAAGTCAGCAATTGCTAATGAAGCTACTGCCGGACCCGAACCTATATCCAGAACATTTACATAACCGTTGGAAATAGCTTCTAAAAACGGTTCTGATACCATATAATCCAAAAGGCTATCCTGAACCTGAAAATAGTGTCTCGCAAAAAACTTGTCGAGATAAGCTTTCATACCGTTTCTGGTAGTAGGATACCGTTCTTCTGTTTCAGAGGTTTCGCCGTTTGGAAATCTGTTGATAGCACTCTTAAAAATAGATAACATTGAATCGCTAAACTTCCAAATACCCTCAGGGCAAAGTTCTTCTTTTACAAACTCCTTGATAACATTACTCATAGAGTGTTTTTCCTTTAACCTCACATTGTTCCATCTTTGCCAATATCGGCTTCCGGCAGACGTTTTTCAATTGCACGCAGACGATATTCATAACAGATACTGGTTCTGTTCAGCTCCTCGATTCGCTCCTGAAACTGGCGCTGCGTTTCCAGAAGCATTGTTATATCGTGCTGCAATAACGAAAGCTGCTTTTGCAGATTGACCCAGCTTCCCACAATCAGCACCGCCAGAAAGATAATCTGAACCAGCACTGAAAGGTCGATTTGTTTATTGAAATACCAGTTTCTGTTTTTGTTTTCTATTTCAGTCATTTTATACAAAACCTGATTGGCCAGTAAAAGGTTATAAATTTTGAAAATCGACAATCGAAAGTAGACCGCAATCGAAAATTTTTAAATTTCGATTTTCGATTGCTCTGTTGAATTTTGCCGGGGCAAAATTCAACTTACACCGGTGCATAAAAAACATACGTTTCGCCGATTCGGAACATTATTACATATCTGCCGGCAGGCAGATTCCCCTGAGATGTAAACGACTCTGCAACATTGACCGCCCTGACCTCATTACCTACAACCATCGGAATTGTCCCGGCAATGTCAATTTCCACAGCCCTGACGTTATAGTAGTTGTAATCATACTTGCTGATGACCTTGGCAACAAAACCTACGGCTTTTCCGCCGGCTGAAGTTACAAATGCGCTTTCATTCAGACCTTCACTGCTGCGCGAAAGACGCTCGACAAACTGTTGCTGCTCATTCTGAGCAAAATTATCAGTCATTTTCATTTCCTCTTCTTTACCGCCGTAAAAATTGTCTGCTGATTTGCAAAATCCATCTCTACTTTTTCAAGCCAGCATATACTTCTATTGTCGTATTTGACGCCGAGAATATCCCTGCTGTCGGCGCAGGTTTTCACCCTGTCGCCAGGACTGAAAACAGGTGACAAGACCATAGTTTTTATCTGAAGTTGTTCCGTTTTAAAGCCGCCTGAGTCTGAAAGACTCTGCGCAAATTCGACAAGCAACTCGGTATCATCAGCCTGGTTTGCAAAACTGAGATTTTCATCGGAATTGTTTACAAAAATGCTGTAAGGCGAGACTTTTCTATATTTGAACCTTCGAGGCAGAGTTATAACTTCATCAACCACATCGATAGTCGAATTAACCGGCCCATCCGCAACGGCAAAGCTTATCCGCTCATCCGCCATGACAGAAGCGGTTATCCTGAACTTTAAGAGCCCTTTTAGAATAGCAAACCATAAATCAGCATCAAGCTGTTCTACCGACAGCCAGATGCCGCACTGGTCAAGCAGTATCTTGAACGAGCTCATGTAAGGCCACCAGCGGCTGCCGCCGGTATATGAAACCTCAAGAAAATATCCAATTGAAGTGCCGTCTTTGCCGCAGGTCAGTGCCGGCAAAAATCGTCTTTTCTGACGGATATATAAACCATTTTCAAATATCTTTGAAAAATCAAATGCCGCCCCTTGATTGTAAGGGCTTTGACTGTAATCGCCCGCCTCATTCAGACACCATTTGCGATAAACATCTCTGACCTCGTTGAAATTCTCATTGCTAATCGGCGAATACCTGTCATAGTCATTTTCCTCAAGCGCAGAGTCCCATCCCTTCACCAGTTCAAAAGTGGCCTCATAAATCTTATAGTCGCCCTGAACAATATATCTGTGCGTAACCGGTGAAAAGTTCTTCTTACCAGTCACTGAAGCAATAGTTGTTTTTGATATATCAATTACCTGACCCGGCCACTGACAGTTCAGCTCGACTTCTCTGCAGCATTCAGGCTTGAAAAAAACAATTGCCTGGGGCGGTGCAGTTTCACCGGGACTCGGCACAAATTTAAACCTTAATCCTGCTTGAGCACAGCAGCGAACAAGAGCGTCAATCAGATTAAGTCCTGTTACATCAACATCAATAATTTTACGTCCCCCTGACAAGGCCTTAAGCTGTTCCAATGCTGGTATAACAAGCTCACCGGTCGGAACATAACTGCATAAAAGATAATAAATGGCTTCGGCACAGTCGAAGTAATCACTTTCACTTTCATCTGCAGAAAAGGCCTTAAAGCTCCTGCCGTTTTGAAGAATATTCTGCCTTGATGCGTTCGGTTTTCCTTCCGGGTTAAAAACAGTTTCAATCCCTGCAAGGAAAACAGGCTGCCCGCTATCTGAATAAATGTTTCTGCCATAGACCATCTTTCTCCTGAGCCTTGCTGAAAAATCCTTTACAATAATTGTTACTTTCTGCTCATCCGAAGTATCTTTCGTTTCAATCCCATCAACAAAGCCTGCAAATATCGGTATCTGGTCCGGAGTTGTTACGCCGATTCCGGTGTCATATACTGATTTTAAAACAATTTTCTGGCCGCATCTGACATGAGAGTTTACCTCTTCAGGCAGCCAGTCTTTATTTGACGGATGGTAACAGAGCACAGCCTCACCGAAATCCGGATTCGCTGCCAGTGTTATTTTTTCAGCAACAAGAAAATCACACCACTGTCCATCAAGATAAACACTTACAGCACACGAACCGACAGAAAGTTCATTATGTTGCGGCTGAAAAAAATCTATTCTGTTTGACATATTTAAATTACACTGCCTTGAAGTATTGAAATGTTGTCGGGCCTTTGCCTGTTAAGCTGAATAATTATCTGTCCTGTAAAATCGTTATCGGAATCATCCGCGGCAACCGCCCTTATGCAGAACCTGTAACTATCATCCGTTAGTTCATTGCTGATAAATTCATAAAATTTTCGTCCGGCATAGTTCAGACTGCTAATAGGATTTTGGTAATCAATTACCCCTGTACCGTTATCGTAGTAAATCTTGAACCTGCTTATTTTTTTTGCCTGATGTATTGGCTGATAAAACCATTTAAGTAAAATTCTGTTGCCGGTAATCTGCTCAGCATCAACTATAAAAACTTTATTACAACTGCGCTCAACAAGATTGCCCAAACTATCAAGCTCAACCATCACTGCTGCACAAAGTGTCTTTTCCTCCCAGCCGCAACAGTTAACTCGCCTTATAATATAAAGCCAACGGCTTAAAGGCTGACCGGCTGACATTTCAAAAACATCATCACCTGAATCTGATGCAGCAATTATCCTGTCAAAATCAATATCGTTATTATCCTGCCCTTTGTATAAAACCTGCAAACCTGCAGGGCGAGCCCAGAAGTCGCCTTCTGTAAGACCCATACAGAGCTTTAAGCCGTTGGCGGAATCGCCGCTAAACAAACTGGCAAAAAAATTCGCCTCCATTAGCTCGCCGCTGCCGGTTCTCTGGTTACTTCACTGCTGCCGTCGGTAATATCAAGCTTCAATATCGTATTACCACCTGAATTCTTTATTTCCATATCACCGGTGAGTTTATCCTGCGACATCTTATATACGCTTCTCATCAAAGCATAAAAATCAAGCCTTACTTCAACAGGAATATATCGCTCAGCATTTGCAAGTTTGTTGTCGCCATCCTTGTCTGCGTCAATAACACCAACAAGGTCGCCTGAATCAAAAGGAGCTGTGCCGTAAGCGACGCCGAACTTATACCAGCCGCCACCGATTTCGCTTATGGTTGGTGCTGAACCACTCTTGTCTGTGCCGCCAAGGGTTTTTAAATACTCAAAATTCATTTCAGCAGCAGCACCGATTAAGGGCGTACTGTCTTTTTCAACATAAAAAGGTATTTCGATTGCCGTATTAGCCATTTTAAAAACTCCTACCGAAATATTGAAAGTCTGCCGAAATTTGAACCTCTTGCCCTTTTAGGAAATTGATATTTCGGCTGCCATGCTCCCATCGAAACATAACCGAACTTATTTACCTCTATGAGAGGAATCGGTGTTTCTACGCCGCCCATTCCATAAATAAGCGGGGTTCCTCTATTGAGGATTGGTGAGCCTGGCAACAATCTAAAATCCTTGTAAGCCGGATTCTTAAACAATGGGTCTATGTTATGCAAACTATGCGGCCCTGTTAGTCCGGTTGCCTTATTAGTGCAATTATAATCTTCTACCAGATTGCCGCTAATTCTGTTGATTGGGACGGCATTCTGCTGTGCAGAATAGAAAATGTTATTCTTAATAATAGCCAACCTATTATAATACTCAGAACAGATACCACTTAAATTCTGATTATAAAAGACATTGTTGTAAATAGCAGCTCTAGTTGGCTCATTATTACTATTTATTTTCAAAGCATTATTCCCCCCAGTAAAAATTGAATTCAAGACAGTAAGGCTTATATCAAATTCCATTACAATATCAGAGTCTGTTGGATATACATCACCAACAAAACAATTCATAATCTCTATTCTAAATCCAGTATATATAAGTGTTCCGCCAGCATTTGCAATGCAGTTCATTATGTAAACATCATATTGGCTTTGATTGCAGTCTATGGCCGGATTGAGACCATCAAAAAAACATTGATTAAACACCAAACCATAATGCTCATTAGAGTTCAAGTATCCGCATCTGCAATCCATAAATCGTATATTCTCAAACCAGAGATTGTCTGCACCTGTGTAGTCGTTATCAGGGTGAAATGCAAACCCGTATTGACCAAGTTCTCCATTACCGTCAAATGTTGTAAATCCTTCACCCCAAACGAGAGGCAATCCTGTAATTGAGTGACACCCTATTATTTTCAACCAAGTATTATTTTCGTAGTCTCCACCATGTCTGAGATAAAAACCGTGGCCGTAAACATCCATCTGAAAAGTATGTCTGACGTATATGATAGTATCGCTGTCCTGAACCACGTTATCAAGAGCAGTCTGCATGCCTACACAACCCTGATAGGCATTTGGCCAGCTTGTGCCGTCATTATTGCCGGTTTGAAGAGTGCCATCAACATATATTATTGTAGCCATCTTCCGTCATCCCTCCTGGGTCCATGTGCCATATTTGGCAATCGTTGCCCAGTTGCTGTTTGAATCAGCAATTAAAGTTAAGCATGCCCCGATTGTATTTGCATATTTGTACTTATCAGCGGTCTGTCCGCTGTCGTCTCTAATGGCTGCCGTGCCAGGGTCAACTCTTAATTGCTGTGCTGCCTGAACTGCAAAGGTTAATACCGTCCCCGCCGGAGCAGAAGCCGGAAGAGTAAGTTTAACTGTACCTGTTGCGCCAAGATTGGTGTGAATGCTGCCGGATTCAGAAACAGTTAAGGTATCGTCTGAAGTGTGGGCTTCTATCGTCTGCTTTATACCACCGGCACTGAAAGGAACGCAAAAGTTATGATGACTCCTGGCATCTGTTATCAATGTTATATCACCTCCACTTGTAGTTACAACTGCCAGTCTGAGATGCGCGGTAGTTTTCATATCGGGAAAACCGCTGTATTCACTTGTAACAAGGTTACCCTGTGAATCAAGGTAGATATAGATATTGTTCTTGTCATCGGCCAGAGTATTACCGCTCGAGCCGGCATAATTTATAAGTGTTGTTCCCAGCCAGAATTTGCCGCTCTTTACGCCAATATCCAGTCCACCTTCGTCAAAAACTCGTAAATCATTTGCACGTCTTGCCGCCAGAAGCAGTCTGTAAAGCAGCTTGCGGAATTCAAGATAATAAGGCGCCTTGCCGGTTGTAATATACTCAACGCCTGTTTCGCCGTCGCTCACAATATTCAAAAGCTCATTGTCAGATAGATAAACTTCAGTCATTTTTAAACCTCTTATGAAAAAACTATCCTACTTTCAAAATCAATTTTCCGTTCTGCTTATCAAAAGATTCTATTTTTAGCCTTTCAGCAGGTCTGGCAGAAGGAATAACCGTTATCTGTTCTGTCTCAACCATCTCCTGGGGCTCATTACCCGAATTATCAGTAATTTTAATGCCGAATTTGTAATTTCCCGCTTCAAGCTGCTCGCTTTGCCAGCAGAGCGTATCCGTATCAAAACCAAACCAGCCGAAGCCAAAACTGCCTTTGCCGAAACCAACAGCAGACGAGCCATCGCAGCCAAAATCACTCATGCCAAAACTGCTTAAGCCAAATCCACCCTTGTCTTGGCCGGCAGGCAGGATATTTACCGAACGCCTGTTTAACCTGTTTTCGTAATCAACTGTGCCATTTCCATTATCAAAGTAATAATCAACAGTACCATCCACCGGCAAATTATCTGTTCGAGGAAACTCAAGTTTTACTCGTCCCGTCTGAGTTTGTCTTGCACTAAACTCATCAGAAAAATCAGCATCAGCATATTCCGGCTCAACAGCAAAAACTTCAATCCGTACAGCGGTTTTCTGAGAAAGTGGTATCGGCACAATCAATTGTCGCTGGCCGGGTTCAACAGTTACACCGGCAAATCTGCTGTTAACATAAATCTGGTGCAGCATGTCGTTATATATCGAATGCCACCCGACAAGCACCGCACCTGTAAGCTGATTTGCCTGTCCATCACAGCTCACACCTGCCGGAAGTGCAAATGCCTTCACTCTGCTGATTCCTTCACTAATTACTGTCATCTCAATAGACCTGCTGTGTATATGTTATATGGTATTCACAATTGACATGCGCCCCGCCGCTTACTATCTGACCGGTCTGAAATTCCTCAATCAGTAGATTTTCAAAAATCCTTCCATCCGGACATTTTAAAACATGTAAATTGCCGTCAATAAGTTCATCTATTGCATCTATCTGCTGCTGAAGTTCTGTTTGTCCTCTGGCACGCAGCACACCTTTCTGCACAATTTTTCTTCCACGAAGTCCTAAATCAATACTGACCTGCCCATCGAGGCCGGTTGCTGCTCTTTGAATAGTACTTCTTTGGCAGCTTTTAATCTCAAGCTCAAAAGGTGCTTCAGAAAAAATTGTCTCATCATCAATCGCAGCTTTCATCTCTTAATCCCTCAGCAGTCTGACACTTGAGCCGCTGCGAACTGAATCGGTAACCCCGTCATCGCCAAGGTCGATACAAACTCTGCATCGCTGCAAAGCTTTCTCAAAAAGCTGCCTGTAATGTTTGTTTTTCTTCCAGAAATTTTCTTCATTTTCATCAGCCCTGCCGGCAAGTGTTGCAAAAATCATCGAAAGAATCGCGTAAACCGAAACCTGCCTCAAAACCGAAACATCAAGAATATCATCGGCGCTGTACATGCCGTCGGCAACGCCCGGCCTTAGTCCGAAATGCTGAGTAAGCTGCAAAAACACCTCGCTGCTCTGCGGTCGATAAGTGCAGATTCTGTAACTTACATCATCTGCATCGTGCAGAGCAATCGCTTCTGCCTGTCCATCAGCTCTTAAAACTGAAATCGTAAGCTGCGTTACACTATCAACCGAAACAATTTCAAAAGTCCCGTCAATTGCATCATTTGCACTTTTAAGGTACACAACCATCCCCGCTGTAATCTTTGCAGCGTCGAAATTTGCACTTGCCGCACTGAAGGTTGTGCCCGAAATTTCTCCGCCTGTGCCGCTTGTCAATACCTGGCTGGCAAAGTGTAAATCGCCAAATAAGCTCGGCTCATACCTCAAAATATCAACATCACTTGAAAAACTGTTCATTGGTTTACCCTCTCTTTTCTCCGGCCGGGCCGGAACACTCTAACCTTTAATACTTTAACTGTTCTTTAGACTTCCATGCCCGGCCGAAAAAAGCGTAAACATTAGCTCATAGCAAGGTCTCTGATAAGACCGTGTGCAGCTTCATTTCTGAATTCAAGCGTATATTCGCCGATTAACTGTCCGCATTCATAATCACCGCTGCTTGCCAAAGGCTTGAAGTGAAAACTTCTGCCGGCAAGAGGCAGCACGCTTATTCGCGATGAATCCAGCAGCAGCACCGCATCCTGTGGAACCCACCGACTGGTTATAATCCTGCACACACCGAAATCACTCTCATAAATACTGACCATGTCGGTATATGCTCTGTCGGTTGGTCCGAAACTTCTGCTGGCGCTTAGAAACGCGTTGATTCTGCGCTTCTGGTATCCGCCGACAACAATCAGGTCGATATTTCCACTGCTGTTTTCCCATATTTGCCGCAGCACATAATTAATCTTGCTCTCATCAAGGTCATCGCCTGATGGAAATCCGGAATCGCCTGGACGATAAACATGCGTCGAGATATGCGGTATAATCCCCCTCATGCTCCTGCGAACAGAAGCCGAACCCTGTGGATTTGCCGCAGGCCGACCGCCGCTGATGATGGTATTCTCAAGGTCGCGAATAAGCCCGCGCAGTCTTTCCTGCTTCTGATAATCCATCTCATCTGAAATCCCCAGATGACTCGCAGCGATATTTGTGCCGCTGACCTCAACGCTTACGGTGAAAATCTGCGTGTAATTGCCGCATCGTACGCGATTGGTAAACCTTGTGGCAGGTTTATCTCCGCCTTCAAGAGCAGCGTTGCCGAGGATGTTAATCACCTGACCGTCAGCAATATTTTCGGGTGTAGTACCCGCATAGCCGCGAACCACGGTAATCGTATCATCGCTAACATCGGTTACTAACATCAGCTCTTCGGAATCTGCAACCTGAATCTGGTCACCTGCTCTGAATCTATCGCCGTTTGCCACATCAAAGCTGGTCTCACCATCAGGGTCGCTGATTGAGCTGTCGTCAATTGTATCCTTGTTCGGTACAAGTGAATCTTCCAGCCACTCATGATATGTGCTTTTTGCCTCGCGCAATGGATCGCCAATTGCGTCAAGCAAAGGAGTCTCATAAGGCGAGATAATCCCGACAAGGTCTGATACATCTTCAGCGATTTCAGGCAGCGTAACCCCTGCTGAATATGTCGCTTTACCTGTAAATGCCATAGTTTATTCCTCTCTTTCTTATCTTTCTCAATTTTTAATTTCTTCGTGTCTTAGTGCCTTAGTGGCCATTTACACAAAATTTCTTCTTGCCCGCAGGTACTCCTGCAGGTCTGTCCTTGAGCCGCTTTTTGCAGCCTTTTTGGCTGCACGCTCAAGCACACCTGTTGTGCCGGACAACTTGTCTTTGACTCCGCTTGTCTTTGTACCGGCTGCAACAGCAAGACCGGCATCAGAAAACAAATAACTCTTTTCCTTTTTTAACTGCTCAACAACATCTGCTGCTGTAGCCTTTTTGTCATCTTCAAGCCTGGTTCTGCCGATAATCACAGCGGCATCCAAGTCGCGCACGCCTGCCGAAACAAGCTTTTCTATCAACTGTCGTTCAATCGTCATTTGTGAAAGATTTTTATTCAGTCTTTCCACTTCACCCCTGCTTTCGACAAGCTCCTGCTCAAGCTGAGCCTGTTTTTGCTCGGCGCTCTGCGCCCTTTTGCGATAGCGAATGGCTTCGCTTACATCTACAAGCCTTTCGCTCCGCTGCTGCGGTTCTTCTGAACCGTCAATCTTTTCTGCGTCAATCTGACTCATTAAAAAACCTTTCTTAAGAATTTATTTCATAACCAAGTTCTCTAAGCACCTGCTCTGTCGATACTCCAAGCTCCTTTTTGAGCCTCGCTTCATTAAGCTTTTCAAGCATATTCTCCGGCAAAGGACCGGGGAAAATAACATCAAATATCCTTTCATCCTTTGCACTCGGATAAATATTTGTAACATCGAGCAGATGCATTATCGTCGCAGCAATTTCTCTAAGACCCTGGCCATATGCGTAATGTTTCCGCTCAGTCTTTGCCAACATACCCATCAACGTCATTCGCAGAGCGACTCCGCTGGTCAGATTGCCAATTTTGTCTTTCAGCACTCCTGCAACTACCGGCGTAACACCGCTGGCCTTGTCCAGCGATTCTCTTATCTCCGCAATATGTGAATCCTCACTCGGCATCGCTGAATCACCGCCGAACTGTTCAATACTCGCATCCGGATTATCTGTGCACCACATTCTGCCCGGCGAAACAGCCCTGTTTTCAATGCCTTCTATACCCTTGGCAAGGTACATCTTGAATGCCTGAAAAGTTATTCTGCTGGCCCTGTCACTAAGACGTGTATTAAGTTCATCCTGCAAAGGCATTAAAGGTTCAACATCACTGGCTCCTTCGTAATACAAAGGCTGTGCGATATTCTGAATATGCACAACAGGAACGATACCCATAATATTCGGTCCTTCCTCAGTGAGCTGTTTATCTTCATATCTCTGCCACCGGTCTGGAGCGATTATTTCCGTAACTGCTGTCGAGCGTCTCGCTGCACTGCTGCCTTTACCCCCAAGTAACCTACGAAAGAAATTTCCTTCTACGGCCACATCATTTTTCTGTTCAATAAAATGTTGAATGTAAAAATTGATTTTTCTAAAGTCTCTTTCATCGAGGACAGGCAGTGCTCTTGGGGCTTCAATTAGTTCCAGAGCGCAGTCGCCAGCAAGTTCCATTGCCCGCCCAAAGGAGGCATTGGAGGATGAAGAAGTATTGGAGATTGAGTTGGAAAGGTTTTGTGCAAAATCTGCGATTCTCTGCCCTGGCCGAACAATACAGTCCACAAAACCATAGACTGCACCGAGCACTGCCATATCCTGAAAGAACCTTACCCCGCCGTTGGCGTTGAATATCTGTTTTAGAATTTTATCTATTTCAGTGCGCCTGTTTTTATCTTCTGCCCTGCTGACGATATCGACGCTTTTACCAAATAGGAAATCCACCATTGCATTTATTCGCCAGCTGATGTCATTTTCTATTACAACTTCCTTTCTTTCGATATCAGCAACAGCTTTGCCGCCTAAAAGACCGCTTGTTTCACTTCTTTTTATGCCGGTAATCCTTGCCGGCAGTCCCATCTCCTGTGCCTGTATGTAAGTTCGTGCTGATTCGTTGAGTTTCGCATCTGCAGCAGACAGGCCTGTTGTCGAATACATCGGATTCTGATAATAGTCCCACAACCTGCCGAAGTGTATCTGCATATCAACCCACTGCTCATCAACGAGCCAGTCAACGAAATCGACATTAAGACCATCGGTTTTGAAATTTGCAAAATCAAACGCCATAAAATTACTCCATAAAAATAAGAAACGTCGCCGAAGGCGTTCCACAATTTTGATTTTTTATTTTTGATTTTTAATTTTCTATGTCCTTCCACCCTTACAGAGAACTTGCGCATTTTTGTCGAATTTTGAACAAAAAATTTTTGTGTCGACTTTGTAAGTCTTTACAGGATATGGAGAAAAAAATTTAAAAAATTTTAAAGCGCGCAAGTTAAAACTTGCGCATTTTTGCTTATTCGGACAAAAAAGACGGAAATAGGCGCAAAGAAATGAACCACTGATTTCACGGATTCCGCGGATTTTCCACTGCGAGATTATTAAATTTTAAATCTTCATCCCGTTAGAAATCTTCCCGATGCAGATGGGCAAGCTTTTCTATTACAGATGCCAATACCCTGTAATTTCTAACGGGATTCAATCTTAAATTATATTTCTCTTGACACCTTTTACCCCCCCCCTATACTGGATACAGTAAATCGAGATAAAACGTAGAGGCTTTTTTAGGAGGAAGAGAATATGAAACATATCCCCAGTTCATCGTAAATTCATTGCAACTATGTTTCTTCATTTCTCTCGGCATCGCTGCCTTGAGAAGAAAATAATAAATTTTTGGAAGGAGAAGAAAATGAAAAAGAAAGTTCCAGCAATTCTGGTTTGTGTTATTGTGTTAAGTGGTGTTGTTTTGGCGGATACTTTTGGTACGGGAGACAATCAATTTGAGATTGAATTTGTGCCGATTTCGGGCAGCACAAACCCCACCAGCGGTTACGGCATCGTCAACAACGACTACCGCATGGGCACCTACGAGGTCAATAATGCCCAGTGGACGAAGTTCAAGGCTACCTACGGCGCGGTAACGGGCAGCCCGTTGGATGCGTATGACAGGGACCCCTACTTTACGAACGCGAATGTTCCGACCAACTGTGCAAGCTGGTACGAGGCGGCGCAGTTTGTCAACTATCTGAACACGAGCACCGACCATCAGGCGGCATACAAGTTCACCGGCACGCAGGGCCAAAGCGATTACACCTTTACGCCCTGGGCTGTAACGGATACCGGTTATAATGCGGGCAATCCGTATCGCAACAGCAATGCATTTTATTTCCTGCCGACGGAGAATGAGTGGGTCAAGGCGGCCTACTGGAACGGCACGAGCCTCCAGACCTATGCGAACGCATCCGCCGGAGACCTTGTTTCGGGCTTGCCGGACCCTGCGAAATGGAACTACTCCGGGAATGAACCGTGGGCTGTCGGCAGCGGCAGTCAGGAACTCAACGGCACATACGACATGATGGGTAACGTCTGGGAATGGATGGAGAGCCCAAAAAGTAGTGGCGATTATCTGTTCGATTCCCTTCGTGGCGCTCGCGGTGGGTCGTACGACTACTATGACTCCGGCGGCGGCTACTATCTCGCGTCGTCCTACCGGGGCGACTGCGGCCCGGACTACGATTACGGCGCTAGCCTTGTCGGGTTCCGGGTTGCCTCTATCCCCGAACCGGCAACGATTCTTTTACTCACCCTCGGCGGTTTGGCTTTAATGAAAAAACGCAGATAGAAGATTTGGGCGAATACAAAATAAAGGCCGGGCTGTAATACCGGCCTTTTTTATTCTGTCTTCTATATTCCGAATTCTGTATTCTGACTACTATCCCCTTAACCCTATCCCCTATACCCCACCCCCCTCAAATAAACATTTGCTTCTATGTATACTTCCCTTATAATTTCTCAAAAAGCAGGTTTGAGGTGTACAAATGAAACAATTCAAAACCATCGACGATATTCTTGATTTCGCAATCGAAAATGAAATCGAAGCCTATAAATTTTATACCGACCTTTCGGCAAAGGCAAACAATCCTGAGATGAATCCCGTTAGAGACACCCCTAAGGGGGACGGCCGCCAAAGGCGGCCTGTCTCTAACGGGATGAAACAGGTCTTTCTCGATTTTGCCGCTGAAGAACAGGGGCATAGAAAACTGCTCGAAGAAGCCAGAAAAGGCAAGACCGTCAATATCGGCGGCGATAAAATCGCAGACCTGAAAATCGCCGAATACGCTGTCGATATTGTGCCGACTCCCGATATGGACTATCAGGCTGCGCTTATCCTTGCGATGAAAAAAGAGAAAGCTTCCTTTGCCCTTTATACCGACCTTGCCGCGGCCGCCACGGAACCAGCGGCAAAAAAATTATTTTTATCTCTTGCCCAGCAGGAAGCTAAACACAAGCTCCGCTTTGAGCTCGAATATGATGAAGTCGTTTTAAAGGAAGATTAAAAAATATTATTTAATTCTCTGTGTCCTCTCCGTCAGGAGTCCTAAGGACTGTGCTCTCTGTGGCTGAAAAAAAATCAAAACTTGCTCTGTGGCTCAAAGAATTACGGGCGCCCTTTTTTACCGCAAGTGTCCTGCCTGTAATCATCGGCACTGCTCTTGCGTACTCCGCCCACAATTCTTTTGACCTAACACTATTTATTCTCGCAGTTTCTGCAACGGTAGCAATTCACGCCGGCGCAAACATCACAAATGACTATTTCGACCACATCTCCGGAAATGACCGGCTCAACGACAATAAAACACCTTTCTCAGGCGGTAGCAGAATGATTCAAAATAATCTCCTCTCACCAAAAGAAATCCTCATCGGCTCATGGATGTTCCTGACAACAGGTGCAGCCCTGGGAATTGTAATAGTAATAACAACAAAAAGTCTTTTTGTATTTTTGCTGGGTATTATCGGCATACTCGGCGGATATTTTTACACAGCTACACCTCTTAAACTGGGCTATCGAACAGCAGGAGAAATAACGATAGGCTTTCTGTTCGGCATTTTGCCAATCTATGGTTCTTTCTATGTCCAGACACTAAGGTTCAGTACTCTGCCAATACCGCCGGGAGCAATTGTCGCCGTTCTGATTTTCCTCGTAATTTTTGCAAATGAATTCCCCGATTTTAATGCCGACCGCGCAGCCAATAAAAAAACTCTTGTAGTTACCCTCGGCATAAAAAATGCAGCGACCCTTTACAAATCAATACTCATAGTACTTTGTGTACTATCGATTATTTATTCGATTGCCAACCTTAACTCGCTTGCGTCAGCAGTTTTGCTGATACCAATAATCAGTATCAGCGCAATATGTTTCAAAAACGCAGATGCAGAAAAACTCGCACAGAAAGGCTATATTCAGTTAAGCAAAACAACAATTCTGCTGCATACTATCAGCTGTATTGCGCTCGTCGCAGCAATATTACTTTCCAAGTCGGCTTAAGACATTCGTGGCGTATTCCTGCTGGCCTGTTTTGCCTTCGCCTCTGTAGCCGTGGCTGTAAATACGCTCCTGCAGATACCCGATGCGGTTTTCAGGATTTGGGTGTGTTGAGAAAAATTCGATTGTCCGTGATTCACTCTGCCTCTGCAGGATTTCCATTGTTTCAATCATTCCATAAGGCGTATAACCTGCCTTGACCAGATAATCTAGGCCGACCTCATCAGCCTGCTTTTCCTGTTCTCTGGTGAAAGACATTCCTTCAAGCTGTCTGACGATATTTGCGACCCTCATCGCTGATGATGTCGCCTGCGAACCGGCAACACCAAAACCGACATCAATTATAATATTCCTTGTAATTTGTTGAGCAATATGTCTTGCTGTAACGTGTGCTGTTTCGTGCGCCAGGACAGATGCCAGCTGAGCTTCGCTGTTAAGTTCTTTCAGCAAACCTGTGGTGATATAGATATATCCGCCCGGCAGAGCAAATGCGTTTACCGACTGATGGTCGATGGCTTTGTAGGAAAAACCTTCGTCCGGCGTATGACTTATCCGGGCAATTTGCTGGCCGACCGAGTTTATATAATTCTGAAGCTGTTGGTCTTTAACGCTCTGGCCGAGCTCTTTTTCAACCTGCTGTGCAGCATCTTTTCCCATCTGCTTTTCCTGCTCGGGACTTACAAGTATGAGTTGCTCCTCACCTGTTACAGGATTGGTCTCGCAGCCGCCGCAGATAACCCCCAGCCCTAATGCAATTAACAGCAACCATAAAGTTTTCATGTCTCTTTACCTCTTAACCTTATTTAAATAAGACACTTATAGTTCGAATAAGTATATCTATATTAGAGTAGCTCAATACCATATAAACTGTCAATAGTATTTTTGTATTGCAATATCTTTTTCTTGTTTTAGTATAACTTGTATTATTTAATGCGGGTTTAATTTGATGAGCAAAAGAATTCTTTCTTCAATACTTGTTTTTTCTGCTATTGTTCTAAGTTTGCCTTTTGTTTGCGGCTGTAATGTCCCCAGAGAGCAGTTGCTTGCCTTTAACAAATATTTTGAAACATCAGATTTTAATTCAGCTTCAGCATTTGCAGAAAAAAATATCAAAAAAAGAAAAAATCCTGACGGCGATGACCTGCTCTGGACGCTTCAGGCCGCAGCCGCAAAAAGAGCATTGAAAGATTATAACTCCAGCACTCAACTTTTTGATACTGCCGAAAAACATCTTCAGTATTACGACAGGCGTTCCTCTCTCGGCGATGAAATAAGCGCCGTCGCCATCAACGATAATGTTATGCCTTACAAGGGCGAAGAATACGATGGCGTAATGACAAATGTATATAAGGCTCTAAATTTCCTGTCGGAAGGCAATTCTGACCTGGCAAGAGTTGAATTTAACAGGGCTTTAGACAGACAAAGAAGAACAAAGGAAAAATTTGAAAAAGAAATCAAAGAGACAAAAGAAAAAATTGATAAAATGCCGTATGGCAACCTGATTAATCAAACCATCTCAGACCCGAACATGGGGCAAACCCTCCATGATAAATATCCGGAACTTTATGAGTACCAGGCCTATAAAGATTATACCAATCCTTTTGTATCTTATGTGGCTTCCGTGTATTTTAATTCCATAGGCGAATCCTCGACAGCCCGGGATTTACTGAAGGAAACTTACGGCCTTGTTCCCGACAATAAATATGTAGCGGAGGAATTTGAGGAAACAGAAAAAATACTTGCTGCAAATAAAACTTTCACAAACACCGTATGGCTTATCTTCGAGAATGGCCTGGGGCCGGTAAAAGAGGAATTTCGAATTGACCTGCCGCTTTTCGTGGCAACCAGCAGAGTGCTGTATGCCGGAATTGCACTGCCAAAACTTAAATACAGAGACATTGCCTTTCCATATCTGCAAATTGAAGCTGATGCAAATAAGTATGACACCGCAGTCGTCTGCAGTATGGACAGGGTAATACACAGTGAATTCAAAAAAGATTTTGAATCCATCCTAATGAGAGCAATAATTTCAACAACCGCAAAGGTTGCCGCTCAATATGTCTTATCAGAGCAGGGCTCTACCGCAGCGACTATTGGCTCCATAATGATTGCTGCATACTCGTTTGCGACCAATGCTGCGGATGTTAGAATCTGGACATCGCTGCCGAAAGACTTCCAAATTGCAAGACTTCCAAAACCCCACAATAAAATACTTAAAATAACCCCCTTGAATTCCGAAACATTTGACATTGAACTGCCGGACAGCGATAATGTACTGGTATATGTTAAAATCATACAAAGAAATTCTAAACCGGTTTATAGTGTTATTCCTTTATGAGATGAAAAATTAAATATGATTAAGGAGATACCTGTATGAAAAAGTGCTTTCTTCTGCTATTTTTTG
>JBGOWI010000018.1:0-38103 GCA_041478555.1 Phycisphaerae bacterium
ATCCACCAGAAACAGAACTCCTTTAATACTTATCTATTACGAAGCATGCCTGAATCAAAATGATGCCATAAGAAGAGAGAAAAAACTGAAGACAACGTGGGGCAAAAGATTTATTAAAAGCCGATTAGAAGAATACTTAACAGGGCAAGGTGAATAATGCCCGATAGAGATGTGAAAACAATTAAGGATTTAATTTTTTATCAATACGCGAAGATAATTGCGCGGAGTGCGTTTGGGGCGGCGGATGGGAAAGAAGCGAAAAAATATAATTACGGGTTTGTGAAAAATACGTTTCGGGAGCTACAAAGCGGGGTTAAACAGTGGTCGGAGATTACGCGGGAGGACTGGCAGCTTGTCGAGGCAGAGAAAAAATGCGCCTACTGCGGCAGTACAGAAAATATAGTCAAAGAACATATTGTGCCAAAGTCTTTGAGGATAAAGCCGGAGTGTGAGAGCTGCGATACGATACAGGGGATACATAATCAGGTGTGGGCGTGCGGCAACTGCAATAGTTTGAAAAAAACAAAAGCATTATATGAGTTTTTCAGAGAAAAATACCCGAATGAGAAGAAATACTACGATATGATACCGACATTGTTAGAGAAGAAATACCTTAAGACGATATTTAACTGCCACGAGTGCGCTGAAACCATCGATAAAAGCGATTTGAATAATGACGGGGAAATTAACGTACTCGATATTGATTTTATTCTTCACGGGATAACGTAGATGCCCCGATGGGATAGCCGCCGAAGCGGTGGGAGGCGAGTAGGTGATAGGTGAAAATCCTTAAGAAATAGCCTGAAAAACCCTGATGGGATGGCTGCGGCATCCCACGGGGTAAACTATCGCATCTCTAATATAAAATCGCACCCCAGTTAGATAGTTTTCGGAGAAAACCACCCCAGTTAGATAGCTAAAGCATCACCAAGTAGATAACTGACGCATCCCAGTTAGATAGCTGCGGCGTCTAACGGGATAAATCTAACGGGGCAAGTCTCACCCCGATGAAGTAGTCAAAATGACACTTCACAGGGCAGGCAGGGTAAACTATCGCACTTCACGGGGTAAATAACGTTGCCGTGCCCCTCGACTCTGCTCGGGACGGGCTGGCAACGGCTAAACGACCCACCGGCCCCCGATTTCTCGAGGGTAAACTCCGGTCCGGGGGCTAATCAGGAAAAACCACATTTTTACTTAAAAAAATAGCCCCTTCGACACCCTTCGACATGGTTCGACTGCGCTCACCACAGGCGCTCAGGACAGGTTGCTCAGGGTGAAAATTTGCACGAATTTCGCAAATTTTCATTGACTTTTTGTTGGAAATATGGTAAAATACCGGTATTGTTAGGCAATTTGTGAACAAAAAAGGAAGTAAGGAGGTAAGGAAGTAAGGATACAAGGTTGCGTTAAGCGGTTGCCCCCGCTCTTGCTTTCGCAAGAAAGCGCGGGGGTTTCGGTTGCGTTAATCGTAAAGCGTAAAGGAACAAACAAACACCAAGAAACAATAACCAAAGATAATAACCCTCTCCATAACTGTCGGGGCTCTGTTGAATTTTTAATTCCAATTTTCAAATGATAAAAACCCCAAAAAGAGATTACCTGATGCTTAAGATTCGAGGGCGAATAGTCAAAGTTGACCCGGATATTTATTATAAAATCAAAAACCCTCAACACGAACTGCCTTATAAAAAATACAACGATGATATTACCACAATGCGGCTTTCGAGTGAGAGTTATCCGATAATAGTTCGCGGAACAAAGCCCCCCTTGAGGCATATTGTACTTTCGCGGTTTATAATCGATGCCAAAAAAGGCCAGATAGTTGACCATAGAAACAGAAACCCACAGGATAACCGCAGAAGCAATTTGCGTATCGTAACAGGCAGACAAAACAGCTTAAACAAAAGATGTAAAAATGAAACAGGGTTTGTCGGCGTTTGTATTCGACGCAAGAGAGGAAAAGACTACTGCCGGGCACAATTCCTAAAAAGCGACGGTAAAAAATCGTCATTTCAGCTGCCGGACAGTCCTGAGAACCGAATCATCGCGGCTTTTGCCCGCGATAAGTTTGTGCTGGAGGCGGGAGAAGAAGCATACGCGCCGCTGAATTTTCCGTGTTTCAAATATGAACCATTCAGGAGTTTTTTGTTAGAAGAGGACTTTAAAAAGTACAAGAAGCAGCACAAGTGAGAAAAGAAAAATTCTAAATCCTAATATCTAAATCCAAAACCCCAGTTAGATAGCTAACAGCATTTCCAAGTAGCTAACTAACGCATCCCAGTTAGATAGTTTTCGGAGAAAACATCTCACGGGACAGGTCTAACGGGGCAAGCAAATCCTAATTACAGAAATTCAAATTGTTTAAATGAGAACCCTGCCCCCCGCCCCTGCATGCGCAGGGGCAGGCTCTGCGCGAGAGTAAACTCCGATGGCAGAGCTAACCAAAGATTTTATCAATAATATGCCGTGTAACGATGACGATGTCGATGAAAACTGATATGTAAAGGACTGCCATACGCGAGAGGTGCATCGCCAAGCCGCTGCGAGCGATAAAAAATATAAGTAAAACTGCAATAATGGCAATTGCAGATAAGCCGACCGGCAGCGGAAAAACTGGAGATTTGGCAAGAGCGAAATTCAGGCCGGCCTGGAAAATGAGAGCCGCTGCAGAAAGCAGGAGCCAATTCGAATCAGCTTTTCCCGCAAGAGTCATCGCCTCAAAACCTTCTGCACAAACGATCGAACAAATCAGGACCGGCAAACTTAACCAGAAAACGGCAGGGACGTTCAAGAGCGGCTTGTAAAAAGAAAGACAAACAGCCAATACGAAAAGAGCCGCTGTCCAGAACCTGCGAGTCTTAAAAAACAATACTAAGCCGACTATAAGCGCACCAAACGGAGCGTGATAAAAACCAACGGAAAAGGCGTCAACAGAAAATGAAAGAGGAGTTACAATTGCTGTGAAACTTTTTGCCGAGACGGCAGTTCCTATCGGGATGGGGATAAGACAATACCTTGGCATTGCTGCAAGGGCGAAACAAGCAATAACGAATATAAAAGGCAAAAGCGAAAGAACTGCTGAAAGGAGGTTCGTCGTCTGGTTCGACAGGCTCACCATCTTATTATCGCCGGCCTTTGGCAGTTTATAGAGGAAAACGGCAGGGATAAAAGTCCAGGGCAGGCAGGCGTAAATTAAAGCTGCAAAAGGATGGTAGCCGCAGTAAAAGGCACTGGCAAAAGGACCAAAGCCGTAAATTACTCCGGCAAAAAAACAGGCGACAAAGGAATTGACATATCTTCTGCCGAGGAGGAAGACGCCTGCCGCAGAGACTACAGGAGTTATAAGAAAGATTCTCTGCGAACCTGCGAATTTGTTCAGATGAGGCCAGAAGAGCCAGCCGGCAAAGACAGCATAGATTATGACTGCAGTGAAGAACAAGGCCGGCGGCGGTAACTTTTTGTTTATTGCAAAAACCATATTCAGGATTTTCTTATTTTATAATAACTTTTCCACTGCCGCGATTGATTGCGCCGAGATTGTAAACTGTTTCGCCGCTGCGTGCAAGCTGTCTTATTATAGAATCGGCAAAATCCTGTGCAACTATTAAAATAAAACCGATACCCATATTGAAAACGCGGAACATCTCCTGCTGCTCGACGGGGCCTGCGTTCTGGAGAAAATCGAAAATCGGCGGAATCTGCCAGGCAGAGCGGCTGATTACCGCATCGCAATTTTTCGGCAGGACCCGCGGGATATTGCCGATGAGGCCGCTGCCTGTAATATGAGCCATTCCGTGAACAACCTGTTTTACCTTATAATGATTGAGCATCTTAACAACCGAACGGACGTAAATTCTCGTCGGGGTAAGCAAAACTTCTCCGAGCGATTTATTTTCGAGCTCGGGGATTTTTTCGTCAGGGTTGAGGCCAAGTTTTTTAAAGCAGATATGTCTTGCGAGTGAAAAGCCGTTGCTGTGCAGACCGCTCGAAGCCAGACCGAGGATACAATCTCCGGCTTCCACCTTCGAGCCGTTGATGATTTTGTTTCTTTCAACGATGCCGACGGCGAAGCCAGCCATATCGAAGTCGTGTTTCTTGTAAATATCGGGTATTTCTGCGGTTTCGCCGCCGAGGAGGGCACAATCAGCGACCTTGCAGGCGGCGGCGATGCTTTCGACTATTTGGGCGACTTTTGCAGGCTCGAGTTTGTTTACCGCCAGATAATCGAGGAAAAAGAGCGGCTCGGCGCCGAGAACGAGCATGTCGTTGACGTTCATAGCGACGAGGTCAAAGCCGAGCGTGTCGAATTTCTTCATCTGTTGTGCGACAAGCACCTTTGAGCCGACGCCGTCGGTGCACGCGACGAGGACGGGGCTTTTGTAGTTTTTTTTGAATATTTTTTCGTCGTAATCGAGGCGAAACAGGCCTGCAAAACCGCCCGGCAGGTCGATTACTCGCGGACCGAAGGTGCTCTGAATCGAGGCCCAAATCCGTTCGACCATTTCATCATTGGCGTCAATACTGACGCCGGACTGCTCATAGGTAAGATAATCAGCCATGTAAAAAAATTATAACTGGGCCGGTTCGTCTTCGAAAAGCTGTTTCTGATATCGCTCCATCGTAAATTTATTGACCACCGTCTGAACAGGAATGGGATAAATTCCCGTCCAGCAGGCGGTGCAGTAATGCTCTTTCGGGAGCTGGCAGCAGGAAAGCATTCCTTCAAGAGAAATATAACCAATGCTGTCAACTTCGAGGAACTCTTTAATCTGCTGCAGGTTCCTGTCGTTTGCCAGCAGCTCTTCCTTTGTGGGGAAATCGACGCCGTAAAAGCAGGGGAACCTTATCGGCGGACAGCTTACCCGCATATGAATTTTTTTTGCACCGGCTTGTCTGATTGCTTTGATTTTGCCTCTGGTGGTTGTGCCGCGAACGATCGAATCATCGACTATAACAACACGTTTACCCTTTACCACTTCCTTTACGACCGCAAGTTTGAGTTTTACAGCCAGGTCCCGCAAGTCCTGCTTGGGCGAAATAAACGTCCTGCCGACATAATGGCTTCTGATAAAGCCCATATCAAAAGGTATTCCGCTCTGGCGTGAGTAGCCGATTGCTGCGGAAGTGCCGGAATCCGGAACAGGAATTACGACATCGGCGTCGGCCGGATGTTCCCTGGCAATCTGAGTGCCGAGTCTTTTTCTGAATTCATGGACGTTTTCGCCAAAAATAATACTGCTCTGCTTTGCAAAATAGACGTGCTCAAAGGTGCAATGGGCAGGCGTGATATTTTCAGCTTTTACAAATCTTCTGCCGAACAGACCCTCTTTGCTTAATGTAACGATTTCGCCGGGCTCAACGTCGCGGACATATTCCGCTTCGATTGTGTCAAATGCGCAGGTTTCGCTTGCAACGCAGAATGCGCCGCCTTTTGTTTTGCCTATGCACAGCGGCCTTACGCCGTAAGGGTCGCGGGCCGCTTCTACGCGATCCGGAAACAGGAAAAGCAATGAATATGCTCCCTGCAGATGATTGAGGATGTGCCCCACGGGGTCGGGCTTTGAAACGTGCGAGGGTTTTGCGAGCAGATGGATAATGATTTCGGTATCGTTTGTGGATTTAAAAATATGGCCGTAGGCCTCGTATTCATCACGGAGCAGGGAGGCGTTGATTAGATTGCCGTTATGAGCGACCGCGACCTGGCCTCTGGAGTATTCGCTCAGGAGCGGCTGGGCATTTGCGAGATTGGTTGAACCGGCAGTCGAATATCTGACATGGCCGATTGCGACAGGGTTTTTAAGCATGTCAAGTATGTCTCTTCCGCCACGAAAGACCCTGCCGGCATGGCCCATACCGACATGGCATAAAATTGTCTGGCCGTCGCTTGTTGCAATGCCTGCCGACTCCTGGCCGCGATGCTGCAGACTGTGCAGGGCAAAGAAAGTCTTTTCAGCCGCAGCAGGGTCCCCGAAAATACCGAACAAGCCGCAGTTTTCCTTCTTGTCCATAAGCACCATCCACATAAAGACTTAGAGCAGCAGAGTTATTGAAAGGTTTTATCTTTTTGAAGCAAACACAGTGTATCGAAACAGGGACTTAAAGTCAAATGCTTTAAGTGAGAAAAGATTGCAAAATTATCCGTGCGGTTGTATTTTATAGCCCGTCTCACCGCCGAGGTGGAGCTGAAAGGGAACTTATCGTAAAAAGGATTTTCTGAGAGGTGCCGATGGCAGGGGGCAGACCGATAGTAGTGGTAATCGGCGGCGTATATGTTGATATGGCGGTTCGCTGTGTGGATTTTCCCGCAACCGGCCAGGTTGCGGCAGGCAGCAGCTTTTCATACACAGCGGCCGGGGCCGGCTCAAATCAGGCGATACAGGCGGCACTGTGCGGCTGTCAGGTGTATCTTGTCGGCAAGGTCGGCAAGGACATCTTCGGGCAGATGATAAAAAACAATCTGGCGGATTTCGGCGTCAACAGTGATTTTGTCTTCGAGGCAGAGGCAAAAAACACGGGGGTCAGTGTTTCATTCGTCAGCAGTTCAGGGGCAAACCGGACCGTAATTTCCGAAGGAGCAAACAGGGCGCTCCTAAGGAGCGATATAAAAGGAGAAAAGTTTGAAAAACTTTTGTCTCATGCGAATGTGTGCCTGATAGACGGGGGACTGCCAAGCGATTTTGTCAGCAGCGCGATAAGGGCAGCAAAACTTTCCAAAACAAAAGTAATACTTGACCCTGCACTCTCCGGCGAGCAGTTTGAAAATCAAAGCGGGAAACTGCCGCTGGATTATTATACCGCTGATATACTCGTGCCGAATTTTGTCGAAGCTGCAGAATTAACCACCGCCCAGAGCCGTAATATCCATACTGCAAAGCTCATAGGCTCAGACCTTATCGCCCGCGGCGTAGGCTGCGTTGTTATCAAGCTCGGCAGACGCGGCGCTCTTGTAGTTGACAAGCAGGGCACAAGCCATATACCGGCATTTGAAGTGAAATTTGTCGACCATGCCGGCTGCGGCGATGCCTTTGATGGTGCGCTTGCGGCAAGCTGCGCGGTCGGCGATGAAATCAGAAAGGCCGTGAAATTCGCCTCGGCAGCAGGGGCTTTGGCCTGCACGAAATTTGGCGGACAGGAAGCTTTGCCGAAAAAAGAAGAAATTATTGAACTACTGCAGGAGCTGCCATAGGAAAATCAAAAATCAAAAATCAAAATGCAAAATTGACTTCGACGAGCTCAGTCGAGTCGTGGAATCCGCCTTCGGCGGATGTTTTTTTACTATTTCTAAAGTCTGATGTTTCATAAGTTTTGTCAAAAAAAGCTTGCATTTTCAGGATAGGCAGGGTATTCTATTATAGTCGAGTTTTTACAGGAGTTTAGGAGGATTTAATTGTGTTTCATACATACCGCAAGGTATTAGTGATTGCCGGTTTTGTCTTTTGTTTATTTTCATCAGTTTCTGCCTACTCCGGCGGCAGTGGCGAACCGAACAACCCATATCAGATTGCCTCTAAAGTGGATTTGATGGCACTGGCCGGCACACCCACAGATTACAACAAATGCTTTATTCTGACGGCGGATATTGATATGCAGGGGCAGATCTTCACGACAGCAATTATTGCCGCGGATACCAACTCGGAAGTTTTTTTTCAGGGAACTGCCTTTACGGGGACTTTTGACGGCAACAGCCATAAAATTACTCATTTTACTATAAACGACGGGAGCAATTGGTACCTCGGTTTATTTGGCCAGATTAACTTCGGCGGTTTGGTTAAGAATCTCGGCATTGAGAGTTTTTCTGTCAGCGGTCCTTCCGATTCCTGGTATGTCGGCGGGCTGGTGGGATGGAATTATGGCAGTATCAGCAATTGCTATGCGATGGGTGCGGTCAGCGGAACTCTCTATGTAGGCGGTCTGGTGGGAGTAAACAGCAATAGTATCAGCAAGTGCTATTCGGCGTGTGCTGTCAGCGGTTCTGACTATGTAGGCGGTCTGGTGGGGATTAATGCATATGGCAGCAGCACCATCACCGTCTGCTATTCTACAGGTGCGGTCAGTGGAAACTATTGTGTCGGCGGTTTGGTAGGATTAAATTTCCTCGGCGGCAGTATCAGCAATTGCTATTCGACAGGCATTGTCAGCGGCGGTTCTAATTCTCGGAGTGTCGGCGGTTCGGTGGGATACAATGAAGGCGGCAACATCAGCAATTGCTATTCGACAGGTATTGTCAGCGGCGGTTCTAATTCTTGGAATGTCGGCGGTTTTGTGGGAAAAAATGATGGCAGTCTTAGTACCTCTTTTTGGGATGTAAACACATCGGGCTGGTCAACGAGTGCCGGCGGAGAAGGAAAAACCACTGCGGAAATGAAAACGCTTTCCACATTTACATCAGCAGGCTGGGATTTTTCTTATACTGATGGTGACGGGGCTGACTGGTTTATACAAATTGATGAATACCCGATTCTTGTCTGGCAGATATCGCCTGCGGATATTTATACCGACGGCAGGAACAACTTCAGAGATTTTGCGGTGTTCGCGCAATACTGGATGAGAGAGGATTGTGCGATATATAACTATTACTGCGACTGGGCGGATTTGGATTTTAACGGCTCTGTCGATATCGATGACCTTATCATACTTATGAGCTATTGGCTCCAGTCAGGAATATATAACTGAGTCTCAGTTTAGAGTTTACTTCTCAATGGCTCAAATCAAGCGCTTATTGTGCTGATATTGCCCCATCGCCTCCCGATGGCATAGTAAACTTTCTTGATTTTGCTGTTATTGCCGATAACTGGCTTGTGGGGCAGTGATGAGGAGATAAAAGGAAGTAAGGAGGCAAGGAAACACCCGTCCGCTCATTCACATTCGCGGCTCTGAAAACCCTGTATCCTAAACTCTATTTTAATTTGGCTTTGATGACGCTGAGGAGGCGTTCATTCTTTATGGGCTTCTGGAATACGCCGGCAAAGCCGAGCTGGGTGTAATCAATGTTGTCCGTCATTTCATCGCCTGCTCCGCTTAAAAGATATACAGGGGCCTTGTTGCCAAGAAGATTGAGTTCCTTAGCCAAACCAGCGCCGGCGTCAATCTCCTCCATCATTAAATCGACAAGAATAAGGTCGGGTTTTGTCTTTTTGTAAACCTTCAGACCTTCCTCGGCACTTTTGGCATGAATCATAATATAGCCATTGGCCTCGAGAAACAGGCGGATTGCGTCAAGAAAATCGGGGTCATCGTCAATAGCTAAAATAACATATTTGCCGTCCTGCATATTGGTCTCCTTTAATACTCCAACAAATTCAGCCACAGAGTAAATACATTTTATTTTTAGCCACAGAGCTCACAGAGAACACAGAGATATTTAAAAAATAAAATTTGTGTTTATTCGTGTTCATTCGTGGTTCAAATTTTCCTTTAAATTCGTTTCTAATAACAAGCAGTAGTTTCAGACTTCGGCGAGCTCAGTCGAGCCGATATTTTATTAAAGTTTTTCGTTTTCAGCAAGCCTTCAACGAAACAGGCGGCTTTTTGCAGATTGGCTTTTGCCTTTTCAGATAGTCCGTCACCGAACCGGTCAAATTCATAGCCGCGAATGCCGAGAATGAAGCCTTTTGCCTTTGAGCCGAAAAGGTTTTCAGCAAGGGCCATTATATGAGCCGGCTCAACACTGTGTGTTGAAAAACTGTTCGAACATTTTGCCACGACAGGCTCAAAACTGAAAGGCTCAGGGCCGTCTGCCGAAGCATCGGCGAAAATAACTATATCGTGCTCGGCTACCTGGGCTGAGTCCTCAATCGTCAGTTGATAGTCGGCTTCGACGGTAACAAGCGAAAGATTTTTTGATTCAATTTTTTCAGCAAGAGCAGGGCCAAGGCCGTCATCAGCCCTTGCCGGGTTGCCGAAACCTATCAACAGAATTTTTTGGTTATCTTTGCTCATTATTTTGTCTTACTATCTATTTCATTACCCTCATGGTCGTAGAGCGTAACCATCAGAGGCATCTTTCCCAGTGCATGTGTCGCACAGGAAAGGCACGGGTCGTAGGCCCTTATTGCCACTTCGATGTGATTTAATAATCCTTCGGTAATTTTTGGTGCGCCGTCGATATAGTCTGCGGCAACTTTCTGCACCGCCCGGTTCATCGGCTCATTATTATTAGTCGTCGATACGATAAGATTTGCCATAACAATCTGGTCATCGTCATTGACCCTGTAATGATGGAACAGTGTGCCTCTCGGAGCTTCGAGAAGGCCGATACCTTCGTTTCTGCGTTTGCCTTTTACAACAAGGTCTGTGCCCTGCAAATCAGGGTCGTGCAGAAGCTGGTTTATTTTCTCTATTGCGTGCAGAAGCTCAATCATCCTTGCCCAGTGGTAAGCCATTGTGATGTTGTTCGGCCTGCCGCCGGTAAGAGCCATAAATTCCTTCCTTGCCTTTTCGGCTTCGGGTGTGTCGATAAAATCACAGGTATTTACTCTCGCGAGCGGGCCGACACGATACCAGCCGGTCTTTGGCCCCAATGATTTGATAAACGGGAATTTCATATAAGACCACGATTTTACTTCCTCGGCGATGTAGTCGAGATAGTTTGAATAATCAACCTGGTCGAAGATTTTTTTGCCGGTTGCGTCGATTGCCCGCAGATTGCCGTGATAGAAATCCATCGCGCCATCTTTGCGGACAAGACTTAAATGATTCGAGTCGAAAGAGCCGAAAGGTTTAAGTTTATCAAGGTTCTTAACGGTATAATCCTTTGCAATATTCAATGCGCCTTTTGCCCATTCGAGCATTTGCCTGATGTCCTTCAAAAAGACATCTCTTTCAGTAATTGACAGATTTTTATTTATTCCGCCGGGGATTGCTCCTGTGCCGTGAATCTTTTTGCCGGCAGTGGCCTTTATAATTTCCTGGCCGAACTTTCTCATCATCACGCCCTGCACAGCGAGGTCGGGGAATTTAACGGCAACACCGATTACGTTTCTTATTTTCGGGTCCGCGTCAAAACCGAACAGCAAATCGGGCGAACAGAGATGGAAAAAATGCAGTGCGTGCGACTGGAACATCTGGCCGTAGTGCATAAGCCGGCGTATCTTCTCAGCGGTCGGCGTAAGTTTGTCTGCTCCGACAATTCGGTCCATTGCCTTTGCTGCGGCAAGATGATGACTTACGGGACAAATACCGCAGAGCCTCTGAACGAGAACAGGAATTTCCCAGTAAGGTCTGCCCTGAATAAATCTTTCAAAGCCGCGAAATTCAACGACGTGAAACCTTGCCTGCGTAACCTTGTTGTTTTCATCCAGCAGGATTGAGACCTTGCCGTGCCCCTCAACTCTGGTAACTGGTTCTATTACGACCCTTTTGCTTGTACTCACTTTTAATACTCCGAAACGGTTCGACTTCGCTCACCATAAAACGAATTAATCGTATTTTATCAGTTCATAAGGCAGTTCGAGAGGCTTATTGTTCAGAAGTGCAACAAGGGCCTGCCAAAGCGTATCTCCGCTTGGGGGGCAGCCCGGCAGAAAATAATCAATCTTTACAACTTCGCGGCACGGATAAACCCTGTCAAGGCAGAGCGGCAGTTCCTTATCGTTCGGTATGATTTTTTCGGGATTGTGGACGGAAGGGCCGTTCAGATATGCTTCCTCGAGACACTCTTTTAACGGTATGTTGTTTCTCATCGCAGGTATGTCGCCCATTATGGCACAATCGCCGACGGAAACAAGAATGTCGCAATGTTTGCGGAATTCCTGAAGGACATGGACGTTTTCTTCGTTGGCACAGCCGCCTTCAATCAGACCGATGGCGCATCTGCCGGTAAATTCCTTTATGTCATCAATGGGAGATTTGTCGAAGTCGACAAGCTCAATGAGCTTTAAGATTCGTTCATCAATATCGAGCAGCGACATATGGCAGCCAAAACAGCCCGCCAGCGATGCTGTTGCGATTTTTGGTTTTGCCATTTTTACCCCCACACCAATATAATAAGCTTCGAATACTGTCTTTTTAATTTTGCTTCCATTTTTTTCCTTAAATATTTTTCCCCTTCACCAGTATATTGGTGTGGGGGTGAACCCTTACAAATTTATTTTTTATTTTTTTCGTTCTTCGATTTCCGAGCCGATGGGTTTGCTGTCGTATAATCTTTTGCCGATTGGAACGGCAAAAGCCGTACGTTTTTTGTTTATCGTGCCGACTGGGCAGACATCAGCGGCCTTATCGGTTACGGTAAGGTCGGTGTCTTTGAGGTATGCTTCAGCGTTGACCGTGATTTTCTTTTCAATGCTTCGACCTGCGAATTCAAAAACACCTTTGCCGTCAACATCTCTGGAGGCTTCCACGCATCTGCCGCAGAGGATACATCTGGCCAGGTCGAGGAATATGTCAGGGTGTGTGGAATCAACATCTTTTTTGGGGTAAAGATAAGGATATTTTGGAGACAGGATTCCAAGCCGATAAGCCATAGCCTGCAGTTCGCAGTTGCCGCTCTTTTCGCAGAACATACAGAAGTGATTGCCTTCAATAAAGAGCATATCAATCAGATTGCGTCTGTGCTCCTTAAGCTCTTGTGTGTCATTTTCCACAGTCATTCCCTCGGCAATCGGCTGAGTGCAGGCGGTCTGGGGTTTGCCGTTGACAAGAACAGTGCAGATGCGGCAGCTTCCATGCGGGACAAGCTCCGGATGATAACAGAGTCTCGGTATATAAATACCGGCCTCATCAGCGGCCTGCAGGATAGTCTGACCCGCCTTGCCTTTCACCTCAATACCGTCAATTGTAAAGGTTATCTGGTCGCTCATTTTTACCCCCACACCAATGTATCCACACACCAAAATTTTTGGTGTGCAGATGTAATAAGTTTTGAATATTGTCTTTTTGATAAAGATTTCGTTTCCATTTTTTTCCTTAAATACTGTTTCCCTGCACCGATACATTGGTGTGGGGGTGAATCCTTCATTATGTATAGATTTCCGATTTTCGTTTTGCAATGCTTTCGGCATCGCCGAGAGCTTTTCTGATATCGAACATCGGCTGCATACCGTCAGCAGCTTTTTTGACTCTCGATTCATAAATCTTGCGGAAGTTTTTCAGGGTTGTCAGTACGGGGTTGGGAGAAGTCTGGCCCAGTCCGCAGCGGCTGGTGATTTTTATGCTTTCGCCGAGCTCCTGTAATACATCGAGGTCCTCCGGCTCACCATAGCCTTCAAGAATTTTGTCGAGATATTTTTTCAGCAGTGCATTTCCGACCCTGCAGGGCGTGCAGTAGCCGCAGCCTTCCTCGACGAAGAATTCCATATACCAGGCGGCGATTTCAATTATGTCTCTTTCAGGACCGAAAACGACAATCGCTCCGCCGGTCGCCAAATCGTCGTAGCTGATAGTTCTATTATAATCATTCGAACCGATTATCTGGCCGCTCGGTCCGCCGATGAGAACGGCCTGTGCATCTTCGGCTCCGACTTCTTTTAAGAGGTCTTTTACTTTTATGCCGAACGGGAGTTCATAAACACCCGGCAGTTTGCAGTCGCCACAGATGCTTAAAAGTTTTGTGCCCGGGCTGCCTGCCGAGCCGATTTCGGCGAACCATGCTGCACCCATTTCGAGTATTCTTGTTACGCAGCACAGTGTCTCAACATTATTTACTGCCGTCGGATAGCCCAGATAGCCTTTCTGTGCGGGAAACGGCGGTCTGGTTTTGGGGTCGCCTCTTGAGCCTTCGCAGGAGCTTATCAGGGCGGTCTCCTCGCCACAGATATATGCACCTGCCCCCATCTGGATTGTAATATCGAAGTTAAAACCTTTCTTGCCGAGTATATTTTTGCCGAGGAGATTTTTATCTCTTCTTTCCTGTAAAACCTTTTCGAGTAATTTTCGCAGGTAATTGTATTCAGCCCGCAGATAAAGGATTCCCATTTCTGCCCCGATTGCGTAGCCGGCAATTGTCATGCCCTCAAAGAGCATATCAGCACATTCTGTAAGGATTACCCTGTCTTTGAAAGTGCCGGGTTCGCCTTCGTCGGCGTTGCAGAGAATAAATTTCTTTTCACCTGCCGCCGCGCGTGTGAACTGCCATTTTATGCCGGTCGGAAAACCCGCTCCGCCTCTGCCGCGAAGCCGGGTGGTTTTTACCTCGTTAATGACTTCAACCGAGCTTATGGCAAGGGCGTTTTTAAGTCCTGCTTCGTGTTTATACTCGGTAAAGATGACCGGGCCTTTCTTTCTGATACCGTTATGAACACAGGAATGGACAAGCTCGTGAGCGTTGTTGCCGTCGCCGAGACGATGTTTCAGCTTTGCCGGCTCGTAGTGCTGTTTCAGCTCAGCTATAATCTGTTTTACCTTGTCGGTAGAAAGATATGTTATGACTTCATCGTTGATAAGGGCCGCCGGTGCCTGGTCGCACATCCCGATGCAGGGCGTATATTCGAGCGTTATTTTGCCGTCGGGTGTCGTTTGACCAAAATCGATATTGAGCTGCTTTTTGAACTCTTCGGCAACTGCATCAACGCTCTGCATTTTGTCGACGACGTCATTGCATAGGCGAATGACGACTTTGCCCCTGGGCTTTTTTGAAAGGAATGCATAAAATGACACGACGCCTTCGACCTCGACCCGGCGGCAGTTGATGCATTTTGCGATATGATTCATCGCCTCGCCGCTGACCTGGCCGAATTTTTCCTGTACCGCTCGAACAATATCCATCATCCTTGTTCGGTCGTTGCCGCAGCTTTGGCATATCCGTTTAATTTCGGCTCGACTGAGCTCGCCGAAGTCTGCCTGAAGATTTTCACTCATATTTTACCTCGAAACCGTCTTTAAAACTGCCCCTGCATGTTTTTTGGCCTTAAATTAAAACGGACAGTATATTGTTTTCGTTCACTTGTGTCTATAAAAAAGCGAAACTGAGCCAGATTGAAAAGAAAAATTGCATACCGAAAAGGGCCGGTCTATAAGATTAGTCGTTAGTCAGTTGGAATTTTTCACAACAACTGTAATTATTGTGAAAAACAAAGGGATTCCTCAGGATTGAAGCTTACGTTATGGCAGAGAATCAGGCAGGTTCGGTTGGTATTGTCCAGACTAAGACCGTAAAGGTTATCGATGCTGACAAGCCTCTGAAGTTGGTCAGCGGCAAAACCCTCGGCCCAATAGAGGTGGCCTATGAAACCTGCGGCAAACCAAGTCCGGCTGGCGATAATGTTGTGTTTATTTGTCATGCCCTCAGCGGCAGCGCACATGCTGCCGGTTTCAGCAGTGCCGGCGATAAAAAGAGCGGCTGGTGGGACATTATGATAGGGCCGGGCAAGGCAATCGATACAAATAAATATTTTGTTATATGCTCCAATTTTCTTGGCAGCTGCAGCGGCACGACGGGACCATCCAGCATTAATCCTGCAACCGGCAAACCGTATAATCTTGATTTTCCGCTGATTACCATCGCTGATATGGTAAAAGTGCAAAAGCTGCTGCTGGATAAGCTCGGCATAAAACAGCTTTTGTGTGTCATCGGCGGTTCGATGGGCGGAATGCAGGTTCTGCAGTGGGCGATTGAGTATCCTGATTTTGTCAAATCAGCGATAGTAATTGCCGCCACTTCAAGACTTGGTACACAGGCGATTGCATTTGATGCGGTCGGCAGAAACGCCATTCTTTCCGATATAGAGGCAGGCAGGACGCCGAAAAAAGGCCTTGCCACTGCAAGGATGATAGGTCATATAACCTATCTTTCAAAAGAAAGTATGAGAGAGAAATTCGGCAGAGAACTCAGAAGTGCCGATAAATACAGCTATGATTTCAGTTCTGAGTTTTCTGTCGAGACATACCTTGACTATCAGGGCCAGATTTTTGTCGACCGTTTCGACGCCAACAGTTATCTGTATATAACTAAGGCGATGGACTACTTCGACCTTGCGAGGGATTACGGCTCTATTGAAAAAGCGTTTGCAAAGACAAGGTCAAGATTTTTGATAGTCAGCTTCACCAGCGACTGGCTCTTTACCCCCGCTCAATCGGAAGAAATGGTAAACGCACTTGTCGCACAGAGAAAACCCGTCAGCTACTGCAATATCCTCTCCCCCTACGGCCATGATGCATTTCTGCTGGAGCCGGAGACGCTGAGCAGATTGATTAGCGGATTTCTTGCAACGACCATGGAAAAACCGAAGTTTGAAAGACCTTCTGTGATTTCAAGCATAAAGGGTATTGAACGCGCAAAAAGACTCAGGGTCGATTACGAACTTATCGAATCGCTCATAGAGCCGAACAGCAGGGTGCTCGATGTCGGCTGCGGCGACGGACAGCTTCTGCTTAATCTTCAGCACGACAAAAATATCATCGCTGAGGGAATTGAAGTCGACCAGGAGCTTGTCCTGCAGTGCGTAAACAACGGTCTTAATATAATTCACAGAGACATCGAACGGGGACTTGAGCATTATCCGGTCGGCACATTTGATTATGCGATACTTTCACAGACCTTGCAGACACTGAAAAACCCGCGTCAGGTTTTTTCCGAGCTTTTACGGGTGGCGGGAAAGGTTATCGTCAGTTTTCCCAATTTTGCTCACTGGAAATGCAGGGCGAATCTGTTCTTTACCGGCAAAGCTCCGCGAACGAGGCAGCTTCCTTTCAGGTGGTACGAAACGCCGAATATTCATTTTCTGTCGCTGAAGGATTTTGAGGTTTTTTGCGATGAAATCGGCGCAAAAATCGAAGTTAGATTGGCGCTTATCGGCAGCCGCCAAAGCCCCGTCAAGTTTGCTCCGAATATCTTTGCTGAGCAGGCAATATACCTGACAAGCAAAAAGCAACTCCGCCAAAAGGCGGATTCTTAAATTTTTAATTCTAACTCCTGCCCGTGCCGTAAGGCATACTGCGTATGTTAAAAATCGGAAATATAAGAATCAATACCCCTGTCATCCAAGCTGCCATGAGCGGCTACAGCGACAGGGCGATGCGAGTCCTTGCAAGAAAGTTCGGCTGCGAACTTACGTTCAGCGGCGTTATCCTTGATAGTTCTGCATCATATAAACCGCTTTTTGAAAAACCAGATTATATCCTCAAGGACGATGAACATCCAATCGGCGCACAACTTCTCGGTAGCGAACCTGAAAAAATGGCAAGGGCGGCAGAGAACCTGTGCCAAATCGGTTACGACCTTATCGACCTTAATTTTGCCTGTCCTGCACCGAAAGTCATCAGAAAGGCGAGAGGCGGTGCACTTCTGGCAGAGCCGCAAAAGACAATCGAAATCTTCAAATGTGTAAGAGATGCCGTAAAATGTCCCGTAATTATGAAGCTTAGAAAAGGCGTCGATGGCAGCGAAGAATCAATACAAAAATTCGGGCAAATCTGCACACAAGCCGTTGAATACGGCATCGACAGCCTGATTGTCCACGGCAGAAGCGTTGAGCAAAGATTCAAAGGCGCTGCTGACTGGAATATAATAAAACAACTGAAGGAAAAATTTCCAAAAACGACAATCATCGGCAGCGGCGATTTGTTCGAGCCGGTCGATATCGTAAACAAGCTCCGCTCAAGCGGTGCCGACGGCGTTGCCATAGCCAGAGGCGCTGTCGGAAAACCCTGGATTTTCAGACAGATAAAAGACGTGCTCGAAGGAAAACAACAAATCTTCCACCCTGATATACGAGAGCAGGGCCGAATCATCCTCGAACATTTCGAATTGCTGAAGGAACTTTACGATATAAAAAAATGTATATGGTACTTCAGGAAATTTCTGACTAAATACAGCAAAAGTCATACGAACATAAGAAAGACAAGCAAAGAACTTATCGCTGCACAAAACGAAGGTCAATTGAGGCAAACAATAAAAAAGTGGTACAATCTTGATTAATACGAATTTACCAAAATCTGTTTATATACATATTCCGTTCTGCAAATCTAAATGCTCATATTGCGGTTTTTTCTCAAAGCCGGCAAATCAATATGATGTTAAAAGAGTCTTAAATGCCGAAATTGCAGAGCTGAAAAAATCTTCTTTCAGCAAGCCTGTCAGCACGCTGTATATAGGTGGAGGCAGTCCGGCATCCGTCGGCTGTGAAATACTTTGCAGTTTCCTTTCAAAAGTTGTTGAATTGACCGGCGCAGCCGGCGAGTTTACCGTTGAAATCAATCCTGCCGATGCGGATGAAAAACTGCTCAAGGAGCTTTTTGAACTTGGCGTCAATAGAATTTCCATCGGCGTTCAGTCATTCTGCGATAATGAACTTGCCTTTCTGGGCAGAGGATATTCGGCAAAACAGGCAGAAAAAATAATAGGAGCCGCAGAAATCATCGGTTTTAAGAATATCGGCATCGATTTAATTTTTGCTGTTCCCGGCTCTAATCTGAAGAACTGGCGAGAAACCATCAAAAAAGCAAGCCAGAGCAGCATTCAGCATATAAGCGCATATAGTCTGACTTATGAGAAAAACACGCCGTTGGAAAAAACAAAATTGTCCGGCAAAATAAAAACTGTCGATGAAGATACTGACAGGAAGATGTTCGAAGCAGCAATCCGAAAGCTTGCCGATGCCGGCTTTGAACATTATGAGATTTCAAATTTTGCAAAACCAGGTTTTAAATGCAGGCATAACCTTACTTATTGGAAGAATGATTTTTATCTCGGCGTCGGACCATCTGCGTGCAGCTACATTGGAGATTGCAGAACTGAAAATATAAGTGATATTGATAAATATGTTAAATATATCGAACAGAATAGAGAACCGGCAGCAGACTTCGGTGAGCTCAGTCGAGCCGAAAAAATAAAAATAACTCCTTCAGAAAAGGCATCTCAGACAGCAGTGCTTAATTTGCGATTGATAGAGGGAATTGACCTGACGGAATACAGGCAAAAAACGGGCTTTGATATTTTTGATTTTTTCGGCCGGTCGATTGAGAAAAATTTAAAATCAAATCTTCTGCAATTAAAAGATAGCAGGCTCAGCCTGACAAAAGAGGCGATGCCTATTGCAGATAGCGTCCTGTGTGATTTTGCACAACCTGACTGATTGCTTTAAGGCGTTGATTAATTATAATATGAGTATATAAATTTTCTGAAGACTACGGATGAACACAGAGAACATTAGAAATTTTTGCATTATCGCTCACATTGACCACGGCAAGAGCACGCTGGCCGACAGGCTCCTGCTGCTTACAGGTACTGTGAGCCAGAAAGATTTCAAGGAGCAGATGCTCGACACTATGGACATCGAACGCGAACGAGGCATTACCGTCAAGGCCTCTGCCGTTACAATGCACTACACCCTTAACGGCGTCGAATATATGCTCAATCTGATTGACACGCCGGGGCACGTCGATTTTCATTATGAGGTTTCCCGCTCAATGGCAGCGTGTGAAGGCGCTCTGCTCGTTGTCGATGCCTCGCAGGGCGTCGAGGCACAGACGGTTGCCAATGCGTATCTGGCCGTCGATTCGGGCCTGGAAATTATCCCGGTTATAAATAAGATAGACCTGCCTGCAGCGCAGCCGAAGGTTGTCGCAGAGGAAATCGAACATATCCTCGGCATAAATAAAAACGAGTGCTTTTATATCAGTGCCAAAAGCGGCCAGGGTGTTTCTGAGCTGCTTGAGGCGATAATAACTTTTTTGCCGCCGCCTGCGGTCGATTTGACAAAGCAGACCAGGGCGTTGATATTTGACAGCCATTATGACGAATATCGCGGCGTGATATGCTATGTCAGATTGGTTAGCGGCCAATTGAATCCCGGCGATAAGATACTGATGATGGGCTCGAGCAGAAGTTATCAGGTAAGCGAGCTTGGGAAATTCACACCTGAAATGAAGAAAATCGATTCGCTCGGTGCCGGCGAAGTGGGTTATGTTATTGCGAATATCAGGACGCTTTCGGATGTTACGATTGGCGATACCATCACTCTGGCAAAAGAACCTGCCAAGAAGCTTTTGCCCGGCTACAAAAAGCCGCTTCAGATGGTCTTCAGCGATTTTTATCCGGGGAACAACACCGATTATTCGCACTTGCGCTCGGCATTTGAAAAACTTTCGCTCAATGATGCAAGCTTTACGTTTATTCCGCAGAACAGTCCGGCTCTGGGCTTTGGCTTCCGCTGCGGATTTCTCGGTCTTCTGCACATGGAAATTATTCAGGAAAGACTCGAAAGAGAAAGCAATATCGAAGTGGTCCAGACGGCGCCTACGGTAACTTACGAGGTGGTTGAGACGTCGGGAGAAACTTACAGAATTGATTCGCCAAGCCATATGCCTGAAAAGACCAAAATCGCTGAGCTCCGCGAACCTTATGTAAAGCTCGAAGTAATTACTCCGAAAGACGCGATAGGCAGTATTATGAAGCTTGCGGAGATGAAGCGATGTCAGTTAATAAAGACCGATTATATAAGTCCGACTCGTGTGATGATGGAGTTCAGGGCTCCGCTTGCCGAGATTGTCTATGATTTTTACGACCAGCTCAAAGGCATAAGCAGAGGTTATGCAACAATGGATTATAAGTTTACCGGGTTCGAGGCCGGCAACCTTGTAAAAATAGATATCCTCGTAAATAAGGCAATCGTCGATGCACTGAGTTTGATTGTGCACCGTTCGAACGCAGAGGCAAGAGGGAGAAAAATGCTTGTCAAACTCAGGAAAGCAATCCCGCGTCATCAGTTCGAGATACCTTTGCAGGCGGCAATCGGCGGCAAAATAATCGCACGCGAATCCATCAAGGCCTTTAGAAAAGATGTTACCGCAAAACTCTATGGCGGCGACGTTACCCGCAAAATGAAGGTTCTCAAAAGGCAGAAGGAAGGCAAAAAGAGAATGAAAAGCATCGGCAGCGTTCAAATCCCTCAGCAGGCCTTTATGAGCATCCTCGATACAAGCGAATGAGGTAAAAAATCAAATATTTCAAAACTATTTTTTCGGTTTTAACCGCAACTTTAAACCTTAACTATTTATTACATAACAAGTTATATCAACAGGCTTTTTATTAGTTATTCTTGAAACTTTTTTGATTTGTTGTATAATTGAAAAACAAATTTATTTTTGAGGGATTAGAAATGTCTTTAGGTCAGATTATTCGCAAGCGTCGGCACGAGCTGAATATCACGCTTGATGAGGTAAGTGCCAAAACGGGTTTTTCCAAACCTTATCTTTCAACGATTGAAACGGGCAAGGTAAGAAATCCGCCGAGCGACAGCCTTCTTCGCAAGCTGGAGGAGGTGCTGGAGTTTTCCGCCGGCACGTTGCGGCATATTGCCAATCTGGACAGGATGCCTGCCGATGTTCGCCAGCGTTTCGAGGCTTATGAAGCGGAGAATCAGCGTTGGCGAAAACTGGTTAAAAATCTTATCGATAAAAAAAGCAGCAAAGGTGAAATTGATGAACTGCTTTCGAAAAGTGATTTGCAGATTGACAACGGCAGCTCTGTGGTAAAGCCCGGCAGGCTGATACCTGTAATTAACCGCGTCGCGGCAGGTTATCCTGTCGATTTTGACGACCTCGAATATCCTGCAGGTTTTGCCGATGATTATGTCCGCTGCCCTGATATTGACGACCCTCATGCCTTTGCCGTTCGAGTCATAGGCGATTCGATGGAGCCGAAGTTTGTTCAGGGCGATATAGTTATCTTTTCTCCTGCTGCTGAGGTAAGAAGCGGCGATGATTGTTTCATTCGTCTTTCAACGCCGCATGAAACAACATTCAAAAAAGTCTTTTTCGAACCGCAAAATAAAGTCAGGCTCCAGCCCCGCAATGAAAATTATGCCCCTTTGATTGTCGAAGGCTCAAGAATCAATGGGCTGTACAGAGCGGTAATTAAATACGAAAGACTGTAAGTCGGCAAATTTTTACGCTCTTGACTGTGTAAGAGGGATTTTTTAATCTTTCCTTTACTCTAACATATTAAAGCTTAAAGGCTTACAGATGACAGAAACAAACGATGCAAATGAAAATTACCAGAAGCCTGATTTTGTCCGCCAGATAGTTGTCGATGACTGCAAAAGCGGCAAATGGGACGGCAGAGTCGTTACACGATTTCCGCCTGAGCCGAACGGCTATCTGCATATCGGCCATGCAAAGAGCATCTGCCTGAATTTCGGAATAGCTTCTGAGTTCGGCGGAAAATGTCATCTGCGTTTTGACGACACCAATCCTGAAAAGGAAGAGCAGGAATACGTCGATTCGATTATCGCTGATGTCCGCTGGCTCGGCTGGGACTGGGGAGAAAATCTTTTCTTCGGCTCGGACTATTTTCAGCAGATGTATGACTGGGCAATCGACCTTATAAAAAAAGGCAAGGCTTACGTCTGCGAACTCGATGCAGAGCGGGTCAGAGAATATCGCGGCACATTGACCAGGCCCGGAAAAGATAGTCCCTATCGCAATCGCAGCATTGAAGAGAATCTCGATTTGTTCCAGCGAATGAAAACCGGCGAATTTCCCGATGGCTCGAAAACGCTGCGTGCAAAAATCGATATGGCTCACCCCAACCTTAATATGCGAGACCCCGTGATGTACAGGATTCTCCACGCCTCCCATCACCGAACAGGCGATAAATGGTGCATATATCCGATGTATGACTGGGCTCACGGACTTGAGGACTCCATCGAAAAAATTACACATTCAATCTGCACGCTCGAATTTGAAAATCATCGGCCTCTTTACGACTGGTTCCTCGATGCGCTCGGCGTCTATCATCCGCAGCAGATTGAATTTGCACGATTGAATCTTACCTATACCGTTATGAGCAAACGCAAACTTTTGAAACTTGTGCAGGACGGCTTCGTCAGCGGCTGGGACGACCCGCGAATGCCGACAATCTGCGGTATGAGGAGAAGGGGCTATTCTCCTTGGGCGATAAGAAATTTCTGCTCGAAAATCAGCGTAAATAAATTCAACAGCACGGTTGATTTTGCACTGCTTGAATACTGTGTCCGTGAGGATTTGAATAAGACAAGCCCTCGTGTCATGGCAGTTTTAAATCCGCTAAAGGTAACAATTGAAAATTATCCCGACGGCAAGGTCGAATACCTCGAAGCGGTAAATAATCCTGAAGATGCTTCCGCCGGAACAAGACAGATACCTTTTTCGAGGGAGATTTACATTGAGCTTGATGATTTTATGGAAGAGCCTCCGAAAAAGTTTTACCGTCTTGCACCCGGCAGAGAGGTTCGTCTGCGATACGCGTATTTCATAACCTGCCGCAAGGTAATAAAGGATTCTACAGGCAATATTGTTGAGCTTCGATGCACTTATGACCCTGCAACCCGCGGCGGCGATTCGCCTGACGGCAGAAAAGTAAAATCCACTCTTCACTGGGTCTGTGCGAAAAACGCCGTCGATGCCGAGGCGAGACTCTACGAGAATCTTTTCACAAAGGAAAATCCGGATGAGGCCCAGGAAGGTCAGGACTTCACTGCTTTTTTAAATCCCAATTCACTTAAGACCCTCGTCGGCTGCAAGGTCGAACCTTATCTAAAAGACGCAAAACCTTTGAGCAGATGGCAGTTTGAAAGATTAGGCTATTTCTGCCTTGACCCCGCAGTACGATGCGGCGGGGTTGACCCTGACAGCCCGTCTCGACTCGGCGTCGAGCCGAGGTCGGATAAAGACGGAAAATTGATTTTCAATCGTACTGCAACCCTCCGCGACGAATGGGCAAAAATTCAGAAAACCCGGCAGGCATAAAAAACTATTGCCCTTATTTGAAAAAAAGCATTCTCAGCGAAGCTGCAAGCAGCGCTATTCCGAAAATTTTTCTCAAAATCTGGTCAGGAATCCCGATTGCGAACTCTGCCCCCAACAGGCCGCCGATGAAAAAACCAATGCAGATAAATGCTGCGATTTTCAAATCCACGAAACCCTTCTGGTAATATGTCCATGCGGCGAGCAAACCTATCGGCGGAACCATCAGCGCAAGTGTTGTGCCCTGTGCCGTGTGCTGCGACAGGCCGAACAGAAGAACCAGCGTTGGTATTATAATTATCGCTCCGCCGATGCCGATTAAACCGCTGAGTATTCCGGTAACAAGACCTAAAAGCAAATAAAGAAGAATATTTACCATTTTTGCTCCTTTATGCATAAATCATTTCACAGCCGGTTTCAGCAGCCAGCTCATTTTTGCCGCCGATGCCAACCATATACATAATAGCAATATAAGTCCCGATTATTATCAACTTTTATTCATACCCGTATTTTTTTATAAACAACTTTTTCACTATTTGAACTAATAATAAGTAGGAACTGACAATCCCTGTCAACGCAAGAAAATATAATGGAGGCGGCGCGACAAAACCAAAATACTTCCCCAGGGGCGTAAAGGGTATAAACAATCCTATCGTGACAATGTAAATTGAAGTAAACATCAGGAATTGACTTGGCTTACTCTCTATAAAGGGTTTTTTCCCTGTGCGGATTATATATATTACCAGTGTTTGTGTGCAGAGCGACTCCAAAAACCATCCAGTATGAAAAAGCGATTCGGAAGCGTGGAACATAAACCATAAAACACCAAATGTTATAAAATCAAATATCGAACTTATCGGGCCGATAACCAGCATAAATTTCTTAATGTAGTTCACGTTCCACGGCCTTGCTTTTTGAAGGTATTCTTCGTCAACTTCATCAGAGGGAATGGCAACCTGAGATATATCATAGAGAAAATTATTCAACAATATTTGAATAGGCAACATTGGCAGGAACGGCAGAAAGAGGCTTGCGCCGGTCATACTGAACATATTACCGAAATTCGAGCTCGAACCCATTTTGATATATTTAAGGATATTCCCGAATGTTTTTCTGCCCTCTATCACGCCGTCTTTCAATACCATTAAGCTCTTTTGAAGCAGGATGATATCGGCTGATTCTTTAGCGATATCCACCGCATTATCGACCGAGATACCTACATCGGCTGCTTTTAAAGCAGGCGCATCGTTTATGCCGTCGCCTAAATAACCGACAGTATGGTTGTTTCGATGCAACGCCCTGATAATGCGCTCTTTCTGCAGAGGCAAAAGCCGCGAAAAAACATTGACGGATTTCACAATATTCGTCAACTCTTCATCGCTCGCTTTTTCAATCATTTCGCCGGTCAACATTCCCTTTACATCAAGACCGACCTCACTGCATATCTTATTAGTCACCAGTTCGTTGTCGCCGGTTAAAACTTTAAAATCAATGCCAAGCCCGCGTAAAGTTTCAATGGTCTTTCTGGCTGTTGGCTTTGGCGGGTCAAGAAACGCTACGTATCCTTTAAGAATCATCTCCTGCTCATCATCTCTTGAATAGGCTCCCTTGGGATTTTCATAATCCTTATAAGCCATAGCTAACACCCTGAATCCCTCAGAACTCAAACTTTCATACTCCATCTTCAGGTCCGTCTCTGTTAAGACGTCAAAATCAAAAATATCTCCTTCTAATTCATATTTTGTGCATCGTTTAAATACTTCTTCCGGGGCGCCCTTGGTAATTAACCGGTGCTTGCCGCCCATTTCAACCACGACGGACATCATTTTTCTGGAAAAGTCAAAGGGAATTTCATCAATTTTTTTATACTGCTTTACAGACAATTTCCCATGCTTTAAGACGGCACGGTCCAGAATGTTCTTAAGTCCGGTCTGATAATAACTGTTTATATAAGCAAGCCTCAGCACATCTTCATCTTCTTTTCTTACAATGTCACAGTGCTGCTCCAGGACAATTTTATCCAGGGTAAGAGTTCCGGTTTTGTCGGTACAAAGAACATCCATGGCGCCAAAATTCTGTATTGAATTGAGATGCTTGACGATGACGTTTTTCTTCGACATTGCGATGGCGCCTTTGGAAAGATTGACGGCAACCAGCATAGGAAGCATTTCCGGGGTGAGTCCTACGGCAACCGCCAAAGCAAACAGAATCGCCTGAATAGTATTCCCCTTGGTAACTGCGTTTATGGCAAAGATAACCACTACCAGCACAGCCATGAGACGAATCATCAGCCACGTGAATTTACGCACGCCTTTATCAAAATTTGTATCAACTGTCATTGATGCGAGTTTGCGTGAAATTTCACCGAATTGAGTCGCTAAACCGGTCCTGATGACTACGCCCAGGCCCGTGCCGCTTATTACGCTTGAGCCCATAAATGCAATGTTGGTTAAATCAGAGGCAGAGTTACTTTTTGTTTGTATAGGATTAGCTGTCCTTTCAGCCGGGAAAGATTCGCCGGTCAGCGAAGCTTGATTAACAAACAAATCCTTACAGAAAATTATCCTCAAATCTGCAGGGATAATATCGCCGGCAAACAAATCAACAATATCTCCCGGCACGATTTCCCTGATAGGCACTTCTCTTGGTTTTCCGTTTCTGTAAGCAGTCGCGGTAGTCCGTACCATTTCGCTGAGCTTGCTGGCTTCCTTTCCGGCACGATATTCCTGAAAGAAAGATATCATAACACTCATAACTGCCATCAGGATGACTAAAAGAGCGCTGACTTTCTCGCCCAAAAATAAAGAAAATGCGGCAATAATCAGCAAGACAATGACCAGGGGGTTGACGAATTTTGAAAGAATCTGTAAGAGAAGTGTTCTTTTTTTCTTTTTGGCCGGTTCATTATAGCCGTATTCGTCGTGGCGGTTTTGGGCTTCTTCTTCTGTTAATCCCCTCGAAGAGGTCTTGAGTTTCTCAAAAAGAACCTCCTGAGGGCAGCCGATATAGTCAAAATCCAGAATTTGCTGTTTTTTGCCGGACATGCCAAATTTCTTTTAAAACTGGTTAACTCGATATCGTCAATTATCCTTAAGGAATTCTTCAACTTATTCTATGCTTGATTAAATTGAACAGTCGGATTATATCACAGATAATCCCACATCAAAAGCAAATAAGGCCATGAGAGTTTCCGGAATATCCAGATTGACCGAAAAGCTCTTTGAATCTGCCTGCGATGTCGGCAGCTTTACATAGACTTTCGCCGATGAGGATTGCTGTCGCACCGCATTTTTTTATTTTTTCAACGTCCTGACGAGTCCTTATTCCGCTTTCAGCTACCAGGCCTTTTATATTGCCGATAAGTTCCGCAAGTCTGATTGTCGTATTCAAATCAACTTTCATTGTTGTTAAATCCCGATTATTTATTCCGAGCACACTGTAGTGCGCCTTTGGAAAGTCAATCAGGCTTCTTACTCTCAGCAGCTCTTCTGCACCGTGCACCTCAAGCAGCGTCGTCAGCGTAAGTTCCGCAGCAAGAATCATTAAATCAAGGATTTTGCCGTCGTTCGGTTCAAATGCCTCGGCGATGAGCAATATCGCATCGGCACCGGCCGCGCGAGCTTCGTATATCTGATATTCGTCAATGATAAAATCCTTCCGCAGAACGGGTATGCTTACCGTATTTTTAATCTGCGTAAGATATTCGAGTCTGCCCTGAAAATATTTTTCATCTGTCAGGACGCTTATGGCATCTGCGCCGCATCTTTCATAAATTTTTGCAATCTCGACCGGCTGGAAATCTTCGCGGATAATGCCTGCCGAAGGCGAGGCCTTTTTGACTTCAGCGATAACATTTATGCCGCGATTGTTTGGTTTTGTTACGGCCTTGTGAAAGTTTCTGCAATGGGGGAGGTTTTTTATCTGCTCTTTGAGCAATTCGGCCGCAACTAATTTTTTCTGCTGCTGCAGTTCTTTTCGTTTATTGTCTATTATTTCTTTGAGTATGTTTGCCATGGGATTATCCTGACGCGTTAACAAAGCCCATGCGAAGCTGACTCAGGACGCTTGAGAAAAGCTTTTGTTCCTGCTCTGTCAGATTTCCTTTTGTCTTTTGTTCAAGCGCTTCAAGCATATCAATATGAAACTTTGCCAGCCGCAGGTCTTTTTTCGGCTCTTTGTCGTTTTCAGTTGTAATAGCGCCCAATGCAAACATTGCCTGTGTTGCCAACAGGCTGACAAGTGCGCTAAAATCACCCTGCGGCAGCGGCCGTTGCTCCTCCTGGGCGTCAGACTCTTTGGGCTCTTTGTCAACCTTTTCCTTTGCCTTTAAAACCTCCTTTTCCTTTTGCGCCTTGGTCTTCCAGTCTTCATCAATTATGATTTTTTTCTCTTCTTTCTTTTCTGCCATAACATCACCAAATACTAAATACCAATAACTACTTTCTGTATTTTCTCATACTCTTATCGATATCGCTTTTTTGCTGTCTCTTTTGGATTTTGTCGCGTTTATCATATTGTCGTTTTCCTCTTGCTATTGCTATTTCAATTTTTGCCAGGCCTTTGTCGTTAAAATATATCCGCAGCGGCACAAGTGTAAAGCCTCTCTGCTGCAGTTTGCTATCTATTTTTTTAATTTGTCTTTTATGCAGCAGTAATTTTCGCTTTCTGAGGGGTTCATGGTTGCGGGTGCCTGCCTGTTTATATGGTGCGATATTACAGCCGATAAGCCAGCATTCATTACTGGAAATCCTGGCATAGGCGCCTGTAAGGTCGGCTCCGCCCTGGCGGAGTGATTTGACTTCGCTTCCGACAAGTGCCAGGCCGGCTTCTGTCTTTTCGATGATTTCATAATCGAAAAAGGCCCGCTTGTTCTCCATCTTCGGCACACGGACCGAATCGCCTTTTTTCCTGTCTTTGCTCATTGCCGTATGGTACCACACGGCAGGCGGTTTTCAATCACGTTGTGAATTATCCGCATACAGCAGGCAGAGAGAGAGATAGGCAGGTTTTGATATAGTGAAAATTATAGAGTCCCCCCACTAAGCAGGGACCCCTGAATTTTTAGTTTTGAATTTCTTATGCGAACTGGATGGCCACGCCGATGGTGGCGTCGGAGGTCAAGGTGTCGCGCTCGACGCGTATTACTTTGCCGGTCTTTATGCGGGCGAACTGTCCTTTCTTTTTGGCAAGGTTCATTGTCCGCGGGAAGTTTATCTCCACGACGTGTCCGGGTCTGATTGGCGTTGTCATCGGCATTGACAGGAGCACACCGCCTTTGGCGACGTTGATGGTTTTGCCGTTGAAGAATCTGTTTGCCTCCGGCAGCCAGAGGCTTATCGGCCATGAAAGTTCCGTTCGTGCTGACTTGCGATTTTCAACTAAGGTTTCTACTGCTTGTGCCATTTTTCTACTCCATTAAAAAGACCTGTTCTTCCTTTCTAAGGTTTTATCGACAATGTTAAATTAGATAAAATAGCGAAAACAGTAAAAATAACGAAAAGAGTTAAAATTTTTTTAATAGCCTCTTTAGTTCGGAAATAAATTCGTTTTTATCGGATGTTTGCAATAGGAATTTTTATCGAAAATTAAAGGACTATGAAGGTCTTTTATGTGAAAGGCAAAGAAAAACCCGCCGTAAATGGCAAAAAAAGAACCCCGCGGTGAATCGCGGGGCTAAATATTAAATTAGGTCTCGCCCGAAGGGCGAACTCCTCAATTTTACATTCTTGCCCCGTGAGATGCCGCTTCGCTATCTCACCGGGGTTAATTTTTGATTTTTAAATTTCCTTATAGTTGCCAGTCTTCAGGGTAGATGATGTTCGATAGGTGAATGTTAAATTTTCTGCTCAGGCGCTGGATGAGTTCTTCGGTTCTGCTTATCTGGTAGTCGGAGGCTTTTGTTTTACCTTCGCTGATAACGCATATTCTGATGGTAGTGCTGCTTCCGTACCAGACGCCGCCCGGCAGAGCGGACCACTGGTTGAGCCATTTTTCGGTCGGCTGAATCTGGCCGTCGATTCCACCGAGGCCGTTGCAGACGAGAAAATGGAAATTGACATCTTCAGCGCTTGTCAGGCCGTTCAGTGATGCGAGCTGATTTAGATTGCCGCCCCTTGTGTTGCTGTAAAAAACCTCGATTTTATCCCATCTGTCGCTTTTAGCCAGCTCTCTTGTGGCGATAATATCAGCGATTGGCCCCAATGACGAATAGCTTGCGAGGCTGAAGGCTCCGGCAGAGATGGATTGATGGTCGAGAGCCATAAGAACAGCGGCGCCAATGGTCATAGCAACTACCAGACAAATCAGAATCCTGGCTGCTCTCGGCTGATTGAACATGTTCGTAATCCGTTGAAAATTGTTCCTGAATCCTTTCGCCGTCGGCTGCAACGTTCGACCGATGGTGAACACGCCAACAATATAAATGGTATCGGCAGCGAGGTAAAGTTTTTATGAATGATTTTGTAAAAAAAATTTAAAAAATATTTTTTTGAGGTTTGGTGCGTTAACTATTGTCTGCTGTTAAACTTCGGTGTTTTCTTCTGTGGCCTGTTTTCTGAATTCCGGATTCTAATCATTTTATTCGAGGTCGAAGCAGGAATTGTCCGTCGGTTCAAACCAGCCAGGATTGAATTCAGCCAGCCGCTGTTAGTATCAAAGTTAGTCTTGCTCGGCGGTATTTCTGCATATCGGACCTTCTGCGGGCAGACGGATTTTGTGATATCAGCATAAACAAAAAGGGGACTCTTTCTCGTGTCAAAGAGATTGTTCCAGTCGGCTCTGCGGTTGCCTGCGGGCAAATGGTTAAACATCTTCTACCAGGATTGCTTTGGCCGTATCTGTAAGCACTTTAGCTTTGTGTTTTTCACCTGCCGGTATAAAAACCCCGTCACCGGGACCGAATACTATTACTTTTCTGCCGAAATCTATTTCCATTTGTCCTTCGAGGATATAGCCAATATGTCCTTTGGTGCACCAGTCATGCTCGACAAACTCTTTGGCAAACTCTACTAATCGCAGCTTTCTGCCGCCTTGCTGATAAGCTTTGCATTTAACACCAACCGCCGGCGTTTGCCAGTCCATTGATTCAAAATTTATTTTGTATTGTTCCATGATAAGATTTCTCCTTTTTATTCTATTACAGTTTTAACTCAATGTATATTGCACCTTCTATCGGATTGTGCCGATAAGGGCTAATCTCCTTAAACCCGACTGATGCATATAACGCTCTGGCCGCCTCCATTGATGGAACAGTGTCGCCTCGTATACGAGTGTAGCCTATCTTTCGAGCCTCGGCAATAATAGTCTCTACCAGCTTTCTGCCTATCTTCAAACCTCTAAACTTCGGTTTAACATACAGTCTTTTCATCTCACATACGCTGTTACTTAGCTTTCTAAGTGCAATACATCCTGCAGCTTTGCCGTTATGTCTTGCAAGCAGCAGACAGCCGCTCGGCGGAGCATAGTCGCCGGGAAGATTAGTCAGTTCTTCTTCAAAATTCTGAAAACACAAATCGAATTCCAGCCAATCAGCGTACTCAATAAGAAGCTGCTTAACGGTCTTGATGTCTTTATCTGTTTCAACCGGAAAAAGTTTTAGCATGGTTAGGTAAATTCTCCATTAACACTCAATGTCTTTGGTTATAATTTTTACATCCGGCCGTTCAGTCCAGCCGATATGTTTCCAAAACTTCCGGCCGGCATAGTTTTTCGCAAAGGTATGTATAGTGCATCTTGACAGGCCGATGGCAGCCAGTTTCGACAGCGCCTGATTTACCAGCATTTTCCCGATTCCCTTTTTACGATAAGATGGTGCGACTGCCAGATGATACAGATGGCCGCGTCTGCCGTCATGGCCGCACAAAACAGTGCCGACTATCTTTTTATTGTCACGGGCAACAAGGCTCAGACCCGGGTTGCGACGCAGGTATTTTGCAATTCCTTTTTTAGAGTCCATCTGTTTATGCAGTCCCATACCTTCACTGTTTTGCCAAAGCAAAAAAACCTCATCATAATCCTCAATTTTCATTTTGGTTATGTTGACTTTGATTCTCATTTGAACTGTCCTTTTCAATAATCACTTTAAAGTTTTATCATTTTTTAGCCACAGCTATCAATCGTTTTGCATTATGGTCATACTCGGCACCGGCCAAATCGCCATAAATACTGACGGAACTAAAGCCGCAATCTTTCAGCAGGCCGGCAATCTCAGCCGCAGAATAAATTCTGTGGCCGAACCTGGACTCTCTCCGTCTGCCCTTTTCGAGAATAATCCATCTATTGTCAATCCATGACCAGTCTTGCCGTACCTTGTGTTCCTGCAGGAAAATTCTGCCGTTTTCTTCGTGCCATGTGCGCTCGCAATAAATTCGGGCCAGTATTTCTTTGCCTATCATGTCTATAATTAGCGCCCCGCCTTTACGCAGAGAGCGATACACATTGGCTAAAACGCGCCTGTCTTCTGTCGGGTTTTCGAAATATCCAAAAGCTGTATACATATTAATTACCGCATTAAAACCCTCGAGCAGACAAAATCGCCTCATATCATTTCTGACGAACTGAACATTCAGACCTTCAGACTTGGCCTGTCTGCGTGCCTTGGCAAGATATTTTTCGGTAAGGTCAACGCCGACGACATAATAGCCGCGACGAGCCAGTTCGAGCGAATGTCTGCCGATTCCGCAGCACAAATCGAGAATTTTTGCACCCTTCCGGACACCTGAAAGTTTAATAATATGGTCAACTTCTTCAGCAGCAGCTCCCAGCCGCTTCTGGTTGAACAGCATAGGCGCAACGGTTTTCCAGAAACTTTTATCTTCATACCATATCTTTTTCTGTTTTTTCCGTGTTTTTCGCATAGCGGCTCCTTTCCAAACAGCCAACAAAAAAGCCTTCCGGGATTTTGCTCCCTGGAAGGCTTTTAAATACTTTGTAAAATAAAATCCTTTAGGGAGTATTCTCCTTTACCTGCAGCATGTTATAAATGCAAACAAACATTCCAATCCTGCCGAGCGGAAGGTTTTTGCACAAAAGTCCTGCATCCGCTGCACGGCTTATCAGATGCTTTTGCCTGTTTTCCCTGATTCGGACCATTAAAAAAACTCCTGTTACTAAACTAACAAACACTTAATAATATCAGCTAAACCGTTTAATGTCAAGGATAAATTTTGACTACAAACTTTCTCGTGCCGGTTTCATTAGCTGCTGGCTCGGCATATCTTTTTTGAAATTTTTTGGCGGATTAATCTTTTTTAGAACCGCGATTGTTGATGTATCGATGATTTCCGGACAGAAGTAAGGAGTTGAGGTTTTCCCCTGCAGATACTTGCATCACTGGGCGATACAGGATTCGAACCTGTGACCTCACGGGTGTGATCCGTGCGTTCTAACCAGCTGAACTAATCGCCCTTTTTACGACAGATTATAATATTAAAGCCTTTACAGTAATTAATTGTCAAGGCTTTTAGATTAAAGAGATTACAATTGACGATTTTTTCGCTTTATCCCGCCCCTGATTTGCTTATAATACCCGAAATTTTGTCCTTTATTAAGGAGGCATGAACTATGACAGATTATTCCATAAGTCCGGCCGGTGAAAAATTTGCAATCCCCCAGCCCCAGCAGTATCCGGCGGAGCTGGACCGCGTCCGCAAACTTGTCGAATCTGCCCGGAAGGACGGCAGGGAAATCGTCGTCGTTATGGGTGTGGGATTTGTCGGAGCCGTGATGGCGGCTATCATCGCAGATACCGTCGACAAAAAAACATCAAAACCGTCCAAATTCGTTATCGGCTGCCAGCGGCCCAGCACACGCAGCTACTGGAAAATTCCAATGCTCGATAAGGGACAATCTCCCGTCAAGGCTGAAGACCCACAGGTCGACCCGATGATTGCCCGCTGCGTGCTGGAGAAAAAAACGCTAATCGGCACCTACAACAACGACTGCCTTGAGCTGGCTGACTGCGTTGTCGTCGATGTCCAGTGCGATTATATCAAGCGGGACCTCGGACAGCTCCGCACGGGACAAACCGATATGGCGGCACTCGAGGCCACTATGAAAACCATCGGCCAGAAGATTCCGGCCGACTGTCTGGTCCTGATTGAAACCACTGTAGCCCCCGGCACGACGGAATTCGTCGCCTGGCCGATACTGAAAAAGGCCTTCCAGACCCGCGGCATCAAATCCGAGCCGCTGCTGGCCCACAGCTTCGAACGCGTTATGCCGGGCAGGCAATACGTCGCCTCAATCCGCGACTTCTGGCGGGTCTGCTCCGGCTGCACAACAGAAGCCCGCAACCGCGTGGAAAAATTCCTCCGCGAAGTCCTCAATACCAAAGATTTCCCGCTGACAGTTATGGACAGACCAATTGAGTCCGAAACCACCAAAATCGTCGAGAATTCCTACCGCGCTACTATACTCGCATTTCTCGATGAATGGTCGCTTTTTGCCGAACGCAACGGCGTTGACCTGATTAAGGTTATTAAGGCCATTAAAATGCGGCCCACTCACAGCAATATCATCTTTCCCGGGCCCGGCATCGGCGGATACTGCCTGCCCAAAGACGGCGGACTGGGCTACTGGGCCTACAAACATCTGCTCGGCTTTGATGATGACATCTTCAAAATCACAACGATGGCCATTGACATTAACGATACCAGAGGCCTGCACGTGGCCACCCTGACCCGCGATGCCCTGCGAAATATGGGCCGATATATTGCCGGGGCCAATGTGCTTCTCTGCGGGGTCAGCTATCGGCAGGATGTCGCCGATACGCGATACAGCGGTTCGGAAATCGTTGTGCGGAGACTGACCGAAATGGGCGCGGAAATGCGCGTGCACGACCCGTATGTCGAGCACTGGCACGAGCTCCAGCAGCAGGATACCTACCCCGCAAGGGGACAATCCTGGTCGCGCTTCTTCCGCAACCAGGAACAATTGAAGGAAATCCGTGTGCAGAATGACCTGCCGAAAGCCCTCAAAGGTGCTGAGGCGGTGATTTTAGCTGTGCCGCACGAGCCGTATCTGAATCTGGAGCCGGAAAGAATCGTCGAATGGACAGGCGCCCCGCTGGCGGTTATCGATTGCTACGGAATCCTCGAGGATGAAAAAATCAGGCGGTATTTTGAGCTGGGCTGCGAGGTCAAGGCCCTCGGCCGCGGCCACATCCAGCGAATCAAGGAATCCGTCCGAAGTAAGAAAACCTGAAATTTGTTTAATTAATTTGAATTTTGGTTATTTGAATTTGCCTGCCCCGTGAGATGCGTCAATTAGCTACTTGGAGATGCTGTTAGCTATCTAACTGGGGTTTCGGATTTCGTGCTTCGAATTTCGGATTTTTCATTTTGTGTTTATTAGTGTTCATTCGTGGTTAATTAATAATCAGTGAAATCTGCGTAATCCGTGGTTTCTTTTCTTGTGTTATAGCGCCTTAAAGCAATTCTCTGCCTGCCCCGTGAGATGCCGCTTCGGCTATCTCATCGGGGTGTTTCTCTGCCTGCACCCCCACGCTTGTCTGCGCAAGCAGACGTGGGGGTAGGCGAAGGCGGACGTCCTCTGTGGCGAAATTTAATACCGCAAATTTGCCTCGATATTCTTTCGCCGCCGCGTCATAAGCCTTGGCCGCTTCGCTTTCATCGTCGAAGTAGCCCAGGTGCATATCTTGTCCGTTTACGCAGATGACGGCTCGCCATTTATTGGTCCTTTTGCATCTGCTCACTCCCTTGTATTTTGAGCTGGCCTCTTTTATTGTCTTTCCGCTGTTCCAGTTATTTTCTTGGACGGTAACAATTTGCAAATTTATTTTTCGGTTATCGAATCCTTTATGGTTTATATGGTCAACAACCAGCCTTCCCCTGCCCTGAACGCTGCCTGCGGTGAGCGCAGTCGAACCGTCGAAGGGTGGCGGAGGTTTAATCTGTCGGTGCATATATATTTTTTTCCCGTTCTCTATTCTTGCCGCATAGTAGGTGTTTTTATCGTTTTTGGCAAACCATTTATGCCTGTTTAATTCCCCATAATCTTCCGGGTCAACGATTGCGTATTTCCCCTGCGTCAGTTCGATGAGTCGAAATGCAAAGCCGTAGTGTTTTTCCCTGTGACGCAGCACGAACCATACGCGGATGCGTTTGAAAACTTTCGGAACAGGGATGGGTAAATAAATTTTATCCACGGGAAAAATTGAAAATTTTTGTAATTAAACTCGAAGCACGAAATCCGAAATACGAAACAATATCAAATGTCAAAATTTCAAATTCTCAAAACAACGACTTTCTGCCTTCACAAAACCGTTTTGAATTTTGGTAATTAGAATTTCTAATTTGTTTCGGATTTCGATACCTGTCCCGCCAAGGCGGGGTTCGGATTTCGGATTTTTCTTCTATGTATCTGCTTCCGTATGAAGGGAGAAACTTGCGCCTTTTTGACCAATTTAGACCAAAAATTATTTGTGCTGAATTTGTAAGTATTTGTTGGCTCTGGAGAAATAATTTTTAATTTCTCCAAAGCGCGCAGGTTTTTACTTGCGCGAATTGTGAAAAATAGCTACAGTCCTTGGGACTCCTGCTCAGCATGCCTTACGGCATTACGGAGAATTAACACGAATAAACCCCGATGAGATAGTCCAAGGGACCCCAGTGGGATAGTTTCACATCCCACGGGGTAAACATCTCACGGGGCAGGCACGGATTTATCTCATTTTATTAACGACTATTCACTATCAACTAACGCCTTTTTTAGCTGGCTGTGGCGGTAAAAACTGAAAGAAACCGCAAAAATACTTGTAATTTTGGGATGGATTTGGTAACTTAGGAAGATAGAAAAGGTTTGGTATAATTACAGGAATTAAGTGTAAGTTTGGCTGTCCATGCTGCCATATATACAGTTTTGGGACACGTGCACAAAGCAAATGAAAGCTACCATTTGATTTCGTTATAAATTAATTTTTCCCGGAGTTCGGCTGTGACTAAAAAGTTGTTTGCCCTGCAATGAATGACTATACGTTGACTTAAAATTTTTAAGGTGGTTTTTATGTTAAAAAAAGTAATTGTATCGGCTTGTGTGGTCTTGCTTTCTTTGGCTGTTAACGTCTCAGGTCTCTCAGACACCACAGATGATGGGACAGGTACTATCAGCGCAAGAGGTGAAAACCTGCCTAATGAAGGCATGGCTAAGGCTTTTGATAATAATACAGCTACCAAGTGGCTTGACTTTTCGCCGACTGGCAGCTGGATACAGTATCGGTATGCTGCTGACAAAAGGTCCGTCGTTACGGAGTATACGCTTACATCAGCTAACGATGCTCAGGAAAGGGACCCGAACAACTGGAACATCTTAGGCTCCAATGACGGCGGGTCGAGCTGGGTTACACTCGATACGAGAACCGGTGTGCTCTTTACCGCTCGTTTCCAGAAGCTATCTTTCTCGTTTGCCAACAGCACCGGATACAACATTTACCGTCTGTCGATTACACAGCTCAGAGGTCCTGCACCTAATTCAGTACAATTAGCGGAGATAGAGCTCATTGGAACAACACCCGAGCCTCCTGCAAAAGCTACAAGTCCAAATCCTGCGAATGGCGCAACCGGCGTAGCGATAAGTGCGACGCTGTCATGGACAGCCGGTTCGGGCGCAACATCGCACGATGTCTATTTCGGCACCGCTTTAAATGATGTCAATAGCGCCGAGCGATTACTCGGCGATTTGAACGGAGACGGCGTTGTCGATTGGAATGACATATCGCGATTAACAGAATGCTGGCTGTTAGACCCTGCCGGTTCTGAGCCTTACGCAGGAGTTGACGATGATAATATCGTGGACTTTTTCGATTACGCCTTGCTTTCACAGGACTGGATGAATACTACCGGCCCTGTCTTCAAAGGCAATCGTGATGCAAACAGTTTTGCTCCGGGTACGCTTGCACTTAACACGACTTACTACTGGCGAATCGACGAAGTGAACGGACCTAATACGGTCAAAGGCGATGTCTGGAGCTTTACCACTCAGTCAGGCAAGGCGTTTGGCGCCATCCCGGCCAACAACGTTTCAAATGTGGCCTTAGATGCAAATCTGAGCTGGTCGGCCGGCGCAGGCGCTGCATCGCACAATGTTTATTTCGGCACTGATTCGACGCCTGATGAAACCGAGTTCCAGGGCAATCAGCCCGGGACGACGTTTGATCCCTGTGCTCTTCTTACGCCGAGTACCACATATTACTGGCGAATCGACGAAGTTAATGAACCATGTACCATTACAGGCGATGTGTGGAGCTTTACAACTACTTCGGTCGACAGCAATTATTCGCTCATCGGCAAAATTATGTGCGGCTATCAGGGCTGGTTCAATACACCAACAGACGGTGCGGGTCGCGGCTGGGTGCATTGGGGACCCGGCAGCTTTTCGCCGACAAGCTGCACCGTCGATATGTGGCCTGATATGAACGAAATG